>JABENI010000032.1 GCA_013332095.1 Candidatus Bathyoplasma sp. NZ
AACCAGCGTTCCCTGCCTCATCAGCATATGCTATATTAATTCCTACTACTCCTTCTGGAGTTTCTGCTACTACTGTATGAGTTGCACTATATGTATTTCCACTTCCTGTTACTATTGCTGTTTGTCCTGCTATTGTTACTGTTGGTGTTTGTAGATTCTCACTAGTTGCTATAGATACTGTTATTGTATCTCCTTCAATTGCTAATGTTGGATTATCGTTATCACTTTTTATTGTTACTGTTTCTAATGTCGATACTGTTTTATCTACTGTTACTGTACTTGAATTTGTTGTTGTTGTTACTGGTAACCCAGCGTTCCCTGCTTCATCAGCATATCTTATGTCAATTCCTACTACTCCTTCTAGAGTTTTCGCTACTACTGTATAAGTCGCTTCATATGTATCTCCATTTCCTGTTACTGTTGCTGATTGTCCTGCTATTTTTACTGTTGGTGTTACTGTTGGTATTGTTATTATCGTTTCACTAACCTTAAAACTTAACGTAATTGTATCTCCGATTTTTGCTAATGTTGGGTCATCGTTGTCACTTACTATTGTTACTGTTGCTAATGTCGGTACTGTTCTATCTACTGTTACTGTACTTGAATCTGTTGTTGCTATTACTGTCGCAGCGTTCCCTGCTTCATCAACATGTGCTATGTTAATTCCTACTACTCCTTCTGAAGTTTCTGCTACTACTTTATAAGTAGCTGCATATGTATCTCCACTTCCTGAAACTGTTGCAACTTGTCCTACTATTGTTACTGTTGGTGTTTGGATGTTCTCACTAGCTGTTATAGATACTGTTATTGTATCTCCTACTTTTGCTAATGTTGAATCAATTCTATTATTACTTACAATTGTTACTGTTGCTAATGTCGCTACTGTTCTATCTACCGTTACTGTACTTGAATCTGTTGTTGTTACTGCTAAACCAGCGTTCCCTGCCTCATCAGCATATCTTATGTCAATTCCTACTACTCCTTCTAGAGTTTCCGCTACTACTGTATAAGTCGCTTCATATTCATCTCCATTTCCTATTACTGTTGCTGATTGTCCTGCTATTTTTACTGTTGGTATCGTTATTATCGTTTCACTAACTTTAAAACTTAATGTAATTGTATCTCCGATTTTTGCTAATGTTGGGTCATCGTTGTCACTTTTTATTGTTACTGTTGCTAATGTCGGTACTGTTCTATCTACTGTTACTGTACTTGAATCTGTTGTTGTTGTTACTGCCAAACCAGCGTTCCCTACTTCATCAACATATGCTATATTAATTCCTACTACTCCTTCTGGAGTTTCTGTTACTACTGTATAAGTAGCTGCATATGTATCTCCACTTCCTGAAACTGTTGCAACTTGTCCTACTATTGTTACTGTTGGTGTTTGGATGTTCTCACTAGCTGTTATAGATACTGTTATTGTATCTCCTACTTTTGCTAATGTTGAATCAATTCTATTATTACTTACAATTGTTACTGTTGCTAATGTCGGTACTGTTCTATCTACTGTTACTGTACTTGAATCTGTTGTTGCTGTTACTATCGTACCAGCGTTCCCTGCCTCATCAGCATACTCTATATTAATTCCTACTATTCCTTCTGAAGTTTCTGCTACTACTGTATAAGTCGCTTCATATTTATTTCCATTTTCTGTTACTGTTACTGATTGTCCTGCTATTTTTACTGTTGGTATTGTTATTATCGTTTCACTAACTGTAAAACTCAATGTAATTGTATCTCCTATTTTTGCTAATGTTGAGTCATCGTTGTCACTTTTTATTGTTACTGTTGCTAATGTCGGTACTGTTCTATCTACTGTTACTGTACTTGAATCTGTTGTTGCTGTTACTGCTAAACCAGCGTTCCCTGCCTCATCAGCATATGCTATATTAATTCCTACTACTCCTTCTGGAGTTTCTGCTACTACTGTATGAGTTGCACTATATGTATTTCCACTTCCTGTTACTATTGCTGTTTGTCCTGCTATTGTTGCTATTAGTGTTTGTAGGTTTTTATCAGCAATTATTGATACGGTAATTGTATCTCCTACTTTTGCTAATGTTGGATCATTATTATCACTTTTAATTGTTACTGTTGCTAATGTTGGTATAGTTTTATCTATTGTTACAGAACTTGAATCTGTTGTTGCTGTTACTGGAGTACCGATGTTCCCTACCTCGTCAGCATATGCTATGTTAATTTCTGCTATTCCTTCTAAAATTCCTACTTCCACTGTATAAGTTGCAGTATATCTATTTCCGCTTCCTGTTACTATTGCTGTTTGTCCTGCTATTGTTACTGTTGGTGTTTGGATGTTTTCACTAGCTGTTATAGATACTGTTATTATATCTCCTTCAATTGCTAATGTTGGATTATTGTTATCACTTTTTATTGTTACTGTAGCTAATGTCGGTACTGTTCTATCTACTGTTACTGTACTTGAATCTGTTGTTGCTATTACTGGAATACCTACGTTCCCTGCTTCATCAGCGTATCTTATGTTAATTCCTACTACTCCTTCTGGAGTTTCCGCTACTACTTTATAAGTAGCTGCATATGTATCTCCACTTCCAATTACTGCTGCTGTTTGTCCTGCTATTGTTACTGTTGGCATTTTTATGTTCTTATTAGTTATTATTGATAATGTAATTGTATCTCCTAATTTGGCTAATGTTGTATCATTATTATCACTTTTTATTGTTACTGTTGCTAATGTCGGTACTGTTCTATCTACTGTTACTGTACTTGAATCTGTTGTTGCTGTTACTGCCGTACCAGCGTTCCCTGTCTCATCAGCATATGCTATATTAATTCCTACTACTCCTTCAAGAGTTTCTGCTGCTACTGTATAAGTTGCACTATATGTATCTCCACTTCCTGTTACTGTTGCTGGTTCTCCTGCTATTTTTACTGTTGGTGTTTGTATATTTCCACTAGCTATTATTGATACAGTTATTGTATCTCCAAATTTGGCTAATGTTGAATCATCATTATCACTTTCTATTGTTACTGTTGATAAAGTCGGTAATGTTTTATCTACAGTTACTGTACTTGAATCTGTTGTTGCTATTACTGGAATACCTGCGTTCCCTGCTTCATCAGCGTATCTTATGTTAATTCCAGCTACTCCTTCTGGAGTTTTTGCTACTACTGTGTAAGTTGCTTCGTATGTGTCTCCACTTCCTGTTACAGTAGCTCTTTGTCCTGCAATTGTAACCATTGGTGTTACTGTTGGTATTGATATTACCGTTTCACTAACTGTAAACTTTAATGTAATAGTATCTCCTATTTTTGCTAATATTGAATTATTATTATCACTTCCTATTGTTACTGTTAGTGGTGTCGGTGCTGTTTTATCTATTATTACTGTACTTAAATCTGTTGTTGCTAATACTGCAGTACCAACGTTCCCTATTTCATCAGCATATGTTATTTTAATTTCTGCAAATCCTTCAGTAGTATTTTGCATTACTGTATGATTTGCGGTATATGTATTACCATTTTTTATTATATTTGCTGTTTGTCCTGCTATTGTTACAGTTATTGTTTGTATGTCCTCAGTAGAAGTTATTAAGACTGTTATTTTATCTCCTAATTTTGCTAAGGTTGGATGAGTTGCATTGTCACTTTTTATTGTTACTGTTGATAATATTGGTAATGTTCTATCCACAGTTACTGTGCTTGAATTTGTTGTTGATGTTACTGGATTACCAATGTTCCCTACTTCATCAGCATACGTTATGTTAATTCCTGCTACTCCTTCTGGAGTAGTTGAATTTACTATATAAGTTGCAGTATATCTAGTCCCATTTTCTATTACATTTGCTGCTTCTCCTGCAATTATTACTGTTGGCAATTGTAAGTTCTCATTAGCTGTTATTGATACAGTAATTGTATCTCCTAGTTTTGCAAATTCTGTATTAATTCCATTATTACTTATTATTGTTACTATTGGTAATGTTGGTGCAGTTTTATCTATTGTTACTATACTTGAATTTGTAGTGGCTGTTACTGGCGAACCAACATTCCCTACCGTATCGATATATGTTATGTTAATTCCTGCTACTCCTTCTGGAACCTCTGCTGCTACTATATAAGTTGCAGTATATATATATCCACTTCCTGTTACTGTTGCTGATTGTCCTGCTATTGTTACTGTTGGCATTTCTATATCTTTATTTGCTGTCATTGATACTGTAATTGTATCTCCAAGTTGTGCTAATTTTGGATTATTATTATCACTTTCTATTGTCACTGTTGGTAATGCTGGTATCGCTGGTATCGCTGTATCTACAGTTACTGTACTTGAATCTGTTGTTGCAGTTACTGCCGTACCAGCGT
This sequence comes from Candidatus Bathyoplasma sp. NZ, assembly GCA_013332095.1. Taxonomy (GTDB): domain Bacteria; phylum Bacillota_I; class Bacilli_A; order MAG-NZ; family MAG-NZ; genus Bathyoplasma. The sequence continues at coordinate 4,345 of JABENI010000032.1, forward strand.
TCCCTGCCTGATCTGCATAGCTTATGTTAATTTCCACTAATCCCTCAAGAGTTTCAACACTTACTGTATAGGTTGCAATATATTCATTTCCACTTCCTGTTACTGTTGTTACTGTTACTGTTTTTCCTGCTATTGTTACTGTCGGTGTTACTGTCGCTATTGTTATTAACGCTTCGCTTGTTGTAAACCTTAATGTAATAGTATCTCCTATTTTTGCTGATGTTGAATCATCGTTATCACTTTCTATTGTTACTGCTAATAATGTTGGTTTAGTTTTATCTACTATTACTGGACTTGTAGTTGCTGTTACTGCAGTACCAGCGTTCCCTGCTTTATCAGCATATGTTATGTTAATTGCTGCTACTCCTTCTGGAGTTGTTTCATTTACTACTAAAACTGCTTTATATATAGTTCCATTTCCTGTTACTGTTGCTGTTTTTCCTGCTATTGTTACTGTTGGTGTTTGGATATCCTCACTAGCCATTAATGATAACGTTATTGTGTCTAGTTCTTTTGCAAATTCTGTGTTATGATTGCTACTTTTCGTTATTACTGATTTTAATGTTGGTCTAGTTTTATCTACTGTTACTGTACTTGAATCTGTTGTTGCTGTTACTACCGTACCAGCATTCCCTGCTTTATCAGCGTATGTTATGTTAATTCCAACTACTCCTTCTGGAATTCCTGCTACTGTATAACTTGCAGTATACACACTTTCACTTCCTAATACTGTTGCAGTTTGCCCTGCTATTGTTACTGTTGGGGTTTGGATGTCCTCACTAGCTATCATTGTTAAAGTTATTGTATCTCCTGCTTTTGCAAATTCGGTGTTATTTTTATTATTACTTGATATTACTACTGTTGGTAGTGTTGGTGCTGTATTATCGTATATTACATCTCTACTAAATACATTATAAGACGTTATCCTCGGTCCATAATAATCTTTATTGTTGCCTAAATATTCCGCTGTACGTCCAGTATCTAATTTTATCTGATACGATTCAGTGGTAGTATAATCCCCATTAATAATTGCTGCATTTACCTCTTTTTCTATAAATTTCGGTGCTAAAGACGCTACTACTGTTAATGTTATTATCATCAGTAAATAACCAATTTTTTTAAAAATACTTTTTCCTTCTTTCATTGATAATTCCCCTTTCTTATTCATTTATTACCATTATAGCATGTTATGGTAAAAAATGGAATTATTTTATTTTTTTTTAATACTATTTAATATTACGATACTGATACTAATATTATACTAGTTTTTTTCCCTATTCTCATTGTTCAATTACTATTTTTTCGCTTTCATCTACTCTAATTTCTAATGTTATTTCCCCCCTAAACTAATTCTTTTGATTTCAATAGGTCTTTCCAACTAGACTTGTCTATTTTAGTTTTAATTATTTTTTAGCATTCTCTATTTTTTATTGAAGATTATTCCAAATTTATGAATCGGTACATTATTAACGGACAGAAAAAGTCCGTTAACTTTTTTTATGCTTATATATTATATTTAAAAGAGCAGCATAGCACATAGGGTGTTTATCATTGAATTAAAAAATATTATGGAGACATCTATGAATCTCTTAATAATACAAGAAAATCAGATAACCCATTCGGTGGATTACCATCTAAAAAAATTCTCCAAAAATTCCGTTATTAGAATATGCTCTTTTAAAAAAGGGAGTAATTTTAAAGAGGTGTTCAATCAAAAGAAATAATTAGAAAATTAAAAAATAGATATAATGTTAATTCGTTATCTAAGTTTTTTTAAGTTTCAAGAAATAGCCACTATAACTATATGAAACATGCGGATAAACATTTAAATCAATATCAAGCGAATCGTAACGAGTTACCTAGATAAATACTGCAAGTGAATAAAAAATATCCTTTTTATGGCTATCCAGGGATAAATTAATATATTATAAGAAGAAATAGGGGGTTGCTGTCTATATTGATTATTCCATAGATGTTGTCAAAAATTAAACGTTAATCAAAATCTAGAAAGAGTTATCAGAAAAGTGGCTTGAGAGATAAATTTTCTCAGAAAAATTACTTCTTAGAATGTAAGTAGAGTATTTGAAGTTATAATAGTAGATATTACAATAATACGGAATAATCATAATAATAAAATATGATCTAGCAATCAATATTGATCTGTTTAATGATGCATACATCACTGATTTAGATGAATTTACAAACACTACACAGAGGACTATAATATCTACCAAACGATAAATGATTATTTATGTTATTACAACAATGATTGCTTTAGTTTAAAATTAAAAAATAAAAGCCCTATTGAATATAGTAAACTGGTACTTGTCAAGTAGACACATAATTAAATAAAACTATTGCAATGCATGAATTCGATATTCCATCGGACTCATGCATTTTAATTTTTCTTGATACCTGCGGTTATTATAATAATATATAAACTTGCTTATTTTCATTTCAAGATCTTTATAGTTTGCGAATTCCTTTCCAATATAAATTTCAGATTTTAATGTTCCGAAAAAACTTTCCATAGGTCCATTATCAATGACTTTACCAGGTCTTGACATGCTTTGTGTAATCTCTTGTTTAACTAACTTAGCCTCGTAAGATTTACATGTATACTGATAGCCTAGTCACTATGGAAGATAGGTTTAGCTAATGGATATTTAATTAAGGCATCGTCAAACATCTTAAATACTAATTGATTATTATTCCTGTATGATAAATTATAAGTAATAATACTTTTATCGTATAGGTCCAAGATTGGACTCCAATAAAGCCTCTTTGATTCTCCATTTATCTTAAATTCAGTAACATCAGTCAACCACCTTTCATTCGGTTTATCGGCAACAAAATTTCTTGAAAGAATATTTTCGGCAGTATATTCAGCCTTAATTCTTTGTCTGTTAATTTTTTTTCTTCTTATTTTAGGATTTCAGTCCTAGGTGTTTCATTAATCGGTAAATATATCCCTTACTTTAGGATTTTTGAGTTTAGTCTATTAATAAATACAAACATTTGCCTATAGCCTAATGTTTGAGCAAACATCAAATGATATTCATTTATTAAATTGCACAATGTTTCATCTTGAATCTCTTTGTTTGGTTTTATACAGTTTTTGTATTTATAATAAGAACTTCTTGGGATGTTATGCATATTACATAACTTGCTAACCTTAATTCCTTTCAATGAAAAAAAGTCAATTGACTCATAAATTGATATTTATCTTATTTTCGATAGAGTTTTTCCTCAATATCTTGTTTTTTTTAAGAACTTCCACTTTCAATTCAGCAAATTCACGTTTCTTTCTTTCGACTTCAAGTTCGTGTTTTAATCGGTCTATCTCACCTAAATTAACAGAATAATTTTTAGGACCTCGTTTATTATCTTTAAGAGCTTCATTACCATTTGATAGCTACCTCTTAGTCCACGAGTAAATGGATTGATATTTAATCCAATATTACTAACAGCACTTTTATAGTCCATGTCATTTTCTAGTACAAAAGTAATAATTTCTATTCTTTCTTCGTAAGTTGTTTTTCTATTCTTACACGTATACACCTCAGATTTTGGATTATAATCTTTTAGTTCAATACCACTATTATCCATTCTTATCCATTTTTTAACTAAAGAACTTGTTATGTTGTGTTTGTAAGATAATTTGCGATAAGAAATACAACCACTTTTATACTCCTTTACAATATTCTCTTTTGAATGAACTAATATAACTTTTATTAGTTTTATTTTGATTGAGTACATCCTCTCCATGTTTTATAAATCGTCCATACCACTCACGTACCGTTCCTAATGCATTACTAATACTTTGAAAATCGCCTATACCATTTTTGTAGTCCTTGCATATTTTTGTTTTAATTTCTTTGCTTATTTTTAAATTTCTTCCCATAATAAAAATACCTCCAAAATATATAATGTAATTTTTATAAATTACATGTCTACTTTGGAAGTATCATATCACTATGTTCAATAGGTCTTCAATTAATATTTATTTATCTCTTTGTTAACAGTTTTCCAATTACTGATTAGCATTCTTTTTTTTAATTTTTCCCCTTCACTACTTAGTATACCCTCTTTTTTATTTTTGATTAATTTGAGGAAAATCAACAGTTGTTATTGGTATGTAGGGTGCGGGTTCAAAATCTTCTTCATATGGATTTTCTTCTGCAAAATAATAAACTGTATAAGTAGCAATGTTTCCTGAACGATCACATACTCTTATATCGTTTTGTTCATTTTTTAAATGAATATCAGTTATTTTAAAAGTTGGTTCTACAAATACCCATTTTTCATAATTTACTTGGTATCCTGTAAGTCTTTCATCAGATTCAAATGTATATATTGAATCGTTAACTACACTTGCTCCTCCAGAAATTGGAACTGAAACATCATAAGCACCAGTATTAATTACTGACCCAAAGTTTTCAATAAGTATTGCTCTATTTGTACCACCTGTACTTCCACTAGAAATGATCACTTTATTGCCTTTTGATCCGCCTCCAAATGTGTTAAAATTCGTTTTTCCAACAAAAGTTTTATTGATATATATCTCTGCCTTAGGTAA
>JABENI010000033.1 GCA_013332095.1 Candidatus Bathyoplasma sp. NZ
TTCTGCTCTTGCTGCTGCTTCATCTAACAATTCTGTTCCATCTTCTGTGTAGTATTTTATATCTAATCTATCACTTATATCAACTGCACCATCCATTACTATTGGTTCTGGTGTTATCCAACTTGATGCATCTCCTATATTTACATCTGCATCATCTACTTGGTCTATTACTGGTGCTGTATTATCATATGCTGTAAATGTTGCCCTTACTGGTATTGCATTTTTACCTTCTGCATCACTTACATTATAATTTACTATTATATTTATTCCTGCATATAATTCTGTTCTTGCTGCCTCTAAATCTGTTAATAAAGTTCCATCTGCTTTGTAGTATGTTACTACTATATCATCACTTATATCTACTCCTACATTATCATTTGCTATTGCTTTTGGTTCTCTCCAACTTAATGCATCTTTTGTATTTACTGTTGCATCATCTACTTGGTCTATTACTGGTGATGTAGTATCAAATGCTTCAAATGTTGCACTTACTGGTTCTGCTGCATTTCCTGCTTCATCCTTTGCGTTATATTTTACTATTACACTTTTTCCTGCTGTTAATTCTGCTCTTGCTTCCGTTAACCCTATTAAAGTTGTTCCATCTGCTTTAAAGTACGTTGCTGTTGCTAGGAAAACTTCATCATTATTATAATGACTATTATCTGTTACTATTGCATTTGGTGCTGTCCATTTTACTATGATTTTTGGAAACACTATCGTTCCTGTTACTTGCTCTATTTCTGGTGGTGTTACATCTGGTGCTAGTGTAAATATTACACTTACTTCTTGTGCACTATTACCTGCTACATCAGTTACTTTATATTTTACTAGTAAACTGCCAGAATAATGTAATTCCATTCTTGCTATTTCTACAAGTATTATCTTTCCATCTGCATTATAGTACGTTGCTGTTGCTGTTAATCCTGTATCTATATTATCTATTGCTGTTGCTATTGGTGCTACCCAAGTTGCAAGATTTTCATATGTTACTTCTCCATCGTCTAGCTGCTCTATTTCTGGTGCTTCATCATCTGAATAAACAAATCCCACTAAAGTAATAGCTGCATTTCCTACTGCATCATTTACATTGTATTCTACAAGTACAGTTCTTCCATCTTTTAATTCTAGTCTTGCTATTGCTAAATCTATACTTATTTTATTTTCTTGATTATAGTCTGCATATTTATAGTATGTTAATGCTATACCATCACTTATATCTAAACCACTTGCATCAGTTGCTGTTGCTTTTGGTACTGTCCAATTTAAAGCATTATCCATTTCTACAAATATTTCAATTAACCCCCCATATATTGGGTATCCCTCTACATCTATTACTGGTACTGGTACTGTAGTTGCTGTAAATGTTGCACTTACTTCTACTGCTGCATTTCCGGCACTATCATTTGCGTTATATTTTACTATTACACTTCTTCCTTCTGTTAATTCTCTTCTTGCTACAACTATATCTATACTTGTTCCATCTGCTTGAAAGTACGTTGCTGCTGCTATGAAATCTTCATTTATATTATCTGTTACTGTTGCTTTTGGTGCTGTCCAAGTTGCAACAGCATCTGTATCCACTTGCTCTCCTGGTACTAGATTTATTACTGGTGCTGTTTTATCCCATATTACATATCTAACAATATCGTCTACGGGACTATCGTTTATATATGGAAGTATTTCTAATTTATTAGTTCCCTCTACTGCTAAATTAATTTCCGCGGAAGAAGAGAATGGAGTACGAGCATCAAATACTACGTTTCCATTCATTTCAATACGTCCTAGCATCATTATATCGCTTACTGTTACGGTGTATAATTGAGTATTACTATATGTAACAGTCTCTACTACTGCATTTACTTCATCTGCATCATTTCTTGCTGCATCACTTACATCATACCTTATACGTATATCATTTCCTACTGCTAATTCTGCTCTTGCTGCCTCTAAATCTGCTAATTCGGTGCCAGTTCTTCTAAAGTATGTTACTACTATATCATCACTTATATCTCCATCTGTATCATCATTTGCTGTTGCTTCTGGTACTATCCAATTTGAAGCGTTATCCTGTTCTACCAATATTTTCAAGAGTCCACTATCAAATCCCTTTACAACTATTACTGGTATTGTTGTATCTAAAGTAGTTACTGTAAATGGTGCACTTCCTTCTGGTGATTTGTTATCTGCTGCATCATTTCCTGCTGCTTTCGACACAGAAAATTGTGTAACAATCAAAAATATCCCAACTAACAGAAATAACGCAATAAACATTTTATTAACAATATTCTTTACAAAACAATTTAAGTGTTTCTTTTTCATCTTTCTCTCCTTTATTTATTAATAAATTTTATTAATATAATAAATATATAATTTATACCTTTATACTATCTAATTTTAACATTTTCATTTTAAAAAAGCAATATTTTATTTCCCATCATTAAAAATAATATTTTATTATTAAGCATTAAAATAATAGAATAAATTGTCCTGTAAAGGAAAATCTTGCCTAAAATTTAACTCTAAAAAACACACAATTTCAAACAAAAAAATATTCTCATACTAAAAATATATTTCTACTTAAATAAAATTTTCTAAAAATCATTGTTGTTAATTTACTCTTCAATAAATTTTTTCACAAACAGATTTTACTATCTTCTCCTCGTTACTAAAATTGATCTTAGTAGGAAGCAATAGAGTCATATATTCATTTACGCAGATATTTATTTTACCTACTTTTAAATTAAAAATTATTATAAAACCCAATGAACTAAAGCAATTCTTTTTTAATTTTTTTCATTTTCCTTTCTTCATTCTAATTCTTATTTTTCAATTATTCTACTTTCAGTAATTACTAGCCACACGTTGCTAAACTGCTACTTAAAATTTTTGCTTTTCTTAAAAAATATTCTATATTTAATAAAAATTTTTGAGCAATATTGATTAATTCTTTTAAAAAACAAAAACGATACAATATTAATGAGTGAGATTATTCAATGATATTTATCCTGATTGTGTTAATTATTTTTTTGTGTGCTTCTAAAATATTGTATAAAACAAAATCAAATTATATGCTCAATATTTAAATTTTCTGCTCTGTAATGGCAAAAATCAATAAAAATTAAACCTCTGCTACTAAATTACTTTAGAACTGCGAATGATTTTCTCAGATAATTCCTTCAAATTAATAATTTCCTTTTGTGCTATCACTTTGTGGCATTGTACATTGAACAGGTTTCAAATATATCTTCCATTCTGTTTTAAATCTCAATAAACAAATTATTACATTTTAAAATATTAAAGTACAACATTAAAATATCCATAACTTTTAAATCTTCACAATCAATCATCCGATAAAACTTTTTCTAATATTTTTTATAGCTATTTCTCTTTTTATCTTTCGCCCATTTTATAATAACTGAAATTTTGTGTTATCTTCACACATAAAGAAATAATTAATTTAATATTATACATTAAAAAATTTTCCCTGTTATTTATATACCACTTAAGCAAAAAACTGCTTTTCAACAGTTTTTTCAATTTTGCTTTCTAACTCAATAATTTCCTTTGAAAATGAAATCACAATATTATTTAGTGAATTACTTCTGTTTCTTTATAACATTTTGATTGCTAAATCTTTTTACTTTCTTCCTATATTTCATTAAATTTTGAATATAACTCTATTTTCTTACTGTCGGTATTTATTCAAGCAATTATAATTTTATTTAAATGAATACAGTAAAGTTAATTAACTTTAATATTAATATTTGTCTGCTTAATCAAATTCATCATTTTAAATAAACTTAAAGTTCGAATTTCTTTATTGCATGACTTAAACATTTTAGTACATGATAAATTCATCTGTAGCAATTGCTTTCCATATGCCGCTAGAAACAAACATCAGTAACTTATACCGTAAACTACACCGATAATATTGAATCTCAATCAATCAGAAACCTGTGTAGCAACATTTTTATAAAAATTAAAATAACATCAAAAAAATGTTCCATTACTATAATAAATATTGCTTAATACTATTATTAAAACTGCATTTTATTAAAAATTTAGGTCTTGTTCATATTACCGAATGTATTCCACTAATAACACTCTGTGAAAAAATGTGAAAATATGTTGCACCTTAAATTTTCTCTACTAATTAAAACATCAAAAAAAGCAGAATAAAATATCCAAAAATATATTTCCAACCAGTTACTATATTCATTACTGTGAAACAATTCTTTCTTGAAATTTTAGAATTAATAAACATATAACACCCCCTATTACAATACTACAACATTAACTAACTCTATTTTATTTTATAACCAAACGTCTGTTAATATTAAATTCATACGATGATAGGATTTACATAACTTAGGTATCTTAAAATAAGCAGCATTGATTCCACAAACGTAACCCTCTAAATGAAAAAAACATCCACTGAAAAGAAGTTATTGTAAATATACTTGTCTGAATTATTCAAAAATCATAGAGAGATAAAGTAAGAAGCAAATAATCGCTACAAACATTGTAAAGAATATTAAATATCGAATATATTATTTGACAACGGAATAGCAAAAAAAAAATTTGAAATTAGAATAATTTCAACAAATCTTAAAATTGATATTATCAATCCTCTTAATGGATAAATTAAAACAATGTTATAGACAATTATAGGTGATAAAATCTTCTTTTAAAAACTCCATCTTATTTATTTCTAAAATATTGTATCTAAGTATTTAAAAATACTGTCAAAAAAAATATTAAAATAATATTCACTGGAAGATATTTTGCGAAAAATATATATCAGTAACATTTTTCGTCTTTGAGTTAGCATAGATGATGATGAAGATACTAGGGAAATTAAAATTGACAATACAAAAAAGGATTGATGAAAAAAATTATTAGATTATGTTTCAACAATTTTATAGCACCTTCCAATGTTATTTTCATTTCACCTAATTGTTTCTTCTGTTGATTTTGAATATATATCTGTGTCGCTCTAGAATTTAAGTCAGTTGTCGGTGATATAAAAAAAATCTGGATTATGTAAAAATGCTATTGCTAGCAAAAATCTCTGCTTTAATCTCTTGACCATTTTTGCTATTTAATATTCGAATAATCTTTTAAATCAAATTCTTGGGTAATATTCTTTATAACTTTTTCAACTATTCCATAAATAAAAACAAATAAACCTAAAATCTCTTTAAATTTTATACAGTCAATATCTGATTTCTTTTAATATTAGACCTATATTTCTTTTAACATTATCCTTATATTTTTGAGAGGTAAAATCATTATTCAAAATATTTATTTTATCACTTTGATAATTTCTAAGTGTCAAAGAATTTCTAACAGAGTAGTTTTATGGTTCATTTTAATCAACAATTTCTATAATTTCACCTTTGTTTATATCAAAACTTGTATATTTAAGAGCATTTTTGACTTTATGATTTTATTGATTTTTCAACTTTTATTATTATTATATTATTGTCTCTCCTAAAAATATATTAGTTTTTTATGTCCTTTAATATATTCAAAAATCGATAAAAATGAGGGAAGTTGAAAAAAAACATATACATCAACTTAAATTTATATTTCCGTAAATATCCTCTACTATGTAGTAATCCATTTTTTTATCAAGCTCAAATGATAAAATTCACATTTTAATTTTTTGTTTTGTATTTAATTACAATACCAATACTTGCAAGATATAAAAACATAATTTTTCATTTTCAAAACGTAAACTCTTTAATTCATTTAGAAAACAAAAAATGACCGATAAGGTCATCTTAATTTATCTTTTTAAATCTTTTTCAATTTTTTCAAATATCTTTATTCTTTCTGCTTCGTTTTTTGAGTTTTCTTTTAAGATTTTTTCAAGTGATTTAAGAGCATTTTTCTCTAAGCTTTCTAAATAAAGTTCCCTGTCTTCTTTTAAACTTATCCCTGGTATTATTTCTGCTTTTATGAATTCATAAATCATTAATAATCTTCCTGTTCTTCCATTTCCATCTTGAAATGGATGAATACTTTCGAATCTTTGATGAAGTATTGAAATCCGCTCATATATTTCTAAGTTTTTTAAATAATCATAATCTTTTATTAAATTATACATTAATTCTTTTACGTTTTTGGGATGTGGTGGTAAATGACTTGAACCTGCTATATAAACTTCAATTTCTCTATAATCGTTTTTTTCTAACCCTATGACCAAACTATTAATTTTTTTTATATCATCTTCATTAATAATTTGCTTATTTTCAATCATTTTTATTACGTAATCAAATGCTCTCTTATGATTATAAACATCATTAATTTCTCTTTGTGTAGCAGTAATTTTAAAATTATCTGTTTTAAACAATAGAGATGTCGTTCCAGCTAAAGTTAAAGTGCTTCCTTCTATCGCATTTGTATTATAAGTTAACCTTGAAACAAAATCTTGATAATACTTTTGCTTTTTTTTTAAAATTCATCTTTAATTTCTTTAGATATTACTGCTGACTTAATTGTTTTCACTCCAGTTCTCTTAGTTGTTACTGGTATATTCATCATATCAATAATTGTTCCAATGTTTCTTTTAATGATTTTGATTCATTAAGTGCTATTAATTTTAATTTAATCATAGATTATATCAATACTAATCGTTATCTTTTCTCTAAGTTCTGCTATAGTATTTTCAGTTACCTCTATTTTTTTAGTTTTTCCCATTAATTCTCCAAAAATACTATTGCAAATATTCATTTTTTCTAAACCCTAATTAGCACTCCCTATATATAATATTTCAGACTTAAGTTTAAAAATATATCAATTTAAAAGGGGCTGTAAAAAAGTCTCTAAATACCAAGAAAGCCGTTGGAGTTTTAAATTCCAACAGTTTTTTGGTATAATATAAGTATGACCACAAAATTTTATACAACGTAATTATAACATATTTCAGTCAGTTTTACCGATAGAAATTGGGTTAATTATTCCAAAGGATTCGCTGGTTAGAACTTTTGATTACTTATTTCACCAAATAAATGTGGAGATAATTGTTGAAAAAAGTGTTGCTAAATTTGGTAGACCAACACTTAATCAAGTAGTCTTATTAAAACTAGTTTTGGATGGTTTTATGACTGGAATTAGAACATCAAGAGAAATTAGTAAAGCTTGTATAAGAGAATATAAATTTTATGTATCTGCTAGGTGATTATAAAGCACCATCGCACACAAGTATTAATAATTTTGTTAAGAAACTAGCAGGAAAGACTAGTATTCTTTTTGGTCGTTTAAACAAGCATATTATCAAACAATTTAATGTTAATTTAACAACAATATATATAGATGGAACTAAATTTGAAGCTGATGCAAACAGATATTCTTTTGTGTGGCGTGGTAGAATTATGAGTTCTATTTTTAAGTTAGGTAAAAAAATAAATGAAAATATTAATTCACTTAACGAAATTTACGGTGCATACGATATTAAAAATTCAGTGAGATACATTGAATATCCTGAAAATTATCAGAAAAATTTAAAATTTGATTATTATACTGAGCATAGATTAATGAAAATGAGCAGAGTGTTGAAACGAATAGTTAAAATGTCAAAAACTATATTTGTCCATGGAAAAGGTAAGAGAAAAAACAAAATACAGAAAATGTTTGAATTAATGGATGAAGCGTATGTTAAGATGAGGGAAAACAATAGACATTTAAAAATTATCGGAACAAATAGAAATAGTTATGCAAAGACTGATTACGATGCTACTTTTATGCATTTGAAAGATGATCATCTGCAAAATAGTCAATTAAAACCTGCATACAATATGCAAATTGCAGATGAATTTATAGTAACTACTGATGGTTTTCCAAGATAGAGCAGACTTTGGTACTTTTATTCCTTTAATCGAAAAATACGTGGATTTATATAATCAATATCCTCTTAATCCTGTTGCTGATGCTGGATATGGAAGTTATGATAATTATACATATTGTAAGACATACGGAATGAATCTTGCAATGAAATTTGGAATGTATAAACAAAAACGAAATAAAAAATATGAGAAAAATTTGGAAGTGAAAGTAAAATATATAAATCAACTGACTGTAGCGGATGTATGTTGACAGAGTCTTGTGGTAACAAATCTGGAAATGATAAAAGAATTTCTTTTAATGAGCAACTAGATGAATACCAAAAAGAAGCTATAGAATTTCTTGATACCGAAGAAGGAATTAATATGAGAATGCAAAGGTCTATTCAAGTAGAAGGTGCATTTGGTATTATAAAAGAAGATTCTAAATTTAGAAGATATAAAATCAACTTCAATGGAAAGAGTTAAAATTGAGTGGGATTTAGTGTGTATTGGATTTAATTTAATGAAAGCCACAATAAATTAAAAAGAAACGATATAATAATATCCTGATATTATGTCTCATATTTTAAAAAAGCAAACTCTTGTTTGCTTTTTAGTCATGCTTGTTTTTAAATTTTCACGAAAATAAAAAAAAACTGCAATAAATAGAATAAAATTCTATTTATTTACAGCCCCTTTTAATTTAAAACTTTTTTAATATTCTTTTACAAATATCTTTTTTTAACAACATAGAATCCTGCTGCTCCTATCATTGGTACTGCTGATATTATTCCTAATATTAACAGTAAATTATTGTTACTCATGTCAGCATTTATAAATATCTTGTCATTTGCATCTATACTTAAATAATATGTTTGTGAAGTTATAACTTCTGCACCTTCTACTTCTACATAATATTTCAATGCTTGTCCACTATCTATTTTTACTCTGAAATTTTCACCTTTAGCTAATTCTACTTTTACTAATTCTGCTGCTCTTATACTTGGAATAATGCTCAGTCCATTTGCATCACTATTCTCAACTACTTGGTAATATACTGTAACATTTTGATATGAAATTTC
>JABENI010000010.1 GCA_013332095.1 Candidatus Bathyoplasma sp. NZ
AGGAATTAAGGTTAGCAAGTTATGTAATATGCAAAATATCCCAAGAAGCTCTTATTATAAATACAAAAACCGTATAAAACCAAACAAAGAGATTCAAGATGAAACATTGTGCAATTTAATAAATGAATATCATTTGATGTTTGCTCAAACATTAGGCTATAGGCAAATGACTGTATTTATTAATAGACTAAACTCAAAAATCCTACAGTAAGTACCGATTAATGAAACACCTAGGACTGAAATCCTAGAATAAGAAGAAAAAAAGTTAACAGAAAAAGAATTAAGGCTGAAGATACTGCCGAAAATATTCTTTCAAGAAATTTTGTTGCAAATAAACCGAATGAAAAGTGGTTGACTGATGTTACTGAATTTGAGAATCAAAGAGGTTTTATTTGAGTCCAATCTTGGATCTACACGATAAAAGTATTATTATTTATAATTTATCATACAGGAATAATAATCAATTAGTATTTAAGATGTTTGACGATGCATTAGCTAAACCTATCTTCCATAGTGACTAGGCTATCAGGATACAGGTAAATCTTACAAGGCGAAGTTAGTTAAACAAGAGATTACACAAAGCATGTCAAGAGCTGGTAAAGGCATTGATAATGGACCTATGGAAAGTTTTTTCGGAACATTAAAATCTGAAATTTATATTGGAAAGGAATTCGCAAACTATAAAGATCTTGAAATGAAAATAAGCAAGTTTATATATTATTATAATAACCGCAGGTATCAAGAAAAATTAAAATGCATGAGTCCGATGGAATATCGAATTCATGCATTACAATAGTTTTATTTAATTATGTGTTTACTTTGGAAGTACCAGTTCATAGAATTCAACAAAGCTTCAATTAATATTTATTTATAGTCCCTCAACTTTTGGCCAATTCATAAAAATTACCCTTTTTACTTTAAATATTTTTTTAAAAGTTCAACTTTATCTAGCTTTTCCCAAGGTAAGTCGATATCAGTTCTACCGAAATGCCCATAGGTAGAAGTAGGAGTGTAAATTGGTCTTAATAAATCTAAGTCTCGAATAATTGATTTAGGTCTTAAATCGAAATTTTCTCTAATTGCTTTGATAATTGATTCGTTAACTATTTTGTTAGTATTAAACGTTTCAATAGCAATACTGATGGGATTCGCCATGCCAATAGCGTAAGATAACTGAATCTCACATCTCTTTGCTAAACCACTAGCGACGATGTTTTTAGCAATATATCTAGCAGCATAAGCGGCTGAGCGGTCAACTTTTGAAGGGTCTTTACCACTAAAAGCACCGCCACCGTGTCTGCTTACTCCACCATAAGTGTCAATAATAATTTTTCTTCCAGTTAAACCGGCGTCACCTTCAGGACCACCGATAACAAATTTTCCAGTTGGGTTGATAAAAATTTTAGTGTCCTCTTTTACTAATTTTTTAGGACAGACAACTTCGATTACTTCTCTAGTTAAATCTTTAACTATCTGTTCGTGGGAAACAGTGTCAGTATGTTGATTAGAAAGAATAATCGTATCAATTTTAACGGGGATGTCATTTGAATCAAATTGAACTGTTACTTGAGTTTTTCCATCTGGTCTTAAATATTTTAAAGTACCATCTTTTCTGACTTTAGTAAGTTGTTTAGCTAATTTATGAGCTAAAACGGCGGTTATTGGCATATATTCAGGAGTTTCATCAGTTGCATAACCAAACATAATACCTTGATCTCCGGCACCCTGCTCTAAATGTTCACCATCATTTTCGTTAACACCTTGTGCAATATCAGAACTTTGTTTATCTATTTTTACTATTATCTCAACTGCTTCAAGATCAAAGTTATCTTTTTTGTAGCCGATATCGGTAATTCTTTTTTTCACGATATCCGCTATTGATATTTCAGCAGTTGTTGTGATTTCTCCAGCAATAACGACAAAGTTAGTCGAAATTAATGTTTCACAGGCAACTCTAGCGTATTTATCTTGTTTTAAAATTGCATCTAGTATCGCATCACTTATCGAATCGGCAATTTTATCTGGATGTCCTTCAGTTACTGATTCTGATGTAAATAAAATTTTTTCCATATTTATTTCTCCTTTAACAAAATAAAAAAAACTTTTTAAGAAAAGTTTTTACGCTTTTCTCATTGATAGGTAGACCCCTACTAAGAGCACCTAAATTAATAGGTTGCTGTTGCTTCAACGGTTAGTTTCCTCCACAACTCTTAATGAGATATTTAGTTTTTTTTTATTATTATAACTTACTAAACTAATTATGTCAAACTATGTCAAACTATTTTTTTAAAAATAGTTTCATGTTAAAATTGTTTAGAGGTGAATAAAATGTTACAGATTAGTAATATAAAAACAAGTATTAAAAGTTCAAACAATTTAAAAAACAAAATAATTAAACTATTAAAGGTAAAAGAATCATTTATTACGAATATTGAAATTATTAAAAGAAGTATCGATGCGCGAAATAAAAACAATATTTTATTTGTTTACACGTTAAAAGTTAAAACAAAAGATGATAAATACATTTTAAGTAAAAAAATAAACAATGTAATTTTATTTAAAGAAGAAAAACTGACAATAGAAAAAGTTAACTCTAAAAAAAGAGTAGCAGTGGTAGGTTATGGTCCTAGTGGGATATTTGCTAGTCTTTGTTTAGCAGAAAGCGGAGTTAGTGTCTCGGTCTTTGAAAGAGGAAGTAAAATAAAAAAGCGTGATTTAGCGGTAGATAAATTTATTAGTAGCGGAGTTTTAAATCCAGAGTCCAACGTTCAATTTGGCGAAGGGGGAGCAGGGACATATTCAGATGGAAAATTAACTTCAAGAACTAAAAATATCTATACTGCTAAAGTTTTTGCAGAATTAATTGAAGCTGGAGCTTCAAAAGAAATTAGTGTCGTAAATAACCCCCATATTGGCACTGATTTGTTAAAAGATGTAGTTACTAATATCAGAAAAAAAGCCGAAAAACTAGGTGTTGATTTCAACTTTAACAGTAAAGTTGAAGATCTTGTGATTGAAAATGGCAGTTGTAAAGGATTGGTAGTTAATGGCAAAAAACATTATTATGATTATCTAGTATTGGCAATTGGTCACAGTGCTAGAGATACTGTTAAAATGTTGAATGAAAAAAAGATAAAAATGGAAAATAAGGCATTTTCTTTAGGTTTTAGAATTGAACATAAAAAAGAAACGATTGATAAATCACAGTTTGGGGACAATTATAAAAATGAATTATTAGGTGCGGGGGAGTATCGACTTACCAATCAAATAAATAATAGAGGAGTCTATACATTTTGTATGTGTCCTGGGGGGATGGTCATACCTGCAAGTTCTAGTTTAAATACGGTAGTAGTTAACGGTATGAGTTATCAGGCTAGAGATTTAGAAAATTCTAACAGTGCTCTGTTGGTAACTGTTGAAAAAAATGAGTTTGGCGAGCAGTTGTTCAGCGGGATGGATTTTCAAAAGAAAGTAGAAGAGACTGCTTTTAAATTAGGTGGTAGTGATTATAAAGCACCGGTTCAAAGAGTAGAAGATTTTATTTTAGACCGCGAAAGTCAAAAATTAGGGGAGATAGTTCCCAGTTATAAAATAGGTTATAAATTGACTAATTTAAGGAGTCTTTATCCGGAATTTATCAACCAGGCAATTATTGATTCATTGCCAAAATTAAATAATAAATTAAAAGGATTTAATGATGAGGATGCGATTTTAACGGGAGTAGAAACGAGAAGTTCTTCAACTGTAAGAATTGTGAGAAATGAGGATATGTGCAGTTGTAATACGAAAAATTTGTTTTTGATAGGAGAAGGTGCAGGGTATGCTGGGGGAATAATTTCTGCTTCGATGGATGGAGTGAAAGTTTCTTTAAAAATTATTGAATTTTTAAAAAATGTTCCTAAAAAAGTCGATTGATAAGGAACTATTTGAAAAAAATTTGTTAAAATGTTAAAATTTCGCTTTTATCTCTTTACAATAACAGTACATGTTGTATAATATATCTGATGTAACCTAAGGAGAAAAAAATGACCGCTTACAAAAAAGGTGTTATTTTAATTTTAATTTCAGTATTGTTTTTTTCATTGAACATAACTTTAGTAAAAGTTTTAACAGAGTATTCAGTATACGAAAAAATTTTTATTAGAAATTTTTTAGGTGTTCTAATAATTTTGCCCGTTATTTTGCTCTCTAAATCTACTTTAAAAGTGAAAAAGGGATATCGTTTGGTGATGTTTTTTAGATGTTTTATCGGAATGTTCAGTTTAACCGCTTTTTACTATGCTATCGAAGGAATGAATTTAGCAGATGTTGACATTATAAATAAACTAAATGCATTTTTTGTAATGATATTTGCCTGGTTTTTTTTAAAAGAAAAATTGCACAAATTCCAGTGGGGATTAATTTTATTAGCTTTAGCAGGAGCAGTATTAGTTATAAAACCGAGCGCAACTTCTGATATTGGAATTTCGTTAGTTGCTCTGATGTCTGCTGTTTTTGCAGCCGCTGCCTATACGACAGTTAGAAAATTAAGTTCGGGGGGAATAAATACTAAATTAATAGTCTTTTATTTCAGTTTATTTACGACAATTGTAAGTGGAATTTTTATGATAAAAGATTTTGTCTTTCCAAAGACAGAACATATTTATCTGTTTGTTATAATGGCAGTAGTAGCAATTTTAGCCCAACTGTGTTTGACGGCAGCCTATAAGTATGCGGAGGCCTCAAAATTATCAATTTATACTTACACTAGCTTAGTTTATTCATCAATTTTATCGATTGTTGTATTTGGGGAAATTCCGGGGATATCTACAATTATTGGTGGTAGCATAATTGTTTTAAGTGGTTGCTTAAATTTTTTGATTATTAATAAAAGTTTATAAAAAAATTCAGTTTTTATTTAATATAACTAGAAGTTTTTTTAAATATATGATATTATTTAGTATCAAATTTGAAAGGGGTATTGTATGTATAAAAAATTATTTATACCGGGACCAGTAGATGTTTTGCCTGAAGTTTTAGAAGCATTTGCTAAACCACAAATTGCGCATAGATCGCAAGAAGCAACAGATTTACAAAAAAGAATTAGTGAAAATTTACAAAAATTAATGTATACTAAAAACCAAATTATTTTATCTACTTCTTCAGGTAGTGGAATTATGGAGATGGCTATTAGAAGTTGTACTAAAAAACGTGCAGCTGTTTTTAGCGTCGGGGCGTTTGGAGACCGTTGGTATAAAATGGCTGAATGCAACAGTATTCCAGCTGATCGTTTTAAATCTGAAGATGGTCAACCAACTACACCAGAAATGGTGGAAGAAGCTTTAAAAACTGGGAAATACGATGTTGTAACAGTTACCCATAACGAAACATCATCAGGAATTATGAATCCAGTTTATGAGATTGGTCAAGTAGTTGCTAAATATCCAAATGTAATCTATTTGGTAGATACAGTTTCTAGTTTAGGTGGAGTAAAAGTAGAAGTAGATAAATGCAATATAGATATTTGTTTAACTTCAACACAAA
The DNA here is from genome assembly GCA_013332095.1 of Candidatus Bathyoplasma sp. NZ. Classification (GTDB taxonomy): domain Bacteria; phylum Bacillota_I; class Bacilli_A; order MAG-NZ; family MAG-NZ; genus Bathyoplasma. The sequence goes on from JABENI010000010.1 coordinate 5,524, forward strand.
AAGCCTTAGGATTACCTCCGGGGTTAGCAGTAGCAGCAGTTTCTGAACGAGCGTACGAAAGAGCTCAAACTGTTGAAAACAGAGGATGGTATCTTGATTTAGTAGGTGTTTATAAAAAAGCAGCTGCAAGTTATCAGTATCCTTCAACACCGACAACTCCACATATGTGGGCGTTAGATTACCAGTTGGATAGAATAATTAACAAAGAAGGACTAGAAAATAGATTTAATCGTCATACTGAACAAGCGGATATCGTTAGAAATTGGGCTAAAAAACATTTTGCCTTATATTCTAATGAAGATTACTTATCAAATACAGTAAGTTGTATTAAAAACACCTTAGGAAACAGTATAGCTGATTTAAACAAAACGTTATCATCTCGTGGATATATGATATCAAATGGGTATGGAACTACTAAGGAAAAAGTATTCCGAATAGCACATATGGCTGATAGAAAAACTGAAGATTTATTAGCTTTGTTAAAAGAAATTGAAGAAGTCTGGGGTTTATAGGATAGATGGGGAAAATAATATTAGCTAATGATGGTATTGCTGCTAACGCAAAAGCTGAACTAGAAAGTTTAGGATTTGTAGTAGATACAAACCATTATGATGGTGCAGAATTAGATGCGAAAATTCGTGAAGTTGAATGTATTATTATTAGAAGTGCTACAAAAATTCGTGAGGATTTAATAGATAAGGCAGTAGGCGGAAACTTAAAATTAATGATCCGTGCTGGTGTTGGTTTAGATAATATTGATGTTAAGTATGCTGAAAGTAAAGGGTTTGTTGTTAGAAACACTCCGTTTGCTTCAAGTCCAGCAGTTGCTGAATTAGCAATTGCGCACATGTTCTCATTGGCGAGATATATTTATATTTCTAACGTAACTATGAGAAATGGTGAATGGAATAAAAAAGCGTATGCGGGAATTGAACTAGGGGGAAAAACTTTAGGATTAATCGGTTTCGGTAGAATCGCTAGAGAGACAGCAAAAAAAGCAATTGCTTTAGGGATGAAAGTAATTTACACTGATATTGTTGGAAAAAGTAACTTATTACCTGAATGTAAATTTGCTTCAATGAATGAAGTTTTAGCAAATTCAGACTTTTTAAGTTTACACATTCCTTTCATTAAAGAAGTAGGAACGGTCATCGGAGAAAAAGAATTTGCTAAGATGAAAGATGGTATTTTTATCATTGATACAGCAAGAGGTAAAGTAGTTTGTGAAAAAGCATTGATAGATGCTTTAGATTCAGGCAAAGTAGCAGCAGCAGCATTAGATGTGTTTGAAGAAGAACCAACTAAAAATGAAGCGATATATACGCATCCAAAAATTTCTTTAACACCGCACATCGGTGCAGCAACTGTTGAGGCTCAAGATAGAATTGGTATTGAAACAGTTAGCGTAGTTAAAGAAGTATTATTATAGGAGGGTTAGTATGGCAATTGTTAGACCGTTTAAAGCAGTACGTCCTAATAAAGACGTAGCAAGTAAAGTAGCATCGTTACCATACGATGTAATGAATAGAGAAGAAGCTGAGGAAATGGCTAAAGGAAATCCGTTAAGTTTTTTACACGTAGTAAGAAGCGAGATAGATGTAGCAAAAGAAGTTAGTCAATACGATCAATCAGTTTATGCTAAAGCAAGAGAGAATTTTGATAGATTTCAAACTGAGGGAACTTTAATTCAAGACCAAAAGCCTAGATTTTATATCTATCGCCAAATTATGGATGGAAGAGTTCAAACTGGTTTTGTAGGTTGTACCTCAATTGATGAATATATCAATAATATAATCAAAAAACATGAGTTTACCTTACCTAAAAAAGAAATAGATAGAATTAATAACTTTGATTTTTGTGATGCTAATACGGCTCCTATTTTCTTAACTTATAGAGATAATGCCGAATTACAAAAAATTCAAGATCAGTGGATTAGCAATCATAAACCTGTTTATGATTTAGTAACTGAAGATGATGTAAGTCACATTGTTTGGGTAATTGATAATGAAGAAATAATTGCAAATATTCAAAATTTGTTTGGTTCAATCAATTACTTATATATTGCGGATGGACACCACCGAAGTGCTTCAAGTACAAAAGTAGGGTTAAAACGTCGTGAGCAGTATCCCAACTATACCGGTGATGAGGAATTTAACTATTTTATGAGTGTCATTTTCCCCGAAAGTCATCTTTATATTATGGACTATAACCGTGTCATTAAAGATTTAAACGGTTTGAGTAAAGAGCAATTTTTAACTAAAATTTCAGAAAACTTTACTGTCGAAGAACAAAGAGATACTTATAAAACCGGAGAAAAATATAGTTATTCAATGTATTTAGATGGTGCTTGGTATAAAGTGACAGCTAAAGATGGTTCATTTGATAAAAATGATTCAGTAAATTCTTTAGATGCAGCCATTGTCCAAAGCAACATTTTAAAACCTATTTTAGGTATTGAAGATCCGAGAAAATCTGATAGAATCCACTTTGTTGGTGGAATCAGAGGATTAAAAGAATTAAAAAAATTAGTAGATTCTAAACAGTATGCGGTGGCAATTGCCTTGTATCCGGTAAAAATGAGCGATATTATGGATGTTGCTGATGGTGGACAGACAATGCCGGCTAAATCTACTTGGTTTGAACCAAAATTAAGAAGTGGATTTTTTAGTCATAAATTAAGTTAATTAAGAAAACGTACGTTACAGTACGTTTTTTTAAATTAATAGTTGAAAAGGGTTTCGTTAAGTGTTATATTTGTCTTGTATACAAGAAGGAGGAAAAAAATGAATCCGCTAAAAATGGTTAGAACACAAATTAAATCAGCATTAAATGAGATGGATTTAGACCCAGTAATTTATGATTTACTTGCTGCCCCAAAAAGGTTTTATGACTTTTCATTTCCCGTTAAAATGGATGATGGAAATATAAAAATATTCAAAGGATATAGGTCACAGCATAACGATGCGTTAGGTCCAAACAAAGGTGGACTTAGATTTCATCAGAATGTAACTGCTGATGAAGTTAAAGCTTTGAGCGCGTGGATGACTTTTAAATGTGCGGTTGTGGGACTTCCTTACGGTGGAGGAAAAGGTGGCGTTATAGTAGATCCGAGGACATTAAGTGAAAATGAGTTAGAAAGATTATCGCGAGCTTGGATGCGAGCATTTCACAGTGTAATCGGAGAATATAAAGATATACCTGCTCCGGATGTCAATACTAACCAACAAATTATGAGTTGGATGTTAGATGAATCAAACACCATTTTCGGTAAAGGTGAAGTAGCACTTTTAACCGGAAAGCCCATTGCTTTAGGAGGTTCTTTAGGAAGAACTGAAGCAACAGGTTACGGAGTTGCGTTTATGGTTAAAAAAGTAGCAGAAAAAATAGAATTACCTTTAGAAAATAGTACAGTTGTAATTCAAGGTTTTGGTAACGTTGGTAGTTATGCAGCGAAGAAACTAGTCGATTATGGTTGTAAAATAATAGCAGTTAGCGATGTATATGGTGCAATTTGCAATCCAAAAGGAATTGATGTAAGAGAATTGAAACAGTTTGTAGAGGCAGGAAATAAAGTTAGTGATTTTCCTAATGTTACTACTATTGATAGAGATTCTATTTTTAACATAAAATGCGATATTTTAGTTCCGGCAGCTTTAGAAAATTCTATCAATGAGGAAAATGCCGATGTCATAGAATGTAAAATAATTGCTGAAGGGGCAAACGGACCAACTACTCCAAAAGCAGATAAAATTTTACTTAAAAAAGGAATATTTATAATCCCTGATATTTTAGCTAATGCAGGTGGAGTTACCGTATCTTATTTTGAATGGAGTCAAAATTTATACGGTCACTATTGGAGTAAAAAAGAAGTTCTTCAAAAAGAAGAAGACAAAATGATTGAAGCGTTTGAACAAATTTATGAATTAATGTGTGAAAAGAAAATTAAAAATATGAGAAAAGCAGCATTTATGTTTGCCATAGAAAAAATTTCTAAAGTTATGAAACTTAGAGGTTGGTGTTAAGATAAATTTTAAAAAGAAACTGGTGATTAAGGTTTCTTTTTTTTATGAATTTTAGATTTATCGACGATTGTTTTAAATTTAATTTAATAAAAATTAAGATATTGATTGCAATTGAATATATTTTTTGATACAATGATAAACAATATTAAAAAAACCTAATTTCGACACGACAAGTCGCATATAGTAATATAAGCGATAAAGGTAAGTTTATCGAATTAGAGTAGAATTTTTAAATTTTACTGAAAATTTTAATATTACAACAGATTTATTTGCAAAGATAATTTGTTGAAAAATTAAAAAAGTTTTGTTTAATATTAAAATAAAAATTATAAAGGAGAGGGAAAAATGTTTGGAAGTAGTGTACAAGAAGTTATAGTAGGATTTATCTTTTTATCAATCATTTTAGGTGTTTTTTATTACTTAAATAAATTATCTAAAAAACATATTAAATTCTCATATAGAGTATTTATTTCCTTAGTGATTGCAATTGTTTTAGGAATCATAATGAACTTTTTAATCAATAATATGAGTTTATTTAGGGCATTTGATAGTAGCGGGAAAATAGTCAGTGATTACACTGGTGTTGGGAAATCATGGTTGACTTTATTTGGCTATGGATTTGTGGATTTATTAAGGATGATTTCACTACCGTTAATTTTCGTTTCAATTTTTGGCGCAGTTATTAAATTGAATACCGGAAAAGGGATTGTAAAAGTAGTTGGAACCACTATGGCTGCTTTATTAGCAACTACGGCAATAGCAGCAGTAGTAGGTATTTTAGTAACTAAAGGGTTTGGGCTAAATGCTACTCAAATAATCGGTGTCGATTTAAATTCAGTAGACTGTTCTGAAGTAATAACAGCAGGAACTAGTGGAGGGTATTCATCTGAATTAATCGAAATTTGTAATTACGGAAATAACCGGGCAGCAAAAGTAGGTAGTACTACGAATTTACCAAATATGTTAAGAGGGTTTATTCCAAAAAATCCGATTTATGCATTAACCGGACAAGCTACTAACTCGACGTTTAAAGTTGTTGTTTTTGCATTTTTATTAGGAATAGCATTTTTAGGAGTGAAGAGAAAAAAACCAGAAGAAGGAGAAACAATCGAAAAAGGATTTGACGGCTTGCATGCATTAATTAGTCGACTGACAGCGATTGTACTTAAGTTGACTCCGTATGGGATATTTGCTTTAATGTTCAGAGTGTTCGCTTTTACCGGATGGGTAACAATTTTACCGTTGGCAAAATACTTAGTTGCAACCTGGGTAGCTATCGGGATTATGTTTGTCATCCATGGGATAATTTTATTTTTCAACGGGACAAATCCGATTACTTTTTACAAAAAAGCGGCAAAAACTTTATTGTTTGCCTTTACATCAAGATCAAGTGCGGGGACTTTACCGTTAACAATATCAACTCTAAAAGACCAATTTGGAGTAACCGAAGAAGTGTCAACAACTTCAGCATCGTTTGGGACTACTATCGGTCAAAATGGATGTGCCGGAATATATCCGGCGATGTTAGTTACAATGGTTTGGGCAACGGGAGTTATTCCCGATATTACCATATTTAGTTATGTATTTTTAGTCATTATCGTTACTTTGACATCGTTAGGTATCGCTGGTATCGGTGGGGGAGCTACGTTTGCAGCCGTAGCAGTATTTTCTGCTATTGGCCTTGATGACTGGTTGTGGTTAACCGGTATTTTAGTATCGATTGAAGCATTGATTGATATGGGAAGAACAGCTTTAAATGTAAATGGAGCTATGGTATCAGGCCTAGTAACAGCAAAAGTTACCGATAGTATTGATATCGATGTTTACAATAATATGAATACCGATAACAACGTTGGTTTTGATAAAATATAATCATAAAAAAAATTATTCTGAAATAAACATCAGGATAAATTTTTTTTATTTTAACTAAATAATAAACGAAGTTGATCGATTTTTTCACTTGCTTGATTATTGTAGTAATCAGATTTTTCATAGGAACTTACTATCTCAATTTTATCGTATTTAAAGATGGTAAATAAATCAATATCTAAATCAGCAGAAGTATTTTTAGATTCTGAAACTAATGTTTTTAAATTACCCTTGACCAGATATATTTTATAAACTATATCACCAAAAGTACTATTTTTAGGCATTACACCAGCGAAGTCTATTTTTAGACCTTTACTGAAATCGATATTTATGTTACTGACTTTCTCTAAATCGGTGTATTTTTTGGATGAGGCGTAAGGCTCAGTACCTTTAATGAAATATTCATATTTTATTAGGTCAGTAGGAGTTTTAGTACTAGGTAGTATGGGTTTACTATTGTTGCTTTCTACATATTTACCGATCACGTTGTTAGGGATATTTAAAATTTTAGAATTATCGTTACTAACTTCATTCAAAACAGTACTAAAAACTTTTTGACTTAGTCTATTACTTTCTATAGGAATGTAGTGACTATTATTAATAGAGCCACTCCAAACACCTAAAGTGTAGTTATCGTTGTAGCCAATCATCCATAAATCTTTTATTCCTGATTCGGGAATATCATTTTTAATTCTTGTTTCTTCATCAAAGTTACTCTGACCTGTTTTTCCAGCAACTACTTTATTGGGAAAATATATTCCTGCAACCGATAAAGAATCGGCTAGATCTTCTAAAATATCATTTATCATAAAACAAGTAGAAGGACTTAAAACTTTTTTATTTTCCAGCACGGGCTCAATAACCGTTTTATCAGTTAGGACTATTTTATTAATTGCATAAGAATCAGCGTATTGGCCGTTGTTGGGAAAAACAGTGTAAGCATTAGTGATATCTAATAGACTAAAGCCGTATTGAAATCCACCTATCGAGTGAGCTTCGACTTTGTTTTCAGTTAAATTTAAATTAACCTTTTTTAAAATTTCATAGCCATAGTCACTTGCTATTTTATATGCTTTGTAGGCGGGAACATTTCTCGATTCAACTAATGCTTTTCTTAAAGAAACATCACCTTTGAATAAATAGTCCCAGTTTTGTAATTCTTCACCTGTTGTATAATTAATCGGTTCATCGGTAAAAACACTAGCAGTAGAATAATGGTAGTATTCAAATAAAGGAGCGTAATCTAAAAGTGGTTTGATTGTAGATGCAACTTGTAATTTATTTTTATAGGCGTAACTTAATGATAGAGAATTATTATTTTCTTTACTAGAAATAATTCCTTCTATTTGATGAGTATCGTTGTTGATTAAAACGGAAGCACTTTCAATTCCTTCAAGGGTATTTAATTGATTAACCGTTTTGTGCATCTGTTCTTGTTTGCTTAGATCAATGTTCGTATAAACTTCCATGTTGCCTTTAAATAAGTCGATATCGTATAATTTTTTTGCTTCGTGAATAGTATAATCAATATAATCTGAATAGTATTTGTAATCTTCACTAATGAAACCGTTGACTAAGACTAAATCATCATTTTTAAAATCATCGTATTCTATTTTGCTAATAACATCATCTGTGTAAAGGTTACGGAGAACTAGATTTCGTCTTTCAATTGAGTTGTCGTAGTTTAAATACGGACTGTAGTAGGTAGGCGATTTAAGCAAGCCAATTAACGTACTAGCTTCAGCGACAGTCAATTCTGTATTAGGTTTGTTGAAATAATAAATACTAGCACTTTCAATGCCGTATACTGTACTACCAAAAGAAACTCTATTTAAGTAGTATTCTAAAATATCCTCTTTAGAAGTTACTTTTTCTAGTTTGTACGCTAAATACATTTCCCTAATCTTTCTAATGATAGTTTTTTCATTGCTTAAATGGGTGTTTTTAATTAATTGCTGAGTAATAGTAGAAGCACCTTCTTTAAACTCAAGTTCTTTTAAATTTATCAGCATCGCTTTGCCAAATCTAATAAAATCGATTCCCTGGTGATCAAAAAACTTTTTATCTTCAGTTGAAATAAGAGCATCAGTGACATGGGGACTAATTTCTTCAAACTCAACATAGCGATGTTTTTCTAATCCTAAACTTAAAATTTCGTCATTGTTTTTGTCATAAATGACAGTGTGAGGACTTTTGGTGAAAAGGGAAATGTCCAATTCTCTTGTATTTAAAAGAATAGTGAAAATAGAAATTACAAAAATTGCAATTAGACAGCTAGCAATTTTTATGAGATTAGATAATTTCATCTAAGACCTTTAAATAATCAACTCTAGGGCTATATTTTGTTGCGATTAAGTGACCATATGTTCTAAATTCTTCGATAGTTATTGATTTTCTACCACCGTTTGATTTTCGTAAAAAAAAGTTTTTTAAAAATTTTGTCTCTAATAAAAAAATTTCATCTAGTAAGGTAAATTTAACTAAAATAAAGGATATTCCACCGTGTTCTTCCACTTTAATCAAATGTTTAATTTGGTGTTCGTGAATATTTACAAAACTGAAAGATGTTTTATTTTTAGTTTCTTTAGCCTCAAAATCAATATAGTTACCTTTGTATATTCCGTTGTAATCCGTCGTTGAAGGTATTGTATAAAATGCTTTATCAATAGAAGCAGTATCTCTACTAGGATAATTTACACTAACAACTTGAATGGGAACAGGTTTTTTATGAATTACGGCGATATCATTATTTAAATAATATTCATTTGTAATATTTATGTCTTTTTCAAAAGCTATTCCACGGTTTTTGTGGACCACTGTAAAGTTAGGACTTTTTTTAACTGGATAATTTACCATATTTCACCTCTTAATAAATTTTATCATAATTTGCTGTCATTTTATAGTATTTGATAATAGTCAAAATTTATTAAATATTTAATCAAAAAAATCATAAAATTAATGAGGTGAAAAAATGAAAGAATTTATAATAGTTGGATTGAGTGTATTTTATATCTTTATTGCTTTAGTTGTAGATGATAAAATAGTTTTAGCAGACAGCCAAGAAGTATATAACGAACTCCTGAAATATAAAGAAGAAAACGATATGTCAGCAATAGATGCAAGATGCGATAAAGTCTGGTTTAAAGTTCCTGGAATTAAAGGAAAAAGTTTAAATATTAAAAAAAATTTAGCAGAAGGTAAAAGTCTAGAAGAAAATAATTTAGTTTTTGAAATAGTTGAGCCTAAAGTAAAAAGTAGTGATTTAAGTTGTGGACCAATATATAAAGGAAATGAAGAAAAAGAAGCAGTTAGCTTAATTATAAATGTCGCTTGGGGAGATGAATATGTTGAGCCGATGTTAGATATTTTAAAAGAAAAAAAAGTAAAAGTTAATTTTTTTATTGAGGGAGTGTTCGCAAAAGAGCATCCTGAATTAGTTTATAAAATCTATCATGAAGGGCATTTAATAGGTAATCATTCCTATAATCATCCTAATTTTTCTAAATTGACAGTTAAAGAGATAAAAAGGCAAATAGTTACTACTAATAATATATTGTCTAATATAATTTTAGATGATATTGAATACTTTGGTCCACCTAGTGGCGCCTATGATCAAAGAGTGGTCGAAGTAGCAAGCCAATTTAAGATGGAAACTGTTATTTGGAGTTTAGATACGATTGATTGGCAAAAACCATCGCAGGAAGTAATTATAGATAGAATTATTCCTAGACTGCACAACGGGGCTATTATTTTAATGCATCCGACAGATAATACTGCATTAGCACTATCGGAAATGATCGATAAAATTTTAGTTAATTACGATATTGAACTACTAAGCAGTATAATTGTCTAGAACTTGCTTTTTTATCTACATATATTAAATAGAGAGTTTATTTTAATTAGAGGTGATTTATTTGTATTTAATATTTGACAATGGTGATGCAAGATTAAGGTATTTAAAAGAAAGTTTACCAGAATCTATATTGACCAGTGAGAATGTAGATGATAGTTTAATTTATGATTTAATAATTCCTATTCAAGGAATTAATGTTAAGAATTTAATCGCAAAAACTAATGTTAGTTTATTTGATGTTTTAAATAAATATAAAATTAATAAAGTATTTGCACCTAAAATGCTAAATATTTATTATGATGTTATTCCATATTTAACTGATGAATTAGTGATAGGCAATTCTAAACTTACAGTAGAGAGTATGTTGCCTACTTTATATTCAAAATTGAATAGAACGTTGATAAATATGAAAATAATAATTTTAGGGTATGGGTTTTTAGGACAAGTTTTGACTGATTATTTAATTAAATTAGATAGTGATGTTCAAGTTTATTCTAAAAATGAAAGAGATTTAAAAATTTTAACGGTAAAAGGGGTAAAAACATTAAGAACTGTCAATAATTTAGCAGCTGATGTAATAATTAATACTATACCAGCTAATATTGTGATAAAGGAAAATGTAAAAGCAGAACTATTTATCGATTTAGCCAGTCCTCCGTACGGAATTGACAAAGATGTGAGTAAAACAATGGACAATTATTTACTGTTGCCAGCGTTACCGGGGAAGTGCCTGCCTAAGTCTGCTGGAGAATTGATTGGAAAAACAATTGCTGATTTAAATGATTGAGGTAATTAAATTTGGTGGTAATACACTGAATGATGAAAAAAAAATCAATTTAGCGATTGATTATTTAAAAGAGAAAGTAAAAAATAATATTAAGTTAATCGTAGTTACTAGTGCTTTTGGAAGATTAGGAGAACCGTATGCCACAGATACTTTAAAGTTACTACTTAAAAAAGTAGTTAAAAATGAGGAGTACGACAGATTGTTAAGTATTGGAGAAATAATATCTTCAATAGTTTTAAGCAATTATTTACAGCATGAAAATTTAAAGGCAACTTCTATTTCGACAAAAGAATTGGGGCTTATTACTAATTGTGAATTTGGTGATAGTACGGTTTTAGAAATAAAAAGCAATTTAACGGAATATTTAAAAGATAATGATATTGTAGTAGTACCAGGCTTTCAAGGTGTTACTGCTGATGGGAAAATTACTACTTTAGGTAGAGGAGGTTCTGATTATACGGCAAGTATTTTAGCCAATAAATACGGTGCTGTTTTAGAAATAATATCAGATGTGTCTGGTATTTATTCAGTTGATCCTAAAATAGTAAAAACGGCGAAGTTAATTCCTAAAATAACCCATAGGCAGTTGTTGAATATTTCTCAATCTGGCTCGAAAATAATGCATGCGAAAGGTGCTGAATACTGTTTAGAAAATAAGATTAATTTTAAATTTTGTTCTTTGAATAATTTAGATGATTTTACAATTAATGGTGAGAATAATGACTTTTTTAATATTACATATAGTAAAGAAGAAAATTCGACAATAACTGTATTTTATAACGGTGAAAAGATAATACATCAAGTAGAAAAAAGTAATCTGTATGATTTTATCAATCACTTACATAATAATTATATAAGTTTATAAGAATTTTAAAAAAATGTATGTTATAATGGCGATAATGCTTTTTAAAAGAATACTAATAAAAGGAGAAAATAATGAGCACAATTAAAGTTTTTGCGTTAGGTGGACTAGGAGAGATAGGAAAAAATATGTTTGTCATTGAAGTTGATGAGAAAATTTTTGTATTAGAAGCTGGAAGTCAAAACCCACCGACAGAAATGTATGGAATAGACGCAATATTCCCAGATATAAGATATTTAGTGGCAAATAAAGAACGGATTCAAGGTATTTTTATTTCCCATGGACATGAAGATAGAATAGGGGCAATATCGGAAGTTTTAAAAAATATTAAAGTTAATATTTATGCATCAAAATTTACAATGAATGTTTTAAAAGATTGTTTCACTTCAAGTGAGGCAGAATTGTATAGCAAAAATTTAAAAATTATAACAGAAGATAAGAAGTTGAAGTTTGGAAACATAACTGTGGAGTTTTTTAAAACAACACACAGTATACCAGAATCGTTAGGAACTGTCATATCTACTGAAGACGGTTGTATTGTTTATACTGGAGATTATACCTTTAATACGCATGTAAAAAAAAGTTATAAAACTTCGTATGATAAAATATCAGCGTTAAAAAGCAGAAAAGTTTTATGTTTGTTAGCAGATAGTACAGGTTGTGGTTATCAATCAACTGGGGAAAGTAATTATTTATTAGAACACAGTTTAGATGAATCAATTAGGTCGAGTAGGAGAATCTTGATTACCGCTTTTAGTAATGAATTAGATAAAATTCAAACGGCTATTGATATTGCCTTAAAGTATGATAGAAGAATTGCCATTATCGGTAGAAAAGCTCAGAGAATTGTGGATGTGGCTATAAATTTAGGCTATTTATCAATTCCAAAAGAAAAGTTGTATAAATTAAAGTTTGTTGATGGTAAAGTTGATAATTATGCTGATGATTTAGTAGTTTTAATTACCGGTGATAGACATGAACCTTATTATATGCTTCAAAGAATTGGTAGAAAATTAGACAAATTAATTCATTTGGATAAGAGAGATACCGTTGTTATTATCACGACTCCTCATCCAGGGGTAGAAAAAATGGCAGCTAATACAATCGATTTAGTTTATAAGTCAGGAGCCAATATCAAAATAGTTAACAATAAATTATTGAGAGGCTCACATGCTTCAGTTCACGATACTAAATTATTTTACAATTTAGTTGAGCCGGAATATGTAATTCCAGTAATTGGAGAATATAGACATCAGTATGCGCAATATGAAGCAGCAAAAGAATATGGATTTACTGAAGATAAAATCGTTTTGTTAGAAAACGGTGAAGTAGCAACATTTGTAGACGGTGTTAAAGAAGAGACAACGACTAAAATTGAAACAGGTGATGTTTTAGTAGATGGATCGATGATCGGCGATATAAATGCAGTAGTATTAAAAGATCGTGATTCATTAGCTAATGAAGGTATTTTAATTATTATTGGAAACATTGATGCGAGAAAAAAACTAATTTATGGTACGCCTGAAGTTCTTGCACCGGGCTTTATTTTAGAAAGAGATTTTCCGGAAGTATTTAAACGTTTAAGAGAAATTTATGTGGAACTTAGTCAAGAGCATTTTGATAAAAAATACATTGATTGGTCTTCTTTGAAGCAAGACATAAAAGATAAGATACAAAAGCATATTATGGATGAAATTGGCATTAAAACGCACGTGTTGCCTGTATTAATTGACACACTTACGTAAACAATATAGTATGCATTTTAATGTTTGTTTTTTGTAACTAACTGTTAAATTTATGTAATTTACATTAAATCTTAACAAAAGTTAAAAAAATTCTGTATAATATATATATCTTAAGAAAGAGGTAAAAAAAGTATGAAAAAAATAATGTTTTTAATTATGGCATTAATGTTAGTAGGATGTAAAGTAGATTCACCAGAAACAATTAGTGAAGAATATTTATTTGAAACAGATGATTTAGGATTCGTGGCTGATATCGCGGATGTACCAACAAATTATGCGGATGCAAATTATGGCTTAGTTAATACAGTAGGAGCGGTTCCTGTTGCTAGTACTGCTGGTGGTGGGTTCAGTGACCCTGGCATAAATGCGTACTGGTTAACCGTTGATAATCATAGTGATGATGCGTTTAATTATATCTATAAAAAATTAGAAGGATTAACTGCAAATACTACATTTAAGGGGACGTTAACTGTTAAAGGAATGACTCCTTATGATAAAAACTCAATGGGCATTGGTGGTTCACCAGCATCAAGTGTTTTCGTCAAAGCAGGTGTTATTTCAGCAGATCCAGTGCCAACAACTGTGCCAACAGGTGGTGTTGATTATTACAGAATAACAACTTTTGATAAAGGAAATCAATCTAATTCAGGTGCTGATTTAGCTACAGTAGGTACGTTGGCTGATGATCAAATTGCTATTGAAGGAACTGAATATTTCAAAGTTAATTATACAGTGGAAGTTGAATTTACTACAGATACAGATGGAAATGCTTATATTGTAGTAGGTTATGATTCAGGATTTGAAGGAGTAAATATCTTCGGTATTACTGAAATTAAGTTAGATGCAACTGAAGAAATTGAAACAGATGAAGAATAATAAGTTTTTCAAAATATAAAAAAAGAAGAATAGAGAAATCTATTCTTTTTTTATTATCAAGGGAATAGATTGTATAATTAAATTTTTTTATGAATCAAATTGAAATTATGACACATGTATTATGTATTAATTGATATGCTAGATAAATAATATTGCATATATTTTTGTGGTTGTTTTTAATAACTAACTGTCGAATAATGTTATGGTAAATTTTGCAAAAGTTAAAAAAATATTATATAATATATATATTAAAAAAGAGGAAAAAAATATGAAAAAAATAATGTTTTTAATTATGGGATTAATGTTAGTAGGATGTGGAATAGAAGATCTTGAAATACCAGAAATGATTGATGAAAGGTATGTATTTGAAACAGATGATTTAGGATTCGTGTCTGATATTGCGGAGGTACCAACAAATTATAACGAAGAAGGCTCTTATGACTTAGTTAATTCAGTAGGAGAGTATCCTTTAACTGCTACTAGTATATTTAGTGACCCTGGCAGAAATGCGTACTGGTTAACAGTTTATAATCGTAGGGGAGAAGCATTTAATTATATCTATAAAAAATTAGATGGGTTAAGTGCAAATACTAATTATAAGGGTATGTTAACTGTTACTGGAATGACTCCTTATGCAGCAGACACAATGGATATTGCTAATTCATCAATAGAAAGTGTCTTCATCAAAGCAGGTATTATTTCAACAGAACCAGTGCCAACAATTGATGAGGATAATTATTATAGAATTACAACTTTTGATAAAGGAAGTCAATCTGATTCAGGTGCTGATTTAGCTGTAGCAGGTACGTTAGTTGATAACCAAATTGCTATTGATGGAACTGATTATTTCGAAGTTATTTATTTTGTGAATCTTGATTTTACTACAGATGCAGATGGAAATGCTTATATTGTAGTAGGTTATGATTCAGGATTTAAAGGATTAAATATCTTTGGTATTACTGAAATTGCGTATTTCCTTGATCAAACTGGAATTAATAAAGAATAAATAAATATTTCATATATAAAAAAAGAAGAATAGAGAAATCTATTCTTTTTTTAATTGTTATGGAATAAATTGTAATTTTTTAGTATAATTAAATTAAAGATTTATGAAATTTAAATAAAGATGTCAAAAAAAGAGGAATCAGATTATGGAAAATGAAGAAAAAGAAAAAAAAGAAAAAGTGGAAAAAGAAAAACCAAAAGAAGGAAAATTGAAATATTTAACTCCAATAATATTATCAGATGAAGAAATCAAAAATGATGTATTTTTTCAGCATTTAGATAATGCGTTAAAAAAAGAAGGTATTAATAATATTGCAGTCTCAGGTCATTATGGATCTGGTAAAAGTACCAAAATATTAACCTACTGTGAGAAATTTATAAAAAATACGCCTAAAGAAGTTAAAGATGCAAAATTAGGCGTATCTGGCAAACATAAAATAATATCATTAGCAAAGTTTTCAAATGAAAAAGAAGATGATAAAAAAGAAGATAGCAAATTAGAACTCGAATATTGTTTACTCGAACAATTATTTTACACGGTTGATAAAGAAACAGTATCAAAATCAAAATTTAGACCATCTGTATCTATATCAAAAGTTAAAGTAGCAATATTGAGTTTGATTTTCACAATATGTTTAATGACTATTTCACATCTATTTCATAATGATAAAGAGTTAAATACAATTTTAATTGATGGAAATAATATTTTTAAACAAAATAGTATAAAATTATCGGGAATATTAGGAGTGGGTATAATATTATTTTTCATGATATGCTTCGTACTTTATTTGTTAATTAAACTTCTGACTGAAAAAAAATTTAAATCTATCTCAACACCATTTTTTAATATCCAGAGTCAAGACAACAAAGATCTTCAATATTCCCTATTTGATTATTATTTAGAAGATGTAATACTTTATTTTAACCAAACTAAAATAAAATATTTATTTATTGAAGATATTGATAGGTTTGATGATTTGAACATTTACACTAAATTGAGAGAGTTAAATAAAATAATTAACGAATCAAGAAAACCAAAAGATAAAAAAGTAAAATTTATTTATTCTTTAAGAGATGATATTTTTAAAGATATTAACAATCATTTGAGAACAAAGTTTTTTGATGCAATTATATCAATAGTTCCGATTGTTTCGTGTTTTAATTCTGCAGATAAAATGCATGAATATTTTTTAAATTGTGATTTTGGACCGGAGAAAAAAGTTATTAATGATTTAATTTTTTACATATCTGATTTAAGAACTATTAACTCTATATACAACGATTACCTTATTTATTATCAAAGTATAATTGGTAAAGAAGGTGCAACTGGTGAAAATCTTGACATATTTAAAAATAAACTTTTCTGTATGATGATTTATAAAAATGTTTTTTATAATGATTTCTTTAAAGCAACCAACCAGACAGGATTTTTAGCTTGGGTGAAAAAATTTAAAGAAACTATGTTCAACCATAATAATAAAAATAAAAATAATTCGGATATTGATTTCAATAAGATGACATATAAACAAATTATAGATGAATACAATGGTGATTTTAAGAAAAAAATTACGGTTGCATATAATGACTATCTAAAATTTGAAAAAAAAAATAATGCCAAAAAAGATGACTACATAAATTATGAAACTAGGCATATTGATTTGATTTTCAGTATGATTATTAATGAATATTTAGATGAAAACTATCTGGAATATATTTCGAAACTTCCTAGTGGTTTTACAGTAAATGATATGAAATTTTATAGTAATATTATTTCAGATGGAGAGCCTTTATACGATATTAAAATATCAAATTATAGAAGTGTTATGAAGAGAATAAGTGCTGATAAGTATGATAGAAAAGCAATTATAAATAGTAGTTTTTTACTTTCAGTGCTAAAAGATTACGAAGAGGACTATCCCATTGTATATAAACCGTTTTGTAAAAATGATTTGGATCTAAACGATGAAAGAAATTTAAATGTATTTAATAATATTGTGAAATCATCATATTTTTATAGAGTAATCAATAATTTTGATGCTAGTGTGTACAAAAGAATTAATAAAGATAAAATTTGGATTGCAATTATAAATAGGAGATTATTAGATTATAAAAAAGAATCAATAAATTTTGAAAGTTGGAAAGATTTTTTTTCTAAAGAAGAAATAATTCAAAAAATATCAACTCCCAATATTATTAATCAAATAATTCTTTCAACTAATGAAATATTTGATGATTCAAAAAAACTGCAAAATATCATTAAAAAGATACCAAATATTGAATCACTTGGTAAAATTAGAAAAATGTCAAGTACTATCAATAAAAAACCAACACCAAATAGTGAATTTGCTTTTTTTGGTGAAATTGTCTTGAGTGAGACAGATTGGAAGTTTATATTGAGTATTATTTATATAGAAAAACTAGATACCATAAAAAGTAAAGACCTCAGAAACAGGATTATCAAAAAAAATTCATATCGCAAATCATCAGAAAATATGGATTTTATACTAGATAAAAATAAAGCAGATTTAAATAAATTATGTGAAGTTTATGAGCACAAGGAAAATGATGTTATAATTTTAACTATTGAATCAAATTTTAAAGAATTCTTGTTGTATACTTCTAAAAATTCAAATAATGTTAAGGATGAAAATATATTGAAAATTTTAGAGCGTGATTTTGGTGAAGATAGTCAAGATTTGAAAATGGAAATAATTAAAAATATAGAAAATTTAAAGTTAAAATTGGAGGATATTAGACACTTATCCGAGTATGAAAAAATTAAAATTAAGGTTATAGAAGATAACAAAGTTCATTTTACTTTATCAAACTTTCAAAATTTGGACCAAATGTATGAAGAACTAATAAATTATTTAGTTAAAGATGAAGAAACTACTTTTAGTAAACTGAAAGAAATTTTTAAAAATTCTGAAGATGAAGAAAAAAAAGCTAAATATAGTATAACGTTATATTACGAATTAATGAAAAGATTAAAACATGATAATCATAAAAATTACATAGAGATTAATGAATTATTTAAAAAATATATAATTAATAATATAGAAAATTATTTTGATGTTAATGACGATGTGAAATATGGTTTTGATATTAAAGGCGATATAAAATTTGATTCTGATATTATAAATTTATTAAGAGAAGGATTATTGTTAATTAATAAAAAAATATTTTTAATTTTAATCACTCCTACTGTTCTTTATCCTTATAAAAGACCATTTTGTGAGGATATTATTTTACTTTATGCAAATGAATTAATTAATAAAAATATTATGGACTATATTACTTCGGATTATATGTTAAATAATTTTCGGAAGTTGAATATATCTATATTGAAAAAACCTGATATTGAAAAAGTTAGATATGCAAAAGTAGCATATTTTGAATTTTTGTTTTTAGATGAAAAATATGCATACGAATATATAAAACATTATCATTTCTTTGTTAAAAACATTAAAACAGATTTATTTGCGATAAAACTGTTAAACATAGACTATAATTACAAAAAAAATATTCATGATTCATTTGTAAGTTATAAGAATCATAGTTTCAAGTACTATCTTCAAGTTGTTGATGAAATTTCTGAAAATTTACACGAAGCATCAAATGAAGAATATAGTGATTTATTAGAAAATATAACTGATGGTGACTGTATAAATTATCTAAATAGTACAGGAATGTATGCCGAGATTGAAAATGATATTAAAACAATGGAAAGATTAAATAAAATATCTCTACTAAACCTAGGAGACATAAAAGATGATGAAATTAGAAAAATAGTACAAAAAATAATTATTAAAAGTAGACATTAATCGTTGCAAGTTAATTGTATTATCTTATTATTCCACAGTTTAAATACTCTAAATAACAAATATAGACGAATTGATAAAAAGTAGATTAAAATCTGCTTTTTATTTTGTGTGAATTTAATTTTGATAAACAATTGTTTTTTTATTTTAGATGTTATTTAATCTTTTTCGACACTCAAGCTGTGTAAAATGTTTTTGAGGTGATAAAATGGCGAAAGTAAAAAAGAGACTAGTTAAAGAAGAAGACAATAGAGCAAATAGTGTAATTTACTATGAATTAATAGGGCTAGTAGCTATTTTTTTAGCCATTATAATTTTTAATGAACTAGGAACTATTGGTTATTACTCCAGATTATTTTTAAAAGTAATGTTTGGTGACTGGTACTGGGTTATTAATATTTTTATTTTTTTAACTGGTGTCAGATTAATATATAAACATGATTATATCGATTATCACTCACTCAGAGTAATCGGAGCTACTTCGGTTGTCTTAGCTTTATTAATGTTAAGTCACGTAAAAGTTTTTGAATATTTGGAAAGAACTAATGAAAACGTCCTGTATGGAACTTGGAATTATTACATTAGTTATTTAACCACCAAATCCAGTGATTTTATTTTAGGTGGTGGTCTCTTAGGAGGGATTTTTTACACTTTAATAAATTTTTTGTTAGGAAGTTTTGGGACTGTTTTAATTTCTTTACTGATGCTTTTTAGTGGAATAAGTTTCTTGTTTGAAAAAACTATTCATGAATCCCTGGTAGGAATTAATAAAACTTTTAGTAAGACTTTTAATAATTTTAGTTCGCTTAAAAAGTTTTTTAAATATGAAATAAATCGAAATGAGAAAATCACTAAAAATGTAAAAGAAAAAACTAGAAAAAAATTAACTTTGACCGAAAAGGAAGTAAAATATGATTTTAATTTACAGGAAAATGTTAGTAAAGTAATATCGGTCGATATAAAACAAATTTTGTACAGTTTGAACATCAATTTCACAAGTTATCACTATAAAACTAATTATGCCTTTACCGCCTATATTTTTGATGTGAGAGGCAACTTTGATAAAGATAAAACCTTCAGTAAGATCAAGAAGTTAACGAACGATTTAGCGATAGTTTTTTACAACCTTAAAAAAAATAGAGTTAAAATAGAAATACCTAATACTTATGTAAAAAATTTAAACTTGAAAAATTTTTACAATCCAAAAGTAGAGAACTGTTTAACGTTAGGAGTAGAGTCAGAAAATAAACTGAAATATTTAAACTTAAAAGAAGAAGGGTGTCTATTAGTTGCGGGTTCATACCAAAATGAAAATATAGCTTATATCAATATGCTGCTTTTAGAAATAATTTATAAATATTCTAAAAATGATTATGAATTTTGGTTTTTAGATAAAAAAAATAACTTTAGAAATTTTTTTGGCCAAAGGTTTGATAGTTTTGAGGAAATCTTAAAACAGAGTAGTGAAATAATTGATCTGAGAATGTATGAGAAAAGAAATAAAAATATTTTTATCGTTTTAAATAATTTTGAAGAGTATTATCATTATAAGTACGAGAGCAAATTTATGTTTAATTTACAAACTTCTGTCAGTACTAATATTTATTATTTAATCAACAGTAATAGAGTTATTGAACAGCAGAGTTTAATTAACTTTATTCAAAATAAAATTGTTTTGAAAATGCACAACTACGATTTGAGTGAACAATTGACTAAAAGTGACTACGGTATCCACTTACAAAAATCAGGAGATATTTTGTACGTTTATAAAGGTGGTGTGAAAAGAATTTATGCCCCAATTGTTAGTACTAGAGAAGTCGAAAAATACTATAAATAAAAAAATAGGCTCCGGGACCTATTTTATTTTGAAGTATTTATTGATTAACTGATATCTATTTTTAAGTGTTTCCTCATAACTACCGGAGTCAGTTGGTTCAAAGTATTTTCGGTAAGTTGCGCCGGTAGGAAAATACTGTTGATTGACAATTTTACCAGCAAAATCATGAGGATATTTATACAGTTTACGGTTTTTTAAATTGTTGGGAAGTGAGCCGGAGTTTCCGGCACTGATATCTTTAAGGGCCTTGTCAATCGCTAAATAGGCACTGTTTGATTTAGGAGATAGGGCTAATTCGATAACTAACTGCGATAGCGGAATTCTGGCTTCGGGAAATCCTAATTTAAAAGCAATTTCAGTAACAGCGTTTGCTCTGACCCCTAAATTGGGATTGGCTAAACCAATATCTTCGTAAGCGATAACCATCAATCGTCTAGTGATTGAATGTAAATCATCTAGCAGGATCAATTTAGCTAAATAATGTAAACTAGCGTTAACATCAGAGCCACGAATGCTTTTTTGTAAACCGCTTAGTAAGTCGTAGTGGTCATCTTCACCTAAACTTAAATTTGTTTTTTGAAAAGTTTGTCTCGCCACTGCTAAAGTTATTTCCTCGTTAAGCATTAACATTTCTAACATATTAATACTTGTTCTGATTTCAGAACAACTGGCTTCAGCGATGTAGCGAAGTATTTTTTCATCGATTGCTCTATTTTGGTATTCGCTGTCAGCAATTTTTTTTAAGTAACTAAAAATCTGCTCTTTATTAATCGGCTTGACCGTTAAGATTGTCGTTCTCGAGCGGATTGATTTGTTGATTGAGTGATAAGGGTTAGCCGTAGTCAAACCGATTAAAGTAATTTCTCCTGATTCTAAATATTCTAATAAGAAGTCTTGAACATCTTTTTTTAGTCTGTGAATTTCATCGACTAAAAGCAGAACAGGTGAGTTTAAAATTATTTCTTTTAATTTGGCTTTGTTGTCTTTACTAGCGTTAAAAACGGCGGTATTGCAGTCAGCACTGTTTAATAAAATATGGCCGATAGTCGATTTACCTGTCCCAGGAGGTCCAGACAGGATTATCGAGTGAAACTGCTGTTTGTTGATCATCATATTTAAGATACTATTATCGTTAGTTAAATGGTTTTGGGAAATAACTTCCGATAGTTTTTTAGGTCTTAGTTTACTAGCTAATGGCTCCATTGTTGCTCCTCCTTTAATTGATATTCCTAGTTTAATAGTATCAAAAATGTTTCTTCATTGAAAGAAAAAGAAATGAAAATTAAAAAAAAGAGTCAGTTTGCTTTTTCAATTATTTGACTTTTTGCCCTTTGATTGGTAATATATCAGTACTAGAGGTGATTTTATGAAAAAGTCTTTTGCCGTTATCGGATTAGGTTCATTTGGTTACAGTATCGCAGAAGAGTTAATCAGACTAAATGCTGATGTTGTTTGTATTGATATAAAACAAGAGCAAATTCAAAACATTTCCAAATTAACTCAACACGCCGTAATTTGTGATGCGACTAAAGTAGAGAACTTAAACGAGTTAGGAATAAAAAATATAAATCATGTAATTGTCTGTATCGGTGATGATGTGCAAGCAAGCATTTTAACGACCTTAATTTTAAATGATTTAGGAGTAAAAAAAATAACAGTAAAAGTTAAAAACTCATACCATGCAAAAGTTGTAGAAAAAATTGGCGCACATGAAGTAATTTATCCTGAAAAATTGATGGGAACAAGGTTTGCTAGAAAAATTATTTCAGACAATTTTTTAGAATTGATAGAAGTTACCAAAGAATTTAGTTATGTTGAAATTAAAATACCTAAAAGATTTATCGGAAAATCAATAATTGATTTAGATATTCGTAAAGTATTTGGGGTAAATGTAATTTCAATAATTCGAAATGGTAAAATTACTTGGCCGACAGAAGCAGGACTACTACTAAAAGATGATTCTTTGATGCTGATTGGTGATACTAAACATTTGATGAATTTGACATCGAGATTTTAAAAGAGATAAAATTCTCTATTTTTCTGTTTTAAAAGTGTTTATAATAAAAAAGAGGTGATTTTTTATCAATAAAAAGATAAGAGAAGTAAAAATTGAGAAAAACTATATTAAACATCCTGAAGGTTCTTGTTTAATTAGTGTAGGAGATACTAAAGTCATCTGTAATGCAACAGTTGACGAGAAAGTACCCTTTTGGTTGAGAGGAAAAAATAAAGGGTGGATATCAGCAGAATATTCGCTTTTACCTAGAAGTACTAACAGTAGAGTTCAAAGAGAAGCAACAAAAGGTAAGTTGACTGGTAGAACTCAAGAAATTCAACGGTTGATCGGTAGGTCTTTGCGAAGTGTAGTCGATTTAGAAAAATTAGGTGAGCGAACAATAATTATTGATTGCGATGTTATTCAAGCGGATGGTGGGACTAGATGTGCTTCAATTACTGGTGGATTTGTAGCTTTAGAAATTGCGATTAAAGGTTTAATCGAAAAAAAATTACTGAAAGAGAATCCAATTAAAGAAAATGTTGCGGCAATTAGTGTTGGAATAGTAAAGGGAGAACTTGAACTAGATTTAAATTATGAATTAGACTCAAAAGCGGATGTTGATATGAATGTCGTAATGACAGAGTCAGGTAAATTTGTAGAAATTCAAGGTACCGGCGAAGAGGATACTTTTACTAAAGAACAGTTGGATCAAATGTTAGAAATGGCGGAGTTAGGAATTGTAGAGTTAATCGATGAACAAAAAAAATAAGTTGTTTATAGCCAGCAAAAATAAAGGCAAAATAAAAGATTTTGAAAATTTGTTTAAATCTTACGAAATAGAATCTCTGCTCGATTATTCAATAGATGATGTTGAAGAAACGGGAACAACATTTACAGAAAATGCTTTTTTAAAAGCCAAGACGATTAGTGAAGAGTTAAATATTGTAGTTATTTCTGATGATTCAGGGTTAGAGTGTTCAGCACTTAACGGTGCTCCTGGTATCCATTCAGCTAGATACGCAAAAGATCATGATGATTTAGCTAATAATAAGTTGTTGCTGGAAAACTTGAAAGGTAAAAATAGGTCTGCTAAATTTGTTAGTGTTATTTGTTTGTACTATCCAAACGGAGATCATTATCTGTTTAGAGGAGAAGTAGAAGGGATAATTTTAGAGGAATTTAGAGGTACAGGGGGGTTCGGATACGATCCATTATTTTTTATTGAAAGTTTACATAAAACATTTGCTCAAATGGAGATAGCCGAAAAAAATAAAATTTCCCACCGAGCAAGAGCAATTGAAAAATTAACCAATAGTAAGTTATTGTGAAAATACTACTAACGAGCGGTCTACATGGTTATTCGAGAGAACTTGTCGCTATTTATTATCGGACAGCGGTAGAAGAAGTTATTATTTTAGGCGATTATGAATTTGATATCGATATTCTTCCTTTTGAGCCGTTAGTTGTTAAAGGAAACAGCCTAATGGACAATTACGGGAGGGACTTTGAAGTAATTAAAAGAGGAAATATTACTTTTTTTATAACTCATGGTCATTCGTTCGGCGTTAAATCAGGGTTAAATGATTTAAAGAAATTTGGGAAAGAGTATCGTCCTAATATTGTTTGTTTTGGCCATACCCATAGAGCAGAAATTTTGAAAGACGAGGGAATAACCTATTTAAATCCAGGCTCGTTAATAAAACCGTGGGGTTTAAATAAAAAGTCTTATATGATTTTAACGATTGCTGAAGAAACAAAAGTTGAGTTATTTGATATTGCTGGTAATTTAATAGAAGAGCAAATAATTTAAAAAGCATTTAAAGATGCTTTTTTATTGTGATATAATAAAAAAAACTTTTTAAAAAATAAAAATTATGTTGACAGATTTTTTCATACAAGTATAATAAATTGTAGTTTGTGATTAATAAAGGGGGACTAAATGAACTTTATTCAATTAAAAAATTTAACAAAGGTTTTTGACAATAATGAGGCAGTTGTTAAAAATATAAATTTAACAATCAATAAAAATGAATTTGTTACCCTGCTAGGACCAAGTGGTTGTGGAAAGACTACTATTCTTAGGATGATCGGTGGTTTTACCGAAGTCACTAGTGGTCAAATAATCCTAGATGAGGAAGATATAACTAATTTAGCAGCTAATCACCGGAAAATTAATACCGTCTTTCAAAACTACGCTTTATTTCCTCATTTAAATGTTTTTGAAAATATTGCTTTTGGCTTAAAGGTAAAGAAATTACCACCAGAGGAAATTAAGCAAAAAGTTGATAAAGTGTTAACTTTAGTAAAATTAACCGAATATCAAGAGCGAAAGATTAAATCTTTAAGTGGTGGACAAAAACAGCGTGTTGCGGTAGCTAGAGCAATCATCAATGAGCCGAAACTTTTATTACTAGATGAGCCTTTGAGTGCTTTAGATTTAAAATTAAGACAAGAGTTACAATATGAACTTAAAGACATGCAAAAGCATTTAGAAATTACGTTCTTATTTGTCACTCATGACCAAGAAGAGGCTTTGACCATGTCTGATCGGATAGTCGTAATAAATAATGGTGAAATTCAACAAATTGGAACGCCAGAGTCGATTTATAACGAGCCTAAAAATAAGTTTGTCGCCGCTTTTATCGGTGAATCTAATATTATTGCAGGGCAGTATTTAGGAAGTAAAAAAGTAAAGTTTTTTGATTTAGAATTTGAATGCGTGGATACCGAATTTGCGCTAAACGAAAAAGTCGATGTAGTTATAAGACCAGAAGATTTTGATGTTGTAAGTAGCGAAAAGGCTAAAATTGTTGTGAAAGTTGATGATATTGTCTTTAAGGGAGTTCACTATGAAGTGATTGCTTATTACGGTGACTTTGAACTTGTTATTCATACGCTTGAGCATCTGCAAATAGGAAAAGTAATCGGTTTAACTATCGACCCCTTTGAAATTCATCTGATGAAGACCGATGAATAAATTTAAAAAAATAAATATTTTTGCTTTAGGTTGGAACGGTTTATTTATCATTGTTCCCCTCGTTTTAATGACAATACTTTCGTTTAGTACAACAAGAGGTTTTTCCTTACAGGAAATTGAATTTAGTTTAAGTAATTTTTCTAAATTAACGGAATCGTTTTATTTTATTGCTTTTAAAAATTCGCTTAAATATTCTTTTATCACTACCTTTATCTGTTTATTAATTGGTTATCCCACAGCTTTTATTTTATCCAAGTCGCCGATAAAAAATAAAAATTTATTATTAATCTTAATTATTTTACCTTCGGTTTCTAATCTGCTTTTACGGGTTTTAGCTTGGGAAAAATCATTTGCTGCTAACAGTATTTTGAACTATTTAGGGATAAGTTTAAATTTACTAGGAACTGATTTAGCGATAATTATTGGAATGGTATCGATTTATTTGCCGTTTATGATCTTGCCAATTTACTCCAGTCTAGAAAAAGTTGAAAATTCAGTATTAGATGCGGCTAAAGATTTAGGAGCAACAAAATTGTTCACTTTCAAAAAAGTGATACTACCGTTAACTGTTCCAGGGATAATCAGCGGAATTGTCCTCACATTATTACCTAGTGCTACTACTTTTGTAATTCCACTGAGATTAGGTAATGGGAAAGTACTGCTGATTGGAAACATCATCGAACAGAGCTTTAAAAAGACTTTTAATTTCAATATGGGATCTTTAATATCGTTAATTTTAATGATCTTAATTCTCAGTTTTATGGTCTTGATTTTTAAGTATGATCGTGAAGGTGAAACGTTATGAGCAAAAAAAGATACCGCTTAGTTTCTCCCTTAATTTTAACTGTTACTTTTTCGCTACTGTATTTTCCGCTATTGATAATAGCCGCTTTAAGTGTAAATTCATCTAAATTAGATTATAAGTTTACCGGATTAAGTTGGAAATGGTACAAGGAGATATTTACGCATAACGGCTTGCTTGAAGTAATTAAGACTACTTGGATTATTGCGATTTTAGCAACTATCTTAAGTACAATTATCGGGACTTTATTCGCTTTAGGGATAAATTCATTAAGAGCAAAAAAGAGAAAAAGGCTCTTAATGTTAAACGTTGTTCCGTTAATAAATGCCGATATCGTAACAGCAGTTTCTTTAAGTGTAATTTTTTCGTTTTTAGGCATTACTTTTGGTTATCCAACGCTCTTGTTAGCACATGTCTTTTTCTGTATTCCCTTTGTAGTTATCAGCGTTTTACCGAAACTATCAGAAATTGATGAAGACATTTATTTTGCTGCTAGAGATTTAGGAATGTCTAAATTTGAAGCGATTATTAAAGTTGTTATCCCCCATATAAAAACGGGGATTATCACCGGAGCATTAATGGCCTTCACGATGAGTATTGATGATTTTGTTATCAGTTATTTTGTGCAAGGAAACGGGGTCAATAATTTTTCTATCTGGCTTTATTCGGCGATGGGAAGAAAATCATTTACCCCAGCCGCCTACGCCTATAATACTCTCGTAACGATCTTAATTTTTGCAATTATAATATTTATTAGTAGTAAAAATAATATAAAAAGAAGAGGTAGATGAAATGAAAAAAATTTTATTAGGATTAGTTTTAATAGCATTTTGTATTAGTTTAAGTAGTTGTAGTAGTAAAGATGAAAAATTATATTTGCTAAACTGGGGTGAATATCTTAGTGATGAAGTAGTAACCAAATTTGAGGAACAGTATGACTGTGAAGTAGTAGTAGACCCCGTCGATTCAAATGAAGCAATGTATACCAAAATTGGAGCAGCAGGTACTGCTTATGATATTGCTTTTCCTTCAGATTATATGATTGATCGATTAGCAAGTGAAGGGATGTTAAACAAAGTTGATTTTACTAAACTTACTAATTATGAGGAAGAAGCATTTTTCGAGGTAATTGATGAAAGTTTAGAAGCGGCGGCGATTAAAGATTATGGGGTACCGTATTTCTTCGGTTCTTTAGGAATTATGTATAACACTGAAACCTTAACCGAGGAACAAATTATGACGATTAAAGAGAGTGGTTGGGGAGCGATTTTCGGAGCAGTAGAAAATGCTAAAATCGGCTTATACGATTCAGCTAGAGATGCTGTTTCAGTAGCTTTAATGCACTTAGGTTATGATGTTAATACTACAGATGCAATAGAATTGGAACAAGCCAAAGATATCTTAAATAGCATAAATTATCATAAATTGGGGACGGATAGTTTAAAGGCAGATATTGTTAAAGGAGAACTAGATATAGCGTTGGTCTACTCCGGAGATTATTTCGACAAGTACTATGAGGCTTATGAAACGGATACCATTAACTTTGATTTTTATTCACCGGAAACGAATAATTTATGGATTGATGAAATGGTAATTCCGACGACCAGTAAAAATGTTGATCTAGCTCATCAATTTATCGATTTTATTTTAACTGAAGAAATTTACTTGGAAAATGCGGAGTCTGTTGGATACGCACCAGTACTTAAAAATGTTTATCAAACGATGAAAGATGATCCAGATTACGATTATATTACTAGTATCAATTCATTTGTTGATCAATTGATTGATCCTAACTTCCATGGTCAAATTTACAAAAATTTAACTGCTGAACACTACCAGAGGTTAGAGGATATTTTAAATGAGATAAAATCAAAATAGAGTTAATAATTAAAACTACTAATTTATTAAATTAGTAGTTTTTACATTAAAGAAACATTATTTGTATTTAATGGTAATACAATTAATGAGGTGATTATTTGAAAATTCATGTTGTAAAAGTGAAAGAGACAGTTTATAGTATTGCACAAAAGTATAATGTACCAATAAGTAGATTGATCGAAATGAACAATTTACCTAGAAGTATTAAAGTAACCGAAGGAAGATCAATCATCGTCCCGATTTACGGTGAATTTGTAAAATTGGAAAACGGGAAAAACTTAAAAGACCTTAGTTTAAAATACGATGTTGATGAAAAAGTAATGACAAAACTAAACCGAGACCATAGAAATGGATTGTTTTTTGTTTTGCATAGATGTAAAACTAGTCTAGTCGTAAGTGCTTATAACAACTTATATTTAACATCAACTACAGCTCCGGCGATAATTGATGCTATTGGTGATGAATTAACATCACTAGCGATGTTTAGTTACGAAGTTAATCGAGATGGTAGTTTAAAAGACTTAAACGATTTAAGTTCAATTGAAGCTGCCAATAGTAAAAAAGTAAGATCAATTATGGCAATAACAAATTTAGAAGATGGGCAATTCAGTACGGAGTTAGCTACGACAATTTTATCTAGTGAACCAGTTCGCAATAAATTAATCGAATCGATAATTGAAAAGTTTAGAGAAAAAGGATATACGCAAGTCGACGTTGACTTTGAATATTTAGGTGCGGAAAATAAAGAGAGATACGTAGAATTTTTAAAAATTTTAAAAGCACGTTTAATGGCAATTGATCCAAATTACAAAGTGTCAGTGGCCCTACCACCTAAAACAAGTAGTGATCAAAAAGGAATTTTGTACGAAGGACACGATTACGATGGCATAGGTAAAGTAGTGGATAACGTTTATTTAATGACTTATGAATGGGGATACAGTAAAGGTGACCCTCAAGCAGTATCACCATTAAATAAAGTAAAAGAAGTAATGGATTATGCAATTACAGCAATACCTAAAAATAAAATTTTGATGGGAATTCCACTTTACGGATACGATTGGACACTACCTTATAAACCAGGTAATCCAGCAGCGAAAACAATCGACGAAGTAAAAGCCTATGAATTAGCAGAAAAATACAACGCGGTAATTGAATACGATGAAGTCTCACAAGCACCTTATTTCAATTATTTCGATGAAAATAAAGTTGAGCATGTTGTTTGGTTCGATGATTCTAGAAGTTATCAAGCTAAATTTAACTATGTAAAATCGTTAGGAATACTCGGCTTATACAACTGGGTATTAGGGTTTGATAGTCCAAATAATTGGCGATTAATTAAAGAAAATTTTATCGTCAAAAAAGAACTGTAAAATAAAGATCTATAAAAGATATTCATTATTTTTTATAGTTTTTTGTTGTTTACTAAACACAATGGTATAATAATTACTGATATCTGTAATGAAAATAATATTAATACTATCATTTAGGAGATATTTTACCTTAAATATTCTAGAAATTAATGAACGGTTAACAGCAGGTAAGAAAAAATAAGTTAAGGAAATTTTTTGAATATTTACCAATAAATGATAAAATAAACAGAAGATATAATAGATGAGGTTAAAAATGAAGATAGTAAGTGTGGAAAATGTCAGTAAAAGTTTTACTGAGAAAAAGTTATTAGATAATGTTTCGTTTTATCTAAGCGAAGGTGAAAAAATTGGGATAGTCGGCATCAATGGCGTAGGAAAATCGACTTTTTTAAAATTAATTGCTGCGGTTGAACATCTGGATTCTGGGGTGATCACAATTAGTAATAAATGGCTGATTAGCTATTTATCACAATCGCCAAAAATTGATCCAAATGCTACCGTTTTAGAACAAATATTTTTATCCGAAGGGCACGGTATTCCCATTATTAAAGAATATCAGCTAGTTTTAAAACAAATTGAAGAAGGTCAAGATTTAACTGATAAATTGTTAGAAATTCAAGAAAAAATTGATCGCTTTAACTTGTGGGATTTGGAGAGCCAAGCCAAAACTATTTTAAGCAAATTAGGGATAATAGATTATCAACAGTTGATTAAAAATTTATCTGGTGGTGAGCAAAAAAGAGTATTTTTAGCCCAAACTTTAATTACTCCTAGCGACCTGTTAATTTTA
The DNA here is from genome assembly GCA_013332095.1 of Candidatus Bathyoplasma sp. NZ. Lineage (GTDB taxonomy): Bacteria > Bacillota_I > Bacilli_A > MAG-NZ > MAG-NZ > Bathyoplasma. The sequence goes on from JABENI010000010.1 coordinate 36,017, forward strand.
GATGAGCCTACCAACCATTTAGATAGTGAAAGTATCGAGTGGTTAGAGTTATTTTTGAGCAATCGAAAACAAGCGTTATTGATGGTAACCCACGATAGATATTTTCTCGACAAAGTTGTCAATAAAATTATTGAAATTGAAAACGGTAATATTTATCAGTATCAGGGTAATTATAGTTTGTACGTTGAACAAAAAATTTTAAGAGAAGAACAACAGTCAACTGTTTATCAAAAACAAAAAAGTTTATATCAAAATGAACTCAAGTGGATAAGAAGAGGTCCTTTAGCTAGAGGTACCAAACAAAAGGCCAGAATAGATCGGTTTGAGCAGTTGAAAGGCAATCTTCATTGTCAGAAAAAAGAAGATTTGGAATTTTCGGTGATTGGGGCTAGATTAGGTAAAAAAATTATTGAGTTGGAAAATGTTTCTAAAAGTTATCTCAACTTAAAGTTAATAACTGATTTTAGTTACGTGATGCAAAGAGATGAGCGAATTGGGATAGTCGGGAAAAATGGTACCGGAAAATCAACTTTACTGAATATGATTGAGGGAACAGTTAATCCAGATTCAGGAACTATCGTCAAGGGAGAAACTGTTAGTATCGGTTATTTTAAACAAGAGATTGCGGATATGAATTTAAAAACTCCGATGATAAAATATTTAGAAGAAGAGGCAAAAGTGATAAAATTAGTTAACGGTGAAACGATAACTGCTGGTAAAATGTTAGAAAAATTTCTCTTTGAAAAGAATAATCACTACACACCAATTGCTAAATTATCTGGTGGGGAGAAACGTCGATTAGCTTTGCTTAAAATATTTATGGCTAATCCTAACGTAATTTTGTTAGATGAGCCAACAAATGATTTTGATACAACAACTCTGGCTGTTTTAGAAAATTTTATCGATAATTTTAAAGGTGTAGTGATTGTTGTTTCCCATGATCGATATTTTTTAAATAGAATTTGTAATAAAATATTTGCCTATGGTAACGATGGTAAAATTGAGGTTATTACAGGTAATTACGACGATTATTTAATTAGAAAACCCAAGGGAATTTCTGTTAAAAAAACTATTCAAAAAGAAATCCAAAAAAACCAAGCTAAACTCAGTTATTTAGAGAAAAAAGAGTTGGCGGTAATCGATGATGTTATTGAAGAAATTGAAAATAAAATTGGGGAAACTAAAAATTTGATGATTGAGCATAGCACCGATTATGAAAAGATAAAAATTTACAGTGAAGTCGCTGACTGTTTAGAAAAAGAATTAGAAGAGAAATTTCAGAGGTGGGAATACTTAAGTAAAAAAAATTAATAAATGGTTTGAAAATTAAGCGATTATGAGATAAAATTATTAAAGGAGGATTAATATGGACGTGATAGAGAGAATTAAAAATGTTTTAGAACAGATTAGACCTAAGATGCAACAAGACGGTGGAGAACTAGAATTTGTAAAATTCGAAGAGGGGATAGTCTATATTGAATTATTAGGTAATTGTGCTGGATGTGAGCATAAACAATCGACTATTGCTAACGTTATAAGTAAAATTGTCAGCGAAAATGTTGCCGAAGTAAAAGAAGTAAAACATATTTAACAACTGTTTTTATTTGTCAAAATTTTGCTTGAAGTCTCTTTATATGGTATAATCATTTGAAAATAAGAGGGGTTAGGGAAAATATGTTAAGAGTAAATAATTTAAGAGTTCAGTTTGGGAAAAGGATTTTGTTTGAAGAAGTAAATTTAAACTTTACCAAAGGTAACTGTTACGGTGTAATAGGAGCAAATGGTGCCGGCAAAAGTACTTTTTTAAAAATATTGAGTGGTGATTTAGAAACGCAAAAAGGTGGAATATCGTTAGATAAAGGTCTTAGAATGAATGTTTTGAGTCAAGATCAAAATAAATTTGATGATCAGACAGTCGTTAAAACGATATTGTTAGGGCATAAAAGATTAGTAGAAATAATGGATCAAAAGGAAGTCTACTACCAAAAAACTGAATTCACTGATCAAGATGGAATTGAGTTAGCCGAACTAGAAGCAGAATTTTTGGAATTGAATGGCTGGGATGCTGAAAGTAATGCTGAGTCGATGCTTAATTCAATGGGAATTAAAAACGAACTGCATCAAAAATTGATGAAAGATTTAGACAGTAAGCAAAAAGTAAAAGTTTTACTGGCAAACGCTCTATTTGGGAATCCGGACATCTTAATTTTAGATGAGCCGACGAACAATTTAGAAATCAATACTGTCAAATGGTTAGAGAACTTTTTACTCGGATTCGAAAATACCGTAATTGTTGTAAGTCACAACAGACATTTTATCAATAAAGTCTGTACTCATATATGTGATATCGACTATGGAAAAATAAATATTTTGGTAGGTAATTATGATTTTTGGTACGAGAGTAGTCAACTGCTATTAAAACAGAGTAAAGATCAAAATAAAAAAGTAGAAATAAGGGCAAAAGAGTTAAAAGAATTTATTGCTAAATTCAGTGCTAATGCCAGTAAAAGCAAACAGGCAACTTCTAGAAAAAAAGCGTTAGAAAAATTAACTTTAGAAGATATTAAACCGTCTACTAGACGTTATCCGTTCATCGACTTTAAACCAGAAAGAGAAGCGGGAAATGATATTTTAGTAGTTGAAAATTTAACTAAAGAAGGTTATTTTAAAAATTTAAATTTTATTCTTAACAAAGGAGAAAAGGCAGTAGTTTTAAACGATAATAGCCGAGTAGTTACGATGTTATTTGAAATTTTAAGTGGGAATGAGAAGGCCGATAGTGGAACTTTTAAATTTGGTCAAACGATTAATTTGTCGTACTTACCAGAAAATAATGATCAATTTTTTAGCGGAAATGATTTAAGTTTAGTCGATTGGTTAAAACAATATTCCGTTGAGCAAAATGAATCTTTCATTAGAGGTTGGTTAGGAAGAATGTTGTTTTCCGGAGAAGAAGCACTTAAAAAAGCTAGTGTAATTAGTGGTGGAGAAAAAGTTCGTTGTATGTTGGCAAGAACGATGTTAAATTCTGGTAATTTTTTAATCTTGAATGAACCGACAAATCATTTAGATTTAGAGAGTATAACAGCATTAAATAACGGCATGAAAAGATATCAAGGTAATTTACTGTTTGCTTCACACGACCAAGAAATTGTCAATACAGTTGCCGATAAAATAATTCAAATTTTAGCTGATGGTGTTTTTACTAAATCGATGAATTATGATGATTATTTAGAACGAATCTACAAACAATAAAGTATAATGTAAAATGACAAAGACTAATAAAAAATGGCTGGTAGTTTGTTTTTTAAAAACTATCCATTTATTACAAGACATACTTTTGTTAAAGAGGGGAAAATTAAAAACAACGATTATTCACATGTTTAAGGTGTGTCAATTGTTGGCTAAAAAAAATTTATATTTTAACAAAAGTTAGTAGGTGAAAAGATGAAAAAACTTATTTTAATAACGCTCAGTATTTTTATGTTGACAGGATGTGGAGTTAAAGGCTATCATACAATTGAGCCGAATGACGCGTTAGATTTAATCGAAACAAATGATGCTGTAATAATCGATGTAAGATCTGCAAATGAATATGTTGATGGACATATCGATGGTTCTATTTTATTACCTGTAAATGTTATTGAAGGTGTAATAAAAAATGTTGTAGCTGATTTAGACCAAAAAATATTAATTTATTGTGCAACCGGTGCGCGCAGTAAAGAAGCAGCATTAATATTGATAGAATTAGGCTACCAAGAGGTATATGATTTAGGTGGAATTGAAAGCTATGATTATAATTTAATAAAATAGTAAAAAAATAACTGAAATTTTTATTTCAGCTTTTTTTTTGCTTTTTAGACAAAAAAAGAGTAACATTGATTAGGTGATAATATGTATTATAATATAATAAATCGACTGGTAATTGCTTTTAATAAAAGTAACGTTAGAAATGTATTGATAGATTTTAATAAAATATTAAGTGATAATTTTTCTTATCACGATAGTGTTTTTTATTTTTTTGAAGTAGAAAACGGCACTGATTATCTTAAATCTTACCGTTATAAAAGTGGACGTTTATATGAAAAGAAACATAACTTTGAACATTTTGAACACAGTTTATTAGAAAAGATGTATTTAGAAAAAGTAATTTTTGAAACAGATATTTTAAAAACTAATTACACTAATTTTTATACCGGAGAGTACTACCGAGAAACTGATATTTTAGATGTCATTACGATTCCTCTAGTAAAGAATTTACATTTGTACGGTGTCGTTATGATTAATTTTATCAATAACCCAAAAGTTGATTTAAAGATGCTTGAAATAATTTTTGAACTTTTGAATATTTGGTTTCAAAATTACCAAAAATATAATCAGGTGATTAATTTAGTTACGGAATATCAACAAATTTTTAATAATGAAAAAATAAAATATCACAGTATTAATGCGATGTCGGACCTAGTTTTAAATAAACATTTAACGATGGAGGTTAACGAGCAACACAACTATCAAGTGAATCAAAGCTTTTACAAACAAGTAAAGTTATCTTCAGAAACTAATTATTGTAGAAATATTACTGCTGAAACTTTGCTGAGAAAAAGAATGCATCTAGACGTTTATGAGACAGAAGGTGTTTTTAATAAAAATAAATTATTGATTGAGATAAACAGTTTAGACAGTTTTAGTTTGTTAAAAATAAATTCTAACAGAATTAAATTAGCTTTGGAAGACTTATTGAAGTTAGAGTTAAAAATATTTTTAGTCGACAATAATTTAGTGGTTTTGTTTGAAACTACAGATTTAAGAATAATAAATAAAGATAAAAATAACATTGTTAAAGTATTAAATAAAAAATTATTAATAAACTATAGAGTAGGAATTATCAGATTTAAGAAAGATATTAAAAAAAGAGCAGGTATTTTGGATTTGCTAGAATACTTAACTAATTCTCATAGCGAATATTTTGATGAGCAACTTTTAATTAACTACCAAAGAAGAAATGTTGAGCACGATAGTTTTTTACAAGCGATAAAAGATAAAAAAATAGATTATATCTTGAAACCAATTATTGATTTTGCTTCTGAATTAAAAGGCTATTTAGTTACAACTAAAGAAAATCAAGATAATCTTACAATTGAACAGAGGATGGCATTGATAAAAAATATTTTACATTCAGTGAAAAATGTTCCAGCAGGATTTTTTGTAATTGAATTATCCGACGATTTAATTAGTGAAGATTTTATAAAGTTTTTAAAATCTCTTAAAATAAATAAAGTTTTAACTGAGAGATTAATCTTTAAATATGATGTCGTTGCTAGTTCCTTTGATGAATATCTTATTTTTAAAGGAATTAAAATTGCTAGAGGGAATGATATTGAATTTATTTTAAATAATAAAATAAAAACAGATTATTACTTGACTAATTTTAACTTTAACCAAAGTAGCAGATATTTTTTAGACCTGCTAGCAAATTTAGAAGAGGAAAATATTTTAAAATCAATTATTTTCACAAATGATAAACTAAGTTATCAGTTCTTGAAAAACAGAATGGTCGGTTTTATCTATTCAAATAAATATTTTTCACTGTCCGAACTCAAGGAATAAAGAGTTGAATAATTTGTCAAAATATGCTATATTTTTAACGGTTGAAAATTAGTAGAAAGTTTGAGGTGAGCGAACATGAAAATTTTAGTAACAGTGTTAGTGTTAGTAGTGATTATCGGTCTTTACATAACGACGTATATTCTTAATAAGCGTACGCCAGCACCGATTGATATTGAAAAATCTGAATGTTCTGCTTGTAATCAAAAAAGTTGTGGTATGCACCCAACTCATAATTCTGATTCAGAAATAGCAGAAGAATAAAAGAGGTAAAATTATGAATTTAAATTGGGATGAATATTTTATATCGGTCGCAGTTTTAAGTGGTTACCGAAGTAAAGATCCAAATACTAGAGTAGGTGCTTGTATTGTTAATGAGAGAAAAAGGATTGTCGCAGTAGGTTATAATGGTTTTCCCTATGGCTGTGATGACAATGTATACTCTTGGGAAAGAGAAGGGGAATTTTTAGATACTAAGTATCCCTATGTCGTTCATGCTGAAGCCAATGCCATATTAAACGCTACTACTCAATTGTTTAATTGTACTTTATACGTTAATTTATTTCCTTGTAATGAATGCGCAAAATTAATAATTCAAAGTGGGATTAAAGAAATTGTTTATGTCAGTGACAAATATGCCCATCTAGATACGACTATCGCTGCTAAAAAAATGCTTGATAGTGCTGGGGTAAGTTGCCGAAAAATAAAAGAAGTCAAGCTGGAGGTCAGTAAATGATAGAGTTTTTAAAGAAAAAAGGTTTTTTGCTTTTTATATTTATTCCGATAAATATAGTTTTCATACTTCTAGGAAATGTTAAAACAGAATCCGATATTTTGATCCCCAATAAAATTAATTTAGTTGCTTCTAATATTAAACTAGATGAAGTTTACGAAAGTGCAGGGTCATTTAATATGGTTTCAGTATTTACTAGAACGGGGACTGCGATGCAAAATTATTTAGCTCAAAAAGAAGTCTACACTGACCATTACGTTTTTGGTGCAAGTCAATCGTTATTAACGGTTGAAGAGAGAAACTTACGAGGGAAAATTTCTTACAATATCGGTATAATAAATTCAATAATATATGCTTTCGAAACTGCGGATAAAGAGATAGACTATTATTTAGATGGTTTTATCGTTATAAATATTGACAAAACGATTAATGAGCAACTTAAAATAGGAGATATTATCCAACAAGTAGATGGAAAAACGATTACCAATCAAACGGAATTTTTCGATGAACTGTACGAAAAAGATACGATAGAATTAACGCTGGCTGATCGAACGATAACGATGGAAAGGGCAGAAAATGGATACTTTGGCTTTTCAATAAATCCTAACTACATAATAGAAAATACGGAAGTGAAAGTAACTATTGCTGAAGTAAATGCTCAAGGAGGAAGTGGTGGCTTAATTCAAACTTTAAGTTTATACGACAGTTTAACTGAAAAAGATTATACTGGCGGTTTAAAAATTGTCGGAACAGGTACTATTGATTTTGAAGGAAGAGTTGGTCCTATTGGTGGAGTAAAACAAAAAGTTCTTGCTGCTGATAAAGATGATGCTGATATTTTCTTCGTTCCGGAAGAAAATTATCAAGATGCGTTAGAGATGCATCAATATTTGAATTCAAAAGTAAAATTAGTAAAAGTGGGTACGTTTGTCGAAACCGTGGAATATTTAGAAAATTATGGTGAGAGTAATGATTAAATTAGATAAGATGGAAGAAATTGGTGTACACATAAATGAAAATGTTCATTTTTCAACTGAGATACAGAGTTCTTTAATTTCTCTTTTTCTAAATTATGGTTTAATTGCGATCAGTTATAATTTGTGTGAATTTACCTTCTCTATAGTTAGGTATAGACCACTTAACGTTGGATTGGCAGTAATGTTTTCTTTTATGACTATCCATTTGATAGTTATTGTAAAAAATTATTTATATTTTGAATTACTAGTATATAAAAAGTTGTTAACACGAGAACAATTAGCAACTATACAGCAAAATAAAAATAATTATTGGTATATAAAATATATAGTATATGCGATTTTAATAGTTATATCTCTATTTAGATTTCATATTTTATAGTAAGGAAAGTGGTAAAGATGGCAATAGGTATATTTATAATTATAGGATTTATAATTTTGGACCAAGTAACTAAATTTATGATTTTTAGTAATATGAGTTTAGGTCAAGAGAATATAATAATTGATGATTTTTTTAGTATTTCGTATCATATTAATAACGGAGCAGCCTGGAGTCTTTTAGCGGGTGAAACGATGTTTTTCTATATCGTGACATTTGTTGCGCTGGGAATATTTATCTACTGTTATAAGTCGGTAAATTTTAAAAATAATAAATTTTATTCTTATGGTCTTTCATTAATGATTTCAGGTACATTGGGTAATTTCATTGACAGAATTAGAATTAAGGGTGTAGTCGATTTTATCGATTTTAAAATATTTGGTTATGATTTTCCAGTTTTTAATGTTGCAGATATGTGTTTAGTGATAGGGACTGCAATGTTTATGATTTCGGTGATATTTTATGATAACTAAATTCGTCTATTATGGACCAAATATTAGAATTGACAAACACCTAGTAGAAAAATTAGCTTTTTCCAGAATGAAAATAAAGAAAATGATAGAGAATGATTTGATTTTAGTCAATGGAAACCCCAGTAAAGCAAATTATAAATTAAAAGAAAACGATAGTGTAGAAGTAAATGAATTGATAGTAGAAGAGATTGAAGTATTACCGGTAAATATTCCCCTGAATATCGTCTATGAAGATAGTGATGTTATTGTTGTCAATAAAAACACCGGAATGGTTGTACATCCTGCTAACGGTCATTATAATGATACTTTAGTCAACGCTCTTTTGTATCACTGTAAAGATTTATCAGAAATAAACGGTGTTGTTAGACCGGGAATTGTTCACCGAATTGATAAAGATACATCTGGTCTTTTAATGGTAGCAAAGAATGATCTTAGTCATCACAGTTTAGCAGAGCAGTTAAAGGATAGAACTATTGTCAGAAAATACATTGCTTTAGTATACGGAGAAATTCCTCATGAAGTAGGAAAAATAAACGCTCCTATTGGTCGTGACCCAAAAGACCGTAAAAGAATGACCGCAGTTGAAGATGGTAAAGTAGCGATTACTCATTTTAAAGTTTTAAAAAGATACCTGGACTTTACTTTGGTTGAATGTCGATTAGAAACAGGTAGAACTCATCAAATAAGAGTTCATATGAGATTTGCTGGCTTTCCTTTAGTAGGAGATCCTATTTATGGAAGAAAAAAAGTAATTGGGAAAAACGGACAGTACTTGCATGCTAAAGTATTAGGATTTAATCATCCTACTACTGATAAATACATGGAATTTGAGGCAGAATTACCAGAGTATTTTAGCGATTTTTTAAAAAAATTAGACAAAATAGCTTCTTAAACAAAAAGGCAGATTTTTGCCCTTTTTGTTTACTTAATATTTGTGCTGTGGTACTGTTGAATAAAATAGAAAAATAAAAGTGGAGAACAGTAAATGAGACAATTTTTAAAGAAAAAGGGTTTTTTGCTTTTTATATTTCTTCCGATAAATATAACTTTTATCCTTCTTGGAAATATTAGAACAGAAGGTAAGATTTTAAAACCAAATGAAATTAGATTAGTTGCTTCTGCTATTAAACTAGACAATGTTTATCAAAGTGAGGGGACATTTAATACGGTTTCAGTTTCCACAAGATCGGGGACAGCACCAATTCTAAATTATTTAGCCCAAAGAGAGATATATACTGACTACTATGTTTTTAGTGCAAATAAATAAACATTAACCTTAGAAGAGCAAAATTTAATAGGAAGAATTAACTATGATAGGGCAATAAACCATTCAATAATATATGCTTTCGAATCCGCTAATAAAGAGATTGATTATTATTTAGATGGCTGGATTGTTCTATTTAACGATAAAACGGTTAACAGTGAACTAAAAATAGGAGATATTGTTAAACAGATAGATGGAAAAACAATTAACAATCAACTTCAGTTGTCGGAGGTTTTCAATACATACGGAAATAGTGGAAAAAATACTATGGAATTAACGTTGAGTGATGATCGAACGATAACCATGAAACGAGCAGAAAATGGATATTTTCAGTTTGAACTAGGTGCAAATTATGTAATAGAAAGGACAGAAGTGGTAATGACTATTGATCATGATGATATGCAAGGGTCAAGTGGTGGTTTTATGCAAACTTTAGGTCTATACGACAGATTAACTGAAAAAGATTATACTAACGGTTTAAAAATTGTTGGCACAGGGACGATTGATTTTGAAGGAAACATCGGTGTTATTGGTGGAGTAAAACAAAAAATTGCTGCTGCTGATAAAGCTAAGGCTGATATTTTCTTTGTTCCGGCAGAAAATTACCAAGATGCATTAGAGATGCATCAATATTTGAAGGCAAAAGTAAAATTAGTAAAAGTAAAGACGTTTGTTGAAGCAGTAGAATATTTAGAAAATTATGGTGAGAGCAATGAATAAATTAAAAAAGATTGCTGAAGTTGAGGGAAAAATAAATAAAAAAGTTCATTTTTTAACGGAAATACAAAGTCTTTTAATTTCTCTTTTTCTAAATTTTGCTTTAATTACTATCAGTTATTATTTGTGTTTTTTTGCAACCTTTTTAATTCGGTACAGACCATTCAACGTTGTAATTGCCGTAATGTTTGCTTTTATGACCATTCATTTGATTATTATTGTAAAAAATTATTTTTATTTTGAATTACTAGGATATAAAAACTTGTTAACAGCAGAACAATTATTAATGATAAAGAAAAATAAAAATAACTATTGGTATATAAAATATCTAGCATATGCGATTTTTTTAATAATAACTTTATTTAGTTTTAATATTGTATGATAAGCAAAGTGATAAGTTAATAATAGATATGATATTTTCAGACTTTCTCTGATAAAAACTTTATTAACGGAAGAAAAAAAATAAGGGAAAAGAGGATAGTATTCACAAGTTGAAATAGCAAAATTTAATCATTCTACTACAAATAAATAGCTGAAATTTTAGTCATAATTACCAGAGTATTTTAATAATTTTAAAAAAAATTAGATAAAATAGTTTCTTAAACAAAAAGGCAAATTTTTGCCCTTTTTATTTACATAATGCTGATGCTATGTTATTGTGAATAAAGTAGAAAAATGAAAGTAGGTTTTTAAAATGTCATTAATCATCACAACGTATGTCAGAGAAGGAATTGTCCTATCAAGCGATAGTCGGTTATCAGTTGACAATGCTTCTAAGGGAATTAACAGTATCACTCAAACCGATTCACATCATAAAACTTTTGTAACTAATAATGGTGTGGGGATATCAACATGTGGGACTGCCGGTATTAAAAGTGTTCCATTGTCTGGATTTATCGAAAGTTTTATTTCTGAAGATTTAGGTGATTCGGACGATAAAGTTGAAGAAGTAGTTGATAAATTAATATTATATTTTAAAGATTTAGATTCAACTTTAAATACAACTTTTCATGTAGCTGGATACGATGAAGAAGAAGTAGAAATCCAATCGATTGATGCTCGAAAAAATAATGACAAAGATTCCAAAAAAATAAAAAAGATAAAAATTCAAAAAGTTTTTTTTGTTAATATAAAAAATAATATTAAGCGCGATGTTATTAAAAATAAGGGAGCACAAAATACCCTTTATCATGGACATGCTACTGTTATGGATAAATTATTAAATACGGTAAATGTAAATGTGGTAGGAAAAGCACCAGTAGCACTACCCTTTAATGGAATTGCCTATAATTTTTTTACCTTACAAGATGCAATTGACTTTAATCGATACGCAATTAAAACGACAATAGACACAATGAGGTTTGAATTAGTTTACAAAACTGTTGGCGGACCGATTGACGTTTTGGTAATTAAACCTAATGAGGTAAAATGGGTTAGTAAAAAAGAACTTACTTAAAAAAAAAGGCAAATTTTGCTCTTTTTTTTATATAACATTTGTGCAGTTGATCTTGAACAGAGTTGAAAAATGAAAATAAATTTTTAAAATTTCATTAATTATAATAATGTATGTTAAAGATAGTATCTATTAGCGATAATAGAATTGCACTTAAAAATAATTTAAGAGGAATTAACAGTATCCACAAATTGCTTCAAATCATTAATAAAAAACATCATTTTTTTAAATAAATATATTATGATTGATAAAAATGTCGAAATATTCGAAAAAATATTAAAATACGTTATAATTATATTCAATGTCCATTTATTTTCTTGAAAAAGATTATAGATTGGTTATTAGCAATATTTTTGGTAACTAGCCTAATGCGCTTTATAAATTAAAAATTAAACTATCAAAAACAAGATAATTACTATAATTTTTAATATTTTAGTAATGATGTTTGGGGACCAGGGGGATGCTAGAATAATAACATTGAATTAGATAAGAAAAAAACGATAATTTATTTAATTAACAAAATTTAAAATTTTTATGGATATATTAGGAGTTGCTAAAATGAATTTTAAAAATATCTTAGAAAAATTTTTTGTAATAACATTTGTGATTTCATGGATTTTAGCTGAACCAAAAACAAGTCGTTTTCCAATATTTGCAATAATAGTTGTATGTAGTGTATTAGAGCTTATTTTAGTAAAAGTTAAAAAAACAAAAAGCAATTTAATAACTGCAATTATTACTTTCATACTATTGATAATATTTCTTGAAATATATTTTCCAATCCAAAATGTAAATTTTATTTAACTATATAACTTATTGAATTAGGTGATAATAGTTGATTATATCTGTATTTGGCTTTGATAGTAATAACTATTCTATATTAAAGTGATAATTGAATTGATCAAAATTTAGTATATAAATAAATATTGATTGAAGCCTTGGTGAATTGTGTGATACCGAAGAAATAGATAGTTTAAGAAAATATTTATATCATGATATTAATTATATAAGATGAAAAACAGTAGATTCATCAGATAAAATAGGCAATGATAAAGTATTAATGAAATTGTAAAAAAATTAGAAGGTGAAGATATTTAGGTAAGGAGAGTTCTTGTTAGGGCAACAGTTAAAATGGGAAATCATCTGCAAATAGTATTTAATTAAATATTTACAAAAAATTATTCTGATAATGAAAGAGCAGATTTACATTTTGAAATTGTAAGGTCTCTTAATCGTGTATACTAATAAGAGTTCCTAATATTACAAGAAATGTTAAATCGAGATAGAATACACAATCGTAAAGAAGTGCAAAAAATTATTGTGATAATTAAAATAAATATAATAAAAGGAAGTGATAAAAATGAATTTAAAAAATGTCTTAGGTAAACTTTGTATAATCGGAGTTGTAATTCCAGGTTTTTTTTGGTTCCCCGCAACAAAACCTCAAAGGTGGTTAATTGCAATGTTATATATAACTAGCATCATATTGTTGCCAAAATTTGTTAATAAGGGTAAGTGGTCCAAAAGTAATATGATTACTTTAATTTTTAGTATTTTAATTGTAATAATTTTAGGTCCCCTTGGGATGTTCGATTAATGACGTTAGTTTTGATAGTAACAATTATTCTGTATAAAGTGGTTAAAATAGTGTCACTAATTTTAGGTTTGGGGAAGATTCTTTTTAATCTTGAAACACAAAAAGCATTTTGGAAAAAACGATTTTTTTGTGCACGACATGATAGCAAGAACATTGGGGCAAATTGTTAAAGGGGATACGTTGTAAATGACCAACTTTAAGAAGAAACACTTTTAAATATATTGGAGAATAAATTTTTAGATAACAGAAAAAATAAAACTTATTCTCTAAGATATCCCTTTACTATATTTTTTTTATTCTGGGTATATCTATTTTGTTTTTTTCTGCTTTTTATAACTTTTTTAACTTTTAAAAAAAAGGATAATATTTATCATTACTTAACAAAATAGTAAAGCTAATAAATTATTATCTGATGTAACAATAATGTTTTATTTAATATTTTTAAATATATAACTAATTATTTATATTGTTTCAAAATTATTTGACATTTTGTAAAATATAGTATACATTGTATAGTAGGGTAACTCGTATTATAATTAAAAATTTTAAGGCATATTTTTGTTACTGCCTTGATAAAACAAGGAGATAATCATGATCACTATTAAATCATTACAATTTAAATATTCTAAAAGTAATAATTTCATCTTTAAGGGTACTTCAGTTTGTATACCTGAAAAATCTTTTATCGCACTTTTAGCCCCAAATGGAGTTGGTAAAACTACACTTGTAAAAATATTGACAAAACAGATTTCAAACTATACCGGTGAAGTTAAGATTCATGATGAAGATTTAAGAAATATAAAGTACAACATATATGATGTTGTATCTATCCTTACAACAGATATGAAAACACCTAAATTCTTAACAGTAGCAGAATCTATAAAATTTTCTCTCGAAGCTTTTGACAACTATACAGAGGAAAAGTTAAATGAACTAATTGCTCTTTTTGATTTGGAAGAGCATAGAAATAAAAAAATAAGTCAGTTGAGTTCGGGTTTAGAGAGAAGAACAGAACTTGCTCAAACGCTGTCTAACCAATCGGATTTAGTAATATTAGACGAGCCGTGTAATGCCCTAGATTATAATTCTGTAGTAGATACTCTCAAGGTGATTAAAAAAATTAAAGATTTAAATAAGACGATCATTTATTCTACTCATCAGTTTAGTGAAGTAGAAAGTTTATACACTCATTGTATAACTATCAAAGATAATAAACTTTCATTAGTATCAAGAGAAGATATCAATGATGATTTACATAAATATTATTCAAGTGTTTATAAACTGGGAGTTTAAATATGAATAGATTAAAAAAACTTATTTGGTTTGAAAGTATGTTCTTAATCAAGACAAAAACTATAATATATTTATTGGGTGTATTTATTACTATGCTTGTATTATCTATTGTGTTTCCGATGAATTTTAACTCAGATATTGACTATAAAATGGTTTTAGGAAGCGTTGCAAGCGTCATAATTCAATTTTTGGGAATAGGGTTGATTGGTTTATTATGTAATCTTTTTTATCGGGATAAAAAGTTTTCTTATCATTATTGGTTTATAAAGCATAAGATCACTATCACCGATATAGTAAGAAGTAGATTTATATTCTATAATATTTTATTTTCACTGTTAGCAGGACTTATGTTTATTGCTTCCTCAATTATATTTATCTTTATGTATGAAGTAAATATTTCCTTTTATAGTTATTTATATATGTTAGTTCTTGTTATTTTGTCTACTACATATGTAGTATCCCTGATGATTATGATTAGTGCATTGGTTGTAGATTTTGTGAGTAGTAGTGGATTATTTATCTTAATATGGTTTACTATTGGTATTATCAATGGTGTTACGCCTTATTTAGGTGGTTACTTGTCACCACTTGATGCTTCTTCGGTACAATCTGGAGTAATATCTGAAATAAGTGGAATTGGTAGTAATTTTATAGCGGAAATTGATATTTATAGCTATTTGTTAGCTTTGTTGTTGCCTGTTATTTATGCTTTTGTATTTTACTTGATTTCTATTAAATTCAACAAGTATAAAAGGGGTATTAACTAATGAAAGAGATTGTATATTTTGAATCTAAAAGATTTTACAAAGGCAAGATTTATATCAAATATATTTTAGTACTATTAGCCTTACTATTGTTAAGTTATGCAATAATTAAGATTTCAGACAGTACATATACATTCAAAAATATTGAATTGATAATATACGAAAATTTCACGAGTTTATTTGCTCTAATATCTTCGATTTTTATTTCTACTGCTATTAGTAAAGAACATGAAGATAAGACGATGAATTGGTATATTAGTAAAAAAATTAAGATTAGAGATGTTGTTGTAGGTAAATTTATTTTTTATTTTATTAATCTATCAATAATTTCAATAACTATATTTCTCATTTCTTTTTTTATTAATGGGAGAGTATATGGCAATGGTTTAACTGTTTTACCAACCTTATCTATAATAACTATTTTAGTATCTGTATATTTTTTTATTATATCACTAAATATTTTTATATCTGCAACACAAAAAAATTCTGGTATATGCATAATATTATCTTTTGTAGTGTGGATTATTCTAAATATTAGTTCAATGTTAAAAGTTGTTGGATTATATATCGCTCCTTTTATAATAAGTAGTATTCAATATGAATCGTTTTACAAACTTCTTAATTATGGTGAAATCCCAAATAATTTTCTGCTTATCGTACTTTTGCCAATTGTCTACGGATTATTATTGTTGATAGCTGCTGTATATATGGCTAAAAAATTATTAAATGATAATACTATATAACAAATTATTGCTTTTCCAATTTAAATATTAAGAAACTATTTATTCTAAAAAAGGATATAAAAATTTCTTAATATTTTGATGAACTACTTAAATAATTGTTATTTTTTTACTTTAAAGTTTTTGGTGTTTCTTTTTTTAAAAAAAATAACGATTTTACTTTTTCCCTAAAAAGAAGAATGTCTTGGTCATATAGGCGAATCAATAATTCCCTATATTACAAGAAATACTAAGACCACGATAGAGGAGATATTCGTAAAGAAGTGCAAAAAACTATTGTGATAATTAAAAGATTATATTATAATTATAAAATAAATATAATATGAGGAGGTAACAAAAATGAATTTTAGAAATATCTTAGAAAAAATTTTTATATTGGGATTCATAATTCCAGGATTTTTTATGGTGGATGAGGATCATATATTTATTAACTCAAAAAACATTATAGATTGGGTATTAGGAATAATAATAGTAACTAGTGTAGTGGGACTTTTAAGATTAAAAAGTAGACCAACAAAAAGTAATTTGATTACTTTTACTTTTGGTATTTTAATTATAATAATGTGTGGTACCCTTGGTCTGCTAGACTAATAACATTGAGTTAGATGAGAAAAAAATGGAAATTCCATTAATTATATATTTTCATAGAATGCTGGTGATACTGAGTTAAATATATTTAGATTTGATTTTGATAGTAATAATTATTCTGATATAAAGTGGTTAATGTGACTTTTTTGACAATGAAACTTATAAATATTAGATAGTAAGATATTATTTTTAAATTAAGTGTACAAATAATTATTGATAATTGAAGACATTCAGATAAAGAATTATGTCATTTTGGGAAATTTAATTTGCTTAATGAAATATGGTACATTACAAGATGCAATTGATTTTAATCGATACGCAATTAAAACGAGAATAGATACAGTGAGGTTTGAATTGCTTTACAAAACTGTAGGTGGATTAATTGGTGTTTGGTAATTAAGCCTAATGAGGTAAAGTGGTTAGTAAAAAAGAACTTACTTAAAAAAAAAGGCAAATAGTTTGCCCTTTTTTATTTTAAGTTATCCAACTGCCGAACAAGACTCTTTTTTAAGTTGCTTAATGGCTTTTTCTAATGTCTTAAAGTTTAATTTAGCAATCCCTTCTAAAAAATCTATCCCCTTATCAACAATTATCTCTCTGGTCGTGTCATCGACTTTTGTTCCTGCTCCTTTCGGAAGAAGACAGTTAAATTTCTTTTCTAACTGTTCCCATAAAACCAAAAAATAGTATCTTGCTAGGACACTAGCTGTCGCTACTGCTAAATATTTACTTTCAGCCTTCGTTTCGAAAATAATTTTTTCAAAAACTTCAGCCTCATTTTCCAAATATTGAAAATAATTTTTCGGTGGGGTAAATTGATCTAATATTACGCGATCGCATTTAACTTCTTTGCTAATCTCATTTAAAGCACGATTGTGCATAAGCGCTTTAATTTTGTTCATATTATTGCCTTTTTTTTGTAATTTGTTATAATAAAAATTGTTTAAAAAAACTTCTTTATGAACAATAAAGGATTTCAATTTAGGACCAATTTTTAATATTTGTTGGTCAGATAATTTTTTTGAATCATCTATTTTTAAATCTTTTAACAATTCGATTTGAGTATTGTTGATGTAAGCACTAACTACGACGATAGGACCAAAAAAATCACCGGTACCTACTTCATCAGAACCGATAGCTTCGATATTTTCATTTTCTTTTTTAGCCGCAATTTGAAAAAGTTGACGCCAGTAGATATATTCACTTTCAGCAATAGTACCTTGAAACATAATTTTACCAGAAGTATAAGCAGTTACGGTAACTGCGGTGCTTTTTGATAAAAAATAAACATGTTCTGTACTATTTTCAACTAATGAATCTCGGTAAAAATCTTTAATTTTTGCTAAATTATTTTTACTAACTGCTAATACATAGTTCAATATAATCACATCCTACTATTATTCTAACAAAATTTTTGCTAAAATAATAGTAGAATATTGAGGAGCAATGAAATGATAGTAGATAATAAAACATTAGAATTTGATAAAATTAAAGAACTTATCGGTGAATTTTCCCAAAGTGAGTTAGGCAACGAAGAAGTAAAAAAGATAGCAGCGAAAACTGATTTTAAGCTAATTAATTTAATGCTTTTAGAAACAGATCAGGCTCTTAGACTAGTATACAAGTACGGTACACCTAATTTAAGAAATCATTACGATATTTTACCATCTTTAAAAAGAGTTAGTCTAGAGGCGAGTTTAAACGCCCGTGAACTTAGAAATATAGCGATGCATTTATTTACGATCAAATCACTAAAAAAGTATTTAATTAGTGTCAATGACTTAGAAGGTCAATTTGAAAGTTTTAAAACGAAAGTGGATAATTTATTTTATGATAAAAGGTTGTATCAAGAGATAAACAATGCGATTGATGAAAATTGTGAAATTTTAGATTCGGCCAGTTTTAACTTAGCTGGTATTAGAAACAAAATAAAAAAAAATGAGGAAAAAATTCAAGAAAAACTGCAAGAGATTGTGCAAACACAAAAAAATTATTTAACAGATACGCTGATTAGTAAAAGAAATGATCGCTACGTGGTCAGAGTGAAAATAGAGTATAAAAATAAGTTTAAAGGTTTTATTCAAGACTACTCTCAAAGTGGAGAAACGGCTTTTATGGAACCAGCGGCAATCACCGATATCACAAATAAAATTCAAATATTAAAAAATGAGCAAGAACTAGAAATCATTAAAATTTTAAAAGAGTTATCGACAGAAATAGTACCGTTTATCGATACTTTTAAAAGCAATAGTTATTTGTTAACCGAGTTAGATTTAATTTTTTCTAAAGCTCAGTTTGCTAAAAAATACCGCTGTGTTAAACCGAAAATTTCTCCTAAAATAAAACTTTTAAAAGCGCGACATCCGTTAATCGACCAAAAAGAAGTAGTGGCTAACGATATTGTTTATGATGACAATAAGTGCGTAATTATTACCGGACCGAATACTGGAGGAAAAACAGTAGCCTTAAAAACTTTAGGACTTTTAGCAATAATGGCTCAAGCTGGTATTTTAATTCCCGTTGCTGAAAATAGTGAAATAAAAATATTCAGTGACATTTTCGCTGATATAGGTGACGAACAATCAATTGAACAAAGTTTATCGACATTTTCTAGTCACATGACTAATATAATTAGAATAGTTAAAAATGCTCATGATAATTCACTTATCATTTTAGATGAATTGGGCTCAGGGACTGACCCTAAAGAGGGAAGCAGTTTAGCTGTTTCTCTAATAAAGTACTTTTTGAAAAAAAATACTTATATCATGGCTACTACCCATTATCCGGAATTGAAAGTATTTGCTTTTAATGAGGATAAAGTAGTTAATGCTTCGACTAAATTTGATATTGAAACGCTATCACCTACTTATAAATTAGCGATTGGGATACCTGGTAGTTCAAATGCCTTTGAAATAAGTAGAAGGTTAGGGTTAGAAGAGGAAATATTAAGTTTAGCAAAAGAAGAAAACAGCACAAGCGAGAGTGATGTTACTAAACTGCTGAACACTTTAGCAGAAAAAACTAAAAGATTAGACGACCAATCAGAACAGTTACAAAAAGAGCAATTAGAAGTTGAAAAAATCAAAACAACTTTAAAAAATGAATTGAGTAGAATCGAAACTAAAAAGCAAAATATTTTAAGAGAAGTTGATCAAAAAGCCAAAGAAGTAGTAGAAAACGCTAAAATAAAAGCTGATAAAATTATAAAAGAGTTGCTTAAATACAATTCAGAGGTAAAAATGCATCAACTTACGGAAAAGAAGACCGAACTTAAAAATATTTATAAAATGGAAGTGAAAAAGAAAAAAAATCAAGATGTCGAATATTTATTAGGCGATTTGGTTAAAGTTATCACTTATAACCAAAATGGACAAATAATTAAAATTTTAGCAAATAATAATTTTGAAATAAGAATGGGTATATTAACGACAAAAGTGCACAAAAATAATTTGGAGTTTATCCAAAGAAAAGAAAAACAAAAAGTTTCAGCAAAAATTAATTTTAAAAATGCCACCACTGTTGGGCTGGAATTAGATTTAAGAGGTGAAAGATTGTTAGAGGCATTAATTAAATTAGATAAATATATCGATGATTTAATTATCAATAAGATTAATCAAGCCTCAATAATTCACGGACATGGAACAAATGTTTTAAAAAA
Organism: Candidatus Bathyoplasma sp. NZ; assembly: GCA_013332095.1. GTDB lineage: Bacteria > Bacillota_I > Bacilli_A > MAG-NZ > MAG-NZ > Bathyoplasma. The sequence continues at coordinate 56,254 of JABENI010000010.1, forward strand.
AGGGATTCAAGAACATTTGAAAAAAAATAAATATATTGAAAGTTTCGCCTACGGTAAAGCCTATGAGGGTGGTAGTGGGGTAACGGTGATTACTTTAAAAGTATAAAACACTTGTAAAGAAATTAAAAATTCAATATAATAAATTAGGTAAAGAATGAATTGATAAGGAGATTGGGAAATGGTAGAAAAGTTAGATAGTTCTAATTTTATTGAAAAAACAAAAAGCGGTAAAGTTATCATCGATTTTTATGCAGAATGGTGTGGACCTTGTAAAATGATGGCACCTTTCTTTAAAGAAGTTGCCGAAAGTATTACCGATGTTAAATTTGTAAAAATAGATGTTGATCAATGTCGCGATGCTGCGGCTAAGTACAATATTACTAGCATTCCAACGATGGTAGTATTAGTAGATGGTTTAGAAGTTGATCGAAATATTGGCTTTATTCCTAAACCACTGATTGAAAAATTAGCTAGATCTAATTAAAGCGAAAAACTTCTTATTTATTGAGAAGTTTTTTTAAGAAAAATATATTTATGTTATAATTTATTTGTTAGGGATGATTTAAATGAAAATAGACGGAATATTAATAATAAATAAGCCACAAGGAATAACTAGTCACGATTGTGTCGACCAAGTTCGTAAAATTTTTAAGACACGTAAAGTTGGACATACGGGGACATTAGATCCAGATGCTGTTGGTGTTTTACCAATTTGTATCAATAAGGCTACTAAAATTGCCCAGTATATAACAGCCAATGAAAAAGAGTACTACTGCCGAGTTAAATTAGGATTTTCCACAACTACCGAAGATGCTAGTGGCGAAATAGTTAAAGAAAAGAAAATAGACCGAATCATCACCAAAGAAGAGTGTGTCTCGGCCTTAAATCAACTTTTAAATTTAAATAGCCAAATTCCGCCGATGTACAGTAGCGTTAAAGTAAACGGTAAAAAACTATACGAGTATGCCAGGCAAGGAATTGAGATTGAAAGAGAACCAAGAGCGATAACTGTTTATCAAGTTGAGATGGAAGGCGAGATTATTAACAATGCCGATGGTACGGTAGAATTTTGTTTTTCAATTTTAGGCTCTAAAGGAATTTATATCAGAACAATTTGTGTTACGATAGGTCAAATTTTAGGATATCCTAGTCATATGTCTTATTTAAAGCGCAACAGTGTTGGTAAATTTAACATCGCTCAAGCGATTGATTTAGATAAACTGACAATTAATTCTAAATGTATTTCTGTTGAAGAGGCACTTGATTTTGAAACTATTAAAGTCGATCAATTAACAGCATTCAAAGTAAAAAATGGTGCTGCTATTTTAAATATTTATGATATTTTTGATAAAGTAACCATTTGTGACGATAGCCGGGTGATCGCCATTTATGAAGTTGACCAAAAAAGAGAAAACTGGTTGAAGGCAGTTAAGGTGTTATGATGAAAATAATAGAGATAGGTTTAGAGCAAAAGATGCCAGAATTTTCTGAAGGATTGGTAGTAGCGTTAGGTTTTTTTGATGGAATTCACATTGCTCATATGGATTTGATTAACGAAGTAATTGCAATAGGTGAGCGGGAAAATTTAAAAAAAGGTATTATAACTTTTCACCCCAATCCTAATTTTGTTTTGAACAAAAATAATGAAGATGATTTTTTAACTCCGCTTGAAGTTCGAAAAAAAATATTTTCGAAGTTGGATATAGACTATTTAATAATTATTAATTTTACTTTAAAAATAGCGAAATTAAAGAAAAAAGAGTTTATTCAAAAACTGATACTACCTTTAAAGGTAAAGTATTTAGTAGCTGGATTTGACAATCGATACGGTTCTAACGGTGAAGGTAGTATCAAGACTATTTTTGCAGATTCCGGTGGCAAAATCGCTCCAGTTAAAATTTGTGAAAGACAATTTAACGGAACAAAAATAGGTTCTACTTTAATTAAATCTCTACTAGATGAGGGAAAAGTAAAAAAAGTAGAAATTCTTTTAAATAGACCGTACTCAATATCCGGCTATGTAATTCACGGAAAAGGTTTAGGTAAAACAGTCGGAGTTCCGACGGCTAATTTAGGGCTGAAATATCCATTTAAGTTACCAACAGATGGAGTTTATCTAGTGAAAGTTAATCTGCTAGAGAAAACTCATTACGGTATTTGTAACATCGGTCACAACCCCACTTTTAACTATAAACATGAAGTATCGATAGAAGTCCATATCTTTGATTTTGAGCAAGATATTTACGGTGAACATTTAGAAATATATTTTATCGATAGAATCAGAGATGAAGTTAAATTTGCTACTTTGACGGAATTATTAAATCAAATTAAAAGCGATATTATAAAAGCAAAAAAATTAATTAAAAAAATAAACCGATAAATGTTTACTTTTGTCAACAAATATAATATAATCATATGGACGTTATACGTTGCTCTCGGTATTTTTCCAACTGTTAGCGCTGTATAGACGTGACAATTTAATTAAGGGAGATAGAAAAATGAGTTTAACAAAAGAAAGAAAAGCTGAAGTTATCGCAGAATACGCTACTGTAGAGAGCGATACCGGATCAGCAGAAGTTCAAATTGCTATTTTAACGGCAGAAATTAACAGTTTAAATGACCACTTAAAAATTCACATCCACGATTTTCATTCACGTAGAGGATTATTGAAAAAAGTAGGTGTCAGAAGAAGTTTACTTAAATATTTAACTAAAAAAGATGTCAATCGTTACCGTGAACTAATTAAACGTTTAGGGTTAAGAAGATAAATTTACATTAAAATTAACGAACCGGTAGAAATCGGTTCTGTTTTTTTTGTTTTAAAGATAAATAAAATAATTTTTAATAGTTTTTATTTTAAAGACTTAACTTTTTTGTTATACTTAAAAAGTAGGAAGTGGTATTTTGTTAATTATAAAATGTAGTAGATGTAAAAAAAAAATATTTAAATATCAAAAAATTGGTAGTGGGGCTGTTTTAAAGTGTCATTTTAGTAAAATTACCGAGTGGTTGATAGAAGCACCTACAACTGATTTGTTTTGTGAATGCAATAATAAAATTGGAATCAAAAAAGATGACTGTTATAAGATGATTGAAAAATCATTTGTAGCGCGAGGTCAAAAAATAAAAAAGTAAGGAATGTATTGAGATGAAAACATTAGTATTGGCAGAAAAGCCTTCCGTAGGTCGAGATATCGCTAGAGTCTTAAACTGTACGAGAAGTAATAGGAGTTATATCGAGGGGAGCAAATATGTTGTTACTTGGGCATTGGGTCATTTAGTGACATTGGCTGATCCTGATTATTATGGAGACAAGTATAAATCTTGGCGAATAGAAGATTTACCAATAAAACCTAAACAGTATAAGTTGGTGACGATTAAACAAACTAGCGCTCAATTTAATGTGGTAAAGGGGTTGTTGAACAGAAACGATATTAACGAGATTGTCATTGCTACCGATGCCGGTAGAGAAGGAGAATTAGTTGCTAGATGGATTATTGAAAAAGCAAACGTCAAAAAAAGAATCAAAAGACTGTGGATATCTTCAGTAACAGATAAAGCGATAAAAGATGGTTTCAATAATTTAAAAGATGGAAAACTTTACGAAAACTTATATCAATGTGCCGTAGCGAGAAGTGAGGCGGACTGGGTAGTAGGAATAAACGCAACGAGAGCTTTAACTTGTCACTACGGTGCCAGTTTATCATGTGGACGTGTTCAAACCCCAACAGTACATATGATCAATCGAAGACAAGATGAAATATTAAACTTTAGAGCAAAAGCCTATTATAAAGTTATTATTCGAACACCAGAAATAGATTTGATTTACAACGGTAATAAAATGTACGACGAAGAAAAAGTTAATAAGTTAGTCGAAAAAATAAAAGCTAAAAATAAAGTACTGATAAACGTAAAAAAAGCTGATAAAAAAACATCTGCTCCTAAACTGTACGATTTAACGGAATTGCAAAGAGACGCTAATCGGCTGTACGGATTTAGTGCTAAAGGAACGCTTTCCGTTATTCAAAGTTTATATGAATATCACAAAGTTTTAACTTATCCTAGAACCGATTCACGTTATTTAACAAAAGATATTTTACCAACTTTAAAAGAGAGAATTAGATCGCTTGGTAATCCTAAGTACAACAAAGTTTCCGAAATTATTTTAAAACAAGAAATTAAAAGTAGCAAGTCCTTTATCGATGACGCTAAAGTTAGTGATCACCATGCGATTATTCCAACTGAAGTAAAAGCACGTATCGGTAATTTTAATCAAGACGAATTAAAAATATACGATTTAGTAGTCAAGAGGTTTCTAGCAGTTTTACTACCAGCATTTACTTATTTGCAGACAAAAATTGAAACGAGCATCGATAATTTAACTTTTTCAACTAGTGGTAAAATTGTTAAAGATTTAGGCTGGAAAAAAGTTTACAGTAAAGAAGAAGAGTTTGAAGATGTAGAAGATAGTAACGATGTAATTTTACCGAATATTGCTAACGGAAGTAATTTGACGATTAGCGATGTTTATTATGAAGAATACTTCACTAAACCACCTAGTCCTTTTACTGAGGGGACACTGTTAGGTGCGATGGAAAATCCAATTAAGTTTATCGAGACTAACGATAAAGAGTTGGTGGCTAAAATGGGTGAAGTAGGGGGAATCGGAACAGTTGCGACAAGAGCGGACATTATTGAAAAGTTGTTGAAAAATTTTCTGATTGAAAAAAGAGAAAATAAATTATACATAACTTCTAAAGGTAGACAGTTACTAAATTTAGTTCCCAACGATTTAAAATCACCACTTTTGACAGCAAAGTGGGAAAAACAGTTATCGTTGATTGAAAAAGGAAAATTGAGAAAAAGTGATTTTGTTAAAAAAATGGAACTGTATGCTGACGAGTTAGTACACGATATTAAAGGTAGTAAAAAACTGTTTAAACACGATAATTTATCTAGTAAAAAATGTCCTGAGTGTGGTAAAATATTACTAGAAGTAAATGGTAAACACGGACAGATGTTAGTCTGTCAAGACCGAGAATGTAAATACCGGGAAAATGTCTTTAAAGTTACTAATAGTAGATGTCCAAAATGTCACAAGAAATTAAATTTAGCTGGTGTTGGCGATAAACAAATTTTTACTTGTCAATGTGGCTACCGTGAAAAATTGTCAGCGTTTAAAAAAAGAAAAGAAGAGAGTGCTGATGGAGTAAATAAAAGGCAAGTTGGGAAGTTTATGCAAGAGCAAGAAAAAGAACAAAAAGCTAGTAAACACAATCCATTTGCTGATTTACTATCGAAGTATAAAAAATAAATGTTTATTTTTGAAAATTAAAAAGAAAATTAATATTTTGATGTTTTTTAAAGAATTATATGATATATTATAATGAAAGTAGGGAGTGGTTAAAATGAAGATAAAAGTAGAAAAATTAGAAAAAAGTGAAGTTAAAATAACGGTTACTGTACCAGCGGAAACTTTTAATAAGGGTCTAGATGCAGCATTTGAAGAAGTTGTTAAAACAGTTGAAGTTGATGGTTTTAGAAAAGGAAAAGTACCGAGAAAAACTTATGAAACTAAATTTGGGGTAGAAAGTTTATATGAAAAAGCAGTTAATTATTGTGTTAGCATTTCATACGAAGAAACTATTCAAAATGAAAATATTGAGGCAGTAGCAAAACCGATTATTGATTTTAAATATGAAGATTTAGCAAAAGATAAAGAATTTACTTATGAAGCAACGGTAGTAGTTAAACCAGAGGTAAAATTAGGGGAGTACAAAGAGTTAAAAGTTAAACTATTAGAGATTGAAGTAACCAAAGAAGATATCGAGCACCAAAAAAATATTTTATTAGCTAATGAATCTGAATTAGTCGTTAAAGAAACTGATCTTTTAGAAAAAGGTGATACGGCTATTTTTGATTTTGAAGGATTTAAAGATGGGGAAACATTTGAAGGTGGTAAAGCCGATAACTACAGTTTGGAAATGGGAAGTGGTCAATTTATTCCTGGATTTGAAGATCAGATGTTAGGGTTAAAAGTAGGAGAAAAGAAAGAGATAAACGTTACTTTCCCTGAAACTTATCAAGTGGAAGAGTTAGCAGGAGCACCAGTAGTCTTTAATGTTACTTTAAATGAAATTAAAGTTTCTAAAGCACCGGAAATTACTGATGAGTTTGTAGCGAAATTAGATATTGATTGCGATAAAGCAAGTGATTTAGAGGCAACGATTGAGAAAAAAATTATCCAAAGTAAAGAAGTAAATCGTAAAAATAAAAAAATTGATGACCTAGCTGAACAAGCTATTGCTAATGCAACAGTAGAAGTTCCTCAAGTAATGGTCGATGAAGAAATTGATAAAATGTTAGATTCAACTAAGCAACAAGCTAAGCAATATGGATTAGAGTTAGAAGCTTTTTTACAATTTCAAGGAACTACTCCGGATAAATACCGTTTACAGTTAGCAGATAATGCTTTAAAAGGGGTAAAATTCCAACTAGTTTTTGAAGCAATTGCCAATAAAGAAGAAATATATCCAACAGATGAACAGTTTGAAAAAGCATATGATCAAATTGCTAAAACTTACAATGTCGAAGTGAAAAAAGTTAAAGAAGTTTATACTAATGAAATGTTGGTTCCACAATTAAAAGTACAAACTGCTCTGGAGTTTGTAGTAGAAAATGCAATCGTAGAGTAAAGACAAAATATTTGAATACCATATTTTTGAAAATATGGTATTTTTTTTATTTAATAAAATAAAAGATTATAATTTTATCTAAAATATGGTAATATTGAGATAAGAAAAGGTGAATTTATGAAATATGATGTTTATCAAGACAAAAATTATTCTTCAAGTGAGATAAAAAGAAGAATAACAGCAAGAGGATTTATCAGAAAAGAGGATAAATTTTTAGTAGTTTATCTGAAAAATATAAATATTTACAATATTCCTGGAGGTGGACTTGAAGAGGGCGAGTCGCTTAGTGAATGTTTAAAAAGAGAAATGTTAGAAGAAACAGGTATCGTTATCAAAGAAGTGAAAAAAGTTGCCCAAGTAAATATTTGTTTTAGAACTTCCCTTATTTACGAGCATAACTTTTATTTGTGTGAAGTTGTCGAAGAGACAAATGAATTTGATTTTACAGTAGAGGAACAAAACCATGGAATGGTATCGTTATGGCTAACGTACGATCAACTTATTGAAATTTTTAACAATCACGAAAGTGATTATAAATTTTGGCCAGAAACTCAAAGAAGAGATTTAATAGCCATTTTAGAACTTAAAAAACATCTAAAAAAAAATTAATGGCAATTCAGAACATTGAAAATAATAATTTAAGAAAATAAAAATACTAAAACTATTTGATTTTTTGATAACGTAAATTCAAAAAGGCAGACTAAGTTTTGCTCTTTAAAAGGAAATTTTTGCATTGTAAGTTAATATTAAAAAATATATGATACAGTAAAACCAGTAAAAAAATTAAAAATGATATTAAAATATAAATATTCAAGGGGGCATTATGTTTAAATTTGTTTCGAAAAATAAGGCACTAAAAGAAAAATTGAGAGTAGTAGAAAAGAGAACATACGATTATCTTTTAACTACTGATAGTAAATATTGTGAAGCAGGAAAAATAAATATTGTGTTTGATGAAGAGATGATTGATACGGTGAATAAGATGCTTGACTTGATTGTCGCTGGAGAAGATTTTTATCTGCATGGATACAATCAAAATGGCCAAAGAAGAGTAATGGCTAAAAATGTTTTTTATATCGAAAGCATTTCGGAAGAAGTTTATTTTGTTATTCCCAATGACAAACTGCTGGTTAGACATAAATTATATGAATTAGAAGAGGAATTGAAAAATCACAATTTTATTAGAATCAGCAAATCACATTTAGTGAATATTCGAAAAATTTTATATATAAAGCCGATGATAAATTCTAAAATTAAAATTGAACTCGTTAACGGAGAATTTTTAGAAGTTAACAGGACTTACATCAAAGAATTTAAACAAAGTCTAAAAATTTAGGAAACTTTATTATGTCAATGATGATATCAAAAATCGCATTAATCTTTATATCTGTTTTAGTTCTGATAAGATGGATTTTAGAAATTAGAATAAATGATGCTTTAGAAAAAAAATTTAAGAATTAAAAAAAAAAAATATTTAGTTTAGAATTATAAAAAGGGAGAAATCCCTTTTTTTACTTGTACATTTGATAAAATATTGCTAATATTAGTAGAAATTTAATGATAAAGTTGGAGACCATATGAGAGCAAAATTAAGAGTTAATTATTTATTTTTTTATTCAGTGCTAGGGACGTACTGTTTGTTTATAAGTGTATATTTAGAGAGTAGAGGATTAACGGGTACTCAAATAGGGACAATATTAGGAACTAGTCCTTTATTTGTGATGGTGACGTTGCCATTATTTGGCTTTGTTTCAGATAAATTAAACGCTCCTAGAAAAGTAATTTTTGTGATATCTTTAGTAGCGGTTGTTTTTGCTTTAAGTATAATGAAAGTTTCAACATTTTGGTATTTGTTTGTATTTATCATCTTGTATGAGATGTTTATGGTACCGATTTTACAATTGAGTGACAGTTTAACTTTACGACTAAGTAAAAAATATAATTATAAATATACTAAAATTAGAGTTTTTGGCTCTTTAGGATACGTAGCAGGTGGAGTTTTATCTGGTTATTTAATTGATTTAATGGGCTTGTCCGCTATGTTTTACTACATCGCATTATTTTTAATACTAACAGGAATTATAACACTCACATATTCTGATTTAGATGAAACACACCAGCATAAAATAGTAAATTTAAAAAAAGAAATATCAGAAATATTTAAATGTAAGTCATTTATTTTGATAATTGGAATAACTTGTTTAACTTATGTTATCGGTGATGCTTTAATTTTGTTTAACGGTAATTTCATTTTGGAATTGGGTGGCCGAAAAGTCGATATTGGGCTTGCTGCTTTAGGTTCAGTAACATTTGAAGTAATTATTTTTACTTTTAATAAACAGATAATGCAAAAGATTGGTCCCAAAAAAATGTTGCTTATTTCAGTAGTAGCAATATTTTTGAGATTTTTTATTGGTAGTAACGCAACTACTGTCTGGCAATTTTATATAGCAGTTAGTATGCATGGAATTGCCTTTGCCACTTGTCTACCAGTAGCTTACATGTATATTATTGAAAAAATACCTAAAAATGTTAATGCTACTGCAATAACAATAATGGTAGCTTGTCAGTCGATAGTTAGAAGCGGAGTAATTTTTCTCACAGGTTATGTTTATGAAAATTACTCTTTGAGGTTGATGTATTTAATATTATCATTTTTGACATTATTAGCAATTCCCTTAATAATGAAATTAAAGCCAATTGATGTAAAAGAACAATTAAAAATAGAAGATAAATAAAAAAGATGAGATTAATATTAGTCTAGGGTTAACGGATAGAAAAAGTCCGTTAGCTTTTTTTATGTTCGTACATTATATTTAAAAGAGTGATTTTATCAATAGACCAAGAATGATAAAAATAAATCTTGCAGCAAAGGGAAAAAATTAAGAGTGGTAATGGTCAATATAAATTTTGAAAGATCTCAAAAAACAATAGTTAAAGAAAAAAATAACATTAGAAATTAGAATAGATGAAAATGAAAAAGTAGCAGTGGCACAATTTTAGGAGAGAAACAACTGCTATTAATGCTAATATTAAGTTAAATAAAAAATAAAAGATAAGGAATAAAATGGAAGAAATAAAAAAAGTTTTAAAAAAAACATGCTATTTATTGATGATAGTAACATTAACAATAATGACATTATTTTCACTAAAATTTGTAGAAACAGAGGTAAATGCAGCAATTATTAGTAGCGAATATAGTAAGACTCAATCCTACACAGTAGAAATAGATAAGGGGAGAATAAAGGAAATTTTTGTCAATGGAATAAGAAAGTTTTCCAACTTATATCCAGCTAGTGATCCCGTGCTTATTGATTTAGAAGCACCAGGAGATAACAGAGTAAAAGTGGTGACTGCTTCTAGTGGAACATTTTACAAAAATGTAATATGGGATGAAACAGCAATAAAAGTAAGTGCAGTATTTAGCACAAGAACAGCAACAAGACCTATAATAACGAGAGGAAATTGGACATCAACGAAACAGTATGTTTTTACAGCAAATAAGGCAATACTAGAATATTCACTAGATGGAGATGGTTTTATAGCAATTGACGCTCCTATTGAGAATAAATATACTGTTTCTATTGGAGATGATTTACCACATGATTTAGTGTTGAAAGATACTTATGGTGATTTAAGTGATGCATTTCCAATTGAGGCAAAAGCAACTGGTAATGATAACCTAATGTTTTACGCTTCTCAAGGATTATTTCCATGGGACAGTGATTCTAATTGGGAATATAGCGGAACAGGGTCAATAACTCCAAATATATTAAATGCAGATGGAACTTGTAAGAAGGAGTACGGTGAGGGAGCAGTTTGTTATAAAATTTATGATCTTGATGTTGATGGAGAACAAGTAAAAGTGCTCCAACAGTTAGATTACAGCAATACTGTTATCCTAGAAATGAGTAGACAATTAGATGTAAATGACTATAAAAATTTATACAGATATGGTGGCTCTGTTAGAGGGAGAGTTATAGTTCCTAACGGTGATACTTATGCAGGAATAGGAAATCCTAATACTGGTAATTATGCAGGAAATAATTATCAATTAAGACAAGTTGCATCTGTAGGATTACAATTTGAACCTGGAATCATTCCAGGTAGTAATAATTGGGGATATTATGGTTTTGTTATTAGGAATTCAGGTTCGTATGTGATGATTTAACAGAAATAAGAACTGTTATAGTAGCGATTAGCACTACTGAAACTATAACTGTAGCGATTGCTTTTAAGAGCACAGAAGATTACAAAAATTAATCCAGCATTATTAGGTTTAGAAATACAAAAGTAATGTGTTTAATAAATGAATTAGAATCAACAATAGATTCTAATTGGTTAACAGAAAGCAAAGTACGGAAATAATACCACAAAAGAAAACTCATATTTATATATTTTATTAAAAGCAGAAAATGATGTGTATGAAATTTAACAATTAGAAAAATTAAATTCTACGAACAGATTAATGCTGTGATACTAATAAAGTTGTCTATGGAGTTAATAAAAAACCTTCAACATTGGATAAGTTAATAACTGATGAAGCAAATTATAAATTGATAGATGATGATAACTCAATTGGAGTTTATAAAAATAGGGATTATTCAATAATAAAATTTAATAATAATTTAGAAATTTCATATCGAGATGTTGTAGTGTGTTATCAAGCAGTTGGAATATTGCTTGCAAGCACATTGAGTATTATTTCAAGTGTAAAAACTGCAAAATTAACAAAAGGTAAAAGTTGCAGAGTAATATTAGAAGAAACAGGCATTAAAATATTATGTAGAAGTAGAAGATACAAAAGTTATAACTTCACAAACATATTATTTAGATGTAGATGTAAATGGCAAGATATTTGTAAAAGAATAAAAAAGTTTTAAAATTAAAAAAGGGATTGATGAAAATCAATTTCTCTTTTTATAAATTACCCTAAATAAGACTGACATATGAGTAATTTATGAAATTTTTAACAATCACCAAAGTAATTATAAGTTTTAGTTAGAAATTCAAAGAGGGATTTAATAGGGATTTTAGAACTGAAAAAAGTTAATGTCCAGATATAACGTTAAAAATAATAATTTAAGAAAATAAAATAACTCAAAATTATTTGATTTTTTGAGATAGTAATTCAAAAAAAGTAATTTTTTGGTTTGTAAGTTAATAGTAAAATAATGTAAGATATCTAAAAACTGGTAAAAAAATTAAAAATTGTAGTAAACTATAATAGTAAAAGAATGTACTATGTTTAAAATTGTTTCAAAAAAACAAACACTAAAAGAAAAATTGAGGGTAGTAGAACAAAGAACATAAGACGATGTTTTCACTACTGATAGGAAATTTTGCCAAAATTGAAAAACAAGCATGATGTTCGGTGTGGTTAAATAATATCCTTGATTTGATTGTAAGTGAATGATTTAGAAGTTAATAGAATTTATGAAAAACAATTTAAATAAAGGTTTAAAATTTAGGAGGTTTTATTATGTCGATGACAATATTAAAAATTGTGTTAATTTTTATATCTATTTTAGCGCTGATAAAATGGATTTTAGAAGTTAGAATAAACGATGCATTAGAAAAAAAGAAAAAAAGTTTAAGAATGAAAAATGTAAAAATGTTTAATGCTTTTAATGGTAGTTTTAAAATTGCTTTAATACCGTTGACTACTTTAACGTTAGCATTTATGATTTCTCCAGGGCTTTCCTTGCCAAAAACAAAGCTCAATAACATCAATTCAGTAAATAATATAACTAATTTTACCGATATAGATGAAATTATTAATTTACGCAGTAACTATAATAATGACATGGACAAGAGACTAGAATTTGCTCCTCTTATGGAGAGTGATTCTGCCAATGAACAAATGACAGATGGCAATGATTCGAATAAAAAGAGTGGTGCAATAGCAGGTGATTTTACCGAGACTAACGTCCAAGTTAAAGGTGTAGATGAAATTGATAGTGTTAAAACTGATGGTGAGTATATTTATCAAGTTAGCAATAATAATCAAGAAGGGGCAAAAATTGTTATTTCAAAAGCTTATCCTGCTGAAGAATTAAGTTTACATAAAGAGATATTTTTTAACTCTAATTGTTTAGTAGAAAATCAATATTGTAATAACGAATACATCAATGGTGTTTATGTTGATGAGCAGTATTTAGTAGTAATTTTAAATCAAAATACTTATTACAACTATTTATATCCAAATGAAGATTATAATTCCCCAACTATAGATGAATCAGTAGAAACTAGCATAGAACCAGCAAGAGCAATAGTTGATAGTGGATTCGCCCCAACTGGTAAAATGTCTTATGGTGCTAGTAAAAGTGTTATAAAAGTATACCGTAAAGATAATTTTGAATTGGCAGATAGTTATGAATTTGAAGGGAATTTAATTGATAGCAGAAAAATAGGAGAAAACTTATTTATCGTAACAGCAAAAAATCTGGATACAAATTTAGAAAAAGGTGAAATTTTACCAACTTATAAAATAAATAGCCAAGAGCATACTCAAAATATCGCTGATATCTATTATCCAGAAGATTCAAATCCAAATGTTTTTACCAGTATAAATGGGATAGATCTTAAAAATAAAACCGTTGAGTCTAAAACTATTTTAAGCGGTTGGACAAAACTTTATATGTCAAACGATAACATCTATTTAGTGGAGTCAACTTATAAACAAATTGGAACAAGTTCAATAGCGATTTCTCCAATTACTAAAGTAGCTATTTCTAACGGAAACCAACTTGAAGTAGTAGCAAAAGGAGAAGTATTAGGAAACCCAATCAATCAGTTTAGTATGGATGAATACAACGGTCAATTTAGAATCGCAACGCAAGAAGGTTGGGGAGATAATATCAACAACAGACTGTTCGTTCTGAATCAAAATTTAACGATTATAAATCAATTAGAAAACTTAGGTAAAAAAGGTGAAAGTTTAAAATCAGCTAGGTTTGATCAAGATTATCTTTACTTAGTTACCTTTGAACAAACTGACCCGTTTTACGTAATTGATTTAAAAGATGAGCCAAAAATATTAGGAGAATTAGAGATAAGCGGATTTAGTTCCTATTTACATAATTTAGACAGTGACCATATTTTAGGAATTGGTTATGAGGCAAATGAAGATGGACGTCGTACGGGTATTAAACTAGCTATTTATGATGTTACTGATAAAGTTAATCCAACTGAAATAAGTAAAGAAACATTTCTGTACGATGAAAAAATATCAGTAGATTCTACTGTACTTCATAACCACAAAGATTTGTTGTTTAATCCTACTTTAAAAATTATTGGCTTTCCAATGAACAAGATGGTTTATGAAAATAATACTTATCAGTCCCAAACTGGATATTATCTCTATAGTTATGAAGGTTATCAATTAGAAGAAATTGGTTATATTGCAGTTTCCAATGAAGGAAACTATTCAAATAATAGAGGATTATTTTTAGAACAACTACTTTATGTTGTTAGTGATACCAAGATAACAGTTTTTGATTATTTAACATTAGAAGAAATAATTAATTTAGAATTATAAAAAGGGAAAAATCCCTTTTTTTTTACTTATACATTTGATAAATATTGATAGCACCAGCAACAATTTAAATATAAAGTTGGGAAACCGTATGAGAACAAAATTGAGATTTAATTATTTATTATTTTATTCAATGTTAGGAGCGAGTCCTTTATTTGTCATATTATTAGTAGCGATTGCCTTTGCCTTAAGTTTAAAACACTTTCAACATTGTTTATATTTCTGATCTTTATGAGATGTTTATGATACCGATTTTATAATTAAATGGCAGTTTAATTTTAGGCTAAGTAAAAATACAATTATAAGTATACTAAAATTAGATATTTTGGCTTTTTAAAATAGTAGCAGGTGGAGTTTTATCTAGTTATTTAATCGATTTAATGAACTTGTCATTACATTCTTCCATCCTTTAACAGGAATTATAATAATATATACCCTGATTTAGATGAAACACATCAGCATAAAGTAGCAGATTTAAAAATAGAAGGCAAACAAAAAGATATAATTAATGAGTTGATGTACTGTTAACGGAAAGAAAAAGTCCGTTAACTTTTTTAATGTTTATATACTATATTTAAAAAAATGATTTTTTAAGTAGAGCAAAAGATGTAAAAATAAATCTTGGAGCAAAAAAAAATGAGGATTGTAATAGTATATAAATTTTGAAGAATCACAAAAAAACAATTGCTAAAGGAGTAGCAGAGTCCATTATATCGCATATCAATGGATTAAAATCTAAAAAAAATTCTCTAAAAATTCCGTTATTAGAAGATGAAAATATTAAACAAAAGGTAGAAAATAGTTTTTTAAAAAAGAAGAAAATTATATCAATACCATACAAGAACAATGACTGATAAAACTAAAGGGATTAATACTTTAGTAAAAGAAAATTATATCGAAATTAATAGTTGTACTGCTACTAAATATAATTTAACTGATGGAGAAATGACTACCGTAACTTCAAGAAGAGGGTCGATTAAAGTTAGAGTAAAAGTAAAAGAAATTTTACAGAACGATATTTGTTTTATGCCTTTCCATTTTGCTGAAGGAGCTAACGTACTAACCAATACAGCGGCTGATCAATACTGCGGGATACCAGAATTAAAAGTTTGTGCGATAAAATTTAATGCTTAATATTAAAAGTGTGGCGATTTTAGCAGGTGGAGAAAGTAAAAGAATGCCTTTTAATAAAGAATTTTTGAAAGAGGATGATCAATTTTTAATCCATAAAAAAATTAAGGAATTGAATAAATATTTTGAAGAAGTAATAGTTGTGACTAATAACCCAAAATTTTATAAAAACTTAAATTGTCTAACTTTAACAGATCAACATAAATTTAAAGGTCCGACTGAAGGATTAAGAGTAGCCTTAGAAAATTGTCAAAGTGATTATTTATATTTACTGGCTGCTGACATGCCTAATTTCAGTGTAGAATATTTTAAATATATCAATAATTTAAGTGAAAAATATCAAATTTATGCTAGTATAAACAACGGTTATATCGAGCCTTTTCATGGCGTTTATCATAAAGATTGTTTAAAGTATTTTCATTCAGATTATCTAGATAGAATAACTAGTCTGTATCGATTGATTAATTTAGGGAAAAGTTATCTGATTGATTTAGATCTTTTACCAAAAATTAAAAATGCTGATTTATTTTATAACATCAATCAAATAACTGATTTAATCGATGTGAAAAATTATCAAAAAGTTGAAATTACTAAATTAGTCGGTGAAGTAGAAGTTAAAACTAGTGATTTAGTGGTAGAAAAATATCCCCTAACTATTTATTTAAACGACCAAAAATTATTGACTATTTTAACTATTCCTACTGATTTAGCAGATTTAGTAGTTGGTTACTTAAAAAGTATGGGCATTATTAACAATATCGATGAAATAAAAAATATTGAATTTAAAGATAATCTAGTATACGTTAAAAGTGATAGTAATTTTGTCGGAGCATCAAAAGAAAAAATATTGTTTTCAGGATGTGGTACGGGGACTGAATTCCATGAAAAATTGGATCAACTGAGTATTGAGATGTTAGATGATTCTGTGATAACAACAAAAGAGATTATTTTAAAATTAACGAAAAAATTAATTGATGAAAGTGATTTGTTTAAGGCAACTGGTGGAGTGCATGGTGCCGTTTATCAAGTCGGAGATATTGAAATTTTTAAAGAAGACATCGGTAGACACAACGCTGTTGATAAAATTATCGGAAATATTTTAAACAATAATTTTAGTGTTGATGGAGTGTTGTTGATAAGTGGACGAATATCGAGTGAAATGATTTTAAAATGCATTTTTACGAAAATTAAAATTATTGTCTCTAAAAGTGCACCGACATCACTAGCGATTAAATTAGCAGAAAAATATGGAGTAACTTTAATAGGATTTGCTAGAAAAAATAAAATGAATATCTATGCAAATCAGTTTAGAATAAAAAAAAGATGAATAAGACGAATCGAGACACTGTTAACGGACATAAAAAAATCCGTTAACTTTTTTTATGCTTATATAATATATTCAAAAAAATGATTTTATCTGTAGGGGCAAGGATGGTAAAAATAAATCTTGAAGTAAAAAAAATTAAAAATTGTAATGAAATATATGAATCTGGAAAACTCTCAAAAAGCAATAACTAAATGAGCAGCATAGCACAGGGGATGTTATATTCTTGGATTAAAAAATATTATGGAGGTATCTCCCAAATTCTTCAATAATACAAGAAAACTGATAATTTATTCGGGGTCTTACATTTTTTTTAAAATTTCCAAAATTAACAAGTTCAATTCAGATAAAAAAATTATTGATAGAGATGAGAGAAAAATTACAGATAGAGCCAATAAAATGATTGTATATTACTAAAGACAATAACAGATAACATTCGGACATATTATAAGGAGAAGTAAAACTGTTTAAAAAGACTAGTAGAATTTGCGAATAGAACTCAATAAAAAATAGAAATATGTTAAAAAATAGTTAAAATTAAAATAGGCAAGTCTAATTGTAATTGATATATTGAAATTAAAAAAATTAGTTTAGGGAGAAAAAATAATATTAGAAATTGGAGGAGATGAAAGTGAAAATTAGTAGTTGTACGATGGTAGTAGAAAGCAACTAACTAATAATATTAGAATTTAAAATACTAACTAATTAACTAAAAAAACTAAAAAATAGCAAATTTTTCCATATTATGATATCATTAAGTGAAACAAACAATAAGGAGGAAGTAGAATGGAAGAAATAAGAAAAGTTTTAAAAAAAACATGCTATTTATTAATGATAGTAACATTAACAATAGTAGCGCTCGTATCACCAAGATTTATAGAAAAGGAGGTAAATGCAGCAATTACTACTAGTGGATATAGTAATACTAAACACTATAGGGTAAAAATAGATAGCGGAGCAATAAAAGAAGTTTTTGTCAATGAAACCAGTGTATATAAGACATCACAACCAAGGGAACATTATAACCCATATATATCTTTACAAGTAGTGGGGGCTAATACAGTAAGAGTATTGAGTGATTCTGGAGAAACAAGTATTAAAACTGTAATATGGGATGAAACAGCACCAGTAATAGAAGAAGTATCAGATGAATTAGTAAATGCAGAAGATATTGCAACTTGGAAAGCACCAATAGCAACAGTAACAGATAATATGGAGCCGAATTTTACAGTTCATGGAAAATACTATAAAGCAGATGAAACGTTTATAGGTTACGCGAATGCCAGCACATATAATCAAGCAAGAACAGAATTAAGAGATGGAAGAGATGTAGTAGTAAAATATAGTGCAAGTGATTATGCAGGTAATGAGGCACCAGAAGTAATTGCAACATTTGCAACAGATGATAATATCTCACCAAAAATAATGCCAGTAGCAGGAAGTTTATTATATACAGAAAATGCTTTAACTTGGACAGCACCAACAGCAACAGCAAGGGATAATATAGATGGAGATATAAGTGATAGAGTAGATATAACATACTTCAACGTAGACAGAACAATCGAATTAGCAGGTTTAGATGCAGCAAGGATAGAATTAGAAGCAGGAAGATATGTGGTAGTAAAATATAGTGTAACTGATAAGGCAGGAAATGTAGCAAAAGAAATAAGTGCAAAATTTACAACAGATGATAATATCCCACCAGAAATATTAGCAGTATCAGTAGGTTCAATATATACAGAATATGCTTCAGTTTGGACAGCAGTAGCAATAGCAAATGATGATATAGATGGAGATATAAGTGATGATATAGTAGTAACATACTTTAAAGCAGATGGAACATGGATAAATTTATCTACAGCAAGAACAGAATTATATGGAGGAAGAAGTGTCGTAGCAAAATATAATGTAAGTGATGAAGCAGGAAATGCGGCAGATGAAGCAAGTACAACATTTACAGCAATAGATAATACAAAACCAAAAATAGAATTTGAAGGAATTAAATTTGAAAATTATGCACATTTAGAAATAGATGATGTTTCAAGTTGGACACCGCCAACAGCAACAGCAACAGATAATGTAGATGGAGAATTAACTGTGGATATAACATATAAAATACGTATGATAAGTATAGATTCAGAAGAAGTAAAAAGAAAATTGACAGCAGGGGATTACATATTTGTAAACTATACTGCAAGTGATGCAGCAGGAAATGAATTCGAGAAATATATGTATTTTAGGTCAGAGACTATCAAACCAGTAATAGAACCAGTAGAAGGAGCAGTAATAAATGAAGAAGTTGCAGAGTGGGAAGCACCAGCAACGACAGCACAAGATAATATGATGGGAGACATAACTCATAGGATACATGTAACGTATTATGATGCAGATGGACCTTATGATGCAGATGGAAAATTTAGATATTATGGTATAAATTTAGAGATAGCAAGAACAGAATTAGCAGCAGGAAGAGAGGTAGTCGTAAGATATTATGTATATGATAATGCAGATAATTTAACAGAAACAACTGCAACATTTACAATAGCTGATAATACCCCACCAGAAATAGAGGCAGTAACAGATGGAGAGATAAGTATAGCTGTTGTTTCAAACTGGACAGCCCCAATACCAACAGTAACAGATAATATATCCATAGGATTAATAGCAACAGCGACGTACTTTGAAGCAAATGGAACAACTAAATTAGCAGATTTAGAAGCAGCAAGAGCAGAATTAACAGCAGAAAGAGATGTAGTAGTAAAATATAATGCAAGTGATAAAGCAAACAAGAAAGCAGAAGAAGTAAGTGCAACATTTACACTAAATGCAGCACCAGGAGATAATACCGCACCAGTAATAGAACAAGTAGCAGGAAGTTCAGTGTTTACATCAGAACCTTACGTATGGAGTACATTAACAACAAGTGCTTCAAGATGGACAGCCCCAACAACAACAGCAAATGATAATATAGATGGAGATATAAGTGATTATATAGTATTAACATACTTTAAAGCAGATGGAACAACTTCAATAGATCTGACAGTAGCAAGAACAGAATTATATGGAGGAAGAAATGTAGTAGTAAAATACAATGTGAAAGACGTAGCAGGAAATGCAGCAACAGAAGTAAGTGCAACATTTACAGCAATAGATAAGACAAGACCAACAATGGTAGTAGAAGGATATGAAAAAGAATTTATAATATTAGAAATAGAAGATATTTCAAGTTGGAAAGTACCAACAGCAACAGCAACAGATAATGTAGATGAAGGATTAGCTACGACAATAGAATATCGGGATTACAATAATAAGCAGTTTTGCTACCAATATTACTGCAAAGAGATAATAGCAAGAGCAGAATTAGCAGCAGGAAGAGGTGTTAGGGTAAGATATGCAGCATATGATGGAGCAGGTAATGGTATAATAAAAACTATATTTGTTAAGTCAAATAATGTAGTACTACCAGTAATAGAACCAGTAGAAGGAGCAGTAATAGAAGATGTTGCAGAGTGGACAGCACCACCAACAACAGCACATGACAATTTGGAGGGCGACATAACCGATAGAATAGAGGTAGCATACTTTAAAGCAGATGGAACAACTTTATTAGTATACTCAAATAGTTCAACAGAAGAAAAACTAAATGCAGCAAGAACAGAATTAGCAGCAGGAAGAGATGTAGTAGTAAGATATAATGTAAATTATGCAGTACAAATATTTGCAAGATTTACAACAAGAGAGGATATTACCTCACCAGAAATAATGCCAGTAGCAGGAGATTCAATAAATACAGAATATGCTTCAGTTTGGACGGCACCAAATGCAACAGCAATTGATGATATAGATGGTGATATAAGTGATGATATAGAAGTAACATATTACAAAGAAGATGGAATTATTTTAATAAATCTAACAGATGCCAGAACAGAATTAGGAGCAGCAAGAGATGTAATAGTAAAATATAATGTAAATGATGCAGCAGAAAATTCAGCAACAGAAGTAAGTGCAACATTTACACTAAATAATACAGCACCAGTAATAGCACAAGTACCAGGAGCAGTATTAAAAATGGAAGATGTTTCAACTTGGACAGCACCATCAACAACAGCAAATGATGATATAGATGGAGACATGACATATAAGATATGGGTGAGTTATTATAAAGCAGATGGAAGAGCTGGGGTAAAATTAGATGAAGCAAAAACAGAATTAACAGCAGGACGAGATGTAGTAGTAAAATATCAGATAACTGATAATGCAAGAAATACAGCAGAAGTCAGTGCAACATTTACAGTAGATATTACCCCACCAGAAATAAAGGTAGTAATAGATGAAATGATAAGCATAGATGAATATCCAGAATGGAAAGCACCAGATGCAACAGTAACAGATAATATAGATACTGATTTCATAATTGAAGGACAATATTATAAAGCAGATGGAATTACTTTAATAAATCTTGCAACAGCAAGAACAGAGTTAGCAGTAGGAAGAGATGTAGTAATAAAATATAATGTAACTGATAATGCAGGTAATGAGGCAGTAGAAGTAAGTGCAACAGTTACACTAGATCATATATTACCAAAATTATCAACAGTAACAATTGAAAGTGATAATAAAAATAATACATCATTTGCCAAATTAGGAAATACAATTACAGTAAATATAACAGCTAGTGAGAACATCCAAACACCAACAGTAACAATAGCAGGACAGTCAATAATACCAACAGGAAGTGGGATGAATTATACTGCAACTTATACAGTGGTAGCAGGAACTCCAGAAGGAGTAGCAGGAATTAACATAATATATGCTGATTTAGCAGGGAACGTTGGTACTTTAGTAACAGCAACGTTAGATTTAACTACAGTAACAGTAGATAAAACTGCCCCAATAATAAATACAGTACTAGGAGTAGCAATAAATACAGAAGATGCTGCAACTTGGACAGCACCAACAGCAATAGTAACAGATAATATAGATCCAAATTTTACAATTGAAGGACAATACTATAAAGCAGATGGAACAACTTCATTAGCAGATCTAACAGCAGCAAGAACAGAGTTAGCAGTAGGAAGAGATGTAGTAGTAAAATATAATGCAACTGATAATGTAGGTAATGAGGCAACAGAAGCAAGTGAAACATTTACAGCA
This sequence comes from Candidatus Bathyoplasma sp. NZ, assembly GCA_013332095.1. Taxonomy (GTDB): domain Bacteria; phylum Bacillota_I; class Bacilli_A; order MAG-NZ; family MAG-NZ; genus Bathyoplasma. The sequence continues at coordinate 78,095 of JABENI010000010.1, forward strand.
ACAGATAATACAGAACCAGTAATAGAACCAGTAGATGGAGCAACAATGAATACAGAAGATGTTTCAAGTTGGACAGAACCAACAGCAACAGCAAGTGATGCTGTAGATGGAGATATAAGCGCCAACATAGTAATAACGTACTTTAAAGCAGATCAAACGACTTTATTAGCAAATCTAGCAATGGCAAGAACAGAATTAAGAGCAGGAAACAGTGTAGTAGTAAAATATAATATAAGTGATGAAGCAG
>JABENI010000002.1 GCA_013332095.1 Candidatus Bathyoplasma sp. NZ
ACTATTGTTAATGTTAGTATCATCAATAAATAACCTATTTTATTTAAAACATTTTTTCTTTCTTTCATTAAAACCCTCTCCTTTGTTAATTTCTATTATATTATTTCACATTCTATTATATCATATTTATTTTAAAAAAATGATTTTTTGAAAATTTTTTTTTATTCAACAAACTAATGTTGCTAATCACAATGTTACCATTATTACAAAGTTGTTTTGCTACTGATATGTTTTTCTAATATAATTTTTCACTTTCATTTACTTCAATATATTTTCTATAATTAGATTTGCTTATTTTAGTTTTAACTATTTTTTGTTGGCTGTTATTCGCAAATTCTACTACTCTTTTTAAACACTTTTATTTCTCTTTATAATAACCGTTGTTATCTTTCGTAGTGCACTATCTTTATAATGGTTCTATTTCTGATTTTTGTCTCATCTCTATCAATAATTTTTTTATGTGAATTTGAACTTGTTAATTTTATTATTTTATGAGAAGCAATGTGAAGTACTTGCAGATAGGTTACTCTCTTCTGTAGTAAATGATATTTTATTTTATTATTCACTGCCTATTCCCCATTATCATCTACTTTTGCTACTGTATTTAATCCTTGTCACATTGCTTCATTATTTATTAATTTTAATGTTGTTAATATAAATTTACTTTGCCAATTAGTTTTATTTCTAAATAATTTCGGCATTTTTACAGCTCTTTTATATTAGTAGTTAATCTGAATTAGTCAAGAATCAACTGATAAATAAATATTAATTGAATCCTTGTTGAATTCTAATTCAATAAGGGTTTTATTTTTTAATTTTAAACTAAATCGATTATTGTGGAAATAAGATATATAATCTTTTATTGCTTGATGGATATATTTGCTTTATCTTAATTAAAATCAGATTCTACTTCTAAGTTAATCTATTTTTTTAATGATGCTATTACAGATTGTCTCTTAGAGTTTCCACTTCAAACATTAATCTTTTTATGTATAATCTTTATGAGTTTTTTCAAATGTTCTTGAAGTATATAGTAAACCTCGGTCGATGAACAACATTGTGTCATGATTACTGTATCTTTCTTTTCTTTTGTTTTAAAAGATATTATTTAGTGCTCTGTGATGGCTTATTAAATTCATCTAGGCAGATAATATATTATATTATTAAACAGATTGATATATATTGTTAAATCACACTTTTTTTTATTACTTATTACTATAGCATCTAATATTATCACTTCAAATGATTTACTTACATTCCAAGAAGTAATTTTTCTTAGAAACTTTATCTCTTCAGATTCAATTTTCAGATAATTTTTTCTAGATTTTGATTTCATGTTTTTTTTTGACAACAATTATGAGCTAACCAATCTGAAACAATACACCAATTTCTTCTTTCAATGTGTTCATTTATCTTTGTGGATGCTTTTTATTCATTTGCAGTATTTCTTTATGTAATTTAAATATTTATGTCCCCCTTTCAGATAATCATCATAGCCACTTCTTGAAACTGAAAAAACTTAGATAATGAGTTAATATTATATCCATTTTTAAATTCTCTAGTAACTGAGGATAATTTTCTAATTATTTATTTTAATCAATTCCCTTCTTTAAAGTTAATCCTTTTTTTAAAAGGGCGTTTTCTAACTTTAGTTTGATATTTTCATCTTCGCATAATTCAATTTTGGAAGAATTTTTTTAGATTGTACTCCACCGAATGGATCACCTGGTTTTCTTGTATTATTAAGATATTCAGATACCCCCTTCATAATATTTTTAAATCCAAGGATATAACATATTATATGCTATGCTAATCCATTACCGTACTCCTTCTTACAATTTCGATCTGCAGTTAATATATCTGGATTTATTGATTCGGTTTCGCTGTATTCCTAATATAGAGTCACTATCTGATAAAAGCAATCCTTTAGAAGCGTAAAATAATAGGTTATTATTATTTGTTACTTCTACCTCAATTGGCAATGCATCATTTGAATCACTTTCAGATTTTTCAACACTAATTGATGTGGTAAATTATCTTCAATAGTAATATGTATATTCACCCTCAACAGGAGAGTCAATTGCTATAAAATTACCTCCGTCTAGTAAATGTTCTGCTATTGACTTATTTGCTGTAAAAACATACTGTTGTGCTGATATCCAATTTCTCTTATTATTATAGGTTCTGTTCTTGCTACTTTCGGCATAGAAAACTGTTAACAAGTAAAAAAATTCCTGTTATCAAAAATAATCAATAAATATTATTTAGTTTCATTCTTTTCATTATTTCATTTTCCATTAATAAATTTTGTTAATATAGTAAATAGATATATCTTTGTAATTGATATGTTGTGAAATTCATAATTTTAATATTTTAATAAAAATATCTTCTTTAGCATTCTCACTACAAAATATATGAAGAAAAAAGACATCTTAATAAATTAAAATTATTAGGAACAAAATCTGATTTATAATTATTGTTGTAGCATTTAGAGATATTTTTCAATTCATGAGAACTGACAAAAAAAAGATATTTCTGAAATTAACTTTTGTTTAGTTTTATTTCAGTATAATCTATAAATTTTTTTAAATTTACAAAAAGAAAAATTGATTTTCATCAACTTTTCTCTTAATTTTAAAATTTTTTGATATTCTTTTACAAGTATCCTTTTTTAACAACACCGAATCCTGCTGTTATATCATCTTCTGTTGTAACTATTTTGCTACTTCCACACCCTCCACTGCCACCAAATATTTTTTGGACGGCTATAAGTTACTGTTTTCATTTTTGATTCATTGCCTGCTACATCTTTTACTATAATTTGGTATGATCCATATTTCCCGAAAGATATTCTTACATTATCCCTTGGCGTAGTTACTTTTATCCATGTTTTTCCGTTGTCAATTGAGTATTCTCTTATGTTTTCATTTGCAGTTATAGTATATATTCGAAATTTAGTTTTACCAACACTTGTGATTATTGGTGCTGTAATATCTCTTGTTCTAAATGTTGCACTTACTTCTTTTGCTGAGTTTCCTGCTGCATCACTTACATTATACTTTACTACTACACTTCTTCCTGCTGTTAATTCTCTTCTTGCTGCTGCTAAATTTGTTAATTCGATTGTTTCATCATCTGCATTGAAATATTTTATTGTTATATTTTCTGTTAAATTTCCATCTTTATTATCATTGGCTGTTGTCTCAGGTGCTGTCCAATTTGAAACAACTTTTGTATCTACTGTTGCATCTTCTACTAGAGCTATTTTTGGTGCTGTAGTATCTAATGCTTCAAATGTTGCAAATACCTCTGTTGCTACATTTCCTGGTAAGTCACTTACATATTTTACTATTACATTTCTTCCTGCTACTAATTCTTCTCTTGCTGTCGCTAATTCTATTTCTGTTAGTCCATCAGCTTTATAGTATTGTCCCTCAACTGTGAAGTCTGGATTTATATTATCTGTTACTGTTGCTAGTGGTGCTGTCCAAGTTGCAGCATCTTCTGTAGTTACTGTTGCTCCTGCTACTACTATTGCTGGTGGTGTATAATCTGTAAAAAAATCTATATTTGCAAAAGCAATATTTCCTGCTGCATCGCTTACATTATATTCTAAGCCGACAATTCCTTTTTCTTTTAATTCTGTTCTTGCTACTGCTAAATCTGTTAATAAATTTCCTCCAACTACATCGAAATATCTCACTTCTATATTATCACTTACATCTCCATCTATATTATCTGTTGCTTTTAATGTTGGTGGTGTCCAACTTGCAATATCCTCTATTTCTAATTCTATTCTTAAAATGTTATGCCAATCAAATCCTTCATATCCTTCTAATTCTATTACTGGTGGTATATTATCTGTTACTGGTGTTGGTGGTGTGTAATCTGTAAAAAAATCTATATTTGCAAAAGCGGTATTTCCTGCTGCATCACTTACATTATATTCTAAGCCGACAATTCCTTTTTCTATTAATTTTGTTCTTGCTGCTGCTAAATCTGTTAATAACTTATCTCTTTCAGTTACATCGAAATATCTTACTACTACATTATCACTTATATCTCCATCTGTATTATCTGTTGCTTTTAATACTGGTGGTGTCCAACTTGAAATATCCTCTACTTCTAGTTCTATTCTTAAAATGTTAGACCAATCAAATCCTTGATATCCTTCTAGTTCTAATACTGGTGGTATATCATCTGTTACTGGTGGTGTATAATCTGTAAAAAAATCTATATTTGCAAAAGCAATATTTCCTGCTGCATCACTTACATTATATTCTAAGCCGACAATTCCTTTTTCTATTAATTTTGTTCTTGCTGCTGCTAAATCTGGTACTAACTTGTCTCTTTCAGTTACATCGAAATACCTTACTACTACATCATCACTTATATCCCCATCTATATTATCTGTTGCTTTTAATGTTGGTGGTGTCCAACTTGAAATATCCTCTACTTCTAATTTTATTCTTAAAATATTGGACCAATCAAATCCTTGATATCCTTCTAGTTCTAATACTGGTGATGTATTATCTATTGCGGTAAATGTTGCACTTATTTCTGTTGCAACATTACCTGCTTCGTCATTTACATTATATTTTACTACTACATTTATTCCTGTTTCTAATTCTATTCTTGCTTCTGTTAGATTTATTGCAGTAATTGCATCTGCCTTGAAGTATGTGACTACTATGTCATTACTTATATCTTCATGCATATTATCTCTTGCTGTTGTTATTGGTGCTTCCCAAGTTAAAGCATTTTTTGTATTTATTGGTACTACTGATACTGGATCTATTACTGGTCTTGTTTTATCTACCATTACTTTACTTGAATCTGTTGTTGCTGTTACTGGAATACCTGCGTTCCCTGCATCATCAGTATATGTTATGTGGAATAATACTTCTCCTTCTAAAGTTCCTTCTACTACTTTATAAGTTGCTTTATAAGTGCTAGGATATACATCTTCTACTACTGCTAGCGTTTCTCCCACTATTGTTACTATTGGTGTTTTGGTATCTTCACTAGCTGTTATTGATAAAGTTACTGTATCTCCTAATTTGGCAAATTTTTGATTATTATTATCACTTTTTATCGTTACCGTTTGTAATGTCGGCACTGTTCTGTCTACTGCTGCACTTACTTCTTTTTCTAAAACTTTTGGTGCTAAGAACGCTACTATTGTTAATGTCACTATCATCAATAAGTAACCTATTCTTTTAAAAATACTTTTTCTTTCTTTCATTAAAAGTTCCTCCACTTCAATATTTACAATAATTATAACATATTATGGATAAAAATGGAATTTTTTTAAATTGCTTAAGATTGCTAATTGTAATATAGTATTATCAGCCAATGGTTGTCCTACTGCGATTGTATCAATTACTATTTTTTCACTTTCAGCTACTTCAATTTCTAATGTTATTTTTTCTCCCTAAACTAATTTTTTAAATTTCAACATATCTCTACAATTGAATTTACCTATTTTAGTTTTAATTTTTTTTGTTGACTGTTATTCGCAAATTCTACTACTCTTTTTAAACTTTTTATATCTCGTTATGATATATCCGCCTGTTATCTGTTGTTGTCTTTAGTAATGTAGTATCTTTTTTATTAGCTCTATCAATAATTTTTTGTTTGAATTTGAACTTGTTAATTTTATTATTTCACAGGAAGCAATATTAGGTACTTGCAGATAGGTTACTTTCTTCTGTAGTAAATGGTATTATACTTTATTATTACTATCTCTTTCCAATTGCCATCTACTTTTGCTACTGTGTTTGATACTAAAGTACATTATTTCATTATTTACTAATTTTAAGGCTAACAACTTAATTTTACTTTGAGTTGTTAAATTCCTTTGCTACATCCACTTTTATTTCAATTATCCTTATTTTTAATATACTTTCCTTTCTTTTTATAGCGTTTTCGTATTATTTATATCGTATATCGAATATTTTACTATCTAACTCTTTCAATATTTGAGTTTACTTTTTCTAATATTTTTATTTCTGAATAACTTTGAGCATTTTTTATTGCTATTTTACATTCTATAATTCGTCTGAATTGGTCAAGATTTAAGGGACTATAAATAAATATTAATTGAAAGCTTGTTAAATTTTATATTCAATAGGATTTTTATTTTTTAATTTAAAATAAATTGATTATTGTTGTATCTGAATTAAAATCAAATTTCAATTCTACTTAATCAATTTATTTAACGATTCTATTATTGATTATTTCTTGGAGTTTCAGCTTCCATCATTAAGCTTTTTTCCTTATAAACTCTATAGAGTTTTTTGGAATACTCTTGAGTTATGCATTGAACCTTAGTCGTGGGGTAAAATTGTATTCTGGTCAATATATCCTCTTTTTCTTTTCATCTAAGTTGAATGATATAATGCACTATTAAATACATTGATATTCATTGTTAAATCATATCTTTTTTTATTATTTCTTATATAGTGAATAACATTATATCTATTTTTGAATTCTCCAGTAACTAAGGATAATTTTGTAATTATTTCTTTCGATTAGTCATTCTTCTAAAGTTAATTCCTTTTTCAAAAAATCATTGTCAAACTTTAGTTTAATATTTTAATATTCTAATAACTAATTTATTGGAGGATTTTTTAAAATTATAATTCATTGAAAGGATTACTTGATTTTCTTATATTATTAAGAAATTCACAATACTTTTCATAATATTTTTTAATTCAAAGATATAATATGGAATGTTCTACGCTACTCCTTTAGCAATTGTTTTTTGTGGTTCTTCAAAATTTATATACTATTACATTCATTAATTTTTTTTGCTCTAAGATTTATTTTTACCATCCTTTAGTCTACTGATAAAATCATTTTTTTGAATATTATATATAAGCATAAAAAAAGTTAACGGACTTTTTCTGTCCGTTAACAGTATACTAATATATTCAGTTACTAAATCCATTGCTTTAATTCTTGCTAAACTTAATAATTGAAATAATTTCTTTTGTAATCTACTATGCTCTTAAAAGCAATCACTACAGTTAAAATAGCGAATAATACTACTCGCTATTTTAAGCATTCTTATTGCTGCTAAATCGATTCCACAATAACTTTTACTTTATACTTAAACTTATATATTCTTTCTGCATTTATATTAAGTTTCTGAGATTATTTATCGCCCTAGTTTTAGAATAATCAAATACTTCAGCTTCTAATTCTTATATGCATCATTTAATTCTATATAAGTTATTGCGGACTTCATTTAGGTTGATTCATGATCCTTCTACATATTTTACTTTTTTGGTTACTGTTTTTGCTACATCTTTATTTGTTATTTTGTAAACAATTTCATATCTTCTTACTTCATTTTTATTAACGCTACTATTCACTCTTCACTTGAAGCAATATTAGTTCCATCCACTGAGCAGCATATTATTTTTCAATGTACGCTCCTACCTCTATCTAATTATTTGTTATTTATAAATAATTACGCATCACATATTACTGTTTTCATGATTGATACATTTCCTGCTACATCTTTTACCATCATCCTGTAAGTTCCACCTGGTGTGAGATTTACTATTATACTATCACTTGGCGTAGGTATTGGTACCCATGATAATCCGTTGTTAATACTGTACGCTGCTATTTTTTCATTTGCCGTTAGATTATACCCCGTATTGTAAGTAATACTAGGACTTGTGATTATTGGTGCTGTAGTATCTAAATCTGTTGGTGCTGTAAATCTTGCTTCTACTTCATCTGCTGCATTTCCTGCATTATCAGTTACGTTATATTTTACTATTACATTTCTTCCTGCTGCTAATTCTGTTCTTGCTACTGTTAAATCTATTGAAGTTATTCGATCTGCTTTAAAATACGCTGCTGGTGCTATTAACCCTACATCTATATTATCTGTTACTAGTGCTCTTGGTGCTTTCCAATTTTGAATATGATGTGCACTTACTCCTGCTCCATCAACATGATTAATAACAGGAGCAATAGTATCATTAACGTTAACATTATAAGTAGCAATGTTTCCTGAAATATCATGTACTCTTAAATCATTTTGTCCACCGCTTAAAATAATATCAGTTATTTGGAAAGTTGGTTCTACTGTTACCCACTCGCTATTATTTAATTGGTATCCAGAAAGTTCTTCATTAGATTCAAATGTATATATTGGATTGTCAACTATAGTAGCTCCTCCAGAAGCTGGAACTGAAACATCAATATCATCAGTATTAATTTGTATCCCAAAGTTTTCAATAAGTATTGCTCTATTTGTACCACCTGTACTTCCACTACCAATGGAAACTTTATTCCCTGTTGATCCGCCTCCAAATAAGCCAAAGTTCGTTTCTCCAACATAAATTCCATTCACAAATATCTCTGCCTGAGGTAATATTCCTATTGTTCCTACTATTGAAGGAATGCTAATCTTAAAGTCTAGTGGCTCCCCAATTTTTACTTCTGGTAGATCTACAACTTCCGAATCTCCTATAGTAAAGCCTGTATTACCATTTAGGATTAAATGCCCTTCGGACGTAGCTATTTTTACATATTCACCTGAATAAGTAATATTCATACCATAACGCCTCTTCGTATTACCACCTGGAATCATTTCAGGTTCAAATTGTAATCCTACAAATGCACCATATCCTACCGCTTGAGAATTTCCTGCATAATTCTGAGTATTAGGGTCTCCTATTCCTGCATACGTATTTCCATAAGGCAGTATAACTCTCCCTTTAACAGATCCACCATTACTGTATAAATTATTATAATCATCTACATTCAATAATTTAACCGTTTGCAGGATAGTAGTAGAACTATCATCCAACTGTTGGAGCACTTTTACTTGTTTTCCATCAACATTAAGTTCATAAATCTTATAACAAGCTGCTCCCTCACCGTATTCATTCTTACAATTTCCGTCTGCATCTAATATATTTGGAGTTATTGACCCTGTTCCTCTATATTCCCAATTAGCATCACTGTCCCATGGAAGTAATCCTTTAGAAGCGTAAAACATTAGGTTATCATTACTAGTTGCTTTTGCCTCAATTGGCAATGCATTACTTAAATCATTTTCAGCATCTTTAAGCACTAACTGATGTAGTAAATCATCTCCAATAGTAATAGTATATTCACCACCAACAGGAGGGTCAATTGCTATAAAATTATCTCCATCTAGTGAATATTCTACTATTGGCTCATTTGTTGTAAAAACATATTGCTTCAATAATGTCCAATTTCCTCTCGTTATTGTAGGCATTCCTAGTCTTTTTACTCTAAATATTACACTTACTTCTGTTGCTGCATTTCCTGCTATGTCACTTACATTATATTTTACTACAACATTTCTTCCTGCTGTTAATTCAGTTCTTGCTGCATCTAGATCTGCTAATTCGATTGTTTCGTCTGCGTTGAAGTATGTTACTACTATATTATCACTTATATCTCCATCCATATCATCATTTGCTGTTGTTGTTGGTGCAATCCAACTTGAACCACCTTCCATTTCTATTATTTCTCCATAAATAGGTCTAATAGTAGGTGCAATAGTATCATGATAATATACTGTATAACTGGCAATATTTCCTGAAATATCACGTACTCTTAAAATATTTGCTCCACTGCTTAGAAGAATATCAGTTATTTTGAAAGTTGGTGCTATAGTTACCCAATTTTCATAATCCAATTGGTATCCTGAAAGTTTTTCATTAGATTCAAAAGTGTATGTTGAATTCTCAACTGCATCGGCTCCTGCAGAAACTGGAGCTAAAACATCAATATCAGCAGTATTAATTATTGACTCAAATTTTTCAATAAGTATTGCTATGTTTTCCCCACCTGTACTTCCACTACCAATAGAAAGTTTATTACCTGTTGATCCTTCGCCAAATGTATTAAAATTCGTTTTTCCAATATAAACTCCATTCACGTATATCTCTGCCTTAGGTAATATTCCTATTGCTCCTGCTGTTTTAGGAATACGAAGTTCAAAGTCTAGTGGATCCCCAATTTTTACAAAAGGCAGATCTACCCTTTGCATATCATGTCCTATAGGATAACTACTATCACCATTTAGGAGTACACTCCCTTCAACCGTAGATATTCTCACATGAGAAAATACTTGAGTAATACTTAAACCATAACGCCTCTTCGCACTACCATCTGGAAGCGTTTCAAATTGCAATCCTACAAATGCAACATTACCACTTGAATGATCAGCATTTCCTGCATAATTCCCATTATTAGGGTCTCCTGCTCCTGCATAAGTATCTCCGGAAGGAACTATAAATCTCCCTTTAACAGATCCACCATTACGATATAAATTATTATAATCATCTACATCCAATTTTCTAATCATTTCCAAGATAACAGTATTACTATCATCTAACTGTTGTAACACTTTTACTTGTTCTCCATCAATATCAAGTTCATAAATCTTATAACAAACTGCTCCCTCACCGTACTCATTCTTACAATTTCCATCTGCATCTAATATATCTGGAGTTATTAACCCTGTTCCGTTATATTCCCAATTAGAATCACTGTCCCATGGAAGTAATCCTTTAGAAGCATAAAACATTAGGTTATCATTACCAGTTCCTTTTGCCTCAATTGGCAATACATCACTTAAATCATCTTCAGCATCTTTCAACACTAACTGATGTCGTAAATTGTCTCCAATAGAAACAGTATATTCACCACCAACAGGAGGGTCAATTGCTATAAAACTACCTCCATCTAGTGAGTATTCTACTATTGGCTCACTTGCTGTAAAAACGTACTCTCGAGATAGTGTCCAATTTCCTCTTGTTATTGTTGGTGTTACTCCTATTATTATTTTAAATGTTGCACTTACTTCTACTGCTGCATTTCCTGCTGAATCATTTACATTATATTTTACTATTACATTTCTTCCTGTTGCTAATTCTGTTCTTGCTGCATCTAAATCTGTTAATAAAGTTCCACCTTCTTTGTAGTATGTTATTACTATATCATCATTTATTTCTCCATCTACATCATCATTTGCTGTTGCTTCTGGTGCAGTCCAAGTTGGAATATCTTCTAGATTTACTATTGCTCCATCTACTGGATATATTACTGGTGCTATTTTATCTCCTGAAACTACTGGTACTATTTCAACTATTGTTACTGTACTTGAATCTGTTGTTGCTGTTACTGGAGTACCTACATTCCCAGCTTCATCAACATATGTTATGTTAAATGGTACTATTCCTTCTGAAGTTCCTTCTTCTACCATATAAAACGCAATATACGTACCCTCACTTCCTATAACTGTTGCTGCTTGTCCAGCTATTGTTATTGTTGGTGTTTCTATTTGTTCACCAACTGTTATTGATAATATGATTGTATCTTTTGCTATTGCATATTCAGTATTCAATACATTATTACTTACAATTCTTACAGCTAATAATTTTGATAATGTTTTTTCTACTGTTACTGTACTTGAATTTGTTGTTGCTATTACTGGAATACCCGTGTTCCCTGCCTCATCAACATATGTTATGTTAATTCCTACTACTCCTTCAGGCGTTTCTTCTACTACTGTATAAGTAGCTACATACGTATATCCACTTCCTGTTACTGTTGCTGTTGCTCCCACTATTGTTACTGCTGGTGTTTGTATATTTCTACTAGCTATTATTGATATTGTAATTGTATCTCCTACTTTGGCAAATGCTGTATTAAATTGATTATTACTTTCTATTGTTACTATTGGTAGTGTTGGTAATATTGATTCTGTTATATCTACTGTTACCGTACTTGAGTTTGTTGTTGCTGTTACTACAGTCCCAGCATGTCCTGCTTCATCAGTATATGTTATGTTAATTGCTGCTTCTCCTTCTGGAGTTCCTTCTACTACTATATATTTTGCAGTATATTTATCTTCACTTCCTGTTACAGTTGCTGTTTGTCCTGCTATTGTCACTATTGGTGTTTGGATATTTTCATTAGCCGTTATTGACACGGTAATTGTGTCTCCTACTTTTGCTAATGCTGTACTAAATCGATTATCACTTTCTATTGTTACTGCTTCTAATGTTGGTACTGCTGTATCTACTGTTACTGTACTTGAATCTGTCGTTGCTGTTACTGCAGCACCAGCGTTCCCTGTCTCATCATCATATGTTATGTTAATTCCTGCTTCTCCTTCTGGAGTTCCTGCTACTACTGTATAGATTGCAGTATACGTATCTCCACTTCCTGAAATCGTTGCTTCTTTTCCTGCTATTGTTACTGTTGGTGTTTTTATACTCTCACTAGCTGTTATCAATACAGTTATTGTATCTCCTACTTTTGCAAATGCTGCATTATTTCCATTGCTACTAATTGTTACTGCTTTCAATGTAGGTGGTGTTTTATCTACTATTACTGTACTTGAATCTGTTGTTGCTATTACTGTAGCTGCGTTCCCTGCTCCATCAGTATATATTATGTTGAACACTACTGCTCCTTCTGAATTTCTTTCTACTATTTTATAAGTTGCTGCATATACATGACTATATATTGTTTTTACTGTTGCTGTTTCTCCTGCTATTGTTACTGTTGGTGTTTGGATGTCCTCATCAGTTATTATTGTTAACGTAATTAAATCTCCTACTTTTGCTAATTCTGTATTATATCTATTATTACTTGCTATACCAACATATGGTAGTGCTTGTGCGCTGGTATGAATTCTAACTGTATTTGAATCTGTTGTTGCTGTTACTGCCGTACCAACGTTCCCTGCCTCATCAGTATATGTTATGTTAATTCCTGCTACTCCTTCTGGAGTTTCCGCTACTACTGTATAAGTTGCAGTATAACTATCTCCACTTCCTGAAATTGTCGCTACTTGTCCTGCTATTGTTACTGTTGGTGTTTGGATGTTTTCATTAGCAATTATTGTCACGGAAATTTCATCTCCTACTTTTGCTAATGCTGTATTATTATTATTACTTCTAATTGTCACTGTATTTAATGTCGGTTTTGTTTTATCTACTGTTACTACACTTGAATTTGTTGTTGCTGTTACTACCGTACCAGCGTTCCCTGCTAAATCATCATATGTTATATTAATTTCTGCTACTCCTTCTGGAGTGCCTACTGCTACTGTATAAGTTGCGGTATATATTTTTCCACTTCCAGTTACATTTGCTATTTTTCCTGCTACTTCTACTGTTGGTGTTTTGATGTCCTCACTAGCTGTTATTGATACTGTAATTACATCTAACCCTTTTGCTAATACTGTATTGCTATTATTACTTGCTATTGTTACTGTGTCTAATTTCGGTAATGTTTTATCTACTTTTACTGTACTTAAATCCGTTGTTCCGGTTACTACCGTACCAGTGTGTCCAGCCTCATCAACATAGGTTATGTTAATTCCGGCTACACCTTCTGATGTTCCTGCTAATACTGTATATGTTGCCGTATATGTATTTCCACTTCCTGCTATTGTTGCTGTTTGTCCTGCTATTGTTACTGTTGGTGTTTGGATGTCTTCACTAGCTGTTATTGCTAGAGTTATTACGTCACCTGATTTTGCAAGTCTTGTGTTATCATTGTTACTTTCTATTGTTACTGCTTTTAATGTTGGTTCAGTTTTATCTACTGTTACTGTACTTGAATTTGTCGTTGCGGTTACTGGCGTACCTGTGTTTCCTGCCATATCAGTATATGTAATCTTAATTCCGGTTACTCCTTCTGGAGTTCCTCCTCTTACTGTAGTTGTTGCAGTATATCTATCTCCACTCCCTGATATTGCTGCTGTTTGTCCGGCTATTTCTACTATTGATATTTCTATGTTCTCCCTAGCTATTATTGTTAGAGTTATTGTATCTCCTAATTTTGCAAATCCTATGTTTTGATTGTCACTTTCTATTGTTACTGCTTCTAATGTTGGTACTGCTGTATCTACTGTTACTGTACTTGAATCTGTCGTTGTGGTTACTACCGTACCAGCATTCCCTGCCATGTCAGTATATATTATTTCAAATGTTGCTACTCCTTCTAGAGTGCCTGATTCCACTTTATAAGCTGCATAATACACATGCCCATTTTTTGTTACTGTTGCAGTTTGTCCCGCTATTATCACTGTTGGTGTTTGGATATCAATACCTATTATCATTACAGTTATTGTATCTCCTACTTTTGCTGATGTTCGATCACTATTATCACTTTCTATTGTTACTGTTGATAATGCTGGTGTTGTTTTGTGTATTACTACTGTACTTGAATTTGTTGTTGCTGTTACTAAAGTCCCAGCGTTCCCTGCTTCATCAGTATATGTTATTTCAATTCCTGCTACTCCTTCTGGCGTTGCTGATTCCACTTTATAAGTTGCTGTATATGTGTCTCCACTTCCTGTTATTGTTGCTGTTTGTCCTGCTATTATTACTGTTGCTATTTGGATATCTTCACTAGCTGTTATTGATAAAGTTATGGTATCTCTTTCTTTTGCAAAGCCTATGTTATCATTGTCACTTTTCATTGTTACTGCTGATAATGTTGGTTTAGTTTTATCTACTGTCACTGTACTTGAATTCGTAGTTGCTGTTATTGGAAGAGCTGCGTTCCCTGCTAAATCATTATATGTTATGCTAATTTCTGCTACTCCTTCTGGCGTTCCTGCTACTACGATATAAGTTGCTTCATATGAATCTCCACTTCCTGTCACCTGTGCTTTTTGATTTGCAATTGTAACTGTTGGCGTCACTGTTGGTAATGATATTACCTCTTCGCTAGCTGTAAACTTTACTGTAATAGTATCTCCTATTTTTGCGAATGCTAGATTATTATTATCACTTTCTACTGTCACTGTTAGTGGTGTTGGTTTTATTTTATCTACTGTTACTGTACTTGAATCTGTTGTTTTTTCTACCGTACCATCGTTCCCTGCATCATCAATAAATCTTATGTCAATTCCTGCTACTCCTTCTGGAGTTCCTGCTTCTACGATATAAGTTGCTGTATAGGTATCTCCACTTCCTGTTACTGTTGCTGGTTGTCCTGCTATTGTAACTATTGGTGTTTGGATGTCTTCACTAGCAGTTATTGATAAAGTTATTGTATCTCCTTCTTTTGCAAATCCTGCGTTATCATTGTCACTTTTTATTGTTACTGCTTCTAATATTGGGACTGCTGTATCTATTGTTACTGTACTTGAATTTGTAGTTGTTGTTCCTGGCGTACCAATGTTTTCTGCATCATCAACATATGTTATGTTAATGGCTACTACTCCTTCTGGAGTGTCCTCTACTACGGTATAAGTAGCTACATATGTATCTTCGCTTCCTGTCACTGTTGCTGTTTGTCCTGCTATTGTTACTGTTGGTATTGTTCTTATATTTTCGCTAACTGTAAAACTTAATGTAATTGTATCTCCTATTTTTGCAAATTCTGTATTATTGGCATTATCACTTGTTATTGTTGTTGTTAGTAATGTTGGTACTGTATCATCTAGTGTAATCTTCAACATATCAGTTTCTGCGTAATGTCCTACTAAATCATAAACCTTGTATTTTACATACATATCGTAGTATGAGTTTGTTAAATATTTTCTAACATTTTCTAAAGATACTGTATCATAATTACCACTGTCATTATATATATAGTAGTAGATTATGGATAGATCTCCTAGGCCTACATTATCTGTTACTGTTGGCATTGGTGCACTCCAACTTGAAATATTTTCTGAATTTACTGCTACTCCTGTAGCTATTATTGTCGGTGCTGTTAAGTCCACTATTACAGTTTTAATATATCCATATCCAAGTAGATCCATTATTCTTACTATATTAGTTCCCTCTACTAAATCAACACTATGGTATTTGTAATTTGGTGATGAGTCATAATATACCTTAATTCCATTAACATAAATTTCCTCTATAGAATAAGTGCTCACTACCTTATAACTTAGAGAGTTACTATAACCACTACTAGTAATTTCTGCATTTACCTCTTTTTCTATAAATTTTGGTGTAAAGAATGCCATTATTGTTAATGTTATTATCATTAATAAATAGCATGTTTTTTTAAAAACTTTTTTCTTTTCTTCCATTTTACTTCTCCTCCTTATTGTTTATCTGTTTTAATGATATCATATTATGGTAAAAAATGGTATTTTTTATTTTTTTTATTTTTTCGGTTAATTAATACTGTTAATTTTAATATTATTAGCCAGTTGTTTTCCTACTGTGATTGTATTATTTATTAATTTTTCACATTCCTCTCCTCCAATTTCTAATTTTTTCTCCCTAAACTAATTTTTTTAATTTCAACATATCGGTTATAATTAGATTTGCTATTTTGTTTTAACTATTTTTTAACATATTTCTATTTTTTGTTGAATGTCATTCGCAAATTCTACTACTCTTTTTAACCCGTTGTATTTCTCTTTATACTATATACGACTGTCATCTGTTGTTGTCTTTGATAATGTGTTATCTTTTTTATTAGTTCTATCTCTATTTTTTGTCTCATCTCTATCAATAATTTTTTTATCTGAATTTAACTTGTTAATTTCACTACTTTAGGAGAAGCAATGTTAAGTCTTACAGATAGGCTACTTTCTTCTGTAGTAAATGATATTCTATTTTATTAATGCGCTCCTTTCCAATTAACATCTACTTTTGCTACTGTGTTTGATACTAAAGTACATTACTTCATTATTTATTAAATTTAAAAGTTGTTACCTTAAATTTACTTTGAAGTTATTAAATCCCTTTGCTAAATTGACTTTTATTTCAATTATCTTCTTTTTAATGTACTTTTTTTCTTTCTATAGCGTTTTCGTGTTATTAATATCGTATATTGAATATTTTACTATCTAATTTCTTTCAATATTTGAGTTTATTTTTCCTATTATTTTTATTTCTGAATAACTTTCAGCATTTTTTATTGCTCTTTCATATTCTGTAATTCATCTTAATTGTTAAAGAATCAAAAGACTTAAATAAATATTAATTGAAAGTTCATTGAATTCTCTATTCAATAGGATTTTTATTTTTTTAATTTAAACTAAATTGATTATTGTTGTAATAAGACATATATTCTTTTATTGTCTGGAGAATATTATTGCTTTATCTGAAGTAAAATCATATTTTGATTCCCCTTAATTAATCTATTTAATGATTCTATTTAATGATTCTATTATTGATTATATCTTGGAGTTCCCACTTCTAGGCATTGATCTTTTTTTGTTATAATCTTTATGAACTTTTTCGAATGCTTCTAGGTTATATATTGAATTTTGGTCACTATACAAAATCGTATCCTAGTTAATATGTCCTTTTTTTCTTTTGTTTTTTAAGATATTATTTACTGCTCTGTGATGTGTTTAAATACTATTTAAAATTAAGTCAATGCTACAATACACTACCAAATACATTGATATAGATTGCTAAATCATATCTTTTTCTATTATTTCTTATTATTGTATTATAACTTCAAATGATTTACTTCCATTCAAACAAGCAATTTTTCTAGAAACTTTATCTCTCAAGCCCGTTTTCTGATAATTCTTTCTAGATTTTGATTTAACGTTTAATTTTAAATCATACTTATAAAATAACTAATCTAAAACAATATACAAATTCTTTTTATAATATTTTTTAATCCAAGGATATACCATATCATGTGCTATGCTACTCCTTTAGCAATTGTTTTTTGTGGTTCTTCAAAATTTATATACTATTACATTCATTAATTTTTTTTGCTCTAAAATTTATTTTTGCATCCTTTAATCTACTGATAAAATCATTTTTTTGAATATAATATATAAGCATAAAAAAAGTTAACGGACTTTTTCTGTCCGTTAACAGTATACTAATATATTCAGTTACTAAATCCATTGCTTTAATTCTTGCTAAGTTTAATAATGCTGGACTAATTTTTGTAATCTCCTATGCTCTTAAGGCAATCACTACAGTTAACAATAGTGAAATAGTACTACTCACTATTTTAAGCGTTCTTATTGCTGTTAAACGTTTCCTACAATAACTTTTACTTTATCCTTAAACTTATATATTCTTTCTGCATTTATATTAAGTTCCTGAGATTACTTATCGCCCCAGTTTTAGAATAATCAAATACTTCAACTTCTAATTCTCATATACATCATTTAATTCTATATAAGTTATTGTGGACTCCATTTAGTTTGATTGATGATTCTTCTACATTTTTTACTTTTTTTGTTACTGTTTTTGCTACATCTTTATTTGTTATTTTGTAAACAATTTCCGATGCTCTTACTTTATTTTTATTAACGCTACTATTTATTACTCACTTCAAGTAATATTAGTTTCACTCACTAAACAATATATCCTTTTTCAGAGACGTACTTCTTACCTCTTCTAATTGTTGTTTTCTTATTAATTTGATACTAACTATCTTCTTTTTATATAAGCATTGCAAATTACCCTGTGCATAATTGATTCATTTCCTGCTATATCTTTTACTATAATTTTGTATATTCCTGTTGTTGGGAATGTTATTGATATACTATCACTTGGTGTAGTCACTTGTATCCATGTTGCTCCTTCATCAATACTGTACTCTCCTATTTTTTCATTTGCACTTAAAGTATAACTTAAACCTATAATTTCCGGAGAACTTATGATTACTGGTGCTTCATTATCTACTGTTACTGCACTTGAATCTGTTATTGTTACTTCCGTACCATAGTTCAATACCATATCTTTATATATTATGTTAATTCCTGCTAGTCCAGCTGGTGTTTCTGCTACTACTTTATAAGTTGCAGTATATCTAAGTATCGGAGGGTTATTTATATCAAGCCAATCTCCTCCTATCATCGTTGCTCTTATTCTTGCATTTTGCCCTGCTATTGTTACTGTTTCGATATATGACATCTCACTAGTTGTAAAATGTACTGTGATTGTATCTCCTACTTTTGCAAATGTTGAATTATTAATATTATCACTTTCTATTGTTACTGTTGGTAATGTCGGTGCTGTATTATCTACTATCATAATTTCATATTCTAATCCTGTTGTTGCAGAGCTCCCAGCGTTCCCTGCTTCATCAGTATATGTTATGACACCTTCTGCTAATCCTTCTGGAGTTTCCTCTACTACATCAAGTCTTGCATAAAAATGATGAATGTACTTATTAGTTATTGATGAATAAAACCCATTATCTATTACTGTTGCTGTTTGTCCTGCTATTGTCACTGTTGGTAATGTTGCTGGTTCTTCAGTAAGACTAAAAAATAATATAATTATTTCTCCTGTTTTTGCATAGTCTTCCGCTGCACTATGATACCAATAATCACTATCATATTCACTATAACTCCTCATTACTATTCTTCCTGATAATGCAGGTATTGTTCTATCTACTCTTACTTTACTTAAATCTGTTGTTACTACTACAACAGTGCTCCCTAACTCATCATCATATGTTATATTAAATTTCACTACTCCTTCTGTAGTACTTGATGTTACTGTATATGCTGCGATATATGTATCTCCACTT
This sequence comes from Candidatus Bathyoplasma sp. NZ, assembly GCA_013332095.1. GTDB lineage: Bacteria > Bacillota_I > Bacilli_A > MAG-NZ > MAG-NZ > Bathyoplasma. The sequence continues at coordinate 19,504 of JABENI010000002.1, forward strand.
CTAGTTACATCTACTGTTTTTTCTGCTATTCTCACTTTTAGTCCTTGTATGTCCTCATTAGCTGTTATTGATAGTGTAATTGTATCTCCTACTTTTGCTAATTTTGGATTCGCATTGTCACTTGCAATTGTTACTTGTGATAGTGTAGTTCCTTTAGCAAATGGCTTATCGTACACATCTTTCCCTTTAATTTCAACTGCATTTACCTCTTTTTCTATAAATCTTGGTGCTAAGAACGCTACTATTGTTAATGTTATTATCATCAATAAGTAACCTATTCTTTTAAAAATACTTTTTCGTTCTTTCATTTTACTTCTTCCCCCTTATTGTTTGTTTCTATTGAAAATATCATAATATGGGAAAATTTGCTATTTTTTAGTTTTTTTAGTCAATTAGTTAACATTTTAAATTCTAATACTAATATTATTAGTCAGTTTTTTTCTACTACGGTTGTACAACTACTACTTTCCACTTTCATCTACTTCAATTTCTAATGTTATTTTTTTCTTAAACTAATTCTTTTAATTTCAATATATACACTACAATTAAACTTACCCATTTTAGTTTTAATTATCTTTTAACATATTTCTAATTTTTGTCTCATCTCTATCAATAATTTTTTTATATCAATTCGAATTTGTTAATTTTATTATTTCACAGGAATCAATGTTAAGCACTTGCAGATAGATTACTTTCTTCTGTAGTAAATGGTTATTATTCACTATCCCTTTCCAATTACCATCTACTTTTGCTACTTTATTTGATTCTAGACACATTACTTTATTATTTACTAATTTTAATTTTGTTAACTTAAATTTACTTTGAGTTGTTAAATCCCTTTGCTACATCCACTTTTATTTCAATTATCCTTATTTTTAGTGTACTTTCCTTTTCTTAATCTATAGTGTTTTCGTGTTATTAATACAGTATATCGAATATTTTACTATCTAATTTCTTTCAATATTTGAGATTACTTCTCTAATATAACTGCTTGATAATTTTTTAAATATTTTGTTAAAACTATTATTTGTCTGATGTCTCACTGCTTCTGGTTTTTCATGTTGCATTTGCTATTATTACTAACTAGGTTACATCATCTATTTTTTTGTTTTTTATAAAAATAATTATTTCTACAATATTTTTATTTCAACAAGATAACTATTTAAATATTTATATCTTATCATCTCTTACGTAATTAGGTTTTTGGTGTATTTTAATATTTTTTTTATTTCTTGATATAGAGGTAATTTTATCTTTTTTATTTCTAATTGATGTGTGCACCAATTTATAGATAAATTAAAAATAGAGAGTTTACTCTCTATTAATTTTCAATATTTTAAATATTATTTTTTTATTTTTGACCTTTTAATTAAATAGGTCTATCAATTATGACAAAATTAAAATAGAGAGTTTCCTCTCTATTCAATTTCTGATAATTTAGTTCCTACGTTTTTCTCAGCATTGACTTTTTTATCATCTTTGATCATTGTTAACCTTATATGTTTTCCATTAGTTTCTTCAATTTCACAAATACCAGCTGAACCTATAACATCACCTTGTTTAACTGTTTGGTCTAATTCAACATTGATTTTTTCTAAGCTAGCATATTTTGTAATCAAACCGTTAACATGTGTGATTTCAATTTCATTTCCGTATAGTATGCTTGTACTAATGTCTGTTACCGTACCACTAAATACACTAACTACGTTAAAATTATCTTTACTAACTGCTTTGTAATTTGTAGATGTACTGTTTTGTACTACATTTTTGTAAACTATTAATGCACCTAATCTTTCTTCTTCACTTGCATTAACATCGTAAAATCTACCGATAACTTCAAAATCCATACCTGTTTCTACTGGGACAACCATCTTTTCTTCTTGTGGTTGTTCATTTTTTATGTCTGTGTCATCATCGTCGAACTCGTCATTATAATCCATATCGTCATTAATTAGACCATCCACTGGTTGTGGTATTTCTTCAGGAGTATTAGTTAATACGTTTATTAGTGAAAAAGTACTAAATGCCACTAACAATATTCCTAAAAAAACAAAAACTTGTCTCTTCTCTTTGAATGCTTTAACCATAAAATCTTTCATTTTATCACCTCATGTTTAGTATGTTTAGGTAATTAATAATTTATTCAAAATTTTTACATTTTATAGTTAATAATTTCGATATTGGAATAATAATGATTTAAAATTTGTCTATAAGAGTATCCTTCTAAACTCATTCCATAAGCTCCATACTGACTCATTCCTACTAAATGACCATTGCCGTAATTAGTTATAATTACTGTATCATCTACAATTTCAGTAGTAAAGGATGGTGATTTTAAACTCAATGCTCTCCTTAAATCATCATTTGAGACTTCTCTACTTTGAATCGTTATGCTACTAAAAAGACCTGTATCACCACTGACAAATTTTATTTCTTCCGGATTGTTAATATCTGTGGAAAAATAGTCATTTATCAAATCAATATATTGATCTAAATCATAAGTAGTATAAGTTTCTAAAGTTGTAACATTAACTTCATAAGGAGATATTACGCTTTTCAAATATGCTTTTTCAAACCAAATGTAACTTGAATCTTGCGTGTAGCCATTACTTTTAGCAAAATAGACAGCATCAATTAATTTGTCTTGATAACTTAATACTTCATTTTGAGTACTTAAAACAACATTTTTTAATTTTTGATAATAAAGGTCGTAATCTAACCCATATTTTTCTTTCATTTCATTTTTAGACATGTAAACTTGATTTAAAGTCGAATTTTCAATATAACTGTGAGTTTTTAAATATTTGTACACGTAGGTTCTCGCAGCCACTGCCTGAGCTTTTAAAGCTTCACAATCCCATGATGCCGGCATCTCTTTCCCTACTACTCCGATTAAATAATTGTCTAAACCGATATTAAATTCGTTATCAACATTAACCACGAAGCTGTTATTTAGACTTAAGTCAGAACTGTTTTCAAAACTGCATACATCATTATTTTTAACCATAAATGGTTCTTCGTCTAAAACTATTTTTTCTTCATTTTCGGTGAGATTATCTTTACTAGAATCAAAGCCAAAATATTTTCCTATTCCAGTTTTCCCAACGAAAAAATTTATACTAAAATAAGGAATACTATAAATTAGCACAATTATTAATATAAATTTTAAGGTCTTTTTCATTTAATCACTACTTACAAGTAAATTATTTGCCGTATTTATGTAAATATTTTAACAAAAAAAAACATAAACACACTAAATAGTATGAATTTATTTAGTAAAAATATACTGAAACTTAAAAATAAAAATGTTTTTTTCTACCTTATAATGATTGTTGTTCTAAAAAAAAAAAGCTAATAAATTTAGCCTTTTATTTTATTTCACTTGCTTTAATTTTTTTAATATTTTTTTGTAAATCACGTTCATTAATTAAAAAATTTACATTTTTCTTTTTAAGTGATTGATCGGTTTTTTTTCTGTTTTCGAGTAAAAGTTTTTTTGCTTCTTCTAGTGTACTTGCGCTAGTAGCTTCTTGAGCAATAACTGTTACCACGTTATTCGATTGTTCAAGTACTCCTCCTGCTATAAAAATAAACGTTTCTTGATTCTCATCTCTAGTTTTAATGTACCCTTCAGTAATTGCTGCTACAACAGGTACATGGTCTTTTAAAATTGCAAATTCACCTTCAGCCGCTGACACTAAAACAAATTTACTTTCACCTTCGAATACTAGCCCGTTAGGAGCTGAAATTGAAATTTTCATTTTCTCACGCTCCTCTACGCTATTTGCTTAGCTTTTTCATAAACATCTTCAAGTGTTCCTACTGCTCTAAATGCTTCTTCTGGTAAATGATCTACCTCGCCATTTAAAATAGCTTTAAAACTTCTTATGTTATCACTTAATTTAACGTACGAACCAGGAACACCTGTAAATTGTTCCGCAACGTGACAGTTTTGTGATAAGAACAAGCGAATTCTACGTGCTCTATGGACTAATAATTTATCTTCTTCACTTAACTCATCCATACCTAAAATTGCAATAATATCTAAAAGTTCATTGTATCTTTGAATAGTTTCTTGAACTTGTCTAGCAATACCAAAGTGTTCTTCCCCTACAACTTGCGGTGATAGTGCTCTAGACGAAGATGCTAGCGGATCAACCGCTGGATAAATTCCTTCTGAAGCTAATTTTCTCGAAAGATTTGTCGTTGCATCTAAGTGATTAAACGTCGTTGCTGGTGCCGGATCAGTATAATCATCCGCTGGCACATAAACCGCTTGAATTGAAGTAATCGAACCTTTTTTAGTCGAGGTAATCCGCTCTTGTAATTTACCCATTTCAGTTGCTAATGTAGGTTGGTAACCTACTGCACTTGGCATACGTCCTAATAATGCTGATACTTCAGAACCTGCTTGCGTAAATCTAAAAATATTATCGATAAAAAACAAAACATCTTGTCCTTCTTCATCACGGAAGTACTCAGCCATTGTCAATCCGGTTAAAGCAACACGCATTCTCGCACCTGGTGGCTCATTCATCTGTCCGAAAACCATTGCCGTTTTCTTAATTACTCCGGAATCAGTCATCTCATGGAACAGATCGTTTCCTTCTCTTGTTCGCTCACCTACACCGGCAAATACTGAAATTCCTCCGTGTTCTTGCGCAACATTATTAATTAATTCTTGAATTGTTACTGTTTTCCCTACTCCGGCACCACCGAACAAACCAATTTTTCCTCCTTTAATATAAGGAGCTAATAAGTCTACTACTTTAATTCCTGTTTCTAAAATTTCAATTTCGTTAGATAATTCCGCTAACTTTGGTGCATTTCTATGGATAGGAAGTCTTGGTGTATCTTCACTTACCGCTTCTCCACCATCAATAGGGTCACCTAAGACATTAAATATTCTACCTAAGGTTGTTTTTCCTACCGGTGCTAAAATTGCTTTTTTAGTATCAATTACATCCATTCCTCTAACTAAACCATCAGTAGTATCTAGGGCAATAGTTCTAACAACATTATTTCCTAAATGCAATGCAACTTCCAAAGTTAAAGTAATTTGTTCTTTCGCATTATCTGAATTTTTAATAACTAACGCATGATTTATTTCAGGCAGGTCTTTTTCAAATTTAACATCTACTACAGGTCCTAAAACCTGTTCAACATATCCTATATTCATTATTTCCTCCTTACTCAACGGCATTAGCGCCACCGATAATATCGGTTAATTCTAATGTAATTGAAGCTTGACGCGCTCTATTGTAATATAATTCTAGAGTACCGATAATATCATTTGCATTGTCAGTCGCACTTTTCATCGCCGTCATTCTAGATGCATGTTCACTTGCTTTGGCATCTAATAAAATTCCGTAAATACTATTTTCTAGATATAGCGGTAATAGTGTATCAACTATATTTTGAATTCCACCCTCAAATTCATATAAACTTTCATTTTTAGTTTCCTTTTTAGAAATCGGAAACAAAGTTTTTTTAGTAACTTCTTGAGTAAGCGTATTTACAAAATGATTGTAGTAAATTACGACTTTGTCTATCTCTTCATTTGCGTACATCTGAGTTAAGTAACTCGCTATCTCTCTAACATCACTAAAAACAACATGGTCTTTGATATTAATCGGTCGATCATTTACTTTTTCGTAACCGTTACTAACGGAATTACTATAAGCTTTATTCCCTACTGATAAAACCATAAATTGATGTTCAAAACTTTTAGTGTTTTCTTTAAATTCTTTAAGAATACTAGAATTATAAGGTCCCGCTAACCCTCTATCAGAGGTAACTAAAACATAGGCAACTTTTTTTATTTTCCGCTCTTTCAGTAGGGGATGATTTAAATCTTCTCCACTAGAAATAACGTTAGAAACAATCTCTTCTATTTTTTCCATGAACATTGAAAATTTTTTAATAGCTTTTTCCGCTCTTTTTAATTTACTAGCAGAAACCATGTTCATCGCTTTCGTAATATGAGAAGTTTTCTTAGTTGCATTAATTCTTTCCTTAATTGCTTTCATTGAAGATCCCATAGTTAGTCTCCTCTATAAAAAAGATTTAATAAATGCTTCAATTACAGCATTCATTTCCTCTTCATTCGCTGGATTTTTAGTACTTTGAATCAGGTCTTTTACTCTTCTACCTTCTTCATCGGTCTCTAAATAACGATTTAACTCTTGTTCAAAACGTTTAATGTCTTCGACTGCTATATCATCTAGATATCCTTTACTTAAACTGTATAAAATAAATACTTGTTCAGCAACTGATAAATGCACTTGTAGTCCTTGTTTCAGCACTTCTACAGTTCTTTTCCCACGCTCTAAAACTTTTTTAGTGGCGTCATCTAAATCGGATCCAAACTGGGTAAATGCTTCTAATTCACGGTAAGAGGCTAATTCCAGTCTCAGTGTACCTGATACTTTTTTTATCGCTTTTGTCTGCGCTGCTCCACCTACACGTGATACTGATAACCCGGCATTAATCGCTGGAATAACTCCCGCATTAAATAAATTTGATTGTAAGAAAATTTGTCCATCGGTAATTGAAATTACATTCGTTGGTATATACGCACTGATATCCCCCGCTTGTGTTTCAATTATCGGTAGAGCCGTAATACTTCCTCCACCTAATTCATCATTTAATTTGGAAGCTCTTTCTAATAATCTACTGTGTAAATAGAAAACATCTCCTGGATATGCTTCTCTTCCTGGTGGTCTTCTTAACAGTAATGATAATTCACGATAAGCTACCGCGTGTTTTGATAAATCATCATATACCACCAAAACATGTTTGCCACTGTACATAAATTCTTCAGCCATTGTAACTCCTGTGTAAGGAGCTAAATATAAAAGTGGTGATGGCAAAGATGCACTCGCGGTAACGACGATAGTATAGTCCATCGCACCCGCTTTTTCTAAAGTCTCTACTACGTTCACAACAGTTGATTCTTTTTGCCCAATTGCTACATATATACAAATACAATCTTTACCTTTTTGGTTGATAATTGTATCGATTGTGACAGAAGTTTTTCCTGTTTGACGGTCACCGATAATTAATTCTCGTTGTCCTCTTCCTATTGGTACTAGGGCATCTAATACTTTAATCCCTGTTTGCAAAGGCTCATGAACACTTTTACGGTCCATAACTCCTGAAGCTTTTTGTTCTACTCTTCTAAACTTGGTAGCCTTAATTTCACCTTTTCCATCTAAAGGAACTCCCAGTGAATTTACAACTCGACCAATCAATTCGTCGCCTACTGGTACTTCTAAAATTTTCCCAGTACATTTAACTTGGTCTCCTTCTTTAATACTTGTAGTTTCATCCAAAAGAATAGTACCTACATGATCTTTCTCTAAGTTTAAAACCATCCCATATACATCATTCGGAAACTCTAATAATTCACCGCTCATTGCATCGTCTAATCCATGGACTAACGCAATACCATCTCCGACACGAATAACTGTTCCTACTGAATCGGTTTTTAACTGTTTAGAGTAGCGACTAATTTGCTCTTTAATCAGAGAACTAATTTCTTCTGCTCTAATTTTTGACATTTAATTTCACCCCGATCTTAAACTAATTTAGATTTCAAATCTTCTAATTTTCTTTTAAAAGTATCATCCAATATCTTGCCATTAAATTCTAAACGAATTCCACCGATAACAGTATTATCAACTATCGGCTCTAACTTGATTTTCTTTTTATGAATACTTTCTAGTTTTTGTTTTAATTCGTCTTGTTTACTACTATTTATCTTTTCTTTAGTAAATACTTTAACGACCATTATATTATTATCTTTATTAATTAAAGAAACAAATTCATCATAAACTATATTTATAATTTCAAATCGGCCATTATCAATTAACACATAGATAAAATATTTAAAATCAACATCAAATGATTTTAAAATATCTTTAATCAGTTCTTTTTTCTCACCAACATTAATTTTAGGATGAGACATAATATTTATAAAACCATCATTTTCCTTGATAGAATCAGCAAATACCTTAAATTCATCAAATATCAAATCTAATTTATTTAAGTCTCTTGAAAAATCAAAGAGAGCCAAAGCGTACTCTTTACTTAGCATCCTGATCAACCTCCGAAATAAATTGATTAATTACACTCTCGTGTTTGTCTTTATCAACTTCTTCGTCTATAATTTTTTCAGCTACTTTAAAAGCCACATTAACAATTTCATCTTTAAGATCTTTCTTAGCTTTTTCTATTTCTAATTCAATATCTGCTTTTGCTTTATTTAGTTTTTCAACTGCCTCTAAATTAGCATCTTTTAAGATGTCAGATTTCTCTACTTCTGCTCTTACTTTCGAAGCTGCTAAAATGTTTTTAGCTTCATCTCTTGCGCTTGCCAATTTACTCTCTAACTGTTCTTTAATTGCATTAGCATCTTCATTAGCTTTTTTCGCTCCCTCTAAATCATTGACAACTAGTTCTTGACGTTGTTCTAATAATTCAGTAACAGGTTTCCATAAAAACTTCCATATGAAACCAAATAAAATAAGAGTTGCTAATAACTGTATACCGATTTGTCCGATATCAATCCCTAATCCATCTTCTATAAAAACAGGTATTTTCTTAAGGAATTCATCCATAGCAAGACCTCCTTATTCTTCTATTTAAATTATTTACCCATTAACATGAAAGCAATTACCAATGCATATAATCCTGTTGTTTCCGCCATTGCTTGTCCAACAATCATGGTAATCATAATTTTACCTTGTGCTTCCGGTTGTCGACCTACTGCTTCTGCTGCTCTTCCGGCTGCATATCCTTGTCCAATCCCTGCACCGATACCGGCAATCATGGCAACACCAGCACCTAGCATTGCCATTCCTGAAACAAAACTAGCGTTGTACTCTGCTACTAAAAATAATAAATCATTCATTGATTTGTCCTCCTAATTTTCCTCTAAATCTAATTGCATTGACACAAATATCGTTGTCAATAAAACAAATACTACTGCTTGAATTCCTCCAAAGAAGATATCAAATATTCCGTGAAGAGCTGGTGTTACCAAAAAGGCCCAATTGCCTAAAACACCATAAACCAATCCTGTGATAATCATTCCTGATAAGATATTCCCAAACAAACGCAAACTAAGTGATATCGGCATGGCTATTTCTCCGATAATGTTCATCGGTAATAAAAAACTCATCGGTTCTAAATATCCTTTCAGATAACTTTTAATTCCCTGTGAAAAAATTCCGCTTATGTGAACTATAAAAAAGCTGATTAAGGCTAATCCAAAAGTTACATTAAGACTTGCCGTCGGTGGTCTAACACCGAATAACCCCGCCATATTACTCACGATTAAAAACAGTCCTAGCGTGAGAATATACGGGGCATAAGTCCGCCAGTATTTCCCAAAGTAATTTTTTGAATAATTATTAACAAACCCAACGATTAACTCTAGTAATAACATTATTCCTTTAGGTTTATCAGTTGGTTTTACCTTCCTTATTTTAAATCCTAAAATAAAGACCAATAAGCAAAGAATCACCGTAATTAATATCGACACATTTATGCTGGGTGAAAAAAATTTCTCAAAAACGGTTATGTTCATTAATCCCCCCTCCTCACAATTAAAATATATATAAACAGAACAATTTTAACAGACAACATTCCGATAAAAGTAGGTATAATAAAAAACCTACTATCGTAATAGGCAACTGCTAAAATAGACCCGTATATAACAAATCTAATAATTTGCATGGACATAGAATATCCCATTCTAGTCCCGACTTCTCTGCTCAACGAAACTTTAATATTTTTGATCAAAATAGAATAATTAAACAACGTCGTCGCCGTTCCTAAAATAAAACTAGTGACAAAAATAGGTTTAATAAAGTATAAAATAACTCCCACTACTGCTGCATACAGCAGGACTATCGGTATTACTCTATAATATATTTCATTATTTTTCATCCTTTTTTCCCCGCTTCATAACATAAATAATCATCGAGCCCAATCCTCCATATATTCCTATTATTCCAAACAGGAAGGCGAGTAAATCGTTTTCGATACCCAATTTTTTATCTAGCCAATTCCCAAAATATAACCCTAAAATAACTAACACAATAGTTTGAATTAAAAATTGGGTTACGATGGCATACAACTTAAAATATTTTTTAAATTTCATCTTAGTTCTCGATGGCCTGAATTCTTCTCAGGTGCCGTCCACCGGCAAATTCTGTTTTTAACCAAATATCGACAATCTCCAATGCTGTATCATGGTCTACAATTCTTCCTCCCATAGCTAAAACATTAGAATCATTGTGTTCTCTGGTCAATTTTGCACTTGTAATATCATGAACTAAAGCACAACGAATGCCTTTTACTTTATTAGCAGCGATACTAATTCCTATTCCCGTACCACAAACTACTATTCCTCTATCGTATTGCTGATCGCTGACTGCCACTGCTACTTTTTTCCCGTATTCAGGATAATCAACACTTTCAGTGCTGTAACATCCGGCGTCAAAAAAGTCCAAATTTTGCTTTTTTATGTGGTCAATTATCTTCTTTTTCAGACTAAAACCGCCATGATCTGAGCCAATTATTATTTTCATTTGTTTGTCCTCACTCTAAAAAATATTATCATATTTTATCAACATAATCAAATATTTTTTTTAAATATCTCTCACATTCTTATAAAATAAAAAACAACTTAAAAGTTGCTTTTTCATTAATTGCTAATTTTATATTCTAAAACTTTAGAATTTTTCATACTGGTATGAATTAAATTTTTTTCTGTTAAAATCACTTTTTCATTTGCTAACTCTTTAAATCCTAACTCTTTTAATAAGTTATAGACATTGTCGTCGTTGATGATTGCCACTATTTGTTCAAATTTATTTTCAACAATGTTTCTTTTAACATCTTCAATTAAATGTAAAATATCTTCTTGATTAATTTTGCTTTTAAAAATAAAATACCTGAGCAGTGCCAGATGGTTAAAATCCTCAAATGCCAACAATCCCATAATTTCTTCATCTATGGCAATTGAACCATTTATCAAAACTTTTTCATCAAACGACTCTAAACTTTTTACTCCGTCTAAAAAAATTTTTAAACTTTCTAATTCACTATCATTCATTTCATTAATTCTCTTTATTTCATTCAAAGTTATCACCTATATAAACATATGTTATATTTATTTAAATAATTCGTTTAATTTTTCTAATACCCAAAAACTTATTTTTACTTCCTCACCTTGCAGCACTTGATCACTAACGATGAACCAAGAATTTTTACCATTAGCTACTCCTAATTTAACAACCAGCGAGGGATATTCTTTATTTTCTAAAATTTTTCCCTCGTACGCTTTTATCGGAAAATAATTTTCCCCCACATTTACTGTGAAATCATCGGTATATTTCGCAATAACATTTTCGATGTAACCACGGTATTTTCTAGAATAACTCAAAGGATCTTCAACATCTTGATAGACCTTTTTTAATTGTTCAATAATCTCTTCCTTAAGCTCAATATTTTCCTCATTATTATTTTCAGCAATTACTCTAACTCTAAACTCCTTGCTGTAGTCCACTTGCTCATCACTTTTTGATCCACTGCTAACAACCGATATCACTATTAAACAAATTGCTAAACCAAAAATATATTTCATAAAAATCACCCCTAAATATAGCATTTAAAGATGACTTATTTTTTATACCTATTTAATTGATATTTTTAATTTCCTTTTGTAATACCGCTTTAGAAATACTTCCTTTTCGTAAAATATTTGGACAGTCTGTCGTTAAATCAATAACGGTAGAAGATAAACCGGACAACTCCTCTTCCTCGCAAATTAAATAATCAATCTTAAATTTTTCCACTTCGCTTAAAGAAGTAGCACTTTTTTCTCCACTTAAATTTATACTTGTGACCGCCATCGGACCAAAATAGTTTAAAACGGTTAAAGCAATTCGGCTATTTGGTATTCTAATTCCTACTGTCTTTAAATTGCTTGTAACTAAATCTAAAACATTTTGTTTTTCAAAAACAAAAGTTACCGGACCGGGCCAAAATTTACTAAAATCTAAATCTCCTTGATAAGTGGTCAAATGCTCTAAATATTTAAGATCATCGATTAAACAAGCCAATGGTTTAGTATAATCACGCCCCTTTAATTGATATATTTTTTCAATAGCTAGATGATCATCGATTAAAGCACCAACACCAAAGACAGTATCAGTACTAAATCCTATCGTTTTACCTCGCAAATTAATTTTTCTTATTTCCGCTAATTTAATTTTTTTCATTTTTGTCTCTATTGATAATAATGGTCATTCTATCTTTACCTTGTAAATCCTTTAACGTTCTGATTTCTGCATCTTCAAAATACTGCAATGCTAATTGTTTTATTTGACTAGCAGTATTAAAAGCATGCTCAAAGGCGATAAAATTAGGGATATTTAAAACTTCTTTGGCGCCCCTTAAAATCAGCTGATAAAACTTCAAGCCATCCTCACCACCAAATAACGCTAAATTGGGTTCATTATCTATCACCAGTGAATCCACTTTTTCACTCAACGGTATATAAGGAGGATTAGAAACTAAAATATCAAATTTTTTTCCTTTTAAAGGCTCTAACATATCGCCTAAAAAAAATTCTACATCTGCTTCTAACTTCTGATTATTTTTTTGCGCTACCTTTAAAGCATTTTCACTAATTTCACTAGCGTAAACTTTCATTTTTTTTTCTTCTAAAGATAAAGAGATGGCAATTGCTCCACTACCAGTCCCTACATCGACCACTTTAACCTCTTTCCCTTTGAATACTTCATCGTAAGTTAACAGTACATTGCTGACTAATTCTTCAGTTTCAAATCTCGGTATCAAGACATCTTCATTAACATAAAAATTGTAACCATAAAAATATTCTTCGTTCGTTAAATACTGTATTGGAATGTTTTCAACTACGTACATATTGAGCAATTTTTTAAATAATTTTTCTTCCTCAATTGAAACTTCTTCGTTCATCTTATTGAGTAAAATATGACTTTCTACCTTAGTTACGTACAACATTAATATTTTAATAGCACTGTCTTCTCTACTGTTTTTTAAAGCAATTTCGCTACCATAATTTAATAATTCAATGTATTTCATATCTCTACTCACCTTCCATTATTTTTATCACAACAATTTACCAATAAAAATATTTTGTAAATAAAATAAAAACTGTTAATCAATTAACAGTTTATTCACCTTTTAATTTTCTTTTTAACTCTTCTGCCTGCAACGCTTCAATAACGGGAAGTAGTTTCCCTTCCATCACTCTGTCGAGTTGTTGGATCGTAAAACCAATGCGGTGATCTGTTACTCTATTTTGGGGGTAGTTGTAAGTTCTTATTTTTTCACTACGGTCTCCCGTACCGATTTTACTTCTTCTTTCAGCACCTTCCGCTTCTAATTTTTCTTGCAATATAGAATCGTATATTCTAGCTCTTAAGATTTTTAAGGCACTTGCTTTGTTTTCATGTTGACTTTTTCCATCTTGGCAACTCGCTCCTATTCCAGTAGGAATATGCGTTAATCTTACAGCTGATTTAGTAGTGTTTACACTTTGCCCTCCTGGTCCACTAGAACAAAACGTATCGACTCTAATTTCGTGCATATTTAGTTCAACTTCAACTTCTTCAGCTTCTGGCATTACTAGTACCGTTGCGGTAGAAGTGTGAATTCTTCCTTGGGACTCTGTTTGGGGAATTCTTTGCACACGATGAGCACCTGATTCATATTTCATTTGCGAATATATTCTTTCTCCTGAAACAATAAATTCAATTTTACTAAATCCACCTGTTCCTGATTCTTCAGCATTTAAAAGTTCAAATTTCCAATTGTTTTGCTCACCGTATTTACTGTACATTCGGTATAAATCACCAGCAAAAATATTAGCTTCATCTCCACCTGCTGCTCCTCTAATCTCCACAATAACATTTTTTTCATCATTTGGATCTTTTGGAATCAGTAGTATTTGTAACTTATCTTCTAATTGTTTGGGCATATCTCTTAATTCCATCAATTCCATTTCAGCCATTTCTACCATCTCTTGATCTTCTTCTTTTAACATTGATTCTAAAGAGATGATCTCTGCTAAACAATTTTTATATTCTCTGTAAATTTCTACTGTTTCTGCTAATGTCCTTTGTTCTTTGGACAATTCAGTCATTTTTTTAATATCCGTAATTATTTCTGCTGACATTAATAATTGATTAATCTTTTGATATCTCTGTAAAATCGACTCTAATCTATCTATCATCACGAAACCTCACTTTTAAATTTTAAATACGACTTATTATTTAATGCTTTCACCCAGATAATATATAATACCACACCTTTAAAAACAGTTGTTATCGAAATGGCAATCCAAATTCCATTTAAACCATAATATTTGGACAAGATGATGGCAATTGGAATTCTAAATAAATTAAATACTGTTCCCACAACAGCTGATGGCATCGTTTTTCCTGCTCCATTTAATGCTCCCTGGGTAGCTATCTCAATAATCATAAATATTTGAGAAAAACTCAATATTCTTAAATAAGTTACTCCTAATCTCAATAGTTCTTCATCAGGATTAAAAATATTAATTATTATTTCTGGGGCAAAAAATAAAATCAAACTGGTAATCAAACCATATATTCCGACAATTACGATCGTTTTATAATATCCTTCTTTTACTCTTTCGTGGTTCTGTGCCCCAATATTTTGTCCAACATAGGCTGCTAAGGCGACACCAAATCCTCCGGCCATCCGCCAAGTTATCGCTTCAACTTGCACCCCAATTCTTTGAACTGCAATACCAACTTCTCCGAATTGGGAAATTATAATTCCTAATATCAAGCCAATCACTGTAAAGACAACTCTTCTGACAGTTAAGGGATAACCTACTTTAAGAATATCTTTAACATATTTAAAATCTATCTTATTAAACTTAATTTTAAGCGGTGCGTATTTGCTGACTAAAATAATTATATAAAGCAGTGCCACAACAGCTTGGGCAATTACGGTCGCAATTGCTGCCCCTTTAACTCCTAACTCTAAGTTAACGATTAGTATTGGATCTAAAACAATATTGATAAATATCCCAATCGCATTGATAATTAAAGGGACTATCGCTCTTCCTAAACCGTTAAAAACTGAAGTAATTATTGGATTAAAGAATTGAAAATAAATAAATATCGCTAATATTCTGATATAATCTACGGCATATTTACTAACAGTTTCATCAAAACCGTATAAACCGATAAATTCTTCTTTGAAAAGCAATCCTATCATACTGTAGATAAAAGCTAAAAATAGCATTATGTAAAGTCCATTAACAACATAATTATTAACTTTTTTTTCATCATTTCTAGCTACATTTTTAGGAATAAAACTGCCAAATGCAACTCTAACTAAATTCATCAAAGCAAGCGCCATCATAATATATAAACTGGCTGTTCCAACTGCAGCAATTGCTTTAACATTGTCAATTCCTACTACTCCAACTCTAGAAATCCAAAATAAATCAGTCAGATTATAAAGTAATTCCAGCAACGATGTTAATATTGAGGGAACGGCTATCATCAAAATACTTTTTATGACACTGCCTTTAGTTAAATCTTTTTTTTTCATGTTACTGCCCCTAATCTATTTCTTCAACCTTACTCCTATTTCTCAATAAACTTATCTGTTTAGCAAACAATAATTCCACTTTTCCGGTTTCCCCAGAACGATTTTTGGCAATATTAATTTCTACCAAGTTCGGAGTTTCTGATTCTTTATTGTAGTAGTCATCACGGTACATAAACATCACGATGTCTGCATCTTGTTCAATTGAACCTGATTCTCTTAAATCAGCCATATTCGGTCTTTTATCCTGTCTATTTTCAACTTGACGTGATAATTGACTTAAAGCAATTACCGGTACATTCAAATCACGTGCTAAATTTTTCAATTTACGAGAAATCTCCGAAACTTCTACCACTCTATTCCCGGCATATTTTCCTGAACCTGATAGTAATTGTAAGTAGTCGATGACAACTAAATCTAGTTTTTCTTCTTGAAATAAATCGCGACATTTAGCGTACACTTCATTAATATTAACACCAGATTTATCATCAAAATAAATATTTTTCCCTTTTAACAAGGTTCCGGCATGACCTATTTTTCTCCACTCATCATCTGATATATTTCCACTTTGAATTTTCATTCCCTCTACGCTAGAAACACTAGCCAACATTCTTTGAACAATTTGCTCAGCAGGCATCTCTAAAGAAAATATCGCTACGTGTTTATCAGTTTCAGCTACGTTGTAAGCTAAATTAATCGCTAACGCTGACTTCCCTACCGAAGGTCGCGCTGCTAGTATTAGTAAAGAACCTTTTTGTAATCCCAATAAGTATTTATCTAAATCATAAAAACCAGTGCTGAGACCAACGATGTCCGCACCTCTTTTTTTCTTTTCCTCAATATCACTCAATACGCTGTTAACAATATTAGTTATCTTTTTAAATTCTATCGATCTTCTTTTTTTAGTAAGCCCTAAAACTTCATCTTCAACGATATCCAAAATTTCATCTGCAGTAATGTTTTGAGCGTAGGTCTTTTCGACAATACTATTGCATGTTCTAATAATCAATCTAGCAAATGATTTATCTTTTACTAAATGGCCATACGTTTCAGAGTTAGCAGCTGAAGGTAGTAATTCACTCAATTCTATTAAATAATTAATTCCGCCGGTATCGCTCAACTGATTTACATTATTTAATCCATTTTCAACAGTTGCGTAGTCAATAGCTAATTCATTTTTATATAAATCTAACATAACGCGGTAAATCATTTGATGTTTAGGCATATAAAAATCTTCCGGACTAACAATATCCGAAATTCTTCTTATTGCATTTTGGTCTACTAATATCGAACCTAATAGACTCTGTTCTGCTTCCATACTAAACGGTACTTTTTTCATGATTTTTCACTAATTTCCTTCTATTTTTACAACCAACTCTGCTACTGTTGTTTTATGTAGTTGAACTTTCAATCGATACGTCCCTAAAGCATTCATTATTGAGTCAGTAATAATTTTCTTTTTATCTAATCTAATATTGTATTTCTTTTGATAATCATTTACCAGTTGTTTGGTACTAATACTACCAAAAATCCTCCCATTTTCCGATGTTCTAACTTTAATCGTTAAGGGATTTTTTTCGATAAATTTTTTTGTTTCTTCCACCTGGGCTATTAATGCTGCTACTTCTTTTTCTTTTTGGATATTTTCCATTTTTATTTTTTCTAAATTTTCTTTTGTTGATTTTATCGCTGTTTGATTTCTAAACATGAAGCCGGCATAACCGTTCGCAACTTCAATTATATCGCCTTTTTTTCCTTTATTTTTCACATCTTTTATTAAAATTATTTTCATTTTTTATCCCTCACTCATCAGTGTATTTAATACTTCTTTTAATTTTTCATACATTTCCTCTACAGTTGATTCAATTTGGCATGCTGCACTGGTAAAGTGACCTCCTCCTCCAAATTCTTCCATTAAAAGTTGCACATTAATTTCACCAAAACTTCTCGCCGAAATCCCCACGATAGTATCGTTGAGTTTTCCGATTACAAATGTCGCATCTACTGAATCTATCATCAATAATTCTTCACATGTTTTAGCTAAAAGAACACTACTTATATGTTCTTCGGATTTAATTATTGCAAAATTTTTATACACCTCGCTCGTAGTCAGCAAGTTATTTAGTTCACTAAAACGCTGATAACTATCTCTAAGTAACATTTTAACTTTAACATTATCGGCTCCATTCAATCTCAAGAAAGATGCTGCATTGTATGTTCTAGCTCCTGTTCTTAAAAAGAAATTACTAGTATCTACCACGATTCCCGCTAACATCAATGTTGCTTCTAAAGGAGTTATCTGTAAATTACTTTCGTGAAACATTAAAATTTCCACTACAATCTCCGTTGAACTAGACACGTATGGCTCTACGTATAAGACATCACTTTTAATTGAATTTTCACTTCTCCGGTGATGATCTATTACCACGGTTTTATTTTCTTTTACCGGACCGTATAAAATGTTTAAATTATTAACATCGACAACGATTATCAAAGTATCTTTATCGATAAAATCCTCAATTACATCAACCTTTGCCGTTATATTATTTTTAACCTCAAAAAGTAATTTTAAAATTCTTTTCATCGACTCATCACTTTTGATGTAATCTAACAAAATCATACTTTCTTTTCCTAAACTTTTACACAAACTATCTAAACCAACTATTCCACCGATACCGTCTTGGTCAGGGCTTTTATGAGTTAAAAAAACTACTTTGCTAGCACTTTCAATCATTCCTGTCAACTGTCCAGCAAATACTCTTGAGCGAATTCTTGAACGTTTACTTTGAGCCTGACTTTCTCCCCCAAAATATTTTAATTGTTCACCTTGAATATTTACAATTACTTGGTCTCCACCACGCTCATAGGCAATGTCGACACATTCATCTAATTTTTCTTGTAATTCTAAAACTGGTTTATCAAAACAAACCAGTCCGATACTAACTGTGATTTGTAACTTTGTTTGAACCGATATCTTTCGCACTTCATCTAAAACTTCAAATTCTTCTTTGATTAGTTCTTGAAGTTTTTGATAGTCCATTAGTAACAAAAATTTATCAGTTGCAAAACCTTTTAGATAAATTTGTTTTTTTTCTGCCCATTTTCCAATTTCAGAAAAATACTCACTTTGAATTTTTGCTCTTTTTTCAACATCTAATTTAGATAGACTTTCACTAAAATTGTCTAAAATCAGTTGTCCTAGAACTAAACGCCTTTCTAAATATTTATTTTCTAAATTTTTTAAATCGGTCACTCTTTCAAAGTAAATTACATCGTATTCTTCATTATAAGAAGTTAAAAATTCCTCTTCTTTAAACATAATTTCAAATTGCTCAATACTGTCGTTAATATTTTGATATAATTCCCGACTAATAAGTTCAATATGCGTACCGACAAAACTTCCATCTAAAATATTTTCTAAAATATTATTTATCCACACAATCTTTTTATCTTTATTTATCGCCATTATACCTATCGGTAAATTATTTAAATATATTTCAGTTGATTTATTCAAGTTATGCGTTATTTCATATAGTTGTGTTAATTTTATTTCTAACCATTTAACTTGACTTTTACCACAATTATTAATCCAAATAACGGTTGCTACAATAAACGCGTTCACAAAAAGAGAGAAGACAATATAGATAAACGCATTATTAGGTCTAGAAAAATAATAGTAACCTAAAAACAAAATTAGTTGCAATGCACTTATTGTAATTATCCTCAGAGTTAATTTATTCAAAGTAATCACCTCACTATTCCTAAATTATATCATATAAACACAGTATTTTAATTCAAACAGATAAAAAATGATTAGAAAAAAAAAAATTTCTGTTTAAGTTTTACCTTTTTGCTAATAATCTTTAATCTAAAACTACTATTCTTTTAATTTTTTATTTAAATAACGATATTTTTTTTCAAAAATTAGCCTAACAAAAAAGAGATGATTTTCCATCTCTAAAATTTTTATTATTGAACAAATGGTATTAGAGCCATATGTCTTGATCTTTTAATTGCTATTGCTAATTTACGTTGGTATTTAGCCGTAGTCCCAGTAACTCTTCTCGGTAATATTTTTCCACGATCAGAAATAAATCTTTTTAATAATTCTGCTTCTTTATAATCAATGTGTTTTATTTTATTTTTTTTAAAATAACATTCTTTTTTTCTTCTTCTACGAAAGTTTCCTCTACGTTGTTCCATTTACATTCTCCTCCTTAAAATGGTATGTCATCATCATTAACAACTATATTAGTTGCATTTGAAAACGGATTAAAATCATCGTCATCATTTAATTGCTCATTTGATGAAAAATCATCTTTGCCTTTATTTCCTGTAAAATCATTAGTTTGAAAATTATTTTGATTCGAACTAGGTGCTGATGAAGATTTTGAATCTAAAAATCTAACGTTATCACAAATAACTTCAGTAGTATATCTTTTACTACCATCTTGTGCCTCGTAACTTCCAGTCTGGATTCTACCATCTACTCCAACTAAACTTCCTTTTTTCATATACTTGCCAACACTCTCTGCTGTTTTTCTCCAAGCCACACAAGAAATAAAATCTGCTTCGTTTTTACCCTCTTGCGTAGTAAAATTTCTATTTACCGCAACAGTAAACGAAACTACAGCAAGATTGCTTTGAGTATATCTCAATTCTGGATCTTTAGTTAATCTTCCTACTAAAACTGCTCTATTAATCATTTCCTTAATCTCCTAATCTTACAATCATAAATCTGATAACATCTTCTTTAATACGACAAACACGCTCAAATTCATTAACTTCTTCACTGGTAGCATCAGTAGTAATCAATACGTAGTATCCACTGCGATGTTTTTCAATTTCATAAGCTAATTGACGCGTTCCCATTTCTTCAAGTTCTGTTTCACTAGAAAAAACTCCATTAATATCACTAATCAAACTTTTTCTAACTTCTTCAACACAATTTGGTTGAACGATAAACATTGCTTCATATTTTCTCATATTTTTTTCCCCCTCTTGGTCTGATGGCCTGTTAAGGCAAGGCGCAAATACTTGCTCAATAATTGTACACTATAATTTGAAAAATGTAAAGAATTTATTAAGATGTTTTGTTTTTTACCCACGATAAACAATCTTGCAACATTTTTTTATTAACAGTGTGGTCAACCTTATAGAGTTGAAAGTTAACATTCCCTTTATTTTTTATTTTATTGTAAAAATTTTGAGCATAAACTGCTGAAACTTGCTTATCGTAAATTCCATTTTGAAATAAAATATTTTTATTACAGTATTTGTTTAAATTGTAATAAGGGTCGAGCATTGTAAAATACGCTAATTCTTTTTGAGGAATTTGAATCCCCTTTTTCCCAGTTTCAACCTTTAAAAAATCGACTAAGGAAGGGCTTCCAATAATCGAAACATAACCTTTAAAGTTGGTTAAACTAGAAGTTAAAACAGTTATTGCCCCTCCCATTGAAACCCCGATAACAAAAATGTTGTCCAAATCAATATTTCGTTTTTTTCTAATGTAATCTTTATATAAATAAAATATATCTAAACTAGTATTGATGACAATATATGGGTACATCTCTTCTACATTAACATTTTTTTTCCGCTCACCGTGTAAATAAGCATCAATACTTATAATGTTATATCCACTTTTTACAATTTTATCCGCTACCGTTTTAATATCTTCTTTGCTTCTTGTTAAACCATGGACAAATATAATCAGTGGTGATACTTTATTTTTTATCTCGTATTCTAAAAAAGGTATTCCCATAATTTTTTTATTAACTGAAAAATATTTCAAAATAATCCCCCCTTATATACTATGTATATTCTCTAAGGAGGTTAATTTTAAACGTTAAATCTAAAGTGCAAGACATCGCCATCTTTAACGATATACTCTTTTCCTTCTAAACGCATTTTCCCTTTTTCTTTAGCTAATTTTTCACTTCCTGCTTCGACTAAATCTTGATAGGCAATAGTTTCCGCTCTAATGAATCCTTTTTCAAAATCTGTGTGAATAATTCCTGCACATTGTTTGGCCGTCATCCCATCTGCATAGGTCCAAGCTCTTACTTCTTTTACTCCTGCCGTGAAATAAGTTTTTAAGCCTAAGAGAGAATATGCTTCTCTGATAACTTTATTTAAACCGGATTCACTAATTCCTAAATCTTCTAAAAAAATTTCTTGTTCTTCTTCATCCAATTCACTTAGTTCGGCTTCAATTTGAGCGCTTACTAATACTACTGAGTCGTTATATTTAGCTGCATATTCTTCGATGATTTTTACTGATTGGTTACTTCCATCTAACTCATCTTCAGCTACGTTCGCTACGTACATCATCGGTTTTAAAGTTAAAAAACTATAGTGTTTAATCGCTTTAATTTCATTTTTATCTAACTTCACGCTTCTAGCCGGTAATTCTTGTTCTAAAGCCTCTTGTATTTTTAAAAGAATTTGGTATTCTCTAGTTATTTCTTTGTCTACTTTCATCTCGGCTTTTTTTTCGATTTTTGGCAGTCTTTTTTCAATAATTTCGATATCTGCTAAAATAAGTTCTAAATTAATCGTTTCAACATCTCTCAGTGGGTCAATTTCTCCATCGACATGCGTGATGCTTGGGTCTTCAAAACATCTTACGACTTGTGCGATTGCATCAACTTCTCTGATATGTGATAAAAACTGATTTCCTAGTCCTTCTCCTTTTGATGCTCCTTTAACTAATCCTGCAATATCTGTAAATTCAAATAAAGTAGGTATTAATTTTTCTGGATTACACATTTCTTTTAAAACTTCTAATCTGTGATCTGGTACCTCAACTACCCCAACGTTTGGTTCAATAGTTGCAAAAGGATAATTAGCAGCTAGTGCTTTTGCTTTCGTTAATGCGTTAAACAAAGTAGATTTCCCTACATTTGGTAATCCTACTATTCCACAAGTTAATGCCATGATAATCACTCCAATCTATTTATCAAACAATTATACAATAGTTTTTAATATTTTTCTAATAAATTACTAATATTTTTTTAATTTAGCGTAAAAATAGATATACAGAGGTGATTAAGTTTGAAAAAAATTCTATTGATACTTTTTATTTTTTTTACTATAAAAATACTACTGTTTTATAATTCTTTACCTAAAAACTTAATAGATTATCAACGAATAAATTACTATGACATTAACGAGATTTTATTTTTTACTGAAATAAATGATTCATCGGTCAAAATAGTCGAAAATGAAAATGTTTCAAATTATTTTATTAATTCGCTCATCTCGATAGAAGATCAAAAATTTTACACTCATTCTGGCTTTGATTTAGCCAGAATTACCAAAGCCTTTTTTTCCAATATCAATAGTGGCGAAATTAAAGAAGGGGCTTCGACGATTACTCAACAATATGTAAAAAACAATTTTCTTACCAATGAAAAAACTTATAGTAGAAAAATAAAAGAAATTTTTCTCTCAATTTTAGTGGAAATTAAATACAGTAAAGAAGAAATTTTAAACAGCCATCTTAACACCCTTTATTTTGGTCATGGAATTTATAGCATTGAAAATGCCAGTCAATATTATTTTAATAAAAGTGCTCAAAATTTAACTTTATCCGAAGCTAATTCACTAGTTGTTATTCAAAATGCACCTAGCATATATTCTCCTATTATTGATAAAGAGGCTAATTTAAAAAGAACAAACGATTATTTAAAAAGACAAAATGAGGCGGAAGTAGAGGAAATAAAGTTAGATGTTGTCGTTCCAAATAGAAATCTTTTATACTATCTCGATGAACTTAAAAAATATTTACCAGAACTAAATAAAAATAGTAAAAAAGATATTTACACTACTTTAGATTATGATCTTTTTAATTATATCAATACTGAGATTATTACTGATAAAGAATTACAGACTGCTATCTATGTTGTTCAACCTAATACAAATAGAGTTTTAGCACTATTTGGTGGCAATAATTACGATAGTCAAAAATTCAATCTATCTACTCAATCTTACAGACAGCCGGCTTCTACCATTAAACCTTTGCTTTACTATTATGGCTTAGAAAATAATCTTCAACCGTACAACACTCTAATGAGTAAAAAAACAACGTTCAACGTTAACGGTGTAAGTTATACACCTAGTAATTACTCAAGTTATGTCAACGATGAAATAACGATGACTTTTGCTCTTGCTACTAGTGATAATATTTACGCTGTCAAAACATTACTCTATTTAGGGATAAACAATTTCAATAGTTTTTTAGATAATTTTGAATTTAATCAAGAATCTCCCCATTCTCCCTCGCTTGCTTTAGGAACTAACTATATGTCATTAGAAGAGTTAACTTTAATTTACAACGGTTTTGCTTCTGGTGATTATTCCGATCCAATTTTTATCAACCGAATTTACGAAAATGATAGATTGACTTTCAACAGTATTAAAAATATTATCGTAGATTTAAACGACGACTTTTGTATTATCTTAAGCGAGATGATGAAAGAAATGTTTTCTGACTTACCTACACCTATTAATGTCACCGGTAAAAATATTAACCATTTATTAACGCACAAATACGCTGCCAAAAGTGGGACAACTAAATACGATGCCTGGATGATTGGTTATTCTCCTTATGTGACTGTTGGCGTTTGGAATGGTTATCCTGACAATTTAGAAATTGGCACGATAAACACTAAACAACTATTCGCCAAAATCATTGAATATTATCACCGTGATATCGACTCATATGAGTGGTTTAATAACGACTTAAATACAGTAGATGGGAACTTTGTCTACGGTTTAAATGGCGATAATAATTATAAATTTATTGTTAAATAAAATTATTTTATTACAAATTAAAACCCTTGTAGAATCATCTACGAGGGCTGAGTCTTTTAAACAACTTATTTTATTATTCTAAAATTAAACTTGTTTGAAAGTATTGACCATTTCGGTAATAGGTAAATTCTACGGTATCTCCCGCTCTATAATGAAATAAATTATATTTTAATTCTTTGGTATTATCAGTTGTTTTACCTCCAACTTCAGTAATTATATCTCCGGCTTGTAAATTTGAAAATCGCGCCACTACTCCACCTTCTATTACTTCGACGATATAACAACCTTTTTTTAATTTTGTCTTAATATTTAAATCTTGAACATTTCCGATTTGAACTCCTAAAGTTGGTCTTTCTACAACCCCAAACTTCTCTAAATCACTGGTTACTCTTCTAACGATATCTACCGGTATACTAAATCCCATTCCCTCTATATTTTCACTAACTAATTTAAGTGAATTAATTCCGATTACTTTACCTGCCAAATTAAATAGTGGTCCTCCACTATTTCCCGGATTTATCGAAGCATCATGTTGAATCATTTTTACATGAATGTCATCAATATCATCACCGTTTGTGTCTTTGATTCCAATATATCTATCAACTCCAGATATAATTCCAAAACTAACAGAATTTATATATTCTTCATCTGTCGGCATCCCAATAGCTAAAACCAATTGTCCTCGAACTATTTCCTCTGTGCTAAATTCAGCTACTTTAACTGGTTCGTCTGTTTGAAATTTAATAACTGCTAAATCGGTATCTGGGTCTGTGCCGACTAGAGTTGCTGATACTATTTCTTTATTAAATAAATAAACTTTTGCTTGACTATTTCCATTTATTACATGATCATTAGTAACTGCATAATAATGATCGTCTTGATATTTGTAAATCAAACCTGATCCGGTTGACATTACGGTCCCCACACCGTTGACATTTAAAATCCCAATACTGCTCTCTTCAACTTTATCGATTACCGTGATTAACAAATCGTTTATATCCGATATATTTATATCTGCCGTTATTTCTGGCCTATTATTATTTAAATATTCTTCTACTGCCGCCGCCAGTTGATCTTGTGGAATTTCTATTTGTGAAGGATTCTTTCCACAAGCGGAAAGAATGAGCATAAAACTTAGAACGATTAATATTTTATTCATTTTTTGATTCTCCTATCTTAAATAATCTCATTGCATTATCATATGTATTTTGCCCTATTAATTGTGAATTTAAACCTCGTAATTTTGCTATTTCGTCAATAATATATTTTACATAATTTGCCTTATTTTCTTTTCCTCTAAAAGGAACTGGCGTTAAATAAGGATCATCAGTTTCAACTAACAATTTACTTAAATCAATATTTTCAGCTATTTCTTTTGGTACTTTAGCATTTTTAAAAGTAACAGGTCCCGCCAACGAGATATAATAATTTAATTCGATAAATTTTGAAGCCATTTCTAAACTACCACTGTAACAGTGCATCACTCCAGTACTATTGCTATCTTTTAAAATATTATAAGTATCATTAATCGCATCTCTGCAATGTACAATTACCGGTAAATTGTATTTATTTGCTAATTTTATCTGCTCTTTAAAAGAGTACATTTGTTTTTCTTTCGGACAAGTATCCCAGTGGTAATCTAGCCCACATTCGCCAATCGCAACTACTTTTTTAGATTGTAACATCTTTTCCAGTTGATTTACAGTATCTTGATTAAAAGCATTTGAATCCACAGGGTGGATTCCTACACTTGCGTAAACAATACTGTATTTTTCAGCCAGTTCTATCGCTCTTTTACTTGTTTCTATATCGTAACCAACGACCAGTAGTTTAGTAATACCATTTTTTTTACAATCAGCAATTATTTGGTCCGTCATTTTAATAAATCTTTTATCGTTTAGATGGGTATGAGTATTAAAAATCATTTTTATTCTATCACTTTCATAATTTCTTCTTTTGCCTTTTTGATACACTGTTTTCTGATGGAGTTTCTGTTGCCAGTAAAAATCTCTTTTAAAACAGTAATCTCTTGATAGTAAATAGCAATGTAAGTTAATCCAACAGGTTTTTCAGAACTGCCGCCTGTCGGTCCTGCTATCCCTGTAAAGGCAACTGCAATATCAGCTTTACTAATTTTTTTAAGACCTATCACCATTTCTTTTGCGCATTGATAAGAGACAGCTCCATCATGTTTTAAAGTCTTTTCTGAAACTTTTAAATATTTTACTTTAGCTTCATTGGCATAAGTGATTATTGCTTCTTTAAACACTTCTGAACTGCCACTTATCGCTACAATTTCACTAGCAAATAAACCCCCTGTTACACTTTCAGCACTGGAAATTGTTAATTTCTTTTTCTTTAATTTCTCAATTAATTTTTTCATATTGTCCTTATTATACTCTTTTTTTATCCAAATGCCTATTATTTTAAGATAAAATTCTAATAAAAAAGTGCCCTTTTACAAGAACACCTTACAAATTTAATTATTCTATTATTTCGGCAACTACTCCCGCACCTACTGTACGTCCACCTTCACGGATAGAAAACTTAGTTCCTTGCTCAATAGCAATTGGAGCAATTAAGTTTACAACCATTGATACGTTATCTCCAGGCATTACCATTTCAATACCACTTGGTAATTCAATTACACCGGTAACATCTGTCGTTCTAAAATAAAACTGTGGTCTGTAATTAGCGAAGAACGGAGTATGACGTCCACCTTCTTCTTTGCTTAATACATAAACTTCAGTATTAAATTTAGTATGAGGAGTAACAGAACCTGGTTTAACGATTACTTGTCCACGTTCGATTTCATCACGTTTAGTACCACGTAATAAACACCCTACATTTTCACCAGCATCAGCGTAATCCAATAATTTACGGAACATTTCAATTCCTGTAATAGTCGTTGTTTGAGTTTCTTTTACTCCAACGATTTCACAAGTATCTCCAACTTTAATTTTACCACGCTCAACACGTCCAGTTGCTACTGTTCCACGACCAGTGATACTGAATACATCTTCAACTGGTAACATAAATGGTTTATCAATATCTCTTACTGGAGTAGGAATATATTCATCTACTGCAGCCATTAATTCTAAAATTTTTGCTTCATGATCCGCATCACCTTGTAAGGCTAATAAAGCAGAACCTTGGATTATTGGAATTTCATCACCTGGGAATTCGTATTCATTTAATAAATCGCGAATTTCCATTTCAACTAATTCTAATAATTCTTCATCATCAACTTGGTCAACTTTGTTTAAGAACACAACTAATTTTGGTACTCCTACTTGACGTGATAATAAAATGTGTTCTCTCGTTTGAGGCATTGGTCCATCAGAAGCAGAAACAACTAAGATTCCACCATCCATTTGAGCAGCACCGGTAATCATATTTTTAACATAATCGGCATGTCCAGGACAATCCACATGTGCGTAGTGACGTTTTTCAGTCTCATACTCAACATGAGAAGTGTTGATTGTAATACCTCTTTCTCTTTCTTCTGGTGCTCCATCAATTTCATCATAAGCTTTTACTTCAGCTCCTGTTACTTTAGACAAGGCTAAAGTTATAGCTGCAGTTAAAGTCGTTTTACCATGATCTACATGACCAATTGTTCCAACATTAACATGCGGTTTAGTTCTATCAAATTTTTCTTTTCCCATTATTTAATTCCTCCTAATTATAGTCTTTAATTCATTTCATATTTATTTTAACTTAATACACTTCTTTAAGCAAGTATATTATCAACATCTGCTAATTTTTATCCTTTACGCTT
The DNA here is from genome assembly GCA_013332095.1 of Candidatus Bathyoplasma sp. NZ. Classification (GTDB taxonomy): domain Bacteria; phylum Bacillota_I; class Bacilli_A; order MAG-NZ; family MAG-NZ; genus Bathyoplasma. Next base: position 47,750 of record JABENI010000002.1, read on the forward strand.
TTTAATAATTTGTTCAGCTATTGATTGTGGACACTCCATATAATGACTGAATTTCATTGAGTAATTACCTCTACCTTGCGTGTTAGATCTCAATGAAGTTGCGTATCCAAACATTTCAGCTAATGGTACAAACGACTTAATGATTTGCGCATTCCCTCTAGCATCTTGTCCTTCCATACGTCCACGACGTTTTGTAATATCTCCAATTACATTTCCTAAATAATCATCTGGAACGGTAACTTCTACTTCCATTACTGGTTCTAATAACACTGGATTACATTTACTTGCTGCATTTTTAAGTGCCATAGTAGCCGCGACTCTAAAGGCCATTTCATTTGAATCAACATCATGGTAAGAACCATCATATAAAGTAGCTTTAATATCGATCATCGGGTATCCTGCTAAAATACCATTACTTAGGGCACCTTCTAATCCTTTTCCTACAGCAGGAATATATTCTCTAGGAACTACTCCCCCTACAATTGCATCAACAAACTCAAATCCTTTGTTTGTATTTGGTTCAAATCTAATCCATACGTGTCCATATTGTCCACTACCACCTGTTTGACGGACAAATTTACCTTCAATTTCAGCTTCTTGAGTAATAGTTTCACGGTATGAAACTTGTGGTGCTCCAACAGTTGCTTCAACTTTAAATTCCCGTTTCATTCTATCAACGATAATATCTAAATGTAACTCACCCATACCAGCAATGATTGTTTGACCTGTTTCATCATCAGTATAAGTTCTGAATGTTGGATCCTCTTCTGCTAATTTTTGTAGTGCTACACCCATTTTATCTTGGTCACCTTTTGAGTTTGGCTCAATAGCAACAGAGATAACTGGTTCTGGAAATATCATTGATTCTAAAATAATTTCATGTTTTTCAGCACACAAAGTGTCTCCAGTTGTAGTATTTTTAAGACCTATCGCTGCTGCGATATCTCCTGCATACACTGCTGAGATTTCCTCACGGTTATTGGCATGCATTTGTAAAATACGTCCAATTCTTTCTTTTTTACCTTTATTAGCATTTAAGATGTAAGACCCTGAATGTAACACCCCAGAGTAAACTCTAAAAAATGTTAATCTTCCCACGAATGGGTCAGTCATTACTTTGAATGCTAATGCGCTAAACGGTTCTTCATCATTTGATTTTCTACTAGTTTCTTCTCCGTTTGGTAAAACCCCTATGATATCGGCAACATCTGTCGGTGCTGGTAAATAATCGATTACTGCATCCAATAATCTCTTAACACCTTTATTTTTAAAAGCACTACCACATAGTACGGGAAACATCTCAACACTAAGTGTCGCTTTTCTAATCGCTGCTTTTAAAACTTCTTCAGAAATGTCTTCACCTTCTAAATATAACATCATCAAGTCTTCATCGAATTCTGCTACTGTTTCAATCATTTCATCTCTTTTTTCTTGAGCAATATCTTCCAAATCAGATGGAATTGAAATTTCTGTAGAAATTTCATCTGCATCACCATTATATTCGTATGCTTTCATCTCTACTAAATCGACTATCCCACTAAATTTATCTTCAGCACCAATTGGCCATTGTAAGGGCACTGCATTAGCACCTAATCTATCTTTAATAGAATTAACTGAGTACTCAAAATCCGCCCCAATTTTATCCATTTTGTTAACAAAACAAATTCTAGGAACTAAATATTCAGTAGCTTGTCTCCAAACTGTCTCTGTTTGTGGTTCTACTCCTGCTTGTGCATCTAATAGAGCAACTGCTCCATCTAATACCCGAAGTGATCTAGAAACCTCAACGGTAAAATCGACATGTCCTGGAGTATCAATAATATTTATTCGATGATTGTTCCAATGAGCAGTAGTAGCTGCAGAAGTAATCGTAATTCCACGCTCTTGCTCTTGTTCCATCCAGTCCATTTGTGATGCCCCATCATGTGTTTCTCCAATTTTATGAGTAACACCTGTATGGTATAAAATACGTTCAGTACAAGTAGTTTTTCCCGCATCAATGTGAGCCATAATTCCAATATTACGTGTTTTGTCTAAACTAACTTCACGAGCCATGCTTTATTCCTCCTTTTACCAACGATAATGTGCAAATGCTTTATTAGCTTCTGCCATTCTATGTGTATCTTCACGTTTTTTAACTGATGCTCCAACATTATTTGCAGCATCCATAATTTCTTTTGCCAATCTCTCTTCCATTGTTTTTTCATTTCTATTACGAGAATATTGTGTTAACCATCTTAATCCTAAAGTAGTTCTTCTTACAGGTCTAACTTCAACTGGAACTTGATAATTAGAACCCCCAACTCTTCTAGCTCGTACCTCTAATACTGGCATAATATTATCTAGTGCTTCTTCAAATACCTCTAGAGGATTACGATCTGTTATTTCTTTAATTTTAGTAAACGCTCCATACAAAATTGATTGAGCAGTTCCTTTTTTACCATCTAACATAATATTATTGATTAATTTTGAAACTAATTTTGAATTATATATTGGATCCGGTAATACATCTCTTTTTGGTACATTTCCTTTACGTGGCATACCAATCTCCTCCTTTCGCTATTTGGCTCTTCTCGTTCCGTATTTAGAACGTGATTGTTTACGATTTTCTACTCCCGTTGTATCTAAAGTTCCACGAACTATATGATAACGTACTCCTGCTAAATCTTTTACACGACCACCACGAATTAAAACAACACTATGTTCTTGTAGTGAATGTCCAATTCCAGGAATATAAGCTGTTACTTCATGTCCATTTGTTAAACGAACACGAGCAAATTTACGTAATGCAGAGTTAGGTTTACGTGGTGTCATAGTTGATACACGTGTACATACTCCTCTTTTTTGTGGCGAATATGTCATAGTTGTTTTCTTCTTTAATGAATTTATCCCAACATTTAAATGTCTTGATTTAGATTTTTTAACTTTGCTGGTACGTCCTTTTCTAATTAATTGATTAATAGTAGGCATTTCTTTTCTCCTTTCACACAACATTTCCAGGCGTTTCATTTTCCTGGTTTTAATAACCCTTACTTTCGTAAAGGCGATATACAATCTCGTAATTATATATCATCTATTTTCTTATGTCAATTTTTTTTTATCTTTTTTAATCTTTTATATTTTTTTTCATTTCTTTTTATTTATGAATATTACTAAACAATCTGTTATTATTTTATTCACTTACCAGTAATTTCTGGTATTTTTGGGAGTTATCTTGTCAAAATGTATATTTTCTTATATAATGTTGATATAAATAAATATTGTGGAGGTTTTTTATGAGAAGTTTAATAACAAAAATTCAATTTCTTTTTAGTATTTTACTGTTTACAACTATTGTCCTTACATTGATTGCCAGTTATATCTTCAAAGATGCAACGTTTTTAGATAAAGTACCATTAATTACTAAAGAATCGTTAGTAGAGAATTTTCCTTTAATGCTTAGATTGTTAATTATCAATATTGGTCTTTCTGGTCTTTTAACAGTTATTAATTATATTGGAGATGAAGAGTACAGTCATCTGACAAAAATTTCTTTTTTTAGTTTAGTTATTAATTTTATTATTTATATTATCCTTATCTTCATCCTTTGTAAGTTATCAAATAAAAAAATGTCAATGATGAAATTATTTTAGGTGAAATTATGAAATCTATCTACAAACTGTACGCTTTAATTTCTGTTTCTATTACTTTTATTCTCCTAACTTTAATTGCTGTTTATCCGATGGAATTTAAGGATCTTGTTATTGCTTTTTACGACCAAATAGTAAACTCAACACCAGTTCTCATCAGTGATTTAAGCGTTCCGCAAATAGTGATGTATAACTTAATAATTGTTTTTTGTATAAACATCGGTTTAAATTTAATAATTATGCTCTTTTCTTTTTTACACAAAGACCAGTTCAACTTTAAAGTAGTAAGATTATCCCTAATTATTAATACCATTGTCCTTTTATCTATCTTTTTCCTGATTAAATTAATATTACAATTAGTTGTTAATCTAATTCAAAAATTCCTATAAATACTATAAAAAAAAATGAAAAATATTCAGAAAAAGTAATTTTAAAAAAATATCATAATTCTATAATTATTTATAGTTACATCCACTATTTTAAATAAGCTTTAAAATGAGAAAATTATTTATCTTTTAAAAACACAACAAATAATATTGTTAAATTGCAGATAAATAATCAATCCTATACTTCTACTTCCATCTTGAACGAAAAAAGAATTTTGTCCTTTGAGCAAGAGATATAAAAACATTGAATATTATTCAACTTGTAAATAACAAATATCAATCAGATTGAAAAAAGTTCTAAATATTTATCAATAGTATCGATTCAATAATAGAAATAGAAAAAATAAAATATTCAAAAGATGATTATTATATTCCTTTTAATCTTTCCAAGCCACCAAGCACATTTAAGATAAACGGTAAGATGAAAATATTGGCGAATTTCTCGGTGATAGTAGTTTTATAAATAATTACCTAATAGTAAATCTGGATAAATATCTATATACTGTTACTCGACTGAAAATATATTTGAAAAAACATTTAATATCAAAAATATAATTGAACAGTTAAAAAAATAACAAGTTTATGAGCAATTGTTAAATTTATATTATTGTTGTTAATTTTTTTGATTGTAAGTTAATATTAAAAAAATGTAAGATAACCCCAAACCGGTAATAAAAATTAAAAATTATAGTAAAGTATAAATAGTCGAGAAAGTTTTTCTATTTCAATTAGTATTGTTCTAGATAAAATGTTGTTTATAGATGTTAACTAAATCTAGCAGTTAATAAAATGCTTAAGCATTTATAGTTCTCGCAAAAATTTCTATATTTTAAATTGGGAGATGATATAATGAAAAAATTTAGAAAATTGTTTTTTATTTTGTTAGCACTATTGATTTGTGGAGGTGTTACGGTTTCTGTTGTAGTAAATAACATCCGTTTAAATAACACACCTTTAGATATTGCCAGAAGAGATAAATTAAAAATGATTGAACCATTTTTAGAAGATATTGGTGAAGATAACTATATAGTCCTCAGCAGTCAATATGATGGTAAAGATATATCCCATTATGACCATAAATCTGGCTGGCAAGACGTATATCTTCAATTAAAACAGGACCAAAATTTGATATTAGAGTTTTTTAAGAGGAGTGACGCACTAGCAGTGAATTCTGTTTTTAGGTCAGAGACAGGTATTAATTTTGTTTTTCCTAATGGGGAAATTCTGAAATATATGCATGGATTTTTTTGGTTTGGAATGAATATGTACATAATCCAGGACAATGATAGAGAAGATTTTGATAATTTTGTGAATAACATAGGTTTAAATAATATACCTTCACAGATTAATAAGTTAAAAATGATTGAACCATTTTTAGAAGATATTGGTGACCATAGTTATATAGTAATCAAGCCTAATTTTACCGATATGTATGAAAATATAGATAAATTAAATTATAACCATGAAGATTATAAACAGGATGTTTATCTTCAATTAAAAAATGATCAAAAATTTATATTAGGTTTTTTTAAGAAGAGCATAGCAGTAAAAACTATGTCTTCCCTAATGGGGAGTATTGATTTTGTTTTTCCTAATGGGGAAATACTGCGTTATAAAAATGGATGTTTTTATGATGTCGAAGGACACTCGATGTACTTTCTTCAGGATCATGATAGAGAAAATCTTGATAATTTTGTAAATAATTTAATTTTACTCGATGATAATTCAGATGATTGATCATTGAAAAAGCTAAAGTTAATAATCATTATTTTATTGGGATGAGTATTAGTTTTTTTAAAAAAGGTTAGTCAGTGAAATGAATTGTGAATTTGATGAAACAGTAAAAAAAATAATGAAAATAACAAAGGAATTAATCCTTTACATAAATTTCTAAAAAAATGAGGTGATACGATGAAAAAGTTTAGAAAGTTGTTTTTTATTTTATTAGCAATAATGATTTGTGGAGGTGTTACGGTTTTTGTTGTAATAAATAACATACATTTAAATCGCATACCTTCAGATAACACACCTTCAGAGATTCTCAAAAGAGATAAGTTAAAAATGATTGAACCATTTTTAGAAGATATTGGTCCGTATAGTTATATATCTAAAATGTATGACAATATAGATATGTCAAATTATAACCATAATTATCATGTGCAGAATGTTAATCTTCAATTAAAACAGCACCAACAGTTCATATTAATGTGTTTTAAGAGGAGCAAAACAGGCCAAGCTGTTTATTATAAAGCAATACGAATGCCCATAGGTACTACCTTTGTTTTCCCTAATGGTGAAACGCTATATTATCGTTCAGGGTATTTTCTTGTTGAAGGAGAGGAATACTTAATCCAGAACAATGATAGAAAAAAATTTGATAATTTTGTAAATAATTTAATTTTACTCGATGAAAATACAAATGTATTGGATGAAAATTCAGATGATTAATCATTTAATATTGATTCCAGATAAAATGTTGTTCATAGATTTTAACTAAATCTAGCAGTTAATAAGCTACTTAAGTATTTGCAGTTCTCGCAGAAATTTCTATATTTTTAAAATGGGAGATGATATAATGAAAAAATTTAGAAAATTGTTTTTTATTTTATTAGCATTATTGATTTGTGGAGGTGTTACGGTTTCTGCTGTAATAAATAACAGACGTTTAAATAATATACGCATAAATAACCTACCTTCAGAGATTGCCAGAAGAACTCAGTTAGAAATGATTGAACCATTTTTAGAAGACATTGGTGATCATAGTACTATCACAGTTTTTTTGTCTGACTATAATATGACATATCATGAGAATTATAACCATAATAATCAAGCGCAGAATGTTAATCTTAAATTAAAACAGGACCAACAATTCATATTAAATTGTTTTAAGAGAAGCAAAACACCCATAGGAGCCGGAACTACGCCGACAACAACAGGACTTATTAATTTTGTTTTTCCTAATGATGAAATTTTGCATTATAGCGAGGGATATTTTTATGCTGGTGTCGGAGGAACCTTGATGTACTTAATTCAGGATCATGATAGAGAAAATCTTGATAATTTTGTAAATAGTTTAATTTTATTTAATAAAAACCCAAATATAGATGACTAATCATTGAAAAAGTTAAAGTTGATAATTATTATTTGATCAAGATACTCATCAATTTTTTTAAAAAAAGGTTAATCAATAAATGAATTGTGAATTTGATGAAACAGTAAAAAAAATAATGAAAATAACAAAGGAATTAATCCTTTACATAAATTTCTAAAAAAATGAGGTGATACGATGAAAAAATTTAGAAAATTATTTTTTATTTTATTAGCAATATTGATTTGTGGAGGTATTACGGCTTATGTTGTAATAAATAACACACCTTCACAGATTACCAGAAGAGATAAGTTAAAAATGATTGAGCCATTTTTAGAAGATATTGGTGAGTATAGTTATACAATAATCAAGACTATCTCTGCCGATACATATGTCAGTAATTATTATAATCAGGATGTTTACCTTCAATTAAAACAGGATCAACAGTTTATATTAGGATGTTTTAAAAGAAGTAAAGCACAAGGACTTAATATGTTTGATAGAATACCGGGAGGAGATATTGACTTTGTTTTTCCTAATGGTGAAATACTGGATTATAATTCAGGATATTTTGAAGTTGAAGGAGAGGCATACTTACTCAAAGACAATGATAGAGAAACTCTTGATAAGTTTGTAAATAATTTAATTTTACTTGATGAAAATTTAGATGTATTGGATGAAAATCCAGATGATTAGTCATTTAAAAAACTAAAGTTGATAAAATTATTTGATTAGGATGTTCATCAATTTTTTTAAAAAAAGGTTAGTCAGTGAAATGAATTGTGAATTTGATGAAACAGTAAAAAAAATAATGAAAATAACAAAGGAATTAATCCTTTACATAAATTTCTAAAAAAATGAGGTGATACGATGAAAAAATTTAGAAAATTATTTTTTATTTTATTAGCAATATTGATTTGTGGAGGTATTACGGCTTATGTTGTAATAAATAACACACCTTCACAGATTACCAGAAGAGATAAGTTAAAAATGATTGAGCCATTTTTAGAAGATATTGGTGAGTATAGTTATACAATAATCAAGACTATCTCTGCCGATACATATGTCAGTAATTATTATAATCAGGATGTTTACCTTCAATTAAAACAGGATCAACAGTTTATATTAGGATGTTTTAAAAGAAGTAAAGCACAAGGACTTAATATGTTTGATAGAATACCGGGAGGAGATATTGACTTTGTTTTTCCTAATGGTGAAATACTGGATTATAATTCAGGATATTTTGAAGTTGAAGGAGAGGCATACTTACTCAAAGACAATGATAGAGAAACTCTTGATGAGTTTGTGAATACAATAGGTTTAAATAATATACCTTCCAACATTGCCAAAAGAGATAGGCTAAAAATAATTGAGTCATCTTTAAAAGATATTGATGAATATCGTTATATTGGTAAATATAGTTATATAGTAATGGAGCCTAACATAATTGATACATTTCCCGATATTTCAACTTATGACTATAATCATCATTTGCAAGACATTGTCCTGCAATCAAAAAAAGACCAAGATTTCATATTAAACTGTTTTAAGAGGAGCGAAGCATTAAATCTTGAAATCCCTCCATCGCTAGGAGGTATTAATTTTGTTTTTCCTAGTGGTGAAGTACTGGATTATAGTTCAGGATATTTTTTGGTTGGAGGTTGGATGTACTTCCTACAAGAAAATGATAAAGAAGATTTTGATAAATTTGTTAATAATCTAATTTTAAGAGAATACACACTTAATAAACTATCTTCTACACCAAAACGTGTTTCAAACTTTAACTATTTTAAAGTTTTAAAAAAACCTACAATAGATCCAAATATGCAACTAAAAGGTGTTTTACACAATAGCGAAAAAGATTCTAGTAAAATAAAATCAAATTTAATTGTTGATATTGATGATAATGAAGATTTATTCATAGATGCTTCAATAGACGGCATTATCAATATGATGGAATTAATTGATGAAAACGGTCAAATAGTTAAAAATATTACTAACCTTGGTTCTTCTGGAGTCACAAAAATAAGCGGTCTAAGTAAAGGTAAATATACTATTTCACTTAAAACTGTTGAAGATATAGTGAACGTACCATTTTATATAAATATATATGCTTTACCATCTGTTCCAGATTTAGATTTTTCAAAAATAATAAATAAAAATGATTTATATCTTACAAAAATGACAAATAAAAATGATTTTGATTTTGAAAACACAACAAACAATATTGTTAAATTGAGAATAAATAGTCAACCCTATACTATTTACCCTGAGCAAAAAATAACTTTGTATTTTGGTGAGAAGTATAATATTATCGAATATTACTCAACTTTAGTAAATGGCACATATCAATCGGATAGTAAGCAAATCATAATATTTGTTGATAGTATCGCTCCAACAGTGGAACTAGAGGAAATAAGGTCTTCAAGAGGCGGTTATTATTATATTTTTAATCTTTCCGAAATGCCAAGCGTATTTAGAGTAAATGGCGAAGATGAATTTGTTGGCCAATGTTTCGACGATTGTAGTTTTTTCTACAGTTACATAATAGCAAATCCAGATACCTACCTGTATACTGTTTATTTAGAAGACTCGACTGGAAATGTATTTGAAAAAACATTTTTCCTGCGCTCTTTTTATATTTCTTCTTTTTTAAAGTATCTTCCTATTATTCCCTCTTTCTTTTTAGTTTAATTTATTAACCTTATTATCACCTTTCGCTAACTAACTTATATGCATAGTCTTTATATTTTTTATATTCCAAAACAAACTCAGAATACCCTTTTACTAACAATTCCTTATTGATTATTAATGGTTTAATATCAAATTTTCACCTAGCCAAACAATATTATAGTACACAACATCTTTTACATTGTGACACAAAAAATGATAAAATCTTTCTAGCATATTATCTGTAAAACATACTGAATAGATATATTTCTTTTCTTTATATGAACTGGTATCATCATACCAACTTTCTACATCAATTGTAAACTCTTTCATTTCATCTTTACAATATATTATCTTCATATCATCGCTTACTTTTAGATTTTTTAAGAGAGGCGATTGTTGAGCCTCCATCATTAAGTCTTGAACCTCCATATTTAACTCTTTAGTTTCTCCATAACTCAAAACTATATTATTACTTTCATAGGCTTCTTTTAATTCATAATCACATTGTATAAAATAAAAATAACTCATTTTATCTCACATCTCCTTGATATTAATATTTGCTTAATCATATCATGAATGTTACAAAAAATCGGCACCTAAGTCCTTGCACCCTCTTTTTTCCTAGATTTTTTATCAGTAATCGCTCTGACTGACCCAATGTATCAATTTTAAAGATTATTTCTTTTGCAATTTCATTCCCTAGATTAACTGATTTTTCGAGATATTCTTTAGCTTTTTCTTTATCTCTATTTACATTTTCTCCAATTAAATAAATTATCCCAAGTTTTAAAAGTGCGGACTCACTGTTTTTTCTGCCGACTTTTCAAGATAATCTATAGATTTACCAATATTTTTTCCACAGCCACTTCCCATGTGGTACATTGTTCCAATCTTATACTGCAAATTATCTTCCATAGAAAAGCCCGCTAATGCGCCCTCAAAGCAGTCTAAAACAGCAGAAAGGTAACAAGGTTAATTTGATAATATCATCTAAAAACTTTGTTTGGTGTATTTGATTAAAATCTTGATTTATTATATTAGGTGAGTAAAGTCCTCTTTTTTCAGTCTTTGTGAGTCCTTTTGGGACTCTTTTTCTTTTGATTTGCAAGTCATCATCTTTTATTATTCTGTATGAGTTCTCTCAGAAAAAGCAATGTTATAATTAATTTTAAAAACAAGGTATAATCTTGGCGAGCCGTAGTTTTCATTCTCAGCATCTGCTGTATGTATTTCTTTAATGTAGCTCAGAATTTGTTCGTATTTATAAGATTTGTTATATTTTTGAACCACTTATAATACCTTTTTTCTGTGACTATTAAGATCTTACAAAGTAATTTTACAGTAAATTTTTTTTGGATAAATATAAATTCAAACCTTTGTTTTTCACTTACTTCTTCTGGTCTTCTAGAAAAAAATCAAGGACCCTACCCAATATATCGTTGGCTTTTTTTAGTTCTGAAATTTCTTTTTGCAGTCTTTCGTGTTCAGATAGTTTTATAAATTTTTCCCTCTTCTTTTTAATATACATCTTTGAACTTAGCGACTCCATTTTTATTGTACTATTCCATCTCATCTAGGTTTGATATAGCATTTGTTGGACAATAATTATAGCAACGCATACAAGTTTCACAATCTGAAGAAAATAGAAATTCATTATTTTTATATTGGATGCATTTGACTGGGCAGTTTCTTATACATTCCATGCATTTCGTGCAAACTTGTATATCAATGTGCATATTTTTATAGTTGTTTTTAAGTTTATTATGTGTTTTTAGTCGAACAAGTTTTCCGATTAGAAGATGCGGACCTATGCCATTTATATAGTTTTTAGAATTTTCTAAATGTTTAATTAATTTTAATAGTTTTTTTCTGCATTTCTTATTATTTTTTCATCAAAGTTTCCTATGCTTATTATTTTTTTATTACTTTTTATTGGTGCACTATTGGGCATTTTTACATTAACATATGCAATGATTTTTAAAGAAGTAGCATTTATAATTTTTTTGGTTTCAAAAATTCCATGACCATTAACATATGCGAATGCGTTTACGAAAAAAAGTTTTGTAGATATTGAATTATTATTCATTTTATGTGTAAATTTATTAATATAATTTAGCATGATTCTAGGTATATTTGCGCCATAAATATGATAGGCAAACCCAATATAATCAAAGCTATTAATCGTATCATTTGCGTATTCGTCGATATTTAAATTTTCAATTGCTACAACAGTAATTGTGTGTCCCTGTTTCTTTAACAAGATATCTAATTGATGAATAACCCATTTAGTATTTCCTATTCCGCTAAAATAAAAAGTTAATATTTTCATTGTATCTACCTCAATATTAATTATAACACATGTTTAAATCCAAAATAACAACTGAATCTCTTGATAATAAAATTCATCCAATAAAATATCAGCAGATATTCAAGCCATTAAATTTACTAATAAAAAAATCTTTAAAACATCGTTTACAAATGACATTTTCTGAGGAATGATGATAATGGAAGAAAAAGAAAAACGAATACCTTACACAAAAGAAGAATTTAAAATAGCACAAAGTATTGTAGAGTATTATAATGACAGGAGTAGTATTACTTCTTAGATTCAATTTTCAATTTAAACATATTAATTATTTTAGGAATCCATGGCATTAAAGAATCAATGATATCACTGGTATCACTCTCCAAATCATGCTCTTTTAAATATGTTCTAAGTATGCAGGTATCTTTAACTTGTTTTCTTTAGCAGTTTCAACAATTGAATAAATTATAGAACTCGCTTCTACTCCATTAGGAGTGTTATGAAATAGCCAGTTCTTCTTTCCTATAACATATGGTTTTATACTTTTCTCAGCTGCATTATTATCTATAGTCAAAATAACCATCAAGAAGATAATTTTTAAATCTAGATATTTTATTTCTATGCAAATTGAGCCAATCCTCAAATTTATCCAATAGATCTCTTTCGAAACTCCAGAAAGAAGTTCCACTCCAGCGATAAGGTTAAAACGTAAAGCAAAACGCTTTCTCCGTCATCATATTTCTCAAACAAATCGTGATGCTTTTCATCAATATCATTCTTTAGTTTTTCAAAAACATCATCTCTCTCTTTTTCTGCAACAACAAAATGACAGTAAATTGATTCATTACTTACCAAATATTCCATTAACATGGTTTGTGCTTCTATTGACCTATTTTCAATTTTAGGCATATTTAGATATTTGTGTAAATCACTACTAATATCTCTTACGGCACTTTTATAATTTCCAAACTCTTCGTCTGTTTCAATATACTTAGTAGAATAATGAGAGATGTTAATGTTTCCTCTAGTTGATTAGTACTTCTTTATATTTTTCTATATTAATCAAAAGATATGTTTTATCTATACTTTCATCATCAAATTGATCATTCACAATTACATTAGTATTTTCATAGTTTATTCTCCTTAAAATAAGAGTTACTGCTCGCACTAAAATTCTAGTACAAAAATTTGGGCTCTATCCTATCCAATTTCACTTTCATAAAATCAGAGAATATCCTAATAACTTCCCTCATTTTTTACACGATATTTTCCGGATATTTTATATAGGTCTCAACGATTTTTATAAACAGATGGATTATTCCTTAAATTATCTTCAACATTACTCGAAAGTTAATAGCCATAAAACTCAATATTTAAGAACAATAGAATCCAAGACCCTACTTTAGAAACACATTTTTTTAAAATCGTAATTTTATTTATCTTTTTTTTCTATATTATTTTATAACTTTTATTATTTTCATTAATTAATCAATTTTTTTTCAAGTGTTTATTCTCTACTGTCTGAAAAAACTGATATTGTAAAACTATAAATAAGGTATCGATCGTTCATTATTTGCATATGCTTCAATATTTCCCTAAATCAAGGGAAAATCAGTAATCACCTTTTTCGGAGGCGCTACTTTTTCCATACTCCGAAATTTCGACATAAAAAATGTTACTTTGACAAAATTTTACTTTTTTCAAGCGATTTTTTTCTTTTTTTATCGACTAAATAATTACGCTAAATGTTAAATAAAAAAATTATTGATTTATATGAAAAAATATGTTATTTTCCTTATATGCAAATTATTTTACAATATAATACTAAAATTCTGATATTATGATTTTTTTTATTTCCTAAAATTTTTAATTACTAATAATTTGTATAAAAAAAAGAAAATGGAGGTAGTTATGTTTAAGAAGATTATAGGTGTTTTATTAATGTGTTTTTTGTTTGCGAACATGAATTTAGTAGTTTTTGCCAATGAAAAAGAAATTGAAAAAAATTACACAAATAAAGTGGATGCTTTCAAAAAGACTAAGATTACAAAAAAAAATGAAGAATTACAGAAAGAAAAAGAATTACCTGATGAAATATTACAGAAAGAAAAAAAATTGCCTGATGGAGTATTACAAAAAGAAAAAAAATTTCCCGATAAAGTATCACAGAAAGAAAAAAAGTTGTCCGATAAAGTAAAAAAAATGATAGAAAGAGATAAAATAACATCAAAAGACAACGACAAAAAGTCATTTAGTAAAGACGATAATAACAATATGATTATAAGGACTGAAAGTTCAATAAGAAATGACATAAATTCGCCGTACTATATTAATGTAGGGTCAACCTACTCTGGTTTGTCAATTAATCCTAGCGGCGATGAAGATTTTTTTAAATTTACAGCTCCTAACTACGGAGTGTATTCAATATATACAACAGGTAGCACTGATACTTATGGATATTTAATGAGTAGTAGCGGAAACACCACTTACGCATCTAATGATGATGCCGGCCCAAGTACCAACTTTATGATAAAGCGTACACTTACTGCTGGACGAACTTATATGATTAAAGTAAGAGGTTATAATTCTCGCACCACCGGTTCATATACTATAACAGTAGAACCAGAAGTTTCTCCAGACCAATACGAAAACAATGATAGTGTAAGCAGTGCTACTTCTATACCCCATTCCAATAATACTGTGTTCTATTATCCTACGTTACATACGTTTTATGATGTAGATTACTTTAAATTTACTATCAATGTCAAGTCCGGTTTAGATATTGATATGACAAGTATTCCCAGCGGAAGAGACTATGATATGAGACTATACAATGATCGTGGAAATACTCTAGCATCTGCAGTACTCGGAGGTTCCTTAGACGAAAATATTAGTACAGATAATTTGCTTGCAGGAACATATTACATAAAAGTTTACTCCCATAATGGTTTCAGCGATAGCAATACTTATAGACTTGCCATCAAATTGGAGCCTCATGCTAATCCAGACCAATACGAAATCAATGATAGTATGAGTACCGCTACGACTATAAATAGTGGTACAAATTTATATCCTACGTTGCATACGGATAATGATATAGATTACTTTAAATTTTCTATCGACACCATGTCCAGTTTAGAACTTGATATGACAAGTATTCCCAGCGATACTGACTATAACATCATACTATATGATTCTAATGGAAATACAATAGAAAGTTCACTAAATGGAAGTAACAGAAGCGAAAATATTGATGAGGATAGTTTGCTTGCAGGAACATACTACATAAAAGTTTATTCATATAGAAATTCCACCGATAGCAATACCTATAAACTTGCCATCGAATTGGAAACTCATGCTAATCCAGACGAATATGAAAGCAATGATAGCATGAGTACCGCTACAACTATAGATAATGGCACAAGTTTATATTCTACTTTGGATACGCATGAGGATAGTAGTAAAATCAACAGTAGCATTAACGGCACAAGTTTATATTCTACGTTGCATACTCATGAGGATATAGATTACTTTAAGTTTGATATTAGCAGCATTTCCGGTATAGAGATAGATCTGACAAATATTCCAAGCAATACAGATTATGACATCATTCTATATGATTCTGATGGAACTCAAATAGCATATTCAGAATATTCAAGTAACAGCAGTGAAAATATTAAAGAGGATAATTTGCCTGCAGGAAAATATTATATAAAAGTGTATTCCTTTACTGGTTACAGCGATAGCATTGCATATAAACTGTATTTAGCAGTTACATCTCCTGATATTACAATTAATGGTAGAATACAATACAATGTTTATGAAAATTTTGAGGTTTATGACAAGCGTAATGATACTGATTATCCTAACAAACCTTATGTTGAAGATTTAAGTAACTATAATATAAGTATTTATGATAAAGATTTGATATATCATGATTTGTTGGCTACTACAACCACTGATGCTGATGGTAAATTTTCTACCACATTTAATAATCAAAATTTTGATAATGTGGATATTTTTATTAAAGTTACATTGGATAATGAAATTGTCAACATTACCAAAATTGGAAATGATGGAGATACATATTTTTGGAACAGTCGTGTTGAAAGAAATTTACAAAATGCTACAACATACGATTTTGATACATTCATTATGGATGATACCCGTAAAATAGAGAGTTTTATGAATATGTATCACTGGATAAAAGAGGGTTATGATTTTTATGCGAATAACGCAGGTGATGGAGTAGCCAATGTAGATAACCTGAATTTGAGATGGGAAGAGGATAGTGCTCCGGGCAGTTTTTATACTCCTTATTACTCATCTATGACTTTGAATGGTGGTCCTACTAATCCAGATCAGTTTGATAGTAATATAATATTGCATGAATACGGACATCACATAATGTCCAAAAATGATGCAACCCCGGCAACTCTTGGCGGTGACCACGGTTTTGGTGCTCCTGGCGAACATGTCGGAACTTCTTATTCAGAGGGGTACGCAACTTTTTTTGCCACACAAGTACAACAAGTGAATTACTCGCGAAATTACAGAATAAAAAATGACTCAATGGGGTCTTTTGGAGTAAATTTGGAAGATTTAACTTATTTGTTATCAAGTCTAGAATTCCCTTTGGATGAGTTTGGTCCTCTGAACAACGATCATAATCCTGAACTGGATGACCAAGGTAATCCTATCAGATATTTTGAACATTTTAATTATAAAGCTGGAATGGAAGGCTATGTCGGTGGCATACTATATGACTTGGCTGATTCAGATGATGATGGTGATGATGATTTTTCAGGAGGATTTAAGTTAGTAAATGATGTAGTGACTAACCGTCGTTTAAATTCATCTGTAGAGTTTTTTGAAGCATTTATGAACACTGTACCAGATGATGAAAAAGATCGATTTTGGAAGATTTTTGAGCAAAACAGACAAGCTCTTGACTATGAAATACCTACAGTTACTATCCTCCAAAGCAGTCCTACTATTTATACTATGGAAGCATTAGATAATATTGAAGTTGTACGTACAGAATGGGTGATTAACGACAATGTTGTTGGTACAGGACCGACGATAGATATTGACTCTCTAAGAAATTTAAGAAATGATGCGCCATATTATTTAATTGCAAGAGCATATGATAGAGAAGGAGATGTTCGAGGAAATGAAGTCAGACTTCCTCTTGATTCTAGCAAGAACTCACGCACTGACGCTTACGGAAAAGCTTCAGTGAGAATAGTAACTTCTTCTTCAAGAGTGCTTTCAAACTTTAACTATTTTAATGCTTTAGAAAAACCTACAATAGATACAAATATGCAGCTAAAAGGTGTTTTACAAAATAGCGATGAAGATTCTAGTAAAATCAAAACAAATTTAATTGTTGATATTGATGATAATGAAGATATATTCATAGATGGTTCAATAGACGGTGCCATGGAGATGATGGAATTAATTGATGAAAACGGTCAAATAGTTAGAACTATTCCTAGGCTTGATTCTTATGGAGCCACAAAAATAACCGGTCTAAGTAAAGGTAAATATACTATTTCACTTAAAACTGTTGAAGATATAGTGAACGTACCATTTTATATAAATATATATACTTTACCATCTGTTCCAGATTTTGATTTTGCAAAAATGACAAATAAAAATGATTTAGATTTTGAAAACACAACAAATAATATTGTTAAATTGATGATAAATAATCAATCTTATACTATTTCTCCTAAGCAAAAAATAACTTTACATTTTGAAGAGGGGTCCAATAATGTCAAATATTATTCAACTTTAGTAAATGGCACATATCAATCGGATAGTAAGCAAATCATAATATTTGTTGATAGTATCGCTCCAACAATGGAAATAGAGGAAATAATATACACAGGAAGCAACTATTTTATTAACTTTCATATTTCCGAAGTATCAAGCGTATTTAGAGTAAATGATGAAGATGAATTTATTGGCGAATTTTTAGGTGATAGTAGTTTTACACACAGTTACAGAATAGCAAATACGGATAACTACCTATATACTGTTTATTTAGAAGACTCGACTGGAAATATATTTGAAAAAACATTTAATATCGAAAGTTTAATTGAACCGTTTTTACTCAATGAAAATTCGGATGAAACAAAAGATTAGTCAGTACGGTAAAAAAACAATAATGAATATAAAAAGATTTATTAAACCTTTACTAACATGTCTAAAACAAAATGAATAATATACCCTTATGGTAAAGAAGATGTTCCTTTATTACACACTGAAAAATAATTCAAAATCTTGAAAATGCTATTGATGATTACGATAGTATAATCGATTATACTGTAAGTTTATTTATCTATTTAGAGAAAAAAAGACCTTTGTATTTTGAGCAAGGTATATAAAAATATTGGATATTATTCACCTTAGTAAATAGCAAATACCAATCAAATTGAAAGAAGTTCTAAATATTTGTTAATAGTAAAGCTCAACAATAGAAATAGATAAAATAAAATATTCAAAAAGCGATTATTATGTTCATTTTAATCTTCCAAACTACCAAACTTATTTAAGGTAAACGGTAAAATGAATCTATTGGTAAATTGTTTGGTAAAAATTTAATTGAACAGTTTAAAAAAAGCAACTAGTTTATGATTAACTGTTAAATTTATATTGTTATTGTTAATTTTTTAGATTGTAAGTTACCATTAAAAAAATGTAAGATAATCCAAAACCGGTAATAAAAATTAAAAATTATAATAAAATATAAATAGTCGAGAAGGATCTTCTATTTCAATTAGTATTGTTCTAGATAAAATGTTGTTTATAGATGTTAACTAAAAATAAACTCTTTAAGCATTTTCAGTTCTCGTAAAAATTTCTATATTTCTAAAATTGGA
Source organism: Candidatus Bathyoplasma sp. NZ (assembly GCA_013332095.1). Classification (GTDB taxonomy): domain Bacteria; phylum Bacillota_I; class Bacilli_A; order MAG-NZ; family MAG-NZ; genus Bathyoplasma. Next base: position 66,718 of record JABENI010000002.1, read on the forward strand.
GGTGATGTAATGAAAAAATTTAGAAAACTATTTTTTATTTTGTTAACGATAATGATCTGTGGAGGTGTTACGGTTTCTGTTGTAATAAATAACATACATTTAAATCGCATACCTTCAGATAACACACCTTCAGAGATTCTCAAAAGAGAGAAGTTACAAAAGATTGAACCATTTTTATATGATATTGGTGGGTATAGTTACATATCTAAAATGTATAACGATATTGCTATACCTAATATATATATAGTGTATGAAGATATAAATATGTCAAATTATAACCATAATTTTTATGTGCAGAATGTTAATCTTCAATTAAAACATCACCAACAGTTCATATTAATGTGTTTTAAGAGGAGCAAAACACCCCAGAGAGAAGATATTCATTATTATGGAAAGTTAGAGCGCACAGGTATTACCTTTGTTTTTCCTAACGGTGAAACACTATATTATAGTTCAGGATATTTTTTGGTTGAAGAAGAGGCGTACTTAATCCAGAACAATGATAGAAAAAATCTTGATAATTTTGTAAATAATTTAATTTTACTGGATGAAAATCCAAAAACAATAAGATTTAAAAAAGTAGAAAGTGGTTAATCAGATGAGCATCATACCGTTTCGACAAATTCTGTAGTAAGCATCCCTCATCACAAAATTATTCATTCTTTTACTGCATGTCACACTTTCTTTTATTTCTCTTTTTCCTCATACACTTCAATTGTAGGAATAATTACCGAAATTACTATTTATATTGTTCATGCTATTAAGAAATCAAAAAAATAAAATTAATTATCAACAAAAAGGTACTGAAATAAAATTTCAATACCTTTTTTTTACTACAAATTTAAATATCTATCTAATTTCCATTGACTAATTTCAATCTAATTCATTCCATTCTTTTTTTAAAATTTTCAAAAATTTATTAATAAATTCTACTCCTAATGCTTCTTTTAAAGCATTTTCTAAATTTTCTCTTTCTTTTTTGCCTAATTGGTATAGATTCAAGTTATTAGATTGTTCTTTTTTATTATTTTTAATAGCATCTAATTCCACTAATAAAATACTCGCAAACGCTAAATATAGATTTACTATTGAATTACGTGAGCGTAACTCTCTTCTTGTCGCATTTCCTCTAGCTACAGTAATTCGAACTAATGTCCTTCTTTTTTCATCACTCCAAGAAATATAACAAGGAGCTTCATCCCCTACTAGACATTTGTATGAATACACTATCGGGTTGGTAATCGCCGTATAACTTCTTACATGTTCTAAAATATCTGCTAACATTAGTAATTTACTTTCATCATAAAAAATATTTTTTCCATCTTTATCTATTAACAAATAATTCCTCTGTATCCCTGAACCATTTATTCCTTCAATTGATTTAGGTATAATGTTGCATGTAAATTATGGTGCTTTTGCACTTCATAGTGCGTTGTCTCAAACTAAAAAACCTAATTCTTCTAGCTCTAAAACAATATCACAACAACATTTTTTGCTTAAGCTATAGATGCTAAAGCAAAAAAACATCTCCAACACAAAATTATAAACTTACTTTTCTATTAGCAGACATAAATAATAACACTTTGATTTATTCCAATATTAAATTTTTCAAATTCTAATTCTTTTATTATTGATAAATTCTTTTTTAAAATACATCAAGTATCGTACTCATATGAAATTCCATCTTTTCTGCTAATATCACAAATTAGTCTAGTGTGTTTCCATATCTAGTATTTTCATAACTTGAGACTGGTCATTTTCTTTATCTTCATTCTTTGTAAGTTTCCGGATAAAAAAATGTCAATGATGAAATTATTTTAGGTGAAATTATGAAATCTATCTACAAACTGTACGCTTTAATTTCTGTTTCTATTACTTTTATTCTCCTAACTTTAATTGCTATTTTTCCGATGGAATTTAAAGATTTTGTTATTGCTTTTTATGACCAAATAGTAAATTCAACACCAGTTCCCATCAGTGATTTAAGCGTTCCTCAAATAATGATGTATAACTTAATAATTATTTTTTGTATAAACATCGGTTTAAATTTAATAATTATGCTCTTTTCTTTTTTACACAAAGATCAGTTCAACTTTAAAGTAGTAAGATTATCTTTAATTATTAACACCATTGTCCTTTTATCAATCTTTTTCCTGATTAAATTAATATTACAATTAGTTGTTAATCTAATTCAAAAATTCCTATAAATACTATAAAGAAAGTGAAAAATATTCAGAAAAGTTATTCTAAAAAAATATCACAATTCTATAATCATTTATAGTTACATCCATTATTCTAAATAAATAAATTTTAAAATGAAAAAATTATTGATCTTTTAAAAACACAACAAATAATATTGTTAAATTGAAGATAAATAATCAATCTTATACTTCTATTCTGAGCAAAATATATAAAGTTATCGAATATTATTCAACTTGTAAATAACAAATATCAATCAGATTGAAAAAAGTGCTAAATATTTACCAATAGTATCAATCCAATAGTTAAAATAAAGAAAAGAAAATATTCAAAAGATGATTATTATATTCATTTTAATCTTTCCAAGCCACCAAGCATATTTAAGATAAATGGTAAGATTAAACTATGCGCGAATTTTTTGGTAATGAGAGTTTTATAAATAGTTACCCAATAGAAAATCTGGGTAACTATCTATATACGGTTACTCGACTGAAAATATATTTAAAACATTTAATATCAAAAATATAACAGACAGTTAAAAGAATAACAAGTTTATCAGCAACTATTAAATTTATATTATTGTTGTTAATTTTTTTGATTGTAAGTTAATATTAAAAAAATGTAAGATGACCCCAAACTGATAAAAAAAATTAAAAATTATAGTAAACTATAAATAGTCGAAAAGGGCATTATATTTAAATTAGTCTTGATTCCAAATAAAATGTTGTTCATAAGTATTCGCTAAATCTGGCAATTAATAGACTATTTAAGTATTTGTTGTTCTCTCAAAGATTTCTATATTTTTAAAATGAGAGATGATATAATGAAAAAATTTAGAAAATTATTTTTTATTTTATTAGCAATATTGATTTGTGGAAGTATTACGTTTTATGTTGTAATAAATAACACACCTTCACAGATTACCAGAAGAGATAAGTTAAAAATGATTGAACCATTTGTTGAAAATATTGGTGAGTATAGTTACATAGTAATCAAGCCTAATTTTGCCGATGTGTATGAAGATATAGATACATTGATTAAATTTCTTGAGAATTTATAAATTGTATATTAATTGTACTTATCACTGGTTGCAACATCTGTAATCAAAGCCGTCTATGTCCTAGCATTGCTAAAACAGTGATAAAAGAGAAACTTCACATCACTACAAAATTACAAAACAATTTTTTTATATCCAAACACCAAATGTAAAAGTATCTCTTAATTTTTTTCAAATACTTGCTTTCACACCAACCAATAACTTCTTTGTTTTCTTTTGATATTTAATTTTAAGTTTATCTTTATCTTAATAATAACTGTAAGAACATCGGAAAATAAGTCACCTCAATAACTTTACTACTTTTCCTCTTATTCAATTTCACTTTCATAAAATCAGAAACTATCCTAATAACTTCTCTCATTTTTTACACGATAGTTTCTGGATATTTTATACAGGCATCAACGATTTTGATAAACAGGTGGATCATTCCTTAAATTATCTTCAACATTACTCGGGAGTTAATAGCAATAAAGCTACATATTGAATGACAATAGAAATCACCGCACTTTAGAAACAACATTTTTTTAAAATCATAACATTCTTTATTTTTTTCTATGTTTTCAATTTTCAACACAAATAATATCGAAATCAACCCTATTTTGATAAATTTTGTTTTTTTTTCAAGCAATTATTACTTGTTCCCGACCAAATTATCTCACTATTT
>JABENI010000034.1 GCA_013332095.1 Candidatus Bathyoplasma sp. NZ
TCCGCCGGTAATAATTAGTAGTAATGACTTAACTAACTCCACAGGAGTATATGAAATAATAGCAGATGAGGAATTTGTTAATTTTACGATTAATAAAGAGTTATTAGATGATGCAGACCCAGATACAATACCAACGTGGATTACAGTAGAAAGTAATTTTGATGGAACAAATTACACTTTCACGACTGGTGGACTTAGTTTGTTACTTGAAGGCACTTATGATATTTATGTAAAAGATATGGCTGGGAATATAAGTACAAATGGTGTAAGTATGTTAGTGGATAAAATTGCTCCACAGTTTACTCTTAATACCCCAAGAGCAGTAAATGATGGAACGATAGCAGTAGAAGTTGATGAAAACATTTACAAATATAAAGTGGCAGGAACTGTACTTCCAAGTTCTTATACAGGATTAACAAAAGATGTAGATGGATTTGTGACATTAGGAACACCAGCACAGACGATGGAAGTATTAACAGGAGCTATAGATGGAACATATACAGTTACAGTTAAGGATCAAGTAGGATTGAGTGCTAGTATAGATGTAGATGTAAATAATTCAACTTTCACAATTGATGGACCAGTTGTTAGTTCTGATGAAAATTACACTTTAACTATTAGTGGAGGAACTACAGGTGACTTCAATTCATATACGTTAAATGGAGTAACAACAAGTACCGGCTCAGATGTGACAACATATGATATTGTATTAGCAACAGGTGAAAATATAATTACAGTAACAAATAATGCAGCTGAAACTTCAGGAATAAAAATAGTAATCTATGATAATGTAAAGCCAGAAATAACAAGTAACGACTTTTTTGGAGATGAAAATTATACATTAACAACATCAAAACCGATTAAAGAATATAGAGTAATAGGGATAGATTATAAGGGAGTTACAAATAGTAATCACGATACAGCAGGTTTTGTTGTATTGCCAACAGCAACAAGTAGTGTTGATATAATTTTAGGAGCGAACGGTGCCAGAGAAGGGAAGTACCAAATTCAAGTAAAAGATGAAAGCGGAAACGAATTAGCAACAGAATTTGTATTAACAATAGATACAACAGCACCTACATTTATAAATCCGGTAACAATTACAAATCAAACAACATATACAGTAACTGCAGATGAGGGAATTACTAAATATTCTCTTGATGGAGGAGCAACGTGGATTGAAGTGCAAAGAGATGTAGCAGGAGATTTAGTAACAACGTTTGATATTGAAGAATTAGATAACGGAGTGTATTACTTAAAAATTCAAGATTTAGCAGGAAATACATTTCAAGCACCAAATTCATCAACTTCATTAGAGGTAACAGTAGATTTAATAGCACCGATTGTAATAAGTGCTGATGAAGATGAGTATGGAAATTTAACGTTAGAAAAAAGAACAACTTCAAATACATATACATTGGTAGCGAATGAAGAATTAATAGAATATAAAGTATATTTAGAAGGAGATACACCACCTGTATTTACAACATTAGGAACAGCAGATACGACTATTACCAACATTTTAGATGGAGTAGTAGATGGAACATATATTATAGAGATAAAAGATAAAGCAGGGAATGTTGCCAGTATAAAAGTGTATGTTGGAGTAAATCCAGCAACAGTAACTAGTGCTTCAATAATTAATACAAACAAATATACAATAGAAACAGATAAAAATATTGTAAGTTATCAAATAGAAGGTAGAGCGAAAGTAGATGTAACACTAGGTAGTAGTACGGTAATGCAAGAAACATTTATCGATGGAAGTTATGGTATTACAGTAATAGATGAAGTAGGAAATACGACATTGTTTACGTTAGTAGTAGATACTACTCCGTTGTCGATAAGTAGTCCGTTAATTACCGATTTGGGAGAACCAGTAGGAATAACAGTAGATTATACAGTAACAACATCAGAGAATTTTATTGCACATAAAATAGTAAGAGTTGATTATGATGAATTAACAACAGGTGCAGTATATCCGGTTGGAGTACAACCAACTGAATTTACGACAGTTCCAGCGGCGAAGAGCCTTCAAATAATTACAATACCAGATGCAGGAAACACATATGCATACAAATATGAAATTAGTTTTAAAGATGAAGCAGGAAATATAACACAAGAAGAATTAATTATTGACAAAAGACTATTAGCAATAGTGAGTACGGATATAACAACAGATTCGGACTATTATGTCCAAACAAATGTAGATTTTGTGAAATACCGAATAGGTGCTGAAGCCGGAAATTGGGTTACAGTTCCTGCAACAACTGGGTATACAGTAATTACCGGATTAATAGACCATGATAAAGATTATGCTGTAGAGGTCAAAGATACAGATGGAAACATTGCTTCTATCACAGTGCATACAGATTTTGAGGGACCCATAGTTACACACACATTACCAGCAACGTTTGAAATAGATGAAGTGAACGGAACAGATTTCAAAGCATACTTTACGGTAACAGATTATGATGTAAAAACAGATTCAGATAATACAGTAACAGTAACAGATGCGATGCTTACAAATAATTTAACTGATCCGTTAAATTTAATTAGTTATACATTTACTTTGACAGTAAGTGATAAATATGGAAATGAAACAACAGAAAATGCTATAGTAACATTAGTGGATACCACACCACCAGTAATAGTTCCAGTAGCAGGTGGAATAATAAATACCGAAGATATTGCAAGTTGGGAAGCACCAGATACAACAGCAACAGATACTGTAGATGGAATTTTAACAGATAATATAACAATAAAATATTTCAAAGCAGATAGAACAAGCGAATTAACAAGTATGGCAGATGTAATAGCAGAATTAGTAGCAGGAAGAAAGGTAGTAGTAAAATATACTGTAAGTGATTCAGCAGGAAATACGGCAACGGAAGTAGCGGAATTTAGAACTACTATTGAAGCAGAACCAAAGATAATAAATAGTAAAAATGTAACATATTCGTCAAGATTTACATTAGAATCGAACATACTGATAAAACAATACACAATTGACAATGGTGTTAGTTGGCAAACAGTAACTACAGCAAATAAGAAAATAACAATAACATTTCCAATTATTGGAGAATATAGAGTTATAGTTAAAGATGAAATAGGAAATGAGTCACCTGTGAAAGTAATTAGATATTTACCAAAACCTTCAGGAGGTTCAAATAGTAAAATGCCTTCAATTAGTTTAGAAGGAGCAACTACAATTACATTAAAAGTGGGAACTGTTTATAGTGAACCAGGATATACAGCTACCGCAGCAGACGGAACTGATATTACTTCAAGTGTAGAGGTTAATAGTAACTTCAATAAAGATAAAATAGGTTCATATACAATTGTTTATAAAGTAACAAATAATGGTCAAATAAAAATAACAACAAGAGTAGTAAAAGTTATAGATACAGTAGGACCACAAATCACATTAAATGGATCGGCAATAACTTATGTAGCATTAAATGGCATATATAATGAATTAGGAGTTGAAGTATTTGATCATTCTCAAACTGAGGAGGTAGTAATTTTAGGAACTGTTAACACGAATGTAGAAGGAACATATACAATTATATATAAAGTAAAAGATATTAGAGGAAACGAATCAACAGCAACAAGAACGGTTATAGTAGCGAATAGCGCTACCGAAACTATAACTACAGCGATTGGCTCAGGAGGACAGGAGATTACCAAAGAAATTAGTTCACCATTATTAGGTTTAGCGGAAACTGAAATAATGTACTTAATAAGTGAATTAGAACCAACAATAGATTCTAATTGGTTAACAGAAAGCGAAGTAGCGGAAATAATACCTACAAAAGAAAATTCATATTTATATATTTTATTAAAAGCAAAAAATGGAGCGCATGAAATTCAAAAATTAGAAAAATTAAATAAATATGAAGAGATTCAAGCAGGAGATAGTAACAAAGTTGTCTATGGAATTAATAAAAAAACTTCAACATTGGATGAGTTAGTAGCTAGTGCAACAAAAGATAAGTGGATATATGATAATGACTTGATTGAAATTTATAAAAATAATGATAATTCAATAATTGAATTTAATAATAATTCAGAAATTCCGTATCAAGATGTTGTAGTATATTACCAAGTAGTTGAAGATAGCGATATAAATATATTAAGTATTATTCCAAGTATAAAAGCAGCAGAATTAACTAAAATAGAATTAGCTAAAGGTGAAAGTTTCAGAATAAAAATAGATAGTGGACAAGCATTGAAATATTATGTAGAAGTAGAAGACCAAAAAATTATAACTTCACAAACATATTATTTAAGTGTAAATGCAAGTGGCAAAATATTTATAAATACTGACACGACTAACAATAATTTACTGTTAATATTAGGAATAGTAGCAGGAATATCAATAATAGCAGTAGCAGGGTTCTATGTTGTTAAAAAAAGACAGCAGTAAAAAAGTATAAAATAAGTTTTAAAATTAAAAGAGAAGTTGATGAAAATCAATTTCTCTTTTTATAAATTGCGAAATATCAAAAAAGAAATTTTGTTTTTAGTTATATCATATAAAGACTTTTAGAAAAAAATAAAATTTATTCTGTGCTAATTAAAATTAGTATTTAAAGTAGTAAACAACGAAATCGTAAAAGTTTAAATTATGCAGAAAAGATGGAACAGTTTGAATTTGGCTCAAATGATAATTTAGTTGAAGTTAAACTTAAAGATCAACTTTGTATCCATAAAAATATTTTATTGAAAGAACTAGATAATATAAACAGTTGTAAAATAATAGAATTAAATAGTTATTGTTTTTTGAAAGATAATTTAGATATTTTTATAGGAAATATCGAAAAAATTTCATCAAGATAATCTTTTAAGTTTAGGAATAAATAAAAATGAACTACTCAAAAATTTGGGAGTCACTATTCCAAATAAAGTATTCACAACTATTTTAAACTACAGTGATAAATTTGAAAGTACAAATTTAGTTAGATTAAAGACATTTGAGATTAAACTAGATGAAAAAGGGCACCAGTGTTATTTAAAACTGGTTGATTATTTAGAAAGTGAAGATTTCAGATCACCTAGAATTGAGGACTGCTTAGCAAAATTTGGGAATAAAGATTTATTTTACTCATTAATTAAGTTAAATAAATTAATAAAGATAGATAATGAAGTAGTAATAACTAATAAAATGTTAAAATTAAATAATGCCAGAGATTTACTGAATACTTCAAGAAAGTATGTTGTTAGTTATTTAGAGAATTTTGATAAAATTGGAATATACCAAAAGAATCGAAGAAAGTAGAGAGAAAAAATAGCACTTGCTCAGTGCTATTTTTTATTAAAAGTATATTTAAAAAAATCAGGGAAAATCATCTAAAATTGACAAGTAAATTATTACTAAAATATGTATAATTATGGATAATAATAAAATAAATGACGAATTTAAATGAAAAAAACAATATTTTTAATAATGATAATTATAATGTTTGGTTAACTAAAACTGTTTCAACTAATACAATATAAAAGAAACTTTAAACGCTGAGCAATTACAGATGTTGAAAAATAAAAAATATAGGCCAGAAATTTATTTTAATGTTAGTCTTAATGCAGTATCACAATGGACAAGGTTTGTAGATAATGTTGTTGATGACTATGGGAATATAGCAGAGGCCTATATTGGTGAAACGCATTCTAATAAAATGGTTTGTTTACTTTCACGAGATAATTTATATTATCATGTGATAGAAAAAATAGTTTGAGTAACTACCGTAAAATAAATTTATTTGATGAAAATTTATAACAAATAAGCGGAGAATTAATAAGAAGTTGCTGGATATTAGCAACCGATACAGACAAGTAAAAAAAGTAACTCATAGTGAAATAAATAGTGGACTAATACTAGCGTATTAGATAGAAATAGAGAGGAATTATATTTTTATAATCATGTTTTATATTTAGAGATGAAAAGATAATGTATTTATAAATATCAAACTAAAATTATATAGTATTAGTTAAAACTATAATATTTTTATTGTTACAAAAAGAGATTAGAAAAATATATCGAGAAATTTAAAAATTAAAATAAAGATGATGAAAATAAATTTCTCCCTTTCCTCTTTTTTTATCAATTGCAATATTATTAATAATGTCAATATACAAAATAAGTTGTTGCGATTAAAAAATATCCTAGGTAAGAAAAAGCGACTTTATCAAATAAACTGAGTATCTAATTAGGAAAAAGCAATATTGATTTAGAATTTATTATTAGTGGTAAACAAGTTGGATAACACAATGCTATCTGTTTTAAAATAATAGGATGTTTGATAAATCAGTAAATATAATCAAAGGAATGTCACTAGTACAATCAAAAAATTACTTAAAATAAGAATTATTTTTATGATGAAAAAATAAAATTATTGCATATTTGTACTAAAAAAAATATTGAATTTTGTAAATTTTGAAATATTATACTGGTATTTAAGGAAAATACTTGGTATCTATTTGTTGCGTTTAACAATAAAAACTGATACAATTAAGCGAAATTTAAAAATAGAAATAAAATGGATATAATATAAAAAATGAGGAGCGAAATTAATGAAAGATAAAAGGTTAAATAGTAATGTGGCGAGCATTGCCAGTAAAATATTTATTGTACTATTTTTAGTAATAGGGATTTTTTTGCTTATTATACAGTTTTCTGTGCCGAAAGCAGCAGAAGGAAAACCTATCATAACGAAAGGAAATTGGACAGTAAATCGACAGTATGTTTTTACAGCAAACGAGCCAATTGAAAAATATTCACTAGATGGGGGTGCTTTTATAGCAATCGCCCCTCCTGTTGGAGATGAATATACTATTCCTATTACCGATAATAACGCCCATACTTTAGTATTGAAAGATAATGATGAGGAAGAAAGTATTGGTTTTTCAATTCAAAAAAGAAACACTAGTGATAGTTTTATGTATTATGCTTCTAAAGGATTGCTTCCATGGGAATATGATACCGAGCCAGGAGATGGAATTGATTCTAATTGGAAATATGGCGGAACAGGGTCAATAACTCCAGATATATTAGACGCAGATGGAAATTGTAATGATGAATACGGTGAGGGAGCAGTTTGTTATAAGATTTATAATCTTGATATTGATGGAGAACAAGTAAAAGTGCTCCAACAGTTAGATGATAGTGGAAAAAAATTACAAATGGAAAGGGATTTGACTGGAACATATAACAATTTGAAGAACTACGGTGGAAATGTTAGCGGGACAATTATAGTTCCTTCTGGAGGAACTGCTGCAGGAATAGGAGACCCTAATACTGGTACTTATGCAGATACTGGTAATGTTAGTGGTGGAGCTCAAAGGTCATTAGCGTATGGTGGAATTGTAACATTACAATTTGAAAACATTCCAGACAGGCCGGATAAACGAATTTATAAAATTGGTTTTTCTCAAGCAGGTGAATATGTAAAATTAGATGTATACTCAGGTATTGGTAACGCGCTTTTAGGTAGTAGGACTCTAAATGGTGCTAGAGTTAACAGTCTAGGAGATTATCCCCAAAAAAAGAACTTACCAACAGTGAAAGTTGGAGATCCACTAGAATTTGTACTTAGTACTCCCGGAGCACATTCTAATGAGATTTTATTAAGACCGGTAACTCTCACAATAAATGAAATAAATATTGGAACAATTAAATTTAGATCATTTTATGGAGCAGGGAATAAGGTTAGTATTAGCAGTGGAAATGGCGCAAATAGTGCATTAATTATTCAAGACTTTGGGATACAAATTAATACTGGTGATATTGATGTTTTAGCTCCAACTTCTCAAGGAGTTACTATAGTTGATAATCCAATATATACTTTCTCATCGGATGAAGAAATTTCAGGATATCAAGTAAATGATAGAGAGTGGATAATGGTAGAACCAAATTACCAAATAACTGATATTCCTTTAAACGATGGACTAAATGATTTAAGAGTTCGTGACCGAGCAGGAAACATTGCTACTTACAATGTGTATGTTGATAGTATTGGTCCTACTGCTACCCTTAAAGATGGAGCTATAACTGAATACAATGAAGAAGATGCTGACCCTATATGGTTAAATTTAATCAATGTAATTGACCAAGTAGGTGGAGCAGGAGTAGATCAAGCAGATACAATAGTAGATAGTTCAGCAGTAGATATGAATAAAGGAGGAACTTATACAGTTTATTATAATGCAGTAGATGGAATAGGGAATGTTGGAGACACATTCAGCATTGATATAACAATTACTGATATTAATGATGCACCCATAATTGATCGAAGAATTGATAATAAACTAGTATATTTAGGAACAGCATTTTCAATTGAAATACCAGATAATGCATTTAATGATGAGGAAGATGCAGTTGGAACATTGACCTATTCAATTGTTGATGTATTAGATGATACTTCTACTTCAATACCAGCACATGGAGTTACAGT
>JABENI010000012.1 GCA_013332095.1 Candidatus Bathyoplasma sp. NZ
CTGCTTCATCACTTATATTATATTTTACTACTACACTGTTTCCTGCTCTTAATTCTGTTCTTGCCATTGCTAGATTTGCTAATAAAGTCGTTTGATCTGCTTTAAAGTACGTTATTACTATGTTGGCACTTATATCTCCATCTTTATTGTCATTTGCTGGTGTATATGGTGCTCTCCAAATATCTGCATCTTCTGTATATACTGTTGCTCCATCTACTGAGTTTATTACTGGTACTGTTTTATCTACTATCACTTCACTTTCATCTGTTGTTTCTGTTATTGTCGCAGTGTTCCCTACCTTATCAGCATATGTTATGTTAATTCCTGCTTTTCTTTCTGAAGTTCCTTCTACTACTGTATAGGTTGCAGTATATATATTTCCACTTTTTGTTGCAGTTACTGTTTCTCCCGCTATTATTACTGTTAGTGTTTCTATCTCCTCACTAAATGTTATTGTTAATGTAATTATATCTCCTACTTTTGCTAATTCTTCACCATTTTGATTGTTACTTTCAATTGTTACTGTTGGTAATGGTGGAGGTGTTTTATCTACTATCACTCCACTTTCATCTGTTGGTGCAGTTACTGCCAAACCAGCGTTCCCTGCCTCATCAGCATATGTTATGTTGAATAATACTGCTCCTTCTGAAGTTCCTTCTACTACTGTATAAGTTGCTTTATAAGTTCCAGGATATCTATCTCCTACTACTGCTACTGTTTCTCCTGCTATTGTTACTGTTATTGTGTCTAGATTTTCTTGACCTTTTGTCATTAATGTTAATGAAATTTCATCTCCTACTTTTGCTAATGTATCATTTTCATTATTACTATTTATCCTAACATATAATATAACTGGTACGCTGGTATCTATTGTAACTGTGCTGTCATCTGTTGTTGATGTTTGTTGAGCACCTTCGTTCCCTACCATATCAACGTATGTTATGTTAATTTTTGCTAATTCTTCTGAAGTTTCTGTTGTTACTTCGTAAGTCGCATAATATATAAGTCCACCTTCTGTTCCTGTTACTATTGCATCTTCTCCTGCTATTGTTACTATTGGTGTTTGGATGTTCTCACTAGCTGTTATATCTACTGTGATTATATCTCTTACTTTTGCAAATTTTGTACCACTACTACTTTTAATCGTTACTGTTGGTAATGTTGGTAATGTATTATCCATTGTAAATATTGCACTTACTTCTACTGCATGATTTCCTGCAACATCAGTTGCGTTATATTTTACTACTACATCATTTCCTGCTTCTAATTCTATTATTGCTGCTGCTAAACTTATTTCTGTGTCTAAGTCATCTGCTTTAAAGTACGTTGCTGTTGCTGTGAAATCTGTATCTATATTATCTGTTACTGTTGCATCTGGTGCTGTCCATTCTGAAACATCACCTAAGCTCATCACTCTATCTGCAATTGCCTCTATTTCTGGTGAAGTATTATCATCTATTGTAAATGTTGCACTTACTTCTGCTGTATTTCTTGCATTATCAGTTATCTTGTATTTTACTACTACATCTCTTCCTGCTGTTAATTCTGTTTTTGCTTCATCTAATTTTATCCCAGTTCTTCCATTTGCCTTATAGTAACTTACCCATATCTTATAAGTTATATCTCCATCTATATCATCACTTGCTATTGTTGGTGGTGCTGTCCAAGTTGTAGTAGCTTCTGTATTCATTGTTGCTCCATTTACTGCATCTATTACTGGTGCTATATTATCTGCTGGTACTGCCGTAAATGTTGCACTTACTTCTGCTGCAACATTACCTGCTTTATCACTTATATTATATTTTACTACTACATCTCTTGCTGCTCCTAATTCTGTTCTGGCATCTGTTAGATTTATTAAAGTAATTCCATCTTCTTTGTAATATGTTACTTCTATATCATCACTTATATCACCATCTATATTATCAATTGCTGTTGCATCTGGTGCTGTCCATTCTGAAACATTTCTTGCATATATTGAATCTCCTACTACTGGCATTATTTCTGGTGGGATAATATCATCAGTTGTTGTAAATGTAGCAAATATTTCTACTTTATTTCCCGCCAAAATAACATAATAACCTGCTACTACATCTCTTCCTGCTGCTAATTCTGTTCTTGCTGCATTTACATATGTTTCTTCTGTTACATATCGATCTCTTGTATGTGGTACTAAAGTTGTTCCATCTGCATTATAATAATCTACATATATCCTATCAGTTACATCTCCCACCAAATTATCATATGCTGTTGTTGGTGGTGCTTTCCACTCTGCAACATCTGCTGGGTCTATTACTGCTCCTTCTACTGGTTCTATTACTACTGGTGCTATAGTCTCTGTCTTAACATATATTTTTTTCCATGTCATAGGGATCCATCCTCCATCACTTCCATCATGTGCAGTATATTCTATAAGTATTAATTTTCCTGCTGCTAATTCTCTTCTTACTGTAGCTAGATTGCTAATGGGGTAAACAAAATCCTTAACATAATAATACCTTATGCTCGCAGTTATTCCTTCCTCTACATTATCTGTTACTGTTACTATTGTTGGTGCTGTCCAACTTGAAACATCCTCTATTTCTAAATTTATTTCAAGTCCCTCCCACCAATTCCGTGACCAATCATATTCTTCATATCCATATCCTTCTACTTCTATTACTGGTCTTGTATTATCTACTGCTGTAAATGTTGCTACTTCTGTTGCTACATTTCCTGCTGCATCACTTACGTTATATTTTACTACTACACTTCTTCCTCCATATAATTCTGTTCTTGCTACTGTCAGATCTATTGAAGTTGCACCATCTGCTTTAAAGTATGTTACTACTATGTCATCACTTATATCTCCATCTATATTATCATTTGCTTTTGTTGGTGGTGCAGTCCATCCTGAAACACTTGCTGTACTCCATCCGTAAGGTTCTGATGTAAACACTGAACTTCCTGCTACTTGTTCTATTATTGGTGCTGTATTATCTCCTGGTGCTGCATTTAGTGTAAATGTTGCACTTACTTCTTCTGCCTTGTTTTCTGCTTTATCGATTGCATTATATTTTACTACTACATCTCTTCCTGCTTCTAATTCTGTTCTGGCTTCTGTTAGATCTATTTCTGTTTCTAAATCATCTGCTTTAAAGTATGTTACTTCTATGTCATCACTTATATCTCCATATATATTATCATTTGCATTTGTTGTTGGTGCTTTCCAATCTGAAACAACAGCTATACTTACCTCCTCATCTGTTACTGCCTCTATTTCTGGTGGGGTATTATCAGCTGTTGTAAATGTTGCAGTTGTTTCTGCATAACTTGATGATTCCCCATATACTGAATATTTTACTACTACCTCTCTTCCTGCTGCTAATTCTGTTCTGGCATCTGTTAGATTTATTAAAGTAATTCCATTTTCTTTATAATAACTTACCCATATCTTATCAGTTACGTCTCCCATCATATTATCCTGTGCTGTTGTTGGTGGTGCTTCCCATCCTGAAAGATCTTCTATTACTGCTCCTTCTACTGGTTCTATTACTAGTGTTGTAATCTCTAACCTAACCCAAAATGTATATTCACGGGCTTTATTTCCTGCTGCATCACTTACATTATATCTTAATAATACCTCTTCTCCTTCTGTTATTGCTCTTTTTGCTACCTCTAGATCTCCCAAAGACGAACCAAGTTTTGAATAGTATGTTATATCCACAGTTAATCCTTCATCTACATTATCTGTTGCTGTTGCTGTTAGTGGTATCCAACTTGAAACATCATCTATTTCTAAATATGAAGTATAACTGTAATAACTGGGATTGATAAATACTTCTCCTAATACAATTCTTGGTGCTGTATTATCTATTGCTATAAATGTTGCATTTACTTCATCTGCCGCATTTCCTGCTTCATCACTTACATTATATTTTGTTACTACACTTCTTCCTCCATATAATTCTGTTCTTGCTGTTGATAAATTTATCCATGTTCCATCTGCTTTAAAGTATGTTACTACTATATCATCACTTATATCACCATCTATATCATCATTTGCTTTTGTATTTGGTGCTTTCCATTTTGAAACAATATCTATACTTATCTCTCCACCTGTTATTTCCTCTATTTCTGGTAGAGTATTATCATCTGTTGTAAATATTGCACTTACTGCTGCTGCATTTCCTGCTCTATCAATTACACTATATTTTACTACCACATCTCTTTCCTCTTTTAATTCTTTTCTTGCTGCACCTAAATCTGCTAATTCGATTGTTCTGTCTGCGTTGAAGTATTTTACTACTATATCATCACTTATATCTCCATCTATATTATCACTTGCTGTTGCTATTGGTGCTGTCCAATTTGAAATATCTTCTGTATATAATAAACCTCCTGCTACTGGCATTATTTTGGGTAAGATATTATCATCTGTTGCAAATGTTGCAGTTACTACTGTTGCATAATTACCTGCATAATCTCTTGCATCATATTTTACTACGACATCTCTTCCTTCTCTTAATTCTGTCCTTGCTTCTGTTAAATTTATCGATGGTGTTCTACCATAATATCCAATTGAAGCAAATGCCTCATCTGCTTTATAGTATTTTCCATTAACTGTAAAATCTGGCTTTATATTATCTGTTGCAGTTGCTAATGGTGCTGTCCAATTTGAAATATCTTCTGCATTTACTAATTCATCAGATACTGCTTCTATTATTGGTTCTATTTCATCCCATACTACAATTTTAATACTTGTTTCTCCAGAATCACTCAATACTCTTACTATATTATTCCCCTTTATTTGTAAAGATAAATACGGGGTTAATATCATTGGTTTTGATGTCTTATATACACTGATTTCATTGATAAAAACTTCTTTTATTTTCCCGCTATCTATTCTTACCTGATAACCTTGAGTATGACTATATCCACTACTAGTAATTGCTGCATTTACCTCTGTTTCTATAAATCTTGGTGATACGAGCGCTACTATTGTTAATGTTACTATCATTAATAAATAGCATGTTTTTTTTAAAACTTTTGTTATTTCTTCCATTCTACTTCCTCCTTATTGTTTGTTTCACTTAATGATATCATAATATGGAAAATTTTGCCATTTTTTATTTTTTTTAGTTAATTAGTTAATATTTTAAATTCTAATATTATTAGTTAGTTGTTTTCTACTACCATTGTACAACTACTACTTTTTACTTTCATCTATTCCAATTTTTAATGTTTTTTTTCTCCCTAAACTAATTCTTTTAATTTCAATATATCAATTACAATTAGACTTGCCTATTTTAATTTTAACTATTTTTTAACATATTTCTATTTTTTATTAGTTCTATTCGCAAATTCTACTAGTCTTTTTAAACAGTTTTACTTCTCCTTATAATATGTCCGAATGTTATCTGTTATTGTCTTTAGTAATACATAATCATTTTATTGGCTCTATCTGTAATTTTTGTCTCATCTCTATCAATAATTTTTTTATCTGAATTGAATTTGTTAATTTTGGAAAATTTTTTTAGAATGTAAGACCCCAAATAAATTATCAGTTTTCTTGTATTATTGAAGGATTCAGGAGATACCTCCATAATATCTTTTAATCCAAGGATATAATATCAAGTGTGCTATGCTCTCCCTTAACAATTGTTTTTTAGATTCTTCAAAATTTATATACTATTACAATTTTTAATTTTTTTTGCTTCAAGATTTATTTTTACCATCCTTGCCCCTACAGATAAAATAATTTTTTTGAATATATTATATAAGCATAAAAAAAGTTAACGGATTTTTTTTATGTCCGTTAACTTTATCCCAATTCGTCTTATTCAGCTTCTTTTTATTCTAAACTGATTTGCATAGATATTCATTTTATTTTTTCTAGCAAATCCTATTAAAGTTACTCCATATTTTTCTGCTAATTTAATCGCTAGTGATGTCGGTGCACTTTTAGAGACAATAATTTTAATTTTCGTAAAAATGCATTTTAAAATCATTTCACTCGATATTCGTCCACTTATCAACAACACTCCATCAACACTAAAATTATTGTTTAAAATATTTCCGATAATTTTATCAACAGCGTTGTGTCTACCGATGTCTTCTTTAAAAATTTCAATATCTCCGACTTGATAAACGGCACCATGCACTCCACCAGTTGCCTTAAACAAATCACTTTCATCAATTAATTTTTTCGTTAATTTTAAAATAATCTCTTTTGTTGTTATCACAGAATCATCTAACATCTCAATACTCAGTTGATCCAATTTTTCATGGAATTCAGTCCCCGTACCACATCCTGAAAACAATATTTTTTCTTTTGATGCTCCGACAAAATTACTATCACTTTTAACGTATACTAGATTATCTTTAAATTCAATATTTTTTATTTCATCGATATTGTTAATAATGCCCATACTTTTTAAGTAACCAACTACTAAATCTGCTAAATCAGTAGGAATAGTTAAAATAGTCAATAATTTTTGGTCGTTTAAATAAATAGTTAGGGGATATTTTTCTACCACTAAATCACTAGTTTTAACTTCTACTTCACCGACTAATTTAGTAATTTCAACTTTTTGATAATTTTTCACATCGATTAAATCAGTTATTTGATTGATGTTATAAAATAAATCAGCATTTTTAATTTTTGGTAAAAGATCTAAATCAATCAGATAACTTTTCCCTAAATTAATCAATCGATACAGACTAGTTATTCTATCTAGATAATCTGAATGAAAATACTTTAAACAATCTTTATGATAAACGCCATGAAAAGGCTCGATATAACCGTTGTTTATACTAGCATAAATTTGATATTTTTCACTTAAATTATTGATATATTTAAAATATTCTACACTGAAATTAGGCATGTCAGCAGCCAGTAAATATAAATAATCACTTTGACAATTTTCTAAGGCTACTCTTAATCCTTCAGTCGGACCTTTAAATTTATGTTGATCTGTTAAAGTTAGACAATTTAAGTTTTTATAAAATTTTGGGTTATTAGTCACAACTATTACTTCTTCAAAATATTTATTCAATTCCTTAATTTTTTTATGGATTAAAAATTGATCATCCTCTTTCAAAAATTCTTTATTAAAAGGCATTCTTTTACTTTCTCCACCTGCTAAAATCGCCACACTTTTAATATTAAGCATTAAATTTTATCGCACAAACTTTTAATTCTGGTATCCCGCAGTATTGATCAGCCGCTGTATTGGTTAGTACGTTAGCTCCTTCAGCAAAATGGAAAGGCATAAAACAAACATCATCTTGTAAAATTTCTTTTACTTTTACTCTAACTTTAATCGACCCTCTTCTTGAAGTTACGGTAGTCATTTCTCCATCAGTTAAATTATATTTAGTAGCAGTAAAACTGTTAATTTCGATATAATTTTCTTTTACTAAAGTATTAATTCCTTTAGTTTTATCAGTCATTGTTCTTGTATGATATTGATATAGTGTTCTTCCGGTGGTCATCGTAACAGGATATTCTTTATTCGCTACTTCTGCTGATTCTAAATATTCTACTTTACTGAACAATGCTTTTTTTCTCGTGAATTTTTCTTCGTATAAATACTTAGTTCCTGGATGATTTTTGTCCGTACACGGCCACTGTAATCCTTTTATTTTAAGTCTATCGTAATTAATTCCACTATAAATTGGGGTTAAACTAGCAATCTCATCCATAATTTCACTTGGTGTTTTATTCTCTTGATAACCAAATACCGTCATTAATTCTTGTAAAATCATATAATCTGGTTTTGAGTTTCCGACCGGTTCAATCGCCTTATTTACCATTTGAACTCTTCTTTCAGTATTAGTGAAAGTACCTTCTTTTTCAGCAAATGAAGATGCTGGTAAAACAACATCGGCATATTCTGCTGTTTCTGTTAAAAACATATCTTGGACAACTAAGAAGTTTACTTTTTCAAACGCCGCTTTAACATGATTAGTATCAGGGTCTGATACTATTGGATTTTCTCCCATCACATAAGCAAATTTAACAGATCCATCAGCCATTCCTTCAATCATCTCGGGAATTCTTATTCCTGGAGTGCTATCAATTTTAACATCCCATGCTTTCTCAAATTTAGCTCTAGCTTCATCATTAAATACTTTTTGATATCCAGTAAGGTTATTTGGTAACCCTCCCATATCACATGCTCCTTGAACGTTGTTTTGTCCACGAAGGGGATTTATCCCAGCATTCTTTTTACCAATATTTCCCGTAATAAGTCCTAAATTACACAGTGATTTAACTCCGTTAGTACCGTTAGAATGTTGGGTAACACCCATTGCATAGTATATTCCAGCACTTTTAGCACTGGCAAATATTTTTGCTGCTTCAATAATATCTTCTTCTTTACAACCACAAATTTTTGCTGCTTTTTTAGGAGTAAAGTCAATTATTCCTGTTAAAAATTCGGCATATCCTTCTGTCCGACTCTCAATATATTTTTGATCTGCTAATCCATTGTGGTAGATATAATTTGCCATTCCGTTATACAGAGCAATATTTGTTCCTGGCTTAATTTGAACAAAAACATCACTGTGTTTAACCAGATCAATTTTACGAGGCTCGGCAACAATAATTTTTGCCCCTTTTCTTTTAGCTTGTTTGATAAAGTAACTTAACACTGGATGGGTATCTGTGGTATTTGAGCCTGTAATAAACAAGCAATCATTATTTTCAATTTCGCTAATACTGTTTGTCATTGCACCTCTACCTAAAGTAGCTGCCAACCCGGCAACTGTCGCAGAGTGTCACAATCTAGCGCAGTGATCGATATTATTCGTTTTAAAGACTTGGCGAAACATTTTTTGAAACAAATAATTTTCTTCGTTAGTACATCTAGCAGATGAAAATCCAACAAAACTATTGCTTTCACCTTTAAATTCTAAATATTTTTGATTGATTTTAGCGTAGGCTTCTTCCCAAGTAGCCTCGACTAACTTACCATTTTTTCTAACTAACGGTGTCGTTAATCGATCTCGGTGGTTAATGAAATTAAATGCATATTTTCCTTTTACACACAACAATCCTCTGTTTGACCCCTCTTCATTGGCATCAACTCTCACAATTTTCCCTTTGTGAACAACTAACTCCATCTGACAACCTACACCACAATAGCTACAAGTTGTTCTAACTTTATCAACATCCCAATTACGGTACTTATCCGCTGTTTTGTTCAACAGTGCTCCTGTTGGACAAACACTAACGCAACTACCACAACTTACACAACCTGCATCTTCAAAATTGTCATTTCCGAATGAAACGTATGTTTCTTGACCACGGTTTTTAAAGCCTAGAGCTCCAACACCTACTTGTTCTGAACAAATTCTTACGCACTTTCCACACAAAATACATTTATCAGGATCAATTTCAAAAAAATGATTTGTCGCATTTTTTGCTATTGCTTCTTTTCTCACTGAGTAAATAGGTTCAGCATCAACATCGTATTCAAAACTGTAGTCTTGCAGTTTACATTCACCACTTTTACCACATTTCATACAATCATTAGGATGACCTGCCCATATTAACGATAAATTAATTTTAAGAGCGATGCGTACTTTTTCGCTTTCTGTATTAACTACCATGCCCTCTTTTACTTCTAAATTACAAGAAGTTAAAAGTTTATCTGTTCCTTCTACTTCTACTATACACAATCTACAACTAGTCTGTTTGCTCAATCTGTCATCATCACAAAACGTCGGAATTTCAATCCCTAACTCCCGAGCTGCTTTTAAAACTGTAGTGTTCTCTTCAACTTCAATCTGATTTCCGTTTATTATCAATTTAATCATCTTCTTACCTACCTTGTAATAATTGCCCCAACTGGGCATCTCGTAAAGCAATCTTTACATAAAATACATTTATCTTTTTCAATTACATGAAGTTCTTTTCTTTCTCCGGCGATACAACTGACTGGACAGTTTTTAGCACATAGAGTACAACCAATACACTTATCAGTGATAAATAATTCACTTATTAAACCATCACAAACTCCTGCTGCACATCTTTTTTCTTCGATATGCTCAAGATACTCATCTTTAAAATATCTTAAAGTTGATAAAACTGGATTAGGTGCAGTCTGACCTAAGCCACAAAGCGAAGTACTTTTAACCATCTTACATAATTTTTCTAACTCAACTAAATCAGCGATAGTTGCCTTGCCATCAGTAATATCTGCTAACATTTTGTGAATAGCAGCTGTCCCTTCCCGACAAGGTGTACATTTCCCACACGATTCATCAACGATAAAGTCCATATAAAACTTGGCGATATCCACCATACAGTTGAAATCATCTAAAACAATCATTCCTCCTGAACCCATCATACTACCTAGTTCAGTTAATCGATCAAAATCAACGATTTCATCCAAATGGTCTTTTGTTAAACAGCCCCCAGATGGACCACCTGTTAAGACTGCTTTAAATTCACGTCCCTTAGTTACTCCACCACCGATTTCTTCGATAATTTTTCTCAGCGTAATTCCCATGGGAACTTCGATTAATCCCGTATTTTTAACTTTTCCACCTAAGGCAAACACTTTGGTCCCCGATGATTTTTCGGTACCTATTTTTTTAAACCACTCCGCACCGTTTAAAATAATTTGGGGAATCACCGCGTAAGTTTCAACATTATTTATAATCGTTGGCGCATCCCACAATCCTTTATTTGCTGGAAATGGCGGTTTAGTTTTAGGCATTCCACGGTCTCCTTCAATCGAGGCTATCAAAGCCGTTTCTTCACCACATACAAATGCCCCTGCTCCTAATCTAATTTCCATATCATAGGAAAATTCTGTCCCAAAAATATTTTCTCCTAACAACCCTTCGGCTCTCGCTTGCTCAATCGCAATATTTAATCTCTCTACTGCATGAGGATATTCAGCGCGGACGTACACATAACCATAATTTGCCCCAATGGCATAACCACCAATTGCCATCGCTTCGATAATCGCATGGGGGTCTCCTTCTAAAATACTTCTATCCATAAATGCTCCGGGGTCTCCCTCATCGGCATTGCATAATATATATTTTTGTCCGGTATTGTTTTTAGCAAAACTCCATTTCAGACCGGTGGGGAATCCACCTCCTCCACGTCCTCTTAACCCAGAAGCTTTGACAACTTCAATAACTTCATCTGGACTTTTAGTCAAAGATAACTCTAATGCTTGATACCCTTTTGTTCCGATGTATTCATCAATCGACTCAGCGTTGATAAAACCACAATTTCTCAGGGCAATTCTCACCTGATTATCATAAAAAGGGATATCTTTAGTTTTTTCAACTTTTTGTTTGGTCAAAGGATTGACATACAACTTTTTAGTATAAATTCTATTGTTTAACAGATGTTCAGTTACTATCTCTTTGGCCTCCGATACTTTAACTTGCGAATAAAAAGTATCATCGGGCATAATCTTTACGATTGGACCTTTTTCACAAAATCCTAAACATCCTGTTCCGTGTACTTCAACATCTAAATTTAATTCAGCGATTGCTTCTTCTAAATTTGCGACAATTTTTTTTGATTTACTAGACATACAGCCAGTACCAGTACAGACTAAAACTTCACGTTTTTTAAGATCAATCTTCCCTTTTCTATTTTCAATTTTGTCTTTGGTTTGCTGATACTTTTTCATTAACTCCGCTTTTGATTTTATCATTTAGTTTTCACTCCTTGCGTTATCTAAAATATCTTTTGCTGTTGAGGTAACTAATTTTCCGTGAACTTCTTCGTTAATACTCATTACAGGAGCTAATCCACAAGCACCAATACAACGAGTTGCTTCTAAAGTAAACTGATGGTCATCCGTTGTTTCTCCTGTTTTAATCCCTAACTCTTTAACCATTAAATCTAAAATTTTTTGTGAGCCTTTCACATAACACGCTGTTCCAATACAGACTCCGATAACTTTCTTTCCTTTGGGAATTTCAGAAAATTGAGCGTAAAAAGAAATAATTCCGTTTATTTTTGCTACCGGCTCATTTAACTCTTCTGAAATAAGCATTTGAATCTCTTTTGGCACGCATCCCATAATATTTTGGGCATCCTGTAAAGTGGGCATTAGCGGTCCCGGTTTCCCTTTATGCTGTTGAGCCTTCAATTTTAATTCTTCTATCTGCTTACAAGTTATTTTAATTTCTTCCATTACTTATCCTCCGTGAAAACGTTTTTATAGTTAAAATTACATATTATTTTACGATGATACTGTTAAAAATAAAAATTTTTTGAGTAATTTTTACTTTTCTTTAAACAACTTAACTTTATTTTTAACAACTTATTTATTTTATTTTTTATTCAACTGTATAACTTTTAAAATTTTTCGCTAAACAATAGTCAGCAAATAAATTTTTTGCTAATTTAATATCTTCTTCTAGTTGTGCTACTCCGTTAAAAGAAACAATAAAGACTAAGCAATTTTTGGTATTTTTAGTTATCATCGTTCTTTCAGTATCACTAGTTGTAGAACCGAATGGTCCTTTTAAGTCTTCGTATAGCGGAATTTTTTCCACGTTCAATTTGCCTCTACCTATTCCATAATATTCATCATAATCGTTACCAAGACGAATAAAAACATCACCGATTATTTTATCACGGTCTAAAACTGCTACTGATTTTTGAACTTTAATCGATAACACATTTCCGACATCTACTAAATTGTTGACTCGGTAAAGATCGTTTCCTTTTACCAATCTACGATACAGCGATTCCACTGCTAGACGATACCTACTAGGATCTTTTCCATAACTTTTATAAGCGTTTCTACCACTTAAAATATTAGGAATTTGAAGACAATCAGCAAGATCGTATTTTTCTGCTATTTCTTTTTCGGTACTAGTTATCAAATCATCTATTTTGGGGTTAGCAAATACTTCTGCTGCAAATTCAATTACTGCTACCGCAAAATTTTTTGATTTTAATTTTATTTCTTGATCTATTATTACCATCTTATCCCTCTTATAAATTAACCTTACTGTAATACTACCATATTTATTATTAAAAATAAATTGCTTTTTTTTGTCTGAAACCACAGCATTTTAAATCTGTTTGTGTTAAAATTAACTAATCGTTATATCTTAAGGAGTACAAAATGTACACAACTACTGCTAAAAAAAAATATTTAAATTTATATCGGCAAATTAAAAAACAAATTTTAAATCAACAGTTGAAAGAAAACGAAAAACTTCCTTCTATTAGGAAACTTTCCCATGATTTGAGCGTTTCAACTACAACGGTAATCAATGCTTATGAACAATTACTATCTGAGGGCTACATCAAAAGCATCTCCAAAAGTGGTTTTTACGTTGAGAAAATCTCTACCGGAATTATTAAAAATTTTAAAGTTGAAGAAGTAGAGATAACTGAACAAAATTTTTTAAACGAAAATATTACGAGCGATTTATTCAATTTTAATCTCTGGGGAAAATATTTAAATAAGTCGATTAAAGACAACGATCAACTGTATTCTACTTCTAAAAAAAATGGTGAAGATCTGTTAAAACAAGAAATTATTAAATTTTCTTTTAAACATCGCGGCGTAAACGCTACTAAAAATCAAGTTATTATCGGCAGTAGTACAAATCACTTACTAAAAGTACTATTTAATTTATTGCCAGATCAAAAAATTGCTTTTGAGCCCAAAGGAAATTTAAAGATTTTAGCCAATATTAAAAGCAGTTGTAACTACCTTGAACTGCCTTTTAAAAACAACCTTCAAAAAATTATCGATAACAATGTCAGTTTAATTTACACTACTCCTAGTCATCAATATCCTAATGGTAACATTTTAGATATCAACAGTAGATTAGTCTTAGTCAATTGGGCCAATCACCAAAACAGTTATATTATTGAAGATGACTACAATAGTATTTTAAGATACAGTGGTAGCCCTATTCCTAGTTTACAAAGTTTAAGCAGTCAATCTGTTATTTACATTTCTTCTTTTTCCAACCTGTTATTTCCCTCTTTAAAAATTAGTTATATGATTTTACCGATTGAACTTTTAAAAAGTTTTGAAGAAAAAAAACAAAAATATCAAGTTACTGTTTCGAAGTTAGAACAGTTAACTTTGGCTAATTTTATGAAAGATGGTTATTTAGAAAAACATTTAAATAAAATAAAAAAAATATATCTTAAAAGAAGCAATATTTTAAAGCAACTCCTCCAACAATTAAATTTAACAGTAATTAATCCGCTATCAGGAACCAATATCATTGTTAAAAATTCTTCTATCGATTTGTTTATTGAAGCTGCAAAAAAAATTCAGATTAATTTAATTAAAATATCGAACGACGAACTTTTGTTTAATTTCAGAGGAATTAAAAACAGCGACTTATTAGCCACTGTTAATGATATTTTTAAAATTTAATAATTAGTGATTTGGGAATTAGCAGTTGACTGCTAGTTCTGTTTATTCTTTTGATAAAAGTTTCGCTTAAAGAATAAGGTAATAATTTGATTAAGTTAGCTAAAACACCTACTAAATCGTCAGTAGTTAAATCATCAATTTCAAATCTGTCATAACTTTTAAAATCTAAAATAAAATTGTGGTGAAAAACGGCATTTCTAAACTTTTTGATCGCTGTTACTCTTCTCAAAAACTCTTTTTTAGAAAGCGAAAATGAAAAAATTTCATCAATCGTTTTTTCATCTATTTTTTTATACAGTTCAATCAATCTATGAAAGGTACTGTGCTCTAAATAATAAAATAAATTTTCATTTTGGCGAAGTTTTAAATCTTTTGCTTGAAAATTATTACTCAATTGAGCTCTTAAATAAACTTCATACATCGTTAAATAATAATAAATATCTCTTCTTAATCTCAAATCGTATTTATAAAGATCGCGAATATCTTCACTCGTAACCTGCTGTTTGTGAGCAGCTATAACATAGTAGACATTTCTTATTCTTTTAACACCCTTTAAATTTAAATAAAGGATAAATTGTTCTTCATCGGTAATGGTTATTCTTTTTTTAAACCACGCTAACTCTGCTATTTTATCAAACATTTGTTTTTATGATAAATTATTGCTAATCCATCGAGAAGTAAATTTTTTTCAAACTTGCAATTTTTGAATAGTGATTTAAAAATTTCAGCATAGCCACCGGTTATTATTACCTCATAACTGGAATATTTTTGTAAAAAGCCTTCTACCATATAGTATTGCCCTAAAACAACTCCTGCTTGGATTGATTCAGCCGTATTCGTTCCAAAATCTTTTTTAGGAAGTTTTAAATCAATGTTGTGCAACAAAGAAGCATTTTCTACTAACGATTTTAAACTGACCATCATTCCCGGAGAGATTACAACTCCTTTTAAAACCTTATCCTCTACTTGTAATATTTTAGTAGCAGTCCCAAAATCTACTATTAAACATTTAGAAAAATGCCCACTTGAGCCAACCGCATCACAAATTAAATCTGCTCCTACTTCTTTTGGTTGGTCCGTTTTGATATTTAAACCTGATTTTAAGCCTGCCCCGACAATTAACACTTTGTCACTGATATATTTTTCAATACATTTAACTATTTCTTGGGTTATTTCTGGCACTACGCTGGAAATAATTGCCCCTTCATAATGATATTTTTTTAATAATTCGCTGAATAAAAACAAATATTCATCTGCTGTGTAATTTTTTTTAGTATTGACTCTTACTGACTCGACAACTTTTTCTTGATAACTAGCTAATTCAATTGTTGAATTTCCGATATCGACTACTAAAAACATCTTATTCACCTCTTATTTTTTCAATCACCATACTTATCGGTGTTCCTACTAACCCACTGAAAACTGCTTCCGCTAAAATTTGTACTCCTAAACCTACAAATAAAAAATTAATAATATTTTGCTGTTGATTTAAAAAGGTAGAAACATTTTCTTTATATCCTAAAACATCTGGATAAAAACCTAATTTAGCTACGAAGTACATCGGTATTATTACTAATAAACTGTGGATAATACTTCCTAAAATATAATAAGTCAACAAGGTAATCTGTCTATTTTTAAAACCTAATTTTTCTACCATTTTATAAATATCCACTAGAATAAATCCTAAAAGTACTCTTGGTAAAACTGAAACTAAGGGATTGATAAATACCGGATCAAACAATCCCGCTGGTTTAGTAATCGCCATTAGTAAAGATACTAATCCGAATACGGTCCCTAAAATAAAACTTATTTTTTTATTTATCGTGCCCCCAATTAAAACGGGAATGTGAAGTATCGTTATACTCACCACACCAAAAAAACTAATAAATCCTAAATTGGGTGTCAATGCCAATAACAAAATAATCGCTACTAGCATACTAGTTAACGTTAAGTCTTTTGTCTTCATTTTTTTCCTCTTTTATTTTATTTTTTCAATCAATTTTTCTCCATAAGATAATGGAAAATATTTAAGATGGCTTAATTTTTCTCCAGAAAGCCCATATTTTGCATTATAACCAATGTAATTCACATAATTAAATCCGTTATTTAATTCTTTTAACATTTCTTTAAACACCAAAAATGTAGCTTTGACATCATCGATAGCTCGGTGTGAATTTACCCCTTTTACATTATATGTCTCAATAGCATTAAATAGTTTATGCGGATAATTTCTTCTATCTTTATAAATTGCTAAAATGTCTAACAAATAATTGAAATTAATTTCTAAATTATAATTATTAAATAAAGTTATTAGAAAACTAATGTCAAATTGAATATTGTAGGCCAATATCAAGGTATTATCCGTTATTAAGTTTTGAATTTTATGGGCAAGTTGCGCCTCACTTATTCCAACTAATAACATTTCATCAGTAATGTTAGTTAACTCAACTATTTTTGGAGGTATTTTAAAACCAATATTAACAAAATCATCAATTTCCAATTTCTCTTCAAACTTTTTCTCATTCGCATTATAATCTAAGACTAAAGCCCCAAATTCAATTATTTTATCAGTTTTGTAATTTAATCCAGTAGTTTCTAAATCAAATACAATTATTCGCTCATATTTTTCTAAATACATATTATTTCCCCTATTATTTCCTTATCAATTATTATCGATAACTTTTCTTACCTTAAAAAAAACATCTGTTTTTTACTTGTTTATAAAAACTTTGAATGTTCAAATCTCATCAGGTTATTTACTACAAATTGTTCCTCGCTATCTTTAGCAAAAATT
Organism: Candidatus Bathyoplasma sp. NZ; assembly: GCA_013332095.1. Classification (GTDB taxonomy): domain Bacteria; phylum Bacillota_I; class Bacilli_A; order MAG-NZ; family MAG-NZ; genus Bathyoplasma. The sequence goes on from JABENI010000012.1 coordinate 17,170, forward strand.
ACCAACTTGCTGGCAGTAACGACAACATAAGTTACCGCTCGTATTTAAAATTACCAAATAACTAGAAAATACTTCTTCTACTCTACTTTAGATTATTAAAAAATTACGATAAATTTTACTTTGATCAAATAAATCTCTTTTTCAGTTTTAATATAATCAAGTTTAACGGTGTTATAAACACTGATAATTTTTCTTTTTATATTAATTTTAATTCTTAGAGGTTTACAACCTCAGTCAACTAGTAGTAGTAGTTATTTCTTCATTTTATTTTTTTTAAAAACAGATATTAATTTTAAAACAAAAAGTTACATTTTATTAAATGTAACTTTTTTTTTTAATTATCCAACCAGAGTTACGTTCTCTGCTTGAGGACCTCTGTTACCGTCAACTAATTCATAACTTACAGCTTGTCCTTCTTCTAAAGTTTTATAACCTTCAGCTTGGATTTGAGAAAAATGTACGAATACATCATTTCCTTCGCTATCAGTGATAAAACCAAACCCTTTTTCAGAGTTAAACCATTTTACAGTTCCTTGCATTTAGTGCACTTCCTTTTTTTAAATTTTTACGCCCCATTAACACAAAACTATTTAAAACTCGAAAACACACTAAATTAAGAGGTATCGATTCAAAACATGTTGATGTTACTTGGTAATAACGCACTGTCATTATATCATACTTTTTCCAAATGAAAAGCATTTATTCGAATTTTTAATTTTTTTTTGTCTTTTCAACTTCCAAAAACAACCGTTTTTGTACTAACTCATAGGCTTCCTCCCCGTTGTGAACAATCGTACAATTTTCACAACTTTTGATATTTTCTTCTAAATATTGGTATTTTCCACCACATTTTTCTTTTAAATAATAGAGTGGACAATAACAAAACAAACAGTTAAAATTGTCTTCTTTTAATTGATGACAAGGAAAATATTCGCATTTTTTATTTTGAAAAAATTTATAATTCATCTCAATCACCTAGCGAATTGTAACATAAATAATAGAAATTTGCTTCAATATAAGTTATAATTTTTGTGGAGGAAAAATATGAAATATATAAAACAGATGGTAATTATTTTACTAATATTATCTTTAGGTAACTTTATCAGTAGTTTAACCAAAAATATAATAATTATACCTGGCTCAATAATAGCGATGATATTATTATTCACCTTGCTATGTTTTAAAATAGTGAAATTAGATGATGTTGAAGATACAGCAAATTTCTTTTTGAAAATTTTAGCCCTTTTCTTTATTCCTAGTGGGATTAAAATAATTACGATGTTCGATATTATCGCCCCTAATATTTTAGAAATTTTATTTATCGGTATAATTGTAACTATTCTGACGATGGCAGCGACGATGAAATTTGTCGATGTTTTGGCTTTAGGAGGTAAAAAAGATGAATGATGCCTTATTTGGAGTAGTTTTAACCTTAAGTGTATTTTATTTAGGAGACGTTTTATCTAAACTGCACAAAAGTCCCTTATTAAATGGCTTTTTGATAAGTGTAGTTTTAGGAATATCTTTTTTATTAGTCTTTAACATTCCCTTTGAAAAGTATCAGCCTGGGGGAGATTTTATCAATTTCTTTTTAAGTCCCGCCGTTGTTCTGCTCGCGATACCGCTTTATAAACAGTTAGATAATATTAAAAAAAATTTAAAAATATTTATTTTGGGAATATTGTTTGCTGTAACTATCAATTTTATTTTAATCACTTTAAGTTTAATGATCTTTGATTTAGATAAAACGATTGGCATCTCATTTTTTCCTAAATCAATAACAACAGCGATGGCGATAGAATTGAGTAAAATTATTGGTGGTAACCCCTCAATCAGCGTCATAATGGTCTTCTTTGCTGGTACTACTGGAGCAGTATTTGGTAAAACTATTATTAAATTACTTAAAATTAAAACCAGTATTGCAAAAGGCATTGGTTTTGGTGCTTCCTCACACGCTACCGGAACGAGTGTCGCCTTAGAAATAGGTGAAGATGTTGGCGCAATTTCTGCTGCTAGTATTGGAGTAACGGGAATCGTTACAGTATTAGTTATGCCACAGTTAATAAATTTAGTACTTCATTTAATATAAAAAGCCAGTTAATGGCTTTTTTTTATTATTTCCACAATTCCAAACAGTTCAACATCCATTCTTTAACACTCATGCCGAATGCTTCAACGAGATTTTGATCTGATAAAATATCTTTCGATTCCCCAAAATAATATTTACCTTTGTCTAACAAAATCACTTTATCAGCATATTTTTGGACCAAATTTAAGTCGTGTAAAACAATCACGGAAATTATTTTTTCAGACACAGTCCAATTTTTTACGTAATCCAATATTTCAATTTGATATTTTAAATCTAAATGGTTTGTCGGTTCATCTAATAGAGTTAATTTCGGCTGTTGAACGATCAACCTAGCTAAATAAATTCTTTGAAGTTCTCCCCCACTTAACTGATCGATTGTTTTATCTTTAAATTGATACATATTTACCATTTTAAGAGCGTCGATTACTTTTTCGTGATCATCTTTACTATATCTTCCTAAAAAGTTACTGATAAAAGAATATCTGCCTATCAGGACACAGTCGTATACGGTGTAAGCAAAATAACTGTTGTTATTTTGGCTTAAAAAAGAAATATTTTTGCCGATTATTTTTCTTTTTAAACGATTAATTTCACTCTCGTTTAATTTAATTGATCCTTGATACTCAGTAAAATTAGAAATCGCTCTGAGTAAAGTTGTTTTTCCGCAACCATTGGCTCCGATAATACAGAGTACTTCTCCTGGTAATACTTCTAAGCTAACATCATTTATAATTTCTTTTTTTCCATATTTAACGAAAACATTTGCTAACTTTAACATTATTTCCTCCTGCTATAAAAAAATATAAGCGCAAAAAACGGTGCTCCGATCAAAGCAGTAATTGCTCCTACCGGCAATTCTATCGGTGCCATAACTGTCCGTGCTATCAAATCGGTAATTATTAAAAATCCTCCTCCAAAAACAATCGCCATCGGTATTACTACGGCGTGTCTTGGACCAAAAATTTTTCTAACAATATGCGGAATAACTAAACCGACAAAGCCGATTGGTCCACTAACTGCTACTGCACTACCGGCTAAAATTGCTGAAAATAAAATTAATCTTCTTTTAACTTTATTTACTTCAATTCCTAAACTAAGTGCCTGTTCTTCCCCAAAGGCTAATGAATCTAATTCTCTTGAATAAAAAATTGTTCCTAACACACCAACTATAAAAAACGGTAGTATTGCTAGTACATGTTGCCAACTCCTCGAAGAAAAACTTCCTAATTGCCAGAGAATTATTCTTTTTAAATCATCTTGTGCTAATGCCGTAATAGTAGTTAAAGCTGCACTGACAAATAATCCTAAAATAACTCCTGCTAAAATAATTGTCTGATTAGAAAAATTTTTATCTACGGCTCGAGAAAATGCTAAAACTGCCACTACTGTTATTAAACCGCTTAAAAAGCCGATAGTTGTTAAAGTAAAATAGCCTAAAAAAGGAATCGATAAATTGAAAATTATTACCACTGCCACTCCTAGGGAAGCTCCGGCAGACACTCCTAAAGTATAAGGACTTGCTAGCGGATTTTTAAGTATCGACTGCATTGCTGAGCCACTTACTGCTAACGATGCTCCTACTAACAAGGCAAGTACAGCACGTGGTAAGCGCAAATTCCAAACAATTACCACGTATTTTTGGTCGATATTTTCTAAATTATTAGGATTAAAAATTTTGTTATAAATAATGAAGACAATATCCTTGATAGGGATATTGCTACTTCCTATTGAAATTGTTACTGCTATTAGCATAAATAAAAAGAGCGTTGAAAGTAAAATTAGTTTTTTATTCATAATATTCCGGATAAATAGCAACGGCTATCTCTTTGAGGGCTTTTATGATATTTTGCGATGGTCGACTGGAAAAATTAGAATTTATTAAATAAACTTTATGGTTTTTAATTGCCTCAATCGAACTCCAATTACTTCTACTTTTAATTTCTTCAATAGGATCTTCTGTAAAATCAACGTTCGTTAAAATAATATCTGGGTTTTTATCAATAATTGCTTCTTCATTTGGAGAAAACCAACCACTCTCAGTAGAAAAAATATTTTTCGCTCCTACTGTTTCGATTAATTCATTTTGAAAAGTGTTTCTTCCAGTCGTATAAATGTAAGGAGCTGGCGAAATTTCTAAATAGACCTCTTTTTTAGTCGTGATAGTTTCAGCAATTTTTTTTATTTCCACTATTTCAGTTTTCATTTTTTGAATAATATCTTTTGCTTCATCTGCCTTATCTACTGCCTCTCCAATAATTTCAATCGACTGATAAATATCGTTTATACTAGTTGCGGTGGGAACATAAACAACTTCAACTCCAGCTTCTTTAATCGATAAAAATGGATCAGTTCCCCCAATTTTATTGTCAACTGAAGCAATAATAATATCTGGCTCAGCCATAATAAGCGCCTCTAAATCCAAATTAAAAAAATCTAAAATTAACACTTCTTGATCTAATTGTTCAGTTAAAGAATATTGATCAACAGCGATAATTTGATTCGCTACTCCTAATTCAATTAATATTTCGGTATTTGAAGGAATAGTAGAAATAATTTTCGGAGCAGATAGATTAACTGCCCTATTATCTAACTTTGCACATCCTACTATTAACATCAAGATAGGTAACAACAAAAATGTAAACTTTTTAATCATATTTTTATCCTCTCTTATTAAGCAATCTACTCCAAAGAAAAACTCCAATCTAATGAAAATCGAGTAAAGGTAATTAAATTATCGTTAAATGATTCTCGGTCCCAAAATGTAGGAGATATATCGACTTAGTTTAATCGATCTAATTACCGTTTCTAGGATATAATTCAGTAGGGGGAAATTTTAATTCTATCTCCCTGTTAAGTCGGATAACACTTACACTAATATTAAATCTTCTTAACAAAAAAAAACACCTAATCAGGTGTTATAATTTTATCCAAAAATTTAAAATCGCCCACCAGTGATTTTTAGTTTAAATTTTTGGTAGGTATACCGGCTAAATTTCATCCTTCACATATCCTTCCCGAGAATTAACTCAGTGGTTTATTTATGTGTCGTCCATTTTTACGGTTGCTGGGGCAGCTCAGGTTCTCTGATTCCCTTTATCTCAAATTGAGACCAAAAATTCATTATTAAGTTAAGTAAATACTATCCTAATTTATCTAATATGTCAAGTTGTTATATTTTTTTATCCTAAAGCCACATCTAAAACCATCATCATCGCAAAACCAACCATAAACCCGATTGTTGCTAATTTTTTAGTATTTTCTTTTTGTGATTCTGGGATTAATTCTTCTATTACTACATAGATCATTGCTCCGGCAGCGAACGCTAAAGAGTAAGGTAATATTTCTCTCATTGTAAATACTAAATATGCTCCTACAACTCCTGCTACTGGCTCAACTAACGCACTAGCCTGTCCATAAAAAAAACTTTTCCTCCTCGAACAGCCTTCTCTTCTAAGCGGAATTGCTACCGCCATCCCTTCAGGGAAATTTTGCAGCCCTATTCCAATCGCTAAGGCTACTGCTACTCCGATCGTTGCTCCACCTATTCCTGCCGCTGCTGCTCCAAAAGCAACACCGATTGCTAAACCTTCAGGAATATTGTGTAACGTTATTGCTAACGCCAACATCATACTTCGATGTTTTCCATCTTCCTCAGAATATTTACTCATTCTTTTTTTTAGAAAAATATCCAACAACATTAAAATTATAAATCCACTAGTAAACCCTAACAAAGGGGGGATCCACACCGTAATTCCTAGTTGCTCAGAAATATCTATACTAGGAGCTAACAACGACCAATAACTAGCTGCAATCATTACTCCTGCACCGAAACCTAACATTCCATCTAGAAAAGTTTTGTTTGTCTTTTTGAAAAAAAATACAAATGCTGCTCCTACAGCAGTAACTCCCCAAGTAAATAACGTCGCTAACAATGCTTGGATAATTGCCGATAATTCAATAAACCATTCCAACATTCTTTCACCTCATTTTTATACTATGTCTAGTTACTTTCGCTGATTAGACTTTTACCTATTTTTCTAATAAAAAAAAATATTGCCGGGGATTACCAGACAATATTTTTTTTATTTTAAACTAATCTATCCAAGATTGATCGCTTGGATTAATAATAAATTTATGTAATTTAACTACATCTTTTTCCTCGATGTAATTTTGCTTATTAGCAACATCAATCAACGCTTTAAAATTACTTAAAGAAACATTTTTTACCTTGGCTTTCTCAAATCTATCCAGCCCCTTTTGTAATCCATAAGTAAAGATACTAACAATACCTAAGACCTCAGCGCCGGCTGCTCTTAAAATCTCTACAACTTCTATAACACTTCCACCAGTAGAAATTAAATCTTCGACTACTACTACTTTTTGCCCTTTTTCTAACTTACCTTCAATTTGGTTAGTTCGACCGTGTGCTTTTTGACTTCCGCGAACGTAGCCCATAGGCAAATTCATCAAATGTCCAACAATTGCCGCATGAGAAATTCCAGCAGTCGATGTCCCCATCAACAGTTCTACTTCCGGATAGTGTTTTAAAATTAAAGTTTTTAAGTCTTCTTCAATTTCCGTTCTAACTTCGGGATAAGATAAAATTAAACGGTTGTCACAATAAATTGGCGATTTAATTCCACTCGCCCAAGTAAACGGCTCACTCGGTGATAAAAATACTGCTTTGATTTCTAATAATTTTTTCGCTACTCTATTTTCCATTGGTAAATGCCTCCGTAATTTTTAAATAAGATTCTCTAGGATTTTCACTAGCTGTTATACTTCTACCTACTACAATAAAATCACTGCCTAATTCATTTGCTAACCCCGGAGTAGTAACTCTCACTTGATCATCTTTAGAGTTCGATGCTAATCTGATACCAGGAGTAATAGTTAAAAAATCAGCTCCACAATTTTGATGAATACTTCTAGCTTCTAACGGGCTGCATACCACTCCATCTAAACCAGCCAATTTAGCATTTTTAGCGTAGTGTATCGCCGTATTTTTAACATTTTCTTTAATTAATAATTCCTCGTTAACTACTTCATCAGATAATGACGTTAACATCGTTACGGCAATTAATAATGTTTTATTACCGGGTACAGTATTTAATCCCTCTTTTGCTGCTTTCATCATTTCAATACCCCCAGCAGCGTGTAAATTAACCATGTCTACACCTAGTTTTGCACAGTTAGTCATTGCTTTCCTAACTGTATTAGGAATATCGTGTAATTTTAAATCTAAGAAAATTCTAAACCCACTATTTTTTAGTTCTTTAACGATAGTTGGTCCTTCACCATAAAATAATTCCATCCCAATTTTAATATACGGATTAGTACCGGCAAAATCTTTTAAAAACGCTAGGGTCTTTTGGCGATTAGCGAAATCGCAAGCGATAATTACTTTACTCATGTGCTCCTCCTATAATATCTTTTAAATTTTTTATTTTTAACTCATCCATTACTTTTGGCAAATCTTCAATAATCTTTTTACAAGCGTAAGGATCGACTAAATTCGCACTTCCTACAGCAACTGCACTAGCTCCGGCATACATCATTTCAATGCAGTCGTAAGCAGTCATCACCCCACCCATTCCGATAATCGGAATATTTACTGCTTGATAAACTTGATAGATCATTCTAATAGCAACTGGTAAAATTGCCGGTCCACTAAATCCCCCCATTTTATTTGCTAAAATAGGTTTTTTAGTTTTTAAATTTAAGCGCATTCCTAGCAAAGTATTGATCATAGTAATAGCATCAGCACCACCTTTTTCAGCAGCTTTTGCCATTTCAACAATGTTGGTAACGTTGGGACTTAATTTAATATAAACTGGTTTCTTCGCAATTTTTTTTACTTCTTTTGTTACTAATTCGATATTGTTAGCATTGACGCCAAACGCCATTCCGCCATTTTTAACGTTAGGGCAACTTACGTTTATTTCTAGAGCGCCGACTATTTTAGAATGATTGAATATTTCAACTGTTTTTAAATAATCTTCTAACGTACTACCACTGATGTTGGCAATTATTTTTTTATTAAAAACTTTGCTTAATTTTTTAAACTCCACGTCTTTCACTTGAATTGCTCCAGGATTTTGCAAGCCCACTGCATTTAACATCCCTGAAGATGTTTCAGCTATTCTCGGTGTTGGATTGCCAAATCTAGCTTCGATTGTCGTTCCTTTTGTCATAATTGAGCCTAAAATATTAATGTCATAAAACTGGGCAAATTCATATCCAAAACCAAATGTTCCACTCGCTGGAATTATCGGATTATCTAAACTTAAACCAGGCAACTCTACCGCTAATCTATTCATGAATTATTTCCTCAACTTTCATCACCGGTCCTTCAACACAAATTCTTTTATATCCGGTTAAAGTTTTACAACTACACCCCATACACGCTCCGAATCCACAACCCATTCTCTCTTCAAAAGAAAGTTGACCATCTTTGGGATACTTTGTTGCTAACGCCTTTAACATTAATTCCGGCCCACACGTATAGTAGTAATCAAAGGTCAAATTCTCTAAAATATTCAACACTGTTCCGCTAGTACCATAACTACCATCAACCGTGCTGATATGAACATCGCCGTACTGTTTAAACTCTTCTGCTAAAAAGATTTCCTCTTTACTATTAAACCCTAAAACAACAGTAACTTTTCTACCTTCTTCTTTTAATTTTTTCGCTAAATAATACAGCGGTGGTACTCCTACCCCTCCACCGATTAAGACTATATTTTGTCGATTGACAATTTCAAATCCATTACCTAAGTTCAACAGACAATCTAACTGTTGACCAGTCGTTTTTTTACTTAGTAACTCCGTTCCTTTTCCGAACACTTTATAAATAATAGTTAATCGTTCACCGTTCACATCACAGACGCTTATCGGTCTTCTTAAAAATAATTCGTTTGAGTTGTTAATTTTAATGTTAATAAATTGCCCAGGATTTAAATTGAATTTACCTTTCAACTCCATTTGATAAGTTTTATAAGCAATTTTTTTATTACTGATAATCGACAGTTTCATCTTTATAAACGATACTCCCATTTACGAGGGTCATCACAGGCCAGCCATAACATTCCCAGTTGTTAAATGGGGTATTTTTTCCTTTCGAATAAAATTGTTCAGCGTTAATTTTCATTCTTTTATTTAAGTCAATAATCGTTATATCTGCTACTCTACCAACTCTTATTCTCCCTAAATCTAAATTCAAAATTTTAGCTGGATTTAAACTAAACCACTTTTCTGCATCTTTTAAAGAAGCCATATTTGTTTTAATTAAATAAGTATAAATTAGGGGAAAAGCTATTTCTAATCCTACTATCCCAAACGGCGCTTTATCTAATGATGAACCTTTTTCATCAGTGGTATGCGGCGCATGATCAGTGGCGATACAATCGATAATTCCATCAATTAAGGCTTTGATTAATGAATATTTATCATCAACTCCTCTGAGTGGTGGATTCATTTTAAAATTTGTATCTCTAACATCATTATCCACTAACAACAGATGATGCGGCGTTACTTCACACGTTACTTTTTGTCCGCGCTCTTTGGCTTCTTTGATAATCCGAACACCCTCTTTAGTGGAAATATGACAAACGTGATATTTAGAATTAGTTTCCTCGGCAATTAATACATCACGGGAAATTTGTAAACTTTCACTTAAAGAGGTAATTCCTTTCCAACCTTCTAGTTGGCTTTTCAGACCTCGATGAACATATCCACCGTAAAGTAACGATTCATCTTCACAATGAGCAGCAATTAAAGTTTCATACTTATTTGCTTCTAACATTGCTTCATACATCAGTTTAGAACTTTGAATCCCCACACCATCGTTACTAAATCCGCAAACTTTCATTTTAAGTTCACCCATATTTACTACCTCACCGTGCTCTTTAGCATCAGTAGTAATCGAGGCGTACGGTAAGACATTCACAAGGGCATCTTTTTCAATCATACTCAAAAATTTATCTATTTTTGCTAAACTATCAGGTACCGGTTTAGTATTAGGCATCGGACAAATTGTTGTATAACCTCCCCTTGCTGCTGCTGCTGTTCCCGTTTTGATAGTCTCTTTATGCTCATAACCTGGTTCCCTTAAATGGACGTGCATATCAACAAACCCTGGTGAAACGTATTTATTTTTTAAGTCGTACACTTGGTCGCATTCTTCATCAATTTCTGATTCTATCTTTATGATAGTTCCATCTTCTATCAAGATGTCCTTTTGAACATATTCTCTCTCGTGCAGATAACCATTTTTAAGTAATATTTTCATAATTTTTAATCTAACTCGACTAAATCACAACCGTCGACTTCACTAAATCTAACAAATACATTTTCCTGCTCAGAAGTGGGAATATTTTTACCAACATAATTTGCTGTTACCGGTAATTCCCGGTGTCCACGGTCGACTAACACAGCTAGTTGAATTTTTTTTGCTCTACCTAAATCCATCACGGCATCCATCGCTGCTCTTACTGTTCTTCCAGTAAACAATACATCATCGACTAAAATTACCGTTTTACCTTCTACATCAACATCCAACAACTGCTGAGGCTCGGCATTAACTACATCATCACGGTAGTGAGTAATATCTAGTTCTCCTTCTACCAATTCAACTCCTTCAATATTGAAAATATTATTTTTTATTCTTTTGCTCAAATAAATTCCTTTTCTCTTAATTCCTAAAATAACACAATTCTCCAAATCGTTGTTTTTCTCTATTATCTCGTACGATAATCTTTTAATTGTTCTTTTAAACGTATCTTTATCAATAATTACTTTCATCTTATTCTCCTTCCGTAAAACTTCTTTTTAAACAAGCCATTCTCACAAAAACACCGTTGGTCATCTGTTGTAAAATTCTTGATTTTTTACATTCAACTACCTCATCCGTAAGTTCAGTTCCCCGATTAAAAGGTCCCGGATGCATGATAATGGCGTTTTTTTTCATTAACTTTAACTTTTCACTATTCAATCCGTACTTGTCATTGTATTCTTTTTGGTCAAATACCATCGAGTAACCATGACGCTCATACTGTACTCTCAGCAACATAATAATGTCCATTTCTCTAACAACTCTTTCAAACTCAATGTATTCACTAGAATTATCATCAAAATCTTTAGGACCAGAAATATAAACTTCCATTCCCAATTTTTTCATCACCTTAATATTAGTATGGGCAACTCTTGAATGTCTTATATCTCCAACAATCGCAATTTTTAAACCAGTAAACTCCCCAAACTCTTCTCTAATAGTATATAAATCTAATAAACTTTGAGTTGGATGACTCCCCGTTCCATCTCCTCCTGATAATATTGGAATTTTAACTCCCGCTAATATTTTAAAATAATTTTTTGCTGGATGTCTTAGGACGGCTGCATCAAAACCGATCATTTCAAAAGTTTTCAAGGTGTCGTATAAACTTTCCCCTTTTTTAATACTAGAGGATTCAACATTAAAATTTGTTACTTCCATCTGTAAGTTTTGTTCGGCAGTAATGAAACTGTAATGGGTTCTAGTAGATGGTTCAAAAAAGATATTAATTATTTTTTTTCCTTTTAGTAAATCGCATTTTTTCCCTAACTTAAATTTTTTAGCTTGATCTAAAATTTCCATAATTTCTCGATTGGTAAGAGAATTCAATTCGTATAAATTTTTCATTATTTTCCTCCAAAATAAAAATACCTTTTTAGGTCTTACTAAAAAGGTATAATTAACTAGAGTACGCAAAATTATATAGTTGTATAGTTATCCCTTTTTAGCCTCTCTGGACTAAGTTAAAGCTTATCCGTTTATATTCTTTCATATTTATCACAATTTGTCAAGACGTTTAGACAAGTGTCGAAAACATATTGAAAATTGACTCAAAAAACTTTCTGATGATACTTCTTTTTTTCCATTCCTCTAAATCTAATTCTGTGGAAATTAATTTATCATCTTCAAAATAGGCAATTAGTTTTTCCACTTCTTTCCCAGTAAATAGTACAGTAGCTTCAAAATTAATCACAAAACTTCTAAAATCCAAATTTGCTGTTCCCACAGAAGCTATTTTATTATCTATTATTAAAATTTTCGAATGGACAAAACGATTGTCATATTTATAAATTTTACAGCCCGATTGCATTAAAGTTTGAATATACGATTCAGTTGCCTTATAGATACTCATTTTATCTGGTTTACCTGGAATGATAATCTCCACATCTATTTCTTGTGCCGCTTGCATTTTCAGAGCAGCTAAAATTACATCATCTGGTACTAAGTAAGGTGTCACAATTTTAATTGATTTTTTCGCTTGTGTCAGCATTTTCAAATAAGTATCTCTAATAATCGGAAGTTCAGAATCTGGTCCACTTTGAATTATCTGGGTAAGTCCATCACTTTCAACTGCTTCGGCTTGGTAATATTTTGAATCGTTGATAAATTCATTAGTTATATAATACCAGTCTTTTAAGAAAATATTGGTCATAGTGTTATTGGCTTTTCCCTCTAACAATAGATGAGTATCGCGCCAAAAACCATATTTTTTACTTCGGTGAAGATATTCATCACCTAAATTAATACCACCTATAAAACCATACTTAGAATCAATAATTGTCATTTTGCGATGTAAACGATAATTTAGTTTGGTATTTCCTAACGGCACAACAAATTTATCAAAAACTTTTATTTGAACACCAGCACTTATTAATTTTTTAAAGTAACCGTTACTAATTTCCAGACCACCAAAGAAATCGTAAAGAAGTTTTACTTCTACACCGGCTTCGGCTTTCTCTAATAAAATATCTAATACTTCTTTTCCGATTCGGTCAGTTTTTATTATGTAATATTCCATGAAGATAAATTTTTCTGCTTTTTTCAACTTTTCAATTAGACAAGGAAATTTTTCATCACCGTTATTTAAAATTGTAACTTTGGTGTTTTTAACACAAATTTCATGTTTGCTAATACTATGACTAACTTTGAAGACATCTCGCATATCTGAATCATTGTACTCTTCACTTTCAAAATCTACTTCTTCTATCTGATTAATGTATTTTGTACCGTGCATTTTCGGTCTATTTCGATATCTTCTAGAGTTGGTAAATTTTCTACCGAGAGTTAAATATAAAATAACCGCAAATACGGCATTTAAGGTCATAAATACAATCAGTGACATTTTTCTGCCTAACGATTCATTTTTAAATAAAATTGCTAACCAAACAGCAATTTCCACCAAGATTAATACTATTCTCATCCATTTTTTGCTCTGTTCTTGATCCATTATACCAAGAGTATCGAGTATATTATAGAAAAATTCCAGCAAACCATAAAAAATAAGTACGGCAATTAAAATTGTTATTAATATTAATATTTTACTTCTGAATATTCTGTTCATTATATGTTCCTACCTTATCTAGATGTATTATTTTTTTTTAAAAATATAATTTTTTCTTTCTTTTTCTTTCATCAAAACACCAACCAACGTACTGACTAACGACTATTTCATTAACTATCAAAAATGAAGCACTAAAATAGTACGTTTCTTTTTTTCGGTACTTTAAACTATAGAAAATAATTTCGGTCATATCTTCTCTGCTATTTATTGTGGAAAAGTTAATTTTTGACTGTTTTAAAAATAATTCGTACGCACTGTTTTCTTTTAAAATCTGATGCCAAATTGGATCGATTTTGCTTTTTTTAAGATAGTGTAGCTTAGTTGGTTTATTTTTAATTAAATTAAAAGTTAGATAACTATCTTCATTTTCCAAAATTACATACCATTTAAAGGGATTGATAGTAGGAAAAACACAATCTAGCAATCTGTTGGGGTACATTTCAGTTATTTTTTTTACGATGTATCTTTTATGCATTCTTTTGTACATTAAATAGAATAAATAAAATATTGATACTATTAAAAAAATTCCCTTAACATAAAACTTTAAGGCGATTGCTGTTAAAAATAACAAGATAACTGCGGGGTCTACACTATGAGTTAAATTCCAACTGTACCATTTTTCTTTATAGACTTGGGTTCCGTAGGAATTCCCCACATCTAAAAATACATGAACTGCTATACAGACTAAACTTATCATAAAAATACTGACAAAAGAAATACTGATAATATTAAACAGCAAGCCAGCTAAGATAAAAGATTCGATAAACCAAAAATAAATTTTATGGGAGAGCCCCCGGTGTATCCGCAAATAATATTCATCACTTATCATTTTAACTACGACATCCAAATCAGGAAGGTTAGAAGCAGCTATTGCTACTATCCCAACTTCGATAATTTTTCCCTCTAAACTAGGAAATAGTCCTATCGCTGTTCCGGCAATTCCTATCCCAACTATCGTATGAGTAATCGAATCCATATTTATCACGCTTCCTCTTAACAGTTACAGTATACTACAAAACAAAAATAACTCCTATTAAATAATTTTTAATTGAAGTTATTTTATAATAATTATTTTATTTAGTCAATGATTTTATTAATACAACTCCTAAAATAATTAATACTAACGAAGAAATAGTTATTATATTAGGAAGAGATAATACTAAAAAAGTCATTATTATCAGTAAACATACCAAATTACCACTTCTTTTTTTCTTATAAATTACTCCATGAAACACGAAGTAACCATAAAAAATAATATTTAAAAATGTTTTTATAAGTCTGGTTAGACCGTTGTCACCAAAAGTTTCAAAGACTTGTCCGATAGTTGTTAAATTTTCTATAATATAAAAGCCTCCGATACAAACTAAGAGTAACCTAGTAATAATTTCTAATTTTTTTCTGCTCATTATTTTCACCTTTTTAAATTAATTTTATCATTATAATACTATGACAATAGTATCATGTCTATGATTCAAAAACAATTAATGACAAAATTCATCTTAAAAAAATAATTTATTTTATTGCTATAATTTATTAGATTTTTTAGTAAATTCATCTCCAGATTTCCAGCCACAAGGAACTAAATTACCTTCTGAACCTTTAACTATTGCGTGTAAATTCCTTAAAACTTCTTGAACGTTTCTTCCACTTTCACTAGGATTAACTGAAATATGTTTAACGATTCCTTTAGGATCAATTATAAACGTCCCTCTCATTGAAAATCCTAATTCTTCATCTAAAACTCCATACATGTCAGAAACTAATAAATTTTTATCAGCAGCATGTGGATGATTTAATTTTCCTAACGTTCCTTGTTGCCACGCTAAATGTGTAAATATGCTGTCAGTTGATACCGCAATCACTTCCGCTCCTAATTTTTTAAACCCTGGGTAAAGTTCACCGAACTTTTGCATTTCAGTAGGTCAGATAAAAGTAAAGTCCAACGGATAAAAGTACAGTACAGTCCATAACCCCTTGTCGATATTTTGCTGTAAAGATACTTTCCCAAACCTTGCTAACCCTTCACCTTCAGGTAAAACTGCTTCCATTTCAAATAGCGGTGCTTTTTTTCCAATTTTTACTTCTTCGAAGTAAGTTAAATCATCATAATTTTCCATCTTAATGCCTCCTTTTTATTATTTGATAGTTAGATGATACCAAAAATAAAATTTTTTAACAATTCATTTGCTTTTTTTTTTTTTATAAATAAAAAAAAATGACCAAATTGATCACTTTTATAATTATCTACGCTCTTTAATACGAGCAGCTTTAGCTGACAATCCACGAATGTAATGTAACTTAGCTCTGCGAACTTTACCACGACGAATAATTTTAATTGATTCGATACTCGGTGTATGTACTGGAAAAGTTTTTTCAACGCCAATACCATAAGAAATCTTTCTTACAGTAAAGGTAGCACTAACACCAGCATTTTGACGTTTAATTACTAAACCTTCAAATATTTGGATACGCTCACGGCTACCCTCTTTAATTTTTATACTTACTTTTAATGTATCTCCAGCTCTAAAATCTGGTACATCAGTTTTCAAGTACTCTTGAGTAATTTCTCTAATTAGTTCTTGACTCATAGTCTCACTCCTCTTCACCAGTATTCATAATAATCTTATATTAGCGGAATACTTTATTAACCTCAGTCATAATAACATAAAACTAATTTTTTAGCAATCTTTTTTTATATTTTCTAGTATTATTTTTGCCTCTTCATCTAAATTTTTTAATAACTCTGGTCTTCTTTCATAAGTTCTTTTCAAAGATTGATATTTTCTATATTTTCTGATATTTTGATGATTTCCACTCAACAGGACATCAGGAACTTTTAGCTCCATAAATTCAGCTGGTCTAGTATACTGTGGTCCTTCTAACAATCCTGTACTAAATGAATCATCTTGATGGGAACTGTTTTTGTTTAAAACACCATCGATTAATCTTGAAACACTATCCACAACAACCATACTAGCAATTTCTCCACCTGTTAAAACGTAATCTCCGATACTCAATTCTAAATCAACTAGACTTCTTATTCTTTCATCATAACCTTCGTAATGTCCACAAATAATTATTAAATGGTTAAATCCAGATAATTTTTCTGCCCTTTTTTGGTTGTACTGTTCCCCCTGTGGACACAGTAATATTTTCACGGCATCTTCACTACCTTTGATTTTTTTTAAACAAGCGTAAATCGGTTCTACTTGTAAAACCATCCCTGGTCCTCCACCGTACGGATAATCATCAACTTTTTTATGTTTGTTTTTGGTAAACTTTCTAAAATCATGTAAATTAACTGCAATTATCTGCTTATCAATTGCTTTTTTAAGTAACGATTCTGATAAGAAACCGGAAAACATCTCTGGAAATAAAGTTAAAATATCTATTATCATAATAACCCTTCAATTGGATCGATTATTATTTTTCCTGTTTCTAAATCGACATCTTTGATAAATTCATCTACAAAAGGTACTTTTACTTTTTTATCCTTCATTTTTATAACCATCAATACATTACCGGTTATTTCCAACATTTCCTCAACTTCACCGATTTTTTCTTCACCAACATAAACTGCTAGTCCTTCTAGTTGGTGAAAATAGTAATCATCTTCTGCTAAATCTAATAAATCTTCTTTATCGACAAAAATTGTTTTTCCCTTATATTTTTCTACTAAATTAATATCATTTAATTTTTCGAATACTAACAAATCAAATTTTTTGTGTTTACGATGTGAACTAACGATTACTTTTTCGTTTTCAATGTATAACTGTGAACCTTTTTTAAATCTTTCCTCTTTAAAATGAGAATCTGAAAGTACTCTTACTTCTCCTTTTAAACCGTGTGTATTGACGATTTTTCCAATATTTATATATTCCATAATCAATTTTGATAGTAGATTAATTGTAAAAAATCTTCGCTATTTAAACTAGCTCCACCTACTAATACTCCATCTATCTGCTCTTCGGCCATCAATTGTTTTATGTTGCTCGGTTTTACACTTCCACCGTACTGAATTCTTACTTTATTTGCTACTTCTAAAGAATAAAGTTTTTCGATAACGCTTCTAATTACCCCACACGTATCGTTAGCAATACTAGTAGTAGCAGTTTTACCAGTTCCAATAGCCCATATTGGCTCGTACGCTAGCACAACATTTTCTACTTGTTTAGCAGTTATTCCTTTTAAAGCGCTTTCGACTTGTTTAGTAATTACCGCTGTCGTTTTGTTTCCTTCTCTATCTTTTAAACTTTCGCCAACACAAACAATCGCTTTTAAACTGTTTCTAAACGCTGCCTGTAATTTTAAATTTACCGTTTCATCAGTTTCGTTATAGTAAATTTTTCTTTCACTGTGGCCAATTAAGATATAAGTTACTCCTAAAGATTTTACCACTACCGGCGAAATTTCACCCGTATAAGCGCCATTATCTTCGTAATGCATATTTTGTGCTCCAATTTGTAAATAGTCCCCTTGTCTTTTTACTAACGTTTTCAAATAGGGACTCTGTGCAAAAATTACTGTTTCCACTTTTGCGCTATTAGGTACTTCTCTGTTTATTCGATAAATAAAATCTACTGCTTCATCTTTCGTTTTATTCATTTTCCAATTTCCTGCTATTATCGGAATTCTCATATAATTCCCCTCCTTTATCATCTAAAGCTTGAATACCTGGTAACTCTCTTCCTCCTAAATATACTAAACTAGCTCCGCCACCAGTAGAAATGTGGCTTATCTTATTTTCAAAGCCAAATTTAATTGCCGCGGCGGCTGAATCCCCACCACCAATAATCGTAATAGCGTCGCTCTTTGCTAATTCTTCGCAAATTGCAATCGTTCCTTTGGAAAAATTAGGCCATTCACTAACCCCCATTGGTCCATTCAAAATAATTGTTTTAGCACCCTTTAAAGTTTCTTTAAAAAGCTCAATTGACTGTGGTCCAATGTCCAGTCCAAATTCGCTTTCATCAACATCAGTAAAATTTCCTATCCGGTATTTAGCATTAACTTCAAATCTTTCGGCAAACACGGAATCTACTGGTAAAACTAATTTATCTCTATCTTTTTTCAAAATTTCTTTTGCGTAGTTTAATTTCTCTTTATCACATAGAGATGCGCCAATCTCTTTACCTTCTGCTTTTAAAAAAGTATAACTCATTCCTCCACTGATAATTATTTTATCAGCGACTGCTAATAAATTTTCAATTGTGCCAATTTTACCGGAAATTTTTGCGCCCCCCAAAATCGCTACCAAAGGTCTTTGAGGATTAATTAACGTTTTATCTAAATACTTCATTTCCTTTTCAATTAATAACCCCATCACTGCTTCTTTAATGTTTTCACTTATTCCAACATTTGAGGCGTGTGCACGGTGAGACGTACCATAAGCATCGTTAATAAAAACATCTCCTAAACTAGCCCAGTATTCACCCAATTGCTGATTGTTTTTACTTTCAGCTCTCTCGTTTATATCTTCAAATCTAGTATTTTCAAACATGAGAATTTCTCCAGCTTGTAAATTTTTAATTGCTGTTTCTAATTCTTCTCCTCTTGTTTGATTTATAAAGATAACATTTTGATCAATTAATTGCGATAATCTTTTCGCGACTGGCTTTAAAGATTTTCCCTTTTTATCTGCTATTTTTTTAATTCTACCTAAATGGGAAAATAAAACTACTTTAGCCTTTTTCTTCAATGCATATTTTATTGTCGGGAGCGCTTGTTTAATTCTGTTTTCATCGGCTATTTTCCCGTTTTCTATTGGAACATTAAAATCTACTCGTATTAAGGCTATCTTGTTTTCTATCTTAATATCTTTAATAGTCTTTTTCATATTTTCCTCCACTTTTTAATAGTATATCAAATTGTTGGTTAATACTCAATTTATGAAACAATACTTTTTCACATTTAGCAATTTGTTTTTTTATTATTTTATCACTTATTTTCAATTCGAGTAAATTATGAAAAATAATTTTAGTTTTAAGCACTTTTTTAATTTTGTAATAATTTATCCAGATGCAGTCATAATCTCTAATGCTTTTTGTAGGAAATAACAAATTTTTATCATCAACGAATATTGGAACTAATGATTTTATTTCCAATTTCTTTTTCGTTGAAAAATATCTTCCTGCAAATGTTGATAAATTTTCAATACATAAATTATCAATAAATCTTTTAGGTATTTCATTAATTACTAATTTTTTTTCAGTTGTTTTTACTATTGTTTTGTCAAATTCTCTCTTAATGTACAGTACAATCATTGTATCTCCTTTATAAAATAAAAAATTACAGCAATATTATAAAATAATACTGTTGTAATCTCTTTTTATTTATTCACTACCTTACTACATCTTTCGCAAATCCCATCACTGTCGACAGCACTGACAATTTGCCAACAACGTGCACAAGTTTCACCACTGGCTAATTCAACATCTACACCTAAATTGTCGAAAGTATATTTTCCAGTTCCTGCTTTAATTTCTAAATCTGAAACAATTAAAATTTGTCTGATGTTTGTATTTAATTTATTTAGTAAATTTTTAAGTTTTTCGTTCGGATAAAGAGTTAATTTTGCTTCAAAACTCTTACCGATAATTTTTTCATTTCTAGCTTCTTCTAACGCTTTCAAAACATCATTTCTAACTTTCATAAAACGATCGAATTCAGCAGTCAATTCAAAGTCTAATTTTAATATTTTCGGCATATCTAACAGTTGAGCATTACTAACTTTTTTATTTTCTAAAAATGAATATGCTTCATCTGCTGTATGAGGAATAATCGGAGTCATTAATTTAATAATTCCCGTTAAAGCATCGTAAAATACTGTTTGAACACTTCTCCTTCTCAGTGAATTGGCGTCCTCAATATATAAAATATCTTTCGTAAAGTCCATGTAAAACCCTGAGAAAAAAGTGACGAAGTTAGTAACTTTACGATAAACTTCAGCAAACTCAAAATTATCATAATTGTCTAGAACCTCGGCAACCAAATTGTTTAGTTTAACTAGAGTGTATTTATCTACATTATCCAATTTATCAAAACTAACACGATTAACGCTGTCATTGTAGTCGGGTAAATTACCTAGCAAAAATTTAAAAGTATTTCTTATTTTACGGTAACCTTCCGAAACTTGTTTAATCATCTCGTTACTGATGCGCACATCTTGACGGTAGTCAACACTTGAAACCCACAATCTTAAAATATCAGCACCCGATTGTTTCATTATTTTGTTGGGATCTACT
The DNA here is from genome assembly GCA_013332095.1 of Candidatus Bathyoplasma sp. NZ. Taxonomy (GTDB): domain Bacteria; phylum Bacillota_I; class Bacilli_A; order MAG-NZ; family MAG-NZ; genus Bathyoplasma. The sequence goes on from JABENI010000012.1 coordinate 37,896, forward strand.
CCGTTACCTAATGATTTACTCATTTTTTTTCCTTTTGCATCAGTTACAAAACCATGTGTTAAAACTGTTCTGTAAGGTGCTTTTCCGTACATTGCCACACTAGTTGACAAACTTGAGTTAAACCAACCACGGTACTGGTCACTACCTTCTAAATATAAATCGATATCTTCACGTTTAAGACCAAAGGGCTCAACTCCTCCTAGATAAGAAGTTCCTGAATCAAACCAAACATCCATAATATCAGTCTCTTTAGTAAAAATCCCATTTGGACTACCTGGATGTTGATATCCACTTGGTAATAAATCTTTTGCTTCACTAGTAAACCAAATATTTGAACCACTTTTACCGAATAATTTAGCAACGTGACGAATAACTTCAGGGTCTAAAATGCTCGTTCCATCTTCTGCATAAAAAGCTGGAATAGGTACTCCCCAAACTCTTTGACGACTGATACACCATTCTTCACGGTCTTTAATCATATTGTTCATTCTCAGTTCACCCCAAGTAGGAACCCACTCTGTTTTTTTAACAGCAGTTAACAATTCTTCTTTCATTGAACTTATTGAGGCAAACCACTGTTCGGTAGCTCTAAAAATAATTGGTTTTCCTGTTCTCCAATCATGTGGATAACTATGTTTAATAAACTTAAGAGCAAGTAAACTGCCATTTTTTTCTAACGCTTGCCCAATTTCTTTATTTGCATCTTCGATAAATAAACCACCGAAACCAGTTGATTCATCTAAAATACCTCTAGCATCTACTGGGCAGTAAATATCTAAGCCATGCTTTTTAGCAACGATAAAATCGTCTTGCCCGTGTCCAGGAGCGGTATGAACTAGACCAGTTCCGCCTTCAGTCGTTACATGATCGCCTGAAATCACTGGTGAAATTCTATCGTATAACGGGTGTTTATAAGTCATTCCTACTAAATCTTTTCCTAAAAATCGTTCAATTATTGAAACCTTTTCCCATCCTAAAGTTTCGGTTAAAGTAGCGAGTAATTTTTCTGCTACTACTAATCTTCGACCATCAGCCTCAACTAGAGCATAAGTAAATTTTTCTCCAACGCAAATTGCTAAGTTTGCTGGTATGGTCCAAGGTGTTGTTGTCCAAATAATAAACTCGGCATCAGTTAATTTATTTAAGCCATCAATAACGGTCATCGCCACATAAATGCTCGGTGATCGATGGTCGTGGTATTCAATTTCTGCTTCGGCTAATGCTGTTTCACTTGAAGGCGACCAGTACACTGGTTTTAGTCCTTTAAAAATATAATTTTTTTCGGCCATTTTAGCAAAAACATTTAATTGCAATTCTTCAAATTTGGGTTGGAAAGTAGCATAAGAATTATCCCAATCAGCGATTACTCCTAAACGTTTAAATTGCTCTTTTTGCTTTTCGATTTGTTCTTTGGCGTACGCTAGACATAAATCTCTAAACTCTCCAACTGGTAAAGATTTTCTATCTATTTTTTTAACTTTAGTTAAAGCATTTTCAATCGGCAATCCATGGGTATCCCACCCAGGCACATACGGACAATTAAATCCAGCCATATTTTTATATCGAACAACAAAATCTTTTAAAGTTTTATTCAAAGCATGTCCCATGTGAATATCACCGTTAGCATAAGGAGGACCATCGTGTAAAAAATAACTTTTTTTATCTTTATTTTTTTCTAAAATTTTATCGTATAAATTATCTTTTTTCCAATTCTCTTGCATCTCTACTTCTCTTTTACCTAAATTTCCTCGCATTTGAAAATCTGTTTTAGGCATTAGTAGTGTCTCTTTGTATTCTTTCATTTTTAGCACCTTTTTTATTATTTTATCCCCCAAATAACGAAACAAACTTCATTACTTTAAACAGTTTGCTGCACAACCATTACTAACTTCTTCAATGAGTGTACATCTTTCTCTTCATTACATTTCCTGTTTTTTATTCCATAATAAAAAAACCTTTCATAAATATAATATATTTATTTAGGTCTTATTACAACTAATTTATTCATTAATTATTAATTTACAATTAATTAATTCGCTCATGTAAATATTTATCTTCAATATTTTGATGTAAATAATCTCCTTTTGAAGGTGCATTTACTAATCTCTTATACTGTAATTCTGGCACACCATAGTAAGCGTATTTACTTTCTTCATCAAACAAAACATACAATGTGTTATTTCTATCATCATATTTAACTTTATCTATATTTGATGATTTAATATCCACCCAATCCATCATTTATTACCTCACTTTTTAAAATAAATTTTCTATCTCTTACTAGTATTTCTATTAATTATTAAAAAATGTATATTTTATCTATTAAAATAAAAAAACATAAATACATTTGGCATTTATGTTTTTTTAAAATTGTTATTCATCTAATAAATCTGTAGTTTGTCTTTCAGGTGGATTCGGAAATAATTTAGACAATCCAAAGAATGTAATTGCACTTACAAGTAATCCCCAGTATATTGGTTCTTTAAGAAAGGGTACTTCTATCCATTCATTCTCGACTACTACTACCGCAATACTACCAAAAATAACTGAACTTAAAGCTCCAACATAACTTGCTTTTTTCCAGTAATGACCTACAATATACGGTAAGAACGATCCCCCAGCTCTTAACGTAAAGGCAAACATTAACACTGTAATAATACTCTTAGTATTAGTTAAGGCAATTCCCATTCCTAATACTCCTACAACTGCCATCGCAATTCTGGTAACTTTCATTACTTGCTTAGGTGTAGCATTTTTATTGATATAAATTTTATAAATATCATTGGAGAATATTGACCCTGCACCTAATAAATCTGAATCTGCACTTGACATAGTTGCTGAAATTAAACCTGCAAATAATAACCCTACTAATACTGGTGGCATTACTTGAGTTGCTAATGTTGGTAAGGCATATCTTGCCCCGTTTTCAATTATATTAGTTGCATCAATAGTTCCTTGTTGAACCATCGTATAAGTAATCAAACCAATAATTACCGGAATAAATGCAAATATAACATAAACTCCTGATGCAATTAACGACCCTTTAATTGCCGCTTTTTCATCTTTAGCTGCATAAAAACGCTGTACTGCTTCTTGACCAACAGTAAACGAGGCCAAGTACATGACAATCAAAGCGATAATGGTTCCAATACTAATTCCACCGGTCAGTGACATTTTAGCCGCGGGAACTGTTGCACGTACATTTTCCCACCCACCTACTGCGTTTAAAGCAAATGGTACCACAACTATCATTCCACCAACAATTAAAAACATTTGAACGAAGTCGGTTAATGTAATACTCCATAAACCTCCTAGAATTGAATAAATCGTTACTACTACAGTTACAATAACAACTGCAATCCAATACTGAATTCCCATCATTACGGATAAAATTACCGCTGATGCAATAAACTGAATTGCCGTTAAACCTATTAAAGGTAAAATCATTATAACGGCTGTAATCCACCCTGGTGCTTCTCCATATCTTCTTCTGAAGTACTCGGGAACTGTCTTAACTAACGCATTTCGAAGTTTGGAGGCATATAAGGATAAGATAACAAATACAATTGCCATTGTAAGTATATACCAAGCTGCACTCATTCCCCAATCTCCATACGCTTTTTCAACAACTCCTAAAGAACTTCCTCCTCCAATTTCTGTAGCAGCTAATGTCCCTGCCATCATTACTGGACCTAATCTTCTTCCGGCCAACATAAAATCTTCATTAGATTTTATTTTCTTAGAAGAATACCAACCAATAAACAACATAATTCCTAAATAAATTATAACTATTGTAAAAACAATCCAATTTCCATTCATTTAGAATATCTATCTCACGTATTGAACTCGCGCTAAACACGCGAAACTTTTCCTTTCTCCTGTTTTGTAAAACCGCCAAATACAGACAAAATCAAAACAATTAAGCTCCTTTCAAGTCTATTAGAATTGTTATGGCTAACCTCTTGTCTAAAAGATATCACTTATCAAAAATTATGTCAAGAATTATGTCAAGATTTTTTTTAAAAACTAAAATTTCTAGTCTTTAATATTTAGTATTACAATAAATTACATCGTATTAATTCGATTTTATAACTTTAGTAAATTTAAATTGTTCTTTTTAATAGAATATGGTCTCAATAACTCTTTCCCAAATTTATTTAATAAACTTAATTATTTGAATTCACTGTGGTTTGAAGCATCTCTTCTACCAGATAATTTTTAAGTATTATATTAGGATTATTTTTTTCATTAATTTGACAATTTAATCTCTTGTTTTATTTTCTCTTTCTAATCTAGCATTCCATAAAGCATACCAATTTCTAAAATCTTGATATTTAACTAGTTCTATTCAGCTAATGATAAACTCTAAAAGTTTCGTAAAATCTGCTTGATAATTATCCATGATATCTAACAGCGTACCAATCAATTCTTATCATTATTCTCTTCATTGAGTAACCCTAATTTCTTGCGAAATGTTGAAAACCAGTTTTTAATAAAAAGTTTGTAATAATTGTTAATAGTTTCATTGGCTAACTTAACTTCTTCATCAGCTAATACAACAGTTAAACTTCTTTTCAATATGTCAATTTTAGCAAGGGGAACTATCACTAAGTTGATTGAATTAAAACATTAAAGAATAATCGCCGAAGAATATTTGCCAAAAAAGCAGCAATTTTTATTGAAAGAAAACACCAATATGTAGTGATGTTTTTACAACGAATATTTTGATTAGGGCATGATTTCTTCAAACTCAATTTATTATCTTTCTTGTTTTAGGTGTTCTTGTGTTTTAACTTCTTCTCCTAAATTAAAACTTGCTTCTTCTTTAATTAATCTTTCTACATCTTTCGTTTCTTTACTGTTTCTATTGGTAGTTCATTTGTTTTTGCTATTTGTTCTAAACTCAATCCGATTTCTAGTAAATTTGTTATTGTTTTATAGTATTTTTGGCTTTTCCTTCTGCTCTATATGCTAACATTTTGATCACTACTTTTTATTGCAAAACAAAAACGCCCCTATATTTTCTAAGGACGAAAAATTTCGCGATACTACCTTAATTTTAGTAAACTAGCACTCATTATTTTTAACGCAAGTTAAACGTTCTTATTTTTATAAGAAAATTCCTAGGTAATATTAATTAATTTATCCAATCTTCATCAATATATGCCTACTAAAATAATATACTTTTCTTTTCGACTTTTTCCTATTTCTTTTAGAAATTTGAATCTACCTTTTGTTCTTACTGAAACTAAATCATTTTCTTTAATGATTTTACTATGGTTTAATACTACTTTGTGATTAATTTGTAAAAATCCTCTTTCAATTAATTCCTTAACTTGAGATCTTGAGATTTTGTAAACATTGCAAACTAAATTATCAAGCCTTAACGAATTAGAAATCACTCTTTTTTCAGTCAAGTTTTCCTTTTTTTCAAATTTGCTACTATCGGCTCTAGTTAGTTTAATTTTACTTTTACCGATACAGTTAAAATTAAGTTCAAAATAGTTTTTCACTTCACTAGCAATCAATACGTGAATATCATCTAGTATTAAAATGTCGCCAAAGTTATCTTTTTCTAATCCTAAATTCATTAAACTCCCCAAAACATCTCGGTGTCCTATTTTTGCAAACTTGTTAATAACACTGACTTGATAACAAATAATATTAAACTGTTCAATATATCGGCTTTTAGCGCGTTTCAATTCTGCATTTTCAGTTCCACCGTACAACTCGCAATTAGGAATTACTATCTTGATAATTTTTTGTTCATTTAAATTTAAAAATCTAGTAATAAACTCTTTATTTTTTAAATTTTTTATTTTTTTATAAAATATTAATTCTTCTTTACTTAAATCATTTAATTTCATTTTTGTAGAAAGGTAATCCCAATTTCTATCAAAATAAATGCGATTAGTGGAGAAAAATCTATCCCAAATATCGGTGGTATAATTCTTCTAAATTTATCTAGAAAACTTCCACAAATATAGTTTAATAATCGATAGATTGCTGAATTTCTAAAATTTGGAAACCATGATAATATGATATAAAAAAATAAAGTCCATTTAAAAGCAATCAAAAAATATAAAAGATATTTTGAAATTTCTTCCATTCTATTTTCCTTCTTTATTTCTAAATTCGTTATAAAAACTGTCTAGAGTTCCATCTTCAAAATTTCCTACTGCTGAAAATAAAAATACGTATTTACTTATTTTTTTTACCTCTGCATTAATTCCAAATACCACCCCTGAAAAAAAAGCTAATATCCGATTTGCTTCTTCGTTTTCCATACCTTCTAGGGTGATTACTACTGGTATTCCTTCTTTTATTTTTTCAGCTGCCGCATTTGGGTCTACTTCCGAACCCATTTTGAAAAATTTTATCCTGTCTACTGATTTGACTTTCGATTCAATTTTCTTACCAAAATCTTCAAAAGTTTCTTCTTCTGGATATCCTAATAATTTTTTAAAAAATTTCATATTTACCTCTTTTCATATAATAGTGTTCCTAATCTTACTATAGTTGCTCCATGTTCTATGGCTAATTCATAATCGCTACTCATCCCCATCGACAGTTGCTCTAAATTATATCTGTCTTTTAAATTTTTCAAAGTAGTGAAACATTCTTTTTTAATTTTTAGGTCATCTCCTAATGGCGCCATAGTCATTAGACCTACTATCTTAATTTTATCATACTCTTTTAAGATATTCAAAAACTTTTCTAATTCTTTGACCTCTACTCCCTGTTTACTTTCTTCAAAAGATGTTTTTACTTGAACAAAACAATTTACTTTTTTAGTTGCCTGTTTTTGGATTTCATCAGCTAAACTTATTCTATCTAGCGAGTGTAAATAATCAATCTTATCAATAATTTTTTTTACTTTTTTGGTTTGTAATGTACCGATAAAATGCCATTTTATACCTTCAAATTTTTCATATTTTTCCAAAAAAGAGTCTACTCTGTTCTCTCCTAAATCTACAATTTTTGCACTACGAAAATCCTCAACTATTTCAGGACCAGCATATTTACTAACTCCGACTATTAAAACATCGGAGTATTTTTTTTTAATTTCTTCAATTAATTTATATTTAAGCATAAATTCTCACCTCTTAAAATGATTATATCATATTAATTATTCACATATACCACTATACCTTACAATTATTACATCTTCTCCTATTTTCATTATATGCTCATAAGGAATTGTGTACACTTCATCTTTTTTAAACACTGATAACAGGCCATTACATGAAACATGTATGGATAAAATCCTCCCTGTAGCAATTTCTATTTCTAAATCAGTTATCGTACCTAATGATTTACCATTTATTACATTAATAACTTCTAATTCTTCCAACTCGGAATATAATTTTTTCCCAGTTAATATCATAATATCATTTATCACAAATTATCACATCCTGCTACATTTATATTAAAAATATGATATATTTATGACTTATTCTATGTAATTTTTTATATTTTTTAAAGCGGATTTTTCAAGTCTAGATACTTGTGCTTGCGAAATCCCTATTTCTTTAGCAATTTCCATCTGTGTTTTCCCTAAAAAATATCTCTCTTTGATGATTGATCTTTCTCTTGCATCTAATCTTTGTAAACCTTTTTTAATCATCAATTCCTCAATATTCTTTTCTTCAATATTTTCGTTATCATTTATTTGGTCAATTAAGTGAATAGTATCACCCCCATCATTATATATAGGTGTAAACATGCTTATTGGTTCCTGAATCGCTTCAAAAGCCATCACCACATTTATCTCTTCTACTTCTAATTCGGTTGCCAACTCTTTAATAGTAGGATCACGATGAAATTCTTGTAAATATCTATCTTTAATCCTAATTGATTTATACGCAATGTCTTTTAGTGATCTGCTTACTCTAATTGAAGAAGTATCTCTTAGATGTCTTCTAATTTCACCAATTATCATCGGCACTGCATATGTCGAAAATCTCACTCCATGACTTAAATCAAAATTATCGATTGATTTTATTAATCCTACACAACCTACTTGAAATAAATCATCCAAATTCTCGTTACGGTTATTAAATTTTTTTAGGACACTCAAAATTAATTTTAAGTTCCCAACAATTAACTTATCTCTTGCCTCTGCTGAGCCTTCTTTGGCCACGACCAATAGTTTCATTGTCTCAGCATTTTTTAATGGAACTAATTTACTAGTGTCTACACCAGTTATTTCAACTCTGTTATACATAAAAGCCACCCCACGTTTCATAATGAGTTTGGCTTTATTTAGAATGTTTTATGCAATTATTTAATTTTTTTATTAAATAGTACTTTTATTTATATAAAACTACATCTAATCTTTGTCTTATTTTTTCGAATATTCTTTTTTCAAGTCTTGAAATGTATGATTGTGATATCCCAAGTTTAGATGCGACTTCTTTTTGGGTTAATTCTTTTCTTCCTAACAATCCGAATCTTAATGTTACAATTTCTTTTTCTCTTTTAGGTAGTTCACTAACTACTAAATAAATTGCTTTTCTCTCTTCATCTTTTAAAATCGTATCGAAAGCAATATCATCTTCAGTACCTAATATATCAGCTAATATTAATTCGTTACCTTCTGAATCAGTATTTAATTTTTCATCTAAAGAAATGTCTAACCTACTTCTAGCGGTTTTCCTCAAATACATTAAAATTTCATTTTCAATACAGCGTGAAGCGTATGTCGCTAATTTTATATTTTTATCTGCTTTAAAAGTTTTAACTGCTTTTATTAATCCAATTGATCCTATACCTATTAAATCTTCAATATTAATATTAGTACTTTCAAATTTTTTAGCAATATAAACTACTAATCTTAAATTGTGCTCAATTAGTTTGTCTAGTGCTAGTTTATCTCCTTCTGTTGATAAACTAACTAATTTTTTTTCTTCCTCAATTTGAAGTGGGGCAGGCAGAACATCACTACTGTTTATGAATAAAACTTTTTTGAAAAAATTAAGAATTTTTCTTAAAAACATAATCCCTCCTGAATTTTACTAAATTATTATTAATTAAAGCATCAGTTAATATATGGTCGTTGAAACTAAAATAAACACATGTTTCAATTCCATTTATTTTTAAATCACCTAAAAACAAATCGATATCCTGTTTACCAGTAACCGTTTCTATTTTTATACTTTTAACAAACTCAAATTTATCGCAGTAATATTTAGTTTTTAAAAAACATACACTCCTCCCGTCTACTTTCATTAAGTTGCCACTGTCAACAAAGGCATCTAGTTGTTTTCCATTTACATCTATCAGAAGATAATTTTTATGGTTTGAATCTAAAATATAATAATCAAGATAAACCCAGATGAAACTGATTATTAAAGTAACAACTATCATCTTTAAATATATATTCAATTCAAACGAATTATATACCCCACCGTATATTAAAGTTAAAACAATATAAATAAATACTAAATTCAAAAATTGTTTTTTGTTTTTTTTATAGTAGATGATAAACAGTAACAAAAACAAGGAGACTAAAGTCACAAAGAACGGTATTGAACTAAAAACTTTTAAGGTTGTTAAGAGGGTTAACAAAAAACTAGATACAAAAATTTTGGAATTGCTATAGTTAAAAGTATAATTGACTATTTCTAGTAAAATAAAATTCATTATAAAATTAACAATAAAAAATAAATCTAAATACAATTCCATAATATCCGCTCCTTTAAATTTATTTTACATAAAAATAATAAAAAAAATGTCGATATCATAGATATGACTTTTTTTTATAAGAACAACTTTAGACAAAATGAATTTATAAAACAAAAAAAATGCTCAAAATGAGCATTTTATTCACAACTATCTTCACTCGCCTCTAAGTAAAATTTACACATATTTATCATGTAAGGCATCGCATTTTGTTCAGCAAAATTCAGTATATTCATCTTTATATAATTATAATTTTCAGGTGAATAATCTTTTCTTATAAGTGAATCAATTACTTTTGTTAAATAAATGTACGTTACAGATAAATTTTTTCTATTTAAAAGTTCCTTTATTTCTGAGGTATATTTATGTAAACGTTTAAAACCATAAGTTAAAAATTCACATTGAACTCTGTTAAATAGAAAAACAATTTTTGCTTCTTCATCTAATTCATTATTATTTATAACTTTCAATAAACGATAAAATTTACTTTTTTGTTTAGTAATAATTTTTATTGTCAGTAAACAATTATTAATTTTTGAAACTTCTTCTTCACAAAATTTTCTCGCATAAAACAGTATTCTTTCTGAATTATTATAATCCCCCATTAATTGATAAGTTTCTGAAATATTTATTGCAATTAAATATAAATTTTTGAAATTTTTATTTTTAGCAAATATTCTTTTAGCTTTAAGGGCGTATTTTAATGATAGTTCATTTTTTCTTAATACACATAATATCTCAGCGTATTCTTTGAAAATAATTGCATTTAATTCTTTCGGATTTTCCATTTCGTAATATCTGTTTAATTTCCCGATATTTATTTGTTTCATACAAAATTCAGCTGCGATATATTCATCTCTTTTTTTGAAAAATAAGGCGTAGTAATAATAATAAAAATATTTTTCATAAACACTTGTTTTTAAATCTTCAAATTTATTTAACAGCCTAACTAAATTATCTAAATCATTATTGATATAAGCACATTCCATTAAAACAACATAATTTTCAATTTTCTCCGTTTGTTCAATTTTATTTTTTTCATAATCCGACAAATTTCGCAGAGTGCTTAAATCACCTTTTACAACACAATTCCATAAAACTTCTATTTTTTTTTCCATATTATTTTCTCCTTTTTTTTACAAATATTTATACCATTAAACTACTTATATTTTATCATTGTTTTCCGTAAATCATAAATGCAAATTTTGGATAGTCGGTAAACGGATTGCGATTTCCTTGATAAACATAAGTCATTACATTTCTCCTTTTTTCAAATTCATCAGTTGAATCTATTAAATTTCATTCTAACAATAACCTTAATTTATCATCTGCTCCTACTTTGATATTCTTATCAAATAAAATTTCATTTAATTCTAAATCTAAAAATTTATTAAATCCTTCATAACATACTGCTATGTAGAAATAACATTCTAATTAGGTCAACTTTTAACGTCATTCCGAAATTTAAAAGCCCAGTGGTACATGTAGTGTTTCCGTAGCCTTATCTTCTGTACAGTAACCAAATAAACGATTATTTCTTGTACCATCCATTTTTTAAATATTCTGATAAAGATTTATTGAAACTAAGATATATAATTAATAAAACTTCTTCACTTTCTAATTTTTCGGCTAATTCTTGGTAAGTATTTGAACAATCATCATTATAATAAAAAGCAATTTTGTAATGACTTAAATCAGCAGTTGAAGTTCCTATATTGGTAATTTCAATCGCTTTATTATTTAAACTTCCTTACAAATTCTGTAAAAATTAATTTTTCTTCTCAATTATTTTTATATTGATTTAACTACTGTCAATCTGGTTTTTTAAATCATCAAACTCAATATCACAGTCCATTAATATTATTGAAGCTAATCTTATTAAAAATAAAGTAATTTTTTCATGTAGTTCCTCCAGCTGTTAAAACGTATTCCCATTTTAATAGTATTTAATTTTCAATACAAATATTATGATTAATTTTTTTTAAAAGTGTCAATATTCGCCTATTAAAGAGTGCGAAAACCATTGATTTTCGTTTAAATTATTAATTTTTACCTATTGCTACAATAAATTATAATACAATAGCCATGGATTTTCAATATAAACATTATAATTATTTTTTTAAAAGTATCAATACTTGCATATTAAAGAGTGCAAAAGCCATCAATTTTCGTTTAAACTATTAATTTTTCCCTATTGCTACAGTAAATTATAATACAATAGCCATATATTTTCAATTACTTTTTAATATATTTTAATCTTTAAAAGAAATTAACATGTTCTATCATTAAAATTATTATTCTATGATTCTATTATAACACAACAATAGCAGGTTTTCAATTTTTTACTATTTATTAAAATTTCCATCTTAAAATAACTCCCATATTTTGATTATTAACTATCATTTTATAAGAATTTAGATATTCAAGACTACCTTGTAACCTAAATTGAATCAAAATTCATACCTTAAGCATGATAATATTTACTTGCTTCAAAATTTCAGATAAGATAACTTCATCTCCATCAAATGCAAACTGTAAAGTCTTTGTATTTATTGTTAAAAACAAATATACCAAACAGTTTTTTGTGTTTATATCCTCTAAGAAACTTTCGCTATAGGTGAACAGGTTAATCGATATGGATAATAAATACTTACTGTGGTATTATCAACTTCAATTTCCAACTCATTATTTCTAATTCTTTAACTTCATATACAACATTTTTACTGTTGCTATTATAAAATATAATAGTGTCAACTATGTCTACTTGAGATTATAAACTTTTCTTTCAGTCACTATCACCAGTCCTTTAACACTAGTATTTGTATTTGCTTACCGCTAACAATTTGCGTATTTATACCAACACTACAAGCTGTGCATTTTTGACACAACTATTTAAAACATTACTGTCAGGATAATTAAAGTTTCTTTTTCATACTTTTTTCCTTTTTCTAAATTGTTTAATATTATTTTAAAACTGTTAAATTTTCCAGTTTTATTTTTCTAATTACTTTTGTAAGAAAAATATAAACAATCGGAATGTAAATAATTTCGCTAACCAATATCCCAATCCACAATCCTTGTTTCCCAAATATAATAATTGTAATCGTTACAAAAAACGGTGCAAAAAATATCGACTTTACACAACTTGTAACTAAAAATAAGATCGATTTTTTTACAGCAGTTAAATATCCACTAGCATAAATCGAATTTATCCCTAATAAACTAACTATACCTAAAGAGATATAAATATATTTTATATCTTTTAATATTGTGGGAGATTCTATAAAAATTTTCGCTACAGGATCAATAGCAAAATATGTTATAAAATAAACAATAAAAGTTGTTATAAATATTTTTTTATAGGTGTATGTTAATAAACTTAAACCTTTATCAATATTTCTTTGCTCATAAGTTTTAGAAATTATAGATCCCTCACCATAAGTTCCACCGTACAATAAGTTAAAGTAAATATCTGCAAAAAAATTGAATGTTGCATAAACTATAAAATATTCTACTCCTAAATATTTAACTATAACGTAGTTAATCACAATCATTGAAAATGTAAAAGACCAAGTGACATAAATTCTCTTAGCCCATTGTAAATTATTTTATAAAACTCTTTAAAATCAACAATTATTTTCCCAAACAAGAATGTTTTATTCATCTTTAAGACAAAATAATTACTGTTATACAACATAAATATTATACTTGTAACTACCGTTCCTAATCCAAGACCTAACCCCATATCATATCCGATTACAAATATCATGTTGAAGACAACGTTTCCTACTGAAAATAGTAGATGTCCACCCATTGCATACTTAGGATTTCCATCAGCGATAATTAATGTTGAACCAGTATGTCCAATTGCCATACTGGGAAAAGATATTGCTATTAAATTTAAATATGTCAAAGATAATTCCTTAAATTCTTCGTTTACTACGATAAGATTGCTAATAGGATCATTAATATAATGAAAAAAACATTAATAAAAATATATCAAGGTAATTATTAATATAACAAAAGTTGATAAACATTGTGCCTTCACTCTTTCTTTTCTTCCGATTAAATAATTAACTTATATCCCAAGACCCGTTATAATCATAACTGCTATTCCTATTCCAAACATCAAAATAGGAAAAACTAACATTGCAGTTGCTAAGGCTTCTTTTTCAATAAATAAAACAGCTTATTGTTTTATCTGCTAACTGCATAATACCAACAAAACATTGTGTTATTAAAGCAGGAATAACAAATTTTTTGTATAATTTTTTATTAGTTAAATCTGTATCAATTCCATCTGAAAGTTCTTCTTTCTCAACATTATTCTTCTCATCAAAATTTATAGTATTTGTCATATTTCATCCTCCAGTAAACATCATAGCATATTGTAAACAATATTAGTCTCGTTCAATTTTTTAAATTTATTTTCCAAATAAAATTTATTAAAAAATTGACAGAGCATTTATTTTTTATCAACTAATTAAAGTTACAATAATTTTTGTTGTCAAGATTGAGCAAAAAATCAAACATCAAGAAGATTTTTGCTGGTAATTTTATCTGTATTTTGTTTATTTTTCTCTGCTGGCATTCTAATTTTTCCTGTCATTAATTTTAAAAGTAAAGCGTCCCGAGTAGCGATTAAAGCAACGTTTTCCTGTTGATTCTTTTTTATCCTAAGCATTAATTTTGAAACAGTGTCATGAAAACTGTTTAATACTTTTTTAGTTGGCATCAGCATTGGCATTGCTTTAATAATTTTAGAATTAACTGCAGTGGCTATTGATGATGTGCTACCTAAAGTGTCAAAGTTAAAATTTTTCAAGTAAAAATACAAATATTCATTTATTTTTTTATCTTTTATTTTAAAATGGGCAATCGCCTCATTAGTTGTCATATCTTGATTTGAAATGGCAACTCTTCCTACCGTTAATTTAAAACTCAACATTACTGTATCAATAGGAACAATTTTGATCTTATGTTTTGTTATCGCTTCTTTAGTTAAACATTCCGCTGTATTGTTTATATAAGTTCCGTAATTACCTAAATCAGCTATAGAGGCCCATTTTATCCCCTTTTTACTTGTTGTAAACATTGTTAGTTCTTTTCTTGGTGGTGTTTTTCCTATTGAAACATTGAAAAAATCAGACATTTTTCCCAGTATCCATCCTTTAGGAATTCTCCCAATTTCACTATTTTCAAATCTATCGCCTTTAAAAGGTTTAAAATGAACAAACCAATTTTTGTATATCATATCAACTGTTTTTTCTAAATTATTACTCATCCTAATATTTAGTTCAATTTTATCATCTAAACAAGAAAGAATGCTAGTGATAAATTTTTGTTCAATAAGTGGCGGAACAGTAACGACAAAATTTTTAAGATCCATTCCGGTAATTTCCATAAAAATAGTTCCACTCGCAACTAATTCAATATCTTTTTTCTTATGTTTTAATAAATATAATAAAAACATCGGATCTAAAAGTTCTGCTTTAGGGATAATACTTTTAAATCCTTGGTTAGTGCATAGTTCATTTCCTGTTAATGCTACATAACCAATGGGTGCTCTAGATGAAAAAAGCACTGAATTTTTAGGCATAAGTTTAGCGCTTGAATTTTTTAATCCTAATTGTGTGATCATTCTATCGCCTCTGGAAATATATCTTTCTTTGTGAACTGATAAATCTTTAGGAGTTATCCAAGAAATATCACCGCTATAGAATGCACTATTTTTGGTGTGCGGAGTCCCTCCACCTACAATTTCACCTAAATCGCCTAATCTTACTTTTTTCCAATTGTTAAATATCATAACCGATTTCCCCCAATCGTTGCTTTATTTCCTCTTCTAATTCATGAGTTTCAACAAACATTTGGGAAAGTTCTTTAGTCAATCTTTCCATCTTCTTTTCAAAAGGCTCACCATCACTTTTGACTTTTTTTATACCTACATATCTACTTGGTGTTAAAATAAAATTATGTTTTTCTATTTCTTTAATATTTCCAACTTTACAAAATCCTTTCGAATTTTTATATTTTCCATTATCTGCTTTCCAGTTAATATATGTTTTACTTATTTTTTCGATATCTCTATCCGTAAGTTCTCTATGTGCTCTGTCAACCATAGTCCCTAAATTTCTCGCATCAATAAATAAAACTTCATTTTTATCTGTATCTTTTTTTCTTCTTAAAATCCATAAAGAAACTGATATTCCTGTTGAATAAAATAATTTATCCGGCATGGAAACAATTGAATCAACTAAATTATCTTTTAATAAATTTTTTCTGATTTCACCACCATTTGAAACTTCTGTACTAAGTGCACCGTTTGCTAACACTACGCCTGCTACTCCATTATTTGGGCAAAGGTGATGAACAATGTGCTGTAACCATGCATAGTTTGCATTTCCTGCTGGTATACCGTATTGCCATCTTTCATCATTAATTAAATGTTCTCCACCCCAGTCTTTAATATTGAAAGGTGGATTCGCTAAAATATAATTTGCTCTTAGTGAATGGTGTAAATCGTTATGGAAAGTGTCATCGTGTTGTTTTCCTAAATTACCTTCTAATCCTCTAATTGCTAAATTCATTTTGCACAACTTCCAAGTAGTTGAATTCAATTCTTGTCCATGAATAGAAAGATCAGTCAACTTTCCTTTATGATTTTCTACAAAGTTTTCACTCTGTATAAACATTCCTCCACTTCCACAACACGGGTCATAGATTTTACCTTTATATGGTTCAATCATGCTGACCAATGTTTTAACAACAGAAGTTGGCGTATAAAACTCTCCACCACCTTTGCCTTCATCGCTTGCAAATTCACCTAAAAAATATTCATAAATTCTTCCAAGTATATCTTTTTCTTTATTACCGGTTAATTTTATAGATGATACTAAATCAATTAATTCTCCTAATCTTCTTTTATCAATCTCTGGTCTTGCGTACCTTTTTTCTAAAACTCCTTTTAACGAAATGTTTTCTTTTTCTATTGAAATCATAGCATTATCAATAATCTGACCTATTGCAGAATATCTCGCACACTCTTCAATGTATTTCCATCTTGCGTTTACGGGTACCCAAAAGATATTTTCAGTTTCATATTCATTTCTATTTTCTTCTAATTTTTTACCTTTTCTAACAAGTTCAGCATGTTTATTTTCAAATTTATCTGAAATATATTTTAAAAATATAAGCCCCAGTACAATATGCTTATATTCTCCAGAATCCATGCTACCTCTTAATTTATCTGCTGCTTCCCATAACTTTTCTTCAAATCCAATGTTCCCTGTACCCATCATAACCTCCAACGTATCTTATAAATTTTCTATTTTACTTTATTTTTTATAATTATATCACATAATAAAGTAGGTAAACAGACTATTATCACATCTTATTATATATTTTTATCTTATTTGCCACACAATCCACAACTATTAAGCTATCTATAAAAAAAAATTAATGTTTATATTGATAACGATAGTTTATATAAATTTTCATTTTATTATTTTTTTCTCTAATTTAATTTTTTTAAAATATAACTAATTTTAACTTATTTGTTGATAATTTTTATCAGTGTACTCATTGGAGTTATTGTTTTTTCTGCTGTTTTGTTAAAATTACCTAATAAAAAAAGCCTTACTTTTTTAATTTTAAAATATCGCTTTTTTATTTTACTATTTTTTTTAAAGTTCATTTGTTGAAACAATTTTTTAGTTTTTATTTTTTATTTTGATTTAATATATATTTTTCCCAAACTATATTCTTTATTAAAATCATAAAATTTTCTCTCTCGTTAATATTTTTTCCCAATCATCAGATGACCGAGCGTTTTAAAAATTTCTATCCATATTAACTATGAAACGCACTCTGTCTCCATTTATTAAATCATATAATATGGTAACATTCAACAACATATTACTTGAAGATAATTTATTTTATAACTATTATTTCAAAACCTTTTTTAAATCTGAAAAAAGAATAAAATAGAAATTGATTTTCATCAACTTCTATTTTAATTTTTCATTTTATTCAGTTATTTTTTTCTGCTTTCTCTCTATAACAATAAACAATGCTGCTAACGCTATTACTACTATTATTTCCAATACTAACAATAAATTATTTGGTTTATCCACATTAGTATTTATAAGTACCTCATCATTTTCATCTATATTTAAATAATATGTTTGTGATGTCATATCTTTTTCATCTTCTATTTCTACTTCTACATAATATTCCAATGTTTGTTTATTATCTAATATTATTCTTAGATTTTCTCCTTTTGTTAATTCTGCTTTTGTTAATTCTGCTGCTTTTATACTTGGAATAATGGTTAATGCATTTGTATCTCCATCCGCAATGATTCGGTAATACACTATAATAATTTCATGTGGAATTTCTGTTT
>JABENI010000003.1 GCA_013332095.1 Candidatus Bathyoplasma sp. NZ
CGCTTTCGCCACATAAAGCACAAATATCTCCTTTGTTGATTACTAAAGAAATATCATTCAAACATTTCGTAACAACTCCCATTGCAGAAATATAATCTTTACTTATGTTTCTAATTTCAATCATTATGTTCCCCTCCTATTTTGTAACTCTCGTATTTTGCTTCTAAATCATTGTTAAAAAAATGAGAAATTATAATAATTATTTTATTATGTTTAATTTCTTCAATGTATCCATATACTCTTTTTATCGAATTTAAGTCTAAATCTGCCTCTAATTCATCAATAATTATTACATCTTTAGACTGAGTAAAATGGTAAATAAGTTCTAGTTTCTTTCCCCTCCAGATAAACTTTTTTTCTTTATTATTTGATTAGAGTTTATGAATTTCATAATATCAATCTCATTACATAACCTTAATAAATATTTATCTTTTTTTACCTTTTCTAGCAATTTCTCAGCAACTAAATTATCATAAAAATGATTATTCTGCATGTAGTATGATATCCAAGTAATATAATCTTTAGAAACAAGATGTTTGATATCATGACTATCTATAAATATTGAATTGTGTTCAGCATTCAATGTAAGTAACACCCAACATTTCGATTTGTTGGGCGTTTAAATGGCGTTTAAATATTGGGTTTTGACGCTTACGTTATTTACACACTATTCTTTCTTATAACAAAATTAATGCGAAATAACCTAGATGATTTAAATATCCTAGAATTTAACTATTAATTCTTTCAGTAATCGTCGTATCCTTAGATATCTTATTATAATTCAATATTATAATAAATCTATTTATCAAATAAATAAAAACCATCATAACCATATGAGTTACTCCAAAAATAATCATCCAATTATTATTAAAAGTAATCTCTGTTTTTACAAAAGTTAATCCAATAAACACTAATAAAATTGATAAAATAAAACTAAAAATCAAATAATAGTGTGACTCTTTTATCAATATTGATATTATTCTTTTTTTAGAACAACCAATAGCTTCAAGTGTCGCGAGTTCTTTATTTCTTGAAATACAGTTTGAAACTTGAGTACTAATAATATTAAGCAATGAATTCACAAATAAAAGTATCGATCCTAAAATACCAAAACTTATCAGAAATACTCTAAAGTTCTCCATGACCTTCTTAAAAGACTCATACGATAGAATATCTAATTCATCGTCACTTGAAAGTTGCTTCTCTAGATCACTAAGTAATAGTTTATCCTCACTCATTATACCTATCATGTTTATATATTTATCGCCAAAATTCTCTACGAAGAACGCTGATGAAAAATTAAAGACACCCAAATTTTGATCATAATTAATATCTCTGCTATCTCTATCAGTTATTATTGTATCAACTGGAACAGAAATTTTCTTTGATACCTCTCCCACTTCGATAGTTAATTCTATATTATCACCAACTTTTATGCTATCTTGCACTTCATTGGAGCGATAATACATTAATCCAGAATCAGAATAACCTTTTCCTGCGACTTCATATTTATTTGATATATATTTAAAATAGTTTTCTCCTATACCAGCAGTAGTTGTGTAATACTCACCGACATCATACTTTACTATTTTCATTACATCACTATTATCAATAAAAATATCTTTGTCAACTTTGACTAGCATGAATGTTTGTATTCCTGAGTCAGTATCTATATATAGCAAATGATTATTCTCAAATATTATATCATCTGTCAAACTCAAAATTTCAGGCTCGTTTATCGGTACAGTATCCATGTTATTTGAACTACGCTGCCCTTTTAATCGAAGATCATAAATATTATTTGCTTTTGCATGCTTACCTGGATCTATTGACATCGTTGTTACTAACACCGTCACCAACAACGATAAGGTGATGGTAAGCGAAAAAATAATACTTCTATATTTTTTTTTATTCATTTTTATAGATCTAGCTGAATACCTATTTTCAATCAACTTATTTTCATCATTTTTTAGTTTAAGCGGTTTTTTAGATGTAAACTTTCTTTCAATATTAACCGTTAATGTCAAAAAGTATATCAAATAAATTATGAGCAGTGAAATCACCACTAGTTTGTAATTAATGTCAATACTCGTCATAGATGAAAACGCTGTAAACGATAAAATAATAGGCATAGAATATTTATATATCAGTATTGCTAATAAAGTACCGACAATTATTGGAATTATGAATATTAGTAAACTGTAAATCAAATTTATAAAAACTATATTTAAGCCATTCAAACCTATAAATTTAAATTTACTACTTTCTTTCCTATCCAAATTTGAATAAATATTATTAATATTTCTTATGACTGCAAATATAACAAGTGATAGAAATAACATAACAACAAATAGATACTTATTAACATTGATGCCTTCATTTGGATTGCGCACAAACTCAACATCAAAATCGGCAGAAATATCTGCTATTTCCTGAATATCAAAATTTTCATCATATATATAATAATGCGTAGTCGTATTTTTATTATTTTCACTAAAATCAGAACTCACTATTAAGTCTCTAAAATTAGCATTACCATTGAGTACTTCATATATTCCAACAACCTTGAATTCTTTATTATTCTTAGTATCATTTATAGATAATTCTATTTCGATATTTTCATTTAGCAGTTCTTTAAAGTCCATCGGCAAAACAATTTCATTACTATTTTGTGGTAAGATACCTGCATACATTTTAATTGCTGATTGCTTCAGGTAGTCAGCATTTATTGAAATAAATGTATTCCTATCTTTATCAAATCTTTTATCAATAACAACTACATCATTGTGTTCTTTTTTGACAGCAATTTCATACCGCTTTTTGCTATGTAACTCATTATACAAGTTCTTATTATCACCATCAAATGTAAAATAACCATTCGCTTTTATACCCGAACTTGTGATGAATTGAAAATCATGTACCCCATTTATAAATGTTTTTGCTATTGACCCATACCCTACTAACAAAATTACTGCAACCACTAATGCAAGTGTATTAATAATTGTTCTGGATTTTTTTCTAGTTATTCTACGATAACATATGGTTAAGATTGCCTTAAATTTATTTCTCATATATTTTTCCATCCTGGATATACACAATTCTCTGACATTGATTAGCAACGTTTTCATCATGTGTAACAATCCCCAGTGTCATATTATATTTTTCAACCATTTTAATCAATAACTTTATAACTTTACTAGTATTTTTACTATCTAAATTACCCGTTGGTTCATCTGCTAAAAGCAACATTGGTTTATTAATCAATGCACGCGCTATTGCGACACGTTGTTGCTCTCCACCAGATAATTCTGATGGAAATTTATTTAAGAATTCATTTATACCTAAATCATTTATAATATTATCAAAGAAATCTTTGTCAAACTTTTTATCTGAAAGTTCTGCAGGCATTTTGATGTTTTCTGAAACAGTCAAAATGTCAATAAGATTAAAAGATTGAAATATTATTCCAATATTATTCAATCTAAAACTATCTATATTCATATTTTTTTCTAGTAAACTTTTGCCATTAACTAATATATCACCTGAACTTGGTCTATCTAGGCATGCTATAATGTTCAAGATTGTTGTTTTCCCACTCCCGCTTTCGCCACATAAAGCACAAATATCTCCTTTGTTGATTACTAAAGAAATATCATTCAAACATTTCGTAACAACTCCCATTGCAGAAATATAATCTTTACTTATGTTTCTAATTTCAATCATTATTTTCTCCTCCTATTTTGTAACTCTCGTATTTTGCTTCTAAATCATTGTTAAAAAAATGAGAAATTATAATAATTATTTTATTATGTTTAATTTCTTCAATGTATTCATATACTCTTTTTAACGAATTTAAGTCTAAATCTGCCTCTAATTCATCAATAATTATTACATCTTTAGACTAAGTAAAATGGTAAAAAGTTCCAATTTCTTTCTTCCTATAGCATTGTAACATTTATTATTACCTAATGCAAAAAACCTGCTACTGATATTAGTGGTATCTTTATCATACGTTCAAGCAAGTATATTAATTTATCTTTTTTTACCTTTTCTAGCAATTTCTCAGCAACTAAATTATCATAAAAATGATTATTCTGCATGTAGTATGATCCGAGTAATATAATCTTTAGAAACAAGATGTTTGATATCATGACTATCCATAAATATTGAATTGTGTTCAGCATTCAACTCACGTGTAAGGAGTTGCAATAAAGTCGTTTTCCCAGCACCATTTGCAACACTTATAATATAGATATTTCCTTTACTAAATTTATAATTTTCGTAAGTCATAGGAATAGATTCATCATATTTATAATTTAATTCTTTTATTTCCATTGATGAAATTGAGGCGATTTTAATATGTCCATCTATCTGTTCAAAATTCAAAAATTCATTTGTCTTTTTGAATGATAATTTCACAAAAACTAACTGTGTTATTATATTTGGAAGAG
Organism: Candidatus Bathyoplasma sp. NZ; assembly: GCA_013332095.1. Classification (GTDB taxonomy): domain Bacteria; phylum Bacillota_I; class Bacilli_A; order MAG-NZ; family MAG-NZ; genus Bathyoplasma. The sequence goes on from JABENI010000003.1 coordinate 4,452, forward strand.
CACTAAACAAAGATAATAATTTATTTAATACATCATCAAGATTACAAAATCATCAAATTCAACACTATTTAGTCCACTAACAAATACCAAAATCAAAACTAACGTTGTTAATATTGATATGAGATTAGAACTCAAAATACTATAGTTTAATAAACTTACTATATGAAGTCTCTGATGAAGAATTTTATTGTTTGCTTCACCCATTTTCCTCTCAGCATCATCATTCAAATTGTTTAAAGAAATATAAATCCTATTTGAATTGTAACATTTATTATTACCTGATGCAAACACCCTGCTACTGATATTAGTGGTATCTTTATCATACGTTCAAGCAAGTATATCAATTTATCTTTCATTCAAGAAATTTCGGTAAAACCTCGCTTTCTCTTTTCCGAAATTTGCCCATATTTGGTTAATTTTACTAATAATTTCCAAACTTGCCAATACCAGTTATTCTTTCTTATTAACAATCATCTTTGGGTGAGTCTTTGTTTTACTCTGCCTTAATATTTATTTCATAATATTTCACCTTAAACATGACTACAGTTAATTAACAGAGTATAGTATATTACTAGGGATATCGGATTCTGCATAAATATCTAGAATAGGTAATTCTTTTAAAATTAAATAAAAATCAATTTCAATACACAAAAAAATCTCCTAAAATAAAGTGAAATTTTTTTAAGTATTAACTTTTTCTAGCTTGTATAAAAAAAATAACCTTTCGGTCATTTATCATATTATTTAAAGATATTCTGATAATTATCTGTACACATTATAAGATCAATAATATGCACAAGCAATGTTTTGAGTTTGAAAAAAATAGGAAAATAAAACCTATTTACTAAGATGTTTCAGCAAACTCTTATATCTTCCTTATTCTATACTAAATGTTCTTATAGACTTGCTAACTTTCAATTCAAAATAGTGTACACATTAATTTCAAGTCGAGCAATTGCTCGACTTGAAATTAATTGAATGAAAACCAGGCACGATTTAGATAAAAAAAATAAAAGACCGCAAACTCAAGTATATTTCAGAAAAGGGATGATAATTTTTGCTCCAAAATCCTTGAATGGAAAACAAAAGCAAAACAATGGCTCTTGCTTCGTGCTTATCATTTAAGTTTGGGGAGAAAGACTTAAACACATATATTATTAAAAATTGTAAATTTAAATGACTTTATCGTATGTAATTCCTTTAAAAATATTATTTGATTTATTATTAAATTCAGTTGTATTTAAGCAAATAAAATCAATCGGAATATTTGTGACCTCGTTAATTTCATAAATTATACAACTTTTTAGTGATTGTAAGTTTTTATAAGAAAAAAAATTGGCATCATACACAATCATAATATCAATGTCATTATATCTGGGACTATTAACAATTGAACCAAGCAAATAAAAATCTACAAGAAAAATCTTACTTTTTCTTTTTAAAAGGCCATAAACAATATTTTTTATGCTCAATATTCAGTGCACCTCCAAATTCCGGTATGGTAAACAAGCCTAGCTCATTAGTTCTGGCTAAACTTTTAGCCTCTTCAGTATATGAATTCCACATAGAGGCGCATATAATGGTATCAATATTCCTATCATTGCTTAAAATTTCTTGTATATCTGAGACTGAAATAATATATATATTTGTTAGCCACAGAGTTCTATTTTTTAATCCATACGAATTTTTAATATCAACATCGTATTTTTGCGGGGATAATATATTATTTTTTACAATTTTATCGTGATCATCGAGAAATTTCTTGAAAAATTCAATACTTTCCTTTCTTGGAACTTTTTCAAATTTTGGATTTCCATCTGGCATTTTAATTTCCTCCTAAAATATTTTCAAATTCTTTTGGAAAGAGTGGTGCATATGGATCTAACGATTTTGAAATTTTATTAGCAATTAGACCATTTGCATGAAGTTTAAATTTTGCAAGAAGCATAATCTCATCATTTTTCAAAAGTGTAATATTTGCGTCAAGCAGTAATATTATTTGATTGTTATTTGGAATTATTGTGTTAATACATTTTTCATCCCATTTTTCTTTTTTTCTTGTAAATATATCTAAATTCCCAGAGGATGCAGGTCCATAATTTTGAAAAATAACTTTGTTTTCATAAATATAGTTTTCGAATCTCTTGCGTAATTTATCTCTTGACTCAAAAATAGGAATATCAAATTTTTTTAATAAGTTATTTTTAACATTATTTTTCCAACTCAATAATTTCTCCACATTAAATTCTCTAGTATTTTGATCAATCATTTTATGGCAACTTCCGCACAAAAGCAGTACATTTTGCGGTTCATCTAAGTCATTTCTCAAATTATTTGCTCTTGGTCCATTTAAAGCTTTTGAGTTAATATGCGCAAATTCTCCAACGAAAATTTCCATCTTATCTTCAGAAAACGATTTTAGCAAATATTGTTTACATTCTGGATTCATACACAGCCCAAATCCTTGTGTAATGATTACTCTTTTATTAATCTCAGTAATTGCCATACTTCCTCCTCATAAAAATGTTTTAATTTTCCAAAATAAATTTTTATAAAATTATAAAGCAATTTAATTATTATTACAAAATTGCATGTACTTTTTAAACACTTTATTGTCTTGAATAGTTACAAAATTCAAACTCTCCTTCTTATTAAGTTTTTTATCTACAATCACCTTTTTTAATTCTGAAATCGCCGCACGGTTTTCCAGTGTAGAAAAAACAATTGATTGCATATTCATACCACCTAAAACCTCTAACATTTTAATTATGTCATTTATATTCACTTCATGTTGCTTCGGCTCATCAAAAATAGTAACAGGAATTTTAAAACCACCGATTTTCAATAAACTAATTACGTAAGACCAAATACTCCTAATATTATCGCTTGCTGACGCGGAAACCTTTACTTTGTAACCCTTTGTTTTTGGAATGTAATTATCTTTGTCTATTATAACGTCGTTTAATCCTGTACTTCTATAATTGAACATTCTTAAATATGAAACAAATGAATTGCTAAAATCACTTATTTTTATCAAATCGCTTGGTGTGTGATATGATTTTGGCAATGAGCCAAAATCATTTTCTAACTGTGTTTTTCTTTCGCTATATTTTGACATATCCAGAAAATATTTCTCTAGCTCATCTTTTAAAGAAATGTATTTTATTAAATCTATTTTATAAATAACTAATCTATCTAATTTGGTTCTTAACTTTTTAATATCACCATAATTAAAATCACCTATTAAACTTTTTATTCTTTTTCTATTTGTGTTAATATATTCTTTAATAGCGTTACTTCTAGTTTCAAATCCACCTAACTCTTTATCAATTTTATTTAATCTGAATTCTAATAACTTCTTTTGTGAAGATAGAAAATTTTTACTTTGTTCTAATGTCATAATATTGCCTTTAACATCATTATATTCATTTATTTTCTGTTCACAGGTGGGACAAGTGTTTCTAAATAAAACTATATCCATATTTGACCCTAATGTTTGAACTTTGTATAAATCTTTTAAATTTTTAAATTCCTTGATTAGAGAATTAATCATAGTTTCAATTAATTTTCTCTCTCCTTTGCACGCAATTAGTTTTGAATATATTATTTCTTGATCCAGTTCCGACTCCAAAACATCTTCTTTTAAACTCTCAATTTCCTCAATAATGTCATTTGCAATTGTATCTGAATAATTCAATTGTTCTGATTCTATTTTAGAGATATTGTCGGAAATTCTTTTTATTTTCTTCTCTATCTCAAACTCATTTCCAACATTATCAATTATTTGTAAGTCTGGTACTCCGAAATTAATTTTTAGTTTTTTAGGTGCATTTTTAAAAGACAAATTCAACTTGCTTAAACTTAAAAGCATACTTTCTATCTTTGATTCCCATTTCTCTTTTAAAATTTTTGTCTCTGAAAGCAAACGATCTCTTGTCATTTCAGTTTCAAAAGTGTCAAGCCCCAATAAAAATTCAAAGCCCTTTTTTCGAACATCCTTAATACCAAAATTCCTTGGTGCATTCTCAAACATACCATTCCACCCACTGATTTGTTCAATAAATATTCCAGAAAATATTATTTGAAGATATAGTTTTGATATTTTTCCAGAAAAAGTGAAAACATCTGGAATTTCTACATTTATAAATTTTACGAAATAGGTATGAAAACCCCGTTCATTTTGTGCACTTCCGGACGAGTGAAGATAGTAATCGCTTGATTTACATTTCGTTATATTTTCTAGAGATGATTCATAAACCATCACGAGTGAATCAGAAAATTCACTAGATTTAGCGTACCTTAATAATGTAATGATTTCGCTACCATTTGTAATTTCCAACATTATTTTACTATATGCTACATCAAATTCTTCATCATTATCATTTATTGCGGTATGGAAGCATGGCTTCAATGATTTGTGTCCTGTATCAGACCCTAACAGTTGTTCTAAACCTAAAGAATATAGTATTGAGCTGAAAAGTGATGATTTTCCTGAAGAGTTCAAACCAACAATAATATTTAAATTTGAATAAAAGTAAATTTTTCTTCCGAAAACTCCTGTTTTTGTATAGATATCTACCTTCAATTTATTAATTTTCAACATAAAAACACCTACTTAATTTTTTTTACTAATGCTTCTGTAAACCTTTTTTTAATTGTATCAAAGAATAATTTCTCATCTATGAATAAGTCATCATCTTCAATTATTTTTAATATGAATTCATTTCCTAAATCGGTTATTATAAATTGAGACTTATCAAAAATTATCAGTCTTGATGATAGTAAAATTTTTAGTACTTTGTAAATTGTGTCATCATTTGTAAATGTGAATTTGTTGGAATTATCACCTATGAACTTATAAAACTGATCCCACAAGATTTTATTCCTTATAACTCCATACATAATCATTAATCTTTCTAAAGAACTTTTATTCTTTATACTAGAGAGTTTTAAAAATAATAATATTACGACAATTTTATAATTCATTTTAGAAACTACGGGCAAATAATACGGTTTTCTTTTAAATGTCACTTTATTCATTGCATACTACTATATTAAAATCGAGCGGGCATTCAGCCAACCAACTCGAAATCAATCCATTAGATAATTCTCTGATGAGTTTTGGATTAAATGATTTTGAGAAAGTATTTTGAAGATCTTTTAAAATTTCTTTGTGAGTATTGTGTAAAAATACGTCATAATTGTCATTATTCAAACCTGAACCTTCTTCGACTAAATCTTCATTTGAATTTTTTAATTCACAATATTCATTATATAAATTTGGATACTCTAGATTTAATTGGTTTAAAGTCAAGATTCCTTTCACATAATAATCTATATACTTCTCTGTAAATTCTTTGATTAGTTTTTCTGAGTGCAAAACTTTACTGAATTTTCTATAAATATTTTTTACCATCTCGTTATTATTCTTTATTTCATCAAATTTCTCATCTGAAATTTCTACATTTAATAAATTTATTTTTTCTTGCGACATCTTATTAATACTTTGCAATTCTGGTGCAACAAAATTAATGTCTTTCAAAATCACTTCAAAATCATTTGATAATATGTCCAAATTTTTCAGCCGATATTCGGTTTGCTTTTTTGTTGCATACTCAAAAGTTTTTTTATTATTAATACAAGGAGTTATCAATATCCACTTCGATATCTTTTGATCTCCCATCAAATTTTTTATTCCGGCCTCATATAACACTAGTTTGTTCAAATCTCCACGTATTTTTCCCCTCAAGCGTTCGTGCATGTCATTAGGGGTGTATTCAATTTCAGGACAGTAACATTGAAACACTTCTGCATTTGAAATTCCATCTATACCATAATCTCCTTTGTTATTTGCTGGAATAGATTTAAAAGAGGTTTTATATTTTTTGTTTAGGCACTTTGAAACTTCTTCTTCCCAATTTCCACTAGTAAAATTACCATATTCGGTTTTTATCATTTTACTCCCCCCCTTTTAAATAATTCAACTTTCACCTGATTATAATAGTAAAGAATTATTTTGAAAATAATTTATTATAGTTGTAATTTATATTAATAAATACAAAACCATTTAGACTTAAGAAAGTGAAATATTTTTTCTTTTACTTCAAATATTATTTTTTTCTTAATTAATTTTCTTGGAACCGCTACTTTAAATTTAGAGATACTTTTTCCTTTTACATTAAAAATATTGATTCCACTGAATTCATTCTTTGTAGAACATTACCAGACTAATTAGTCTCTTTTGCGAATTCATTATCGCTTTTAATAATCAATCATATGTGGATGGGATATATGCTCATTTTACCAAAATTAATATTAGGTTCCAAATCTCTCTATCAGCAAATATTCCAACAGCATATTCAGTAATCTCATCTTCTAAAGCCTATCTATTTTTTACTATATTTTTACTTCTTGACAAATTTATTTTATTTGAATCATAAAACAAAATTGGATGAAAATTCTCTTTATCTTTTAAAATTATAAATAAATCAAAAAGTAGTTCTGTATCAATATCTCTTGTTTTTTTATCTACACAAATCCTAGATTTTTTTTTACAATGTGATACAATTACAGATGATGGACTCGTTGCATTATCCCCTAATCCATTTAAATAATAAATATATCTTTTAAAGAAAGTTTACTGAATTTTTCATCATAATACTTCGAAAATGAAATTAAATTTGAATTTCCATCAAATTTAAAACTATATGATATATTTTTCCATTAATCTTACAATCCCATTCGTAACCAAGTAGATAATTCTACTCAATTAACTACACAAAATGAAGTACTTTATTTGTTCAATTAAATTAATCTTATTGTGATTTGATAGAATGTTAATTTAACATCATTAATTAATATTTTCGTAACAAAATTCTTATACGATAAATTTTCTATTGTTTTCTCTTTAAGAATTCTATAATATCTCATTTGTAGTATAAGCATAATGTATTCCGTTTCTAAAAATAGGTACAATAGCGACATTTACTACGCTACCTTATATGAGTTATATAACATCACCATTTAAAGAAAACCCCTTTTGCAAATTATCAACTAAATTTTAGTTATAAATTTACAATTTATTATGTCAACATTATTATTTTTAATATCACTTGCCATTATAAAAGGGATTCCATTATCTACAATTTTTTTTGTAGGGTGTATATTTCCATAGTTTCCATCTTTTGGAGGGAGTATTATTTTCCTTAAACCTCAACTCTGGTACTAATTTATCTTCTCTCACCCTTACACCCCCTTTATGTATTTAGTAGCAATAACTTTAATGCTAACCTTATACCAACAAAAACATTACAATATTTTTTAAAAAAACTACATAAAATATCGTAATTTTACAAATAAACTGTTATTTTTAACCTTATTATAACAATTTTATTGAATCAACTCAAGTCTTTTAATAAATAATATTAAAAATTATCAGATTTTATCAGGCTGGAACACTACCAATAATCTATTCACAAATGTAGCAAATTAATTTTTGTGTTTTTTAGCATTTAACAAGGTAATAACAAAGAATTTTATAATTAAGAATTTAAATTTTTTTCCCGCCACAGTTCAAATGATTATCGCAGGCAATACAAGAGCCAAAAAATATTTTTACTTTAAATTGCCATAGGGTTAATAACCAATTAAAAAGCAGTCAACACTAGTTATTTTTTCTTATTCATAATCATTTCCAGACGAACTTTGGTCTCTCTATGCCTTCATATTTTGTTTCGCAAAATTTATCTTGAAAACCGATAACAACTGTATAAATGAGCAATATAGTATATTACGAATGATATCTGTACCTGCAGGTAGGTATAAAATGGGATAGGTTAATTTTTTTAAAATTATTTCAAATCCAGCTTATTGAATTACGATTAATATTAAATCCTTTTACAATTAAACAAAAATCAATCTCAACATAAAAAAAATCTCACAAAATAAAGTGAGATTATCTTAAGTATTCTCTTTTTCTAAACTTGTATAAAAAAAATAACCTTTCGGTCATCTATCATGTTATTTAATGGTAGGGCTAGAAGGATTCGAACCTTCGATCACGGAGTCAAAGTCCATTGCCTTAACCACTTGGCCATAGCCCTCTGTAAAAATAAAATGGTGGAGGGAGACGGATTCGAACCGCCGAACCGTAAGGAACTGAGTTACAGTCAGTCGCGTTTGGCCACTTCGCTACCCCTCCATAATTTAACGCTTGTATAGTATACAATATTTTAAAAATCATTTCAAGCGTTTTTTTATTTTTTTTATGTTTTTTACATTTTTTAATTCATTTCTATTATAATCTTTTTTTTAAAATTTATTCTTTAAAAAATCTTATATTTATCATTATAATACAGTACCACCGACCTGATTACTGACAGAATTGGTGTAGAAATAATTAATCCAATAATTCCAAACAAACTAGCAAATAATGTTAACCCTAATAAAATTAACACCGGATGTAATCGGGTCTTTTTCCCCATGATATAGGGCTGTAAAAATAACGATTCCAAAGATTGAGTTAAAATTATTATTAAGACAACTGATATTGTTACCCAATAGTTTTGTGAATTATCATTCAGCGCTACAATTATTACAATTGGAATTCCCCCAATAAATGGTCCAGCATACGGAATCAAGTTCGTAAGACCAGCTAAAATCCCAAAAATTAATATTGTTCCTAAAACTCTAAATCCACCACTTCCTATATATAAAATACTTCCAGCACCTTGTTGGTAAAAAATTGTACTAGAGAGTATTGCAACAATTCCAATTCCTACCGCAATTACACATCCTACAATTGAACCAATCATTAATGTTCCACGCATATATTGCGAAAATGACACACCAACAAGATCAAGTAATTTATCACTTTCTTCTCTAACTCTTTTAGGAATAATTGATTTAACTGTATTCCCAAAATTACTAAAGTTAGGTAGCATAAATCCTACGACAACTGCCGCTATAATTATTTTATATCCATAGCTAAAAATTGTTGAAATAATCCCACTCATAGACTCAGGTCCCTGAAATGCAAATTGATATACTGCTGGCTGGCCTAAACCACTACTCTCTACCTCTTCTACAAATTCAGTAAAAACTCCAAACTGTACAACAAAATTATACATACCACTTTTAGGAACACCACTATTTAAATACGAAGTAACCGCAACGTTTAAATTTTCTCCAGTAGTTAAAAAATAATTTAAATTTTGCCCTCCAGTTGCAAATTTACTGACTGAATCAACTGTCACATAAAAAAATCCGGCGAACAAAACTGTTAACAGTGTCAAAGACACTACGGTGACCAAAAGCGAAGCAGTATGTGCTTTCCATTTTTTCGATACTAAGATGTTAGTTATTGGCGTTAACAACCAAGCAAAAACAATTCCCAAAATAAAGGGACTCAATAATGCTAGCAGCTTAGAAATAGGAGCGAATATAGTAACCCCTACCCACTGTAAAATTAGCAATATCAGTGCTACTACTATTAATCCCCCAACTAATTTTATAAAAAGATTAATATTTTTATAATCTAACCCATCTTCTTTTGACTTAAAAAAAGTCAAATAATTTTCCTCTTTTGCTTTTTTAGGGTTTTGTTCAATTTTTTGTTCCTTTTTTCTAAAACCAATTATTTTTTCTTCTTCCATCATTTCACTTCCTCAAATTATTTTTTTTCTAGTACTGGATATTTAATTGCATTTTTCAGCAATTTTTCCGAAATCATTTCTTCTAAATCAAATCCTAATTCATCTGCCATGGCTATTGAATAAATCAAAATATCAGCTAATTCTTCTTTTACATTTACAATGTCAGTCGCTCGATCCGACCATTGAAAATTTTCTAGTAATTCCGCTGCTTCAATGATAATTGATTTTGCTAAATTAGCCGGAGTATCTGTTATATGCCAATTTCGTTTATTTCTAAAATCCAATATTTTCGTTACAATCTTTTCCACTGTCCAGACCTCACTATTCATCTCTATTCAAAATTTTTTTAGTTCTTTTTCTTACATCAATTCTAGGAAGCATAACGACTCTTTCACAGTTCAAACATTTTAATTTCAAATCAGCACCGAATCTAATAATTTCCCACTTATTTGCTCCACAGGCATGTCCTTTTTTCAGTTCTATTACATCTCCTAATTTTATATCTTTCATCAACAAATTTTCCCGATTAAATTTTCCAATTCTTTTAAATTGTCAAACTTAATAATAACTTTACCTTCTCTAACATCAACTTTTAATTTCACAATTTTTTCAATTTGTTTTTTATAAATTGAGTAATCAAAAACATCTCTCGATTTAATTTGGTTAGTCCTTTTTTCAAGTTTTGCTAAACTTTCCAAATCTCTAACCGTTAATTTTTTACTGATTACTTCATTAGCTAAATAAATAACTTTTTCTTTATCGGAAATTTTACTCAAAACTTTTGCATGACCGAGTGAAATATCTCCCGTTCCTACTTTTTCTCTCACAACTTTGGGTAATTTTAAAAGCCCTAGCATGTTGGTAACTTGGGACCTACTCTTTCCGACTTTTTTCGCTAACTCTTCTTGAGTTAATTTAAAATTATTAATCAACAGTTTATAACTGCTCGCAATTTCAATAGCCGTTAAATCCTCTCTTTGAATATTTTCTAAAAGAGCAATTTCCATCATTTGCATTTCATTGTAATCTCTAATGATTGCTGGAATTTCGGTCAATCCGGCCAACTTAGCAGCTCTAACTCTTCTTTCACCAGCAATTAAAATATATTTTTCATCTTCTAAAATAACAATAATTGGTGAGATAACTCCGTGTTCTTTAATTGAGGACGCTAGTTCATTTAACTGTTCGATATCAAATTTTTTACGTGGTTGAAACGGATTAGCACTAATATCTTCAATTGCTATATTAACAGCTGTTTCCCCTTCATCTATTCCCGCAAAAAAATCATTTTCTTCGAATAATTTTCCAAGTCCTTTACCTAATTTTGATCTATTTTTCATTTTTTAGCACCTCTTGCGCCAAATCGCGATAGGCTATAGCTCCTCTAGAGTTTGGCGAAAATTGAATAATACTTCTTCCATGTGACGGTGCAATTTGTAAATGAACGTTTCTTGGCACAATCGTTTGAAAAACTTTTTCTTTAAAGTATTTTCTAACTTCTGTTACGATTTCAAAACCAAAATTATTTCTATTATCGAGCATCGTTAATAGTATTCCTTCAATTTTTAATTTTCTCTTTTTAGATTTCAATCTATTTTGCACAATTCTAACTGTATTAAATAATTGTGTTAAACCATCTAGGGCATAAAATTCACACTGAACAGGAATCAAAATAGAAGTTGAAGCACATAGAGCATTTATTGTCACTAAACTTAACGACGGTGGACAGTCGATAATCACATATTCATATTGCTCTTGAATTACCTTTAATTTGTTATATAGACAAAATTCTCTATTTTTAATCGTTGAAAGAGCTAACTCCAGTCCTGCTAACTCAATAGTTGCTGGCAGAATATCTAAGTTTTTAATTCCCGTGCTGACACAAACGCTTTTAAACTCAATATCATTAATCATAAAATCATAAACATTTTTATCTAAAAAACCTCTATTTATCCCTATTCCCACAGTTGCATTGCTCTGTGGATCTAAATCAACTAGTAATACCTTTTTACCCAAAAAAGCCAATGTAGCACTTAAATTAACTGCTGTTGTAGTTTTTCCTACTCCACCTTTTTGGTTAACTATGGAAATTATTTTTGACATTTGTTCACCTACTTTTTATTTCTATTTATTATTACAATAAGAGTTAAAATCCCCTATAAAGGGCTCCCCTTTATTTTACCATAAATTCGCGGATATTTCTTCATTGTATTTTGATTTTTTTTAATTACGGCAATTCCTCTCTTGCCAAAACCATTTGGCAATTCATATTCGATATATTTTTCTAGCTCTGCAGATAGTGTTTTAAAGGCATTTTGACTGTTTGCAATTTCCTCTGCTGCGTTTGCTCCTTTTAAAGCGATAAATTTTCCTCCAATTTTTACATATGGAATACACAGTTCACTTAAGATATTTAACTTTGCTACTGCTCTTGCAAAAACTAGATCGTACTGTTGCCAAACAGTTGAAACGTATTCCTCAGCTCTAGCGTGAACATTTGTCACAGTTATTTTAAGTTCTTCACAAAGCAAATCTAAAAATTTAATTCTTTTTCCTAAACTATCGACAATCGTTAGATCAATCTCTGGATAGATAATTTTCAAAGGAATTCCCGGAAATCCTGCTCCTGAACCGATATCGCAAATTTTTTGATTACTGAAATCAACAATTTTTGCCAAATAAAGTGAATCGTAAAAATGTTTAACTACTACTTCTTCTTTTTCGACAATTGCCGTCAAATTAATTTTTTCATTCCACTCCAACAAAAACTTATAATATTTTTCAAACTGTTCAACTTGTCTATCAGTTAAATCAATATCTAATTTTTTAAACATCTCTTTCATTTTTCAAACCTTTCACATAAATCATTAACACCGAAACATCGGCTGGCGTAATTCCACTTATTCTCATTACTTGCCCAATATTTACAGGACGAATTTTAGTCAATTTTTCTTTAGCTTCTAAGGCTAAATTATGAATGTCCCTATAATCAATATTAGCCGGAATCAACAATTTTTCTAACTTAGCCATTTTATCCGATCTTTCAATAGCTTTATCGATGTATCCTTTGTATTTGATTTCTATTTCAATTTGGTCAGATATTTCTTTTTCAAAATAATTTTCTTCATTTAATAATTTTTTAATCTGGTTATAATTAATTTCTGGTCTTTTAAGCAAATCATATGCATAAACACAATCTTTAAGCGGAGTTGAACAAATTTTTACTAACTGCTCGTTGATTGTTTTAGTGTTATAAATCTTAATTTTTTTTAATCTAGCTATTTCAGTTTGAATTTTTTTCTCTTTATCTAAAAACAGAAAATATTGTTTTTCCTCTATCAAACCAATTTGATATCCTTTTTTCAGCAACCTGCTATCAGCATTATCATGTCTTAAAAGCAATCTAAACTCGGCTCTTGAAGTCAACAACCTATAAGGTTCTTGCGTCCCCTTGGTAACTAAATCATCAATTAGGACACCGATATAGGCTTCATTTCTACCTAAAATTAGCGGTTCTTTATGATCGAGTTTTAAACAGGCATTGATCGAAGCGATTAATCCTTGACAAGCAGCTTCTTCATAACCACTAGTTCCGTTAACTTGTCCAGCTGTATAAAGTCCGCTAATTAATTTCGTTTCTAACGTCTTATGCAACTGTGTTGGATCGATAGCATCATATTCAATAGCATAGGCGTACTTATCGATAACAGCATTATTTAATCCTTCGATGGAGTTCACCATCTGTTCTTGAATTTGATGAGGCATACTACTACTAAACCCGGCTAAATAAATTGTATCTAAATATAAACTTTCTGGCTCTAAGAACAACTGGTGTCTTTCGCGATCATTAAATCTAACGATTTTATCTTCAATACTAGGACAATACCTCGGTCCTACACCTTTTACCTGTCCTGAATACATACTACTTTTATTTAAATTATCTGCTATTATCTGATGAGTTTTTAAATTTGTATAAGTTAAATAACAAGAAATTTGTTGTTCAACCTTAATCATCGGTTCAATTTCAGCAAAACTAAAACTTCTTTGAATATCATCACCTGGCTGTAGTGAAACAGTGTGATAATCAACAGTATCTTTTTTAATTCTAGGTGGTGTTCCTGTCTTTAATCTAAACGTTTTAAACCCTAATTCTCGCAAATTATTACTGAGTCCAATCGAACTTCTTTCACCTTCTGGTCCACCATTTGTGACACTATCAGAAACCAAAATATTACTTTGCATATACGTTCCTGTACAAAGAATGACTGCCTTTGCTACTATTTTTGAATCGTCTTCTAAAACGACCCCTTTGACTTGGTTGTTTTCGACAATTAAGCGATCAATATATCCTTCTTTAACTGCCAAATTGTTTTGTTTTAATAACTTCTTTTGAATATTTTTTGGATAGATAACTTTATCAACTTGGGCACGTAAAGCTCTTACTGCCGGTCCTTTTGATAAATTAAGCATTTTCATTTGCAAATAAGAACGGTCAGCGTTTTTTCCCATTTCTCCACCTAGAGCATCTATTTCACGAACGACAATCCCTTTAGCGGGACCCCCAATCGATGGATTACAGGGTAAATTACCGATCATTTCAATTTTACCTGTGATCAGTAAAGTATTTTTATTTAACTTAGCGGCAACTAAACTTGCTTCTATTCCAGCATGTCCACCACCGATGACAATTACATCATACATTTTTATATCACCTATATTTCGCTTAAACTGCTACAATATTCTACCATACTTTTTTACTTTTTTATGTTTTTATGTTAGAATTAAAAGAAAAGGAGTGATGTTATGAGCCCAAAAACAATTTTAATAGTTGAAGATGAACCGACGATTCAAAATGTAGTTAGTAGATATTTCAAATCAGCAGGTTTTGATGTAATTACTGCTAGCGATGGATTTATCGCCCTAGAAAAATTTAGCCAAAATAAAATTGACTTAATTTGTCTTGATATTATGATGCCGAACATTGATGGCTGGACGGTTACTGAAATGATTAGAGAATCTAGTAACGTTCCAATAATCATAATGACTGCTCTTTCTACCGAAAAAGATATTTTGAGTGGTTATGAGCATAAAATAGATGATTATATTACCAAACCATTTAATCCCCAAATTTTAGTTGCGAAAGCAAAAAGTTTATTAAACCGAATATCAACCTCAAGCACTCAATCTCCAAATAATTCAGATAGTGAGACACTTTTAAAATGTGGTACAATTGAAATTGATTTAGAAACAATAATTTTAAAAATTGACAGTAAAGTTACTGATGTTTCTAAAACAGAGTTTGATTTGATTTCGTTTTTAATAAAAAACAAAAATTCAATTTGTTCTAGAAAAGATATTTTAAAAGAAGTTTGGCATGAAAATAGTGTTGTTGATACTCGTATCATCGATACTTATATTAAGAAAATAAGAAAAATATTAGGGCCTAACTCCGATATGATTAAAACGGTCTTTGGAAAGGGCTACCGACTTGAAGAAAATAATTAAAAAATTTAATGATCTACCACTATCTAAACAAATATTCGGCTTTATTATCACCTTCATCACAGTTTTAGTTATCTTATTATTCTTATTAAATAAATACGTTTTCTTAAACATTTATAATCATAGTCAATTATCTAAAATTGAAACTGAAACTACTGAAACAGTTGAAAAACTGAAAAATGCAAATGAAATTGAATATTACGATATTTTATACGATCATGCATCCACTTCTAACAGTATGCCCTTAATATTGAATAGTGATCTTGAGCCTATCAATTCTGAATATTCATATTCAATTGAAGTAACCAACAGCACTACATATGATAAATATATTTTAACTTTACCTAATTTAGGTACTGAGATTCAAAAAGGAGAAAGAGTAAGAGCAAAGGTTTTTCCTAAAACAATAACAGAACAAGAATACTCAATAGCTAGTTTAACAATTGACAACAGAGATATCTACAACTTAAAATGCGATTATTGTCATAAAATAGAAGGAATTGTAACAACTGTTAACACTCCACCCAATCTGAATTTTTACTTTGCTAAAAACCAAGTAGTAATTAGTGAATTGTACACTTTAAAAAGCAATACCACTTTTTTAACAGAGAGTCCTGAATTTTGGCAATTTACTACCGATACCGAATTTTCTCAAAATGTCGTATTTGTCCACCAATTAAACAACTCTAAATATTTGATGACAATATACACTTTACAAACACCTTATAACTTAGCCCGAATTTTAAATAACTATAACTTGACAATGTACGCCATAATTATTATTTTTTCAATAGTAGTTTCGGTAGCTATCTCTAACTACATTTCTAAACCTATTAAAGAACTCGATATGGCTGCCAAAAGAATTTCTGAACTGGACTTTTGTAAAACAAATGAAGGCGCGAACGCCGAAACACAGTCCCTGAGTAAAAGTATCAATAAAATATCTTACAGTTTCAAAAAAACGCTTAATGACCTAAATCAACAATCTGGAAAAATTTATGATTTATATGAAAATCAAACTAAACAAATTAATTTAAGAAATAAATTTCTTTCGTCGATTTCTCATGAATTAAAAACTCCTCTAATGGTTATAAACATTACAGCCCAAGCTATTATGGATGGAATTTTTACTCCTGAAGAAGAAAAACTTGAACTGGATAAAATATTAAAGGAAATAAATAATTTAGATGGAATGATTAAAGATTTATTAGACGTTTACCGATTAGATGAACTTGCTTTAACGCAAAAATATGACAAGATCAGTTTAAAACAAATAACACTAGAAACACTAAAATCTGTTTCTAAATTAATTGAAACTTACAATCAAAATTTAACTACTAGTTTTGATCGTAACACAACAATATATGGAGATAGTAAACAAATTGCGATAGTTGTTTCAAACTTAATAACTAACGCCATTAAATACACTCCTAAAAATGGTACCATTGAAGTCTTGATAGTTTCTGTTAAAGATAAACTTGTTTTTAAAATTAAAAACTATGGCATTACTATTCCTGAAGATTTAATAGAACATCTATTCGAACCGTTTTACAGAGTAGATGATTCAAGAACGAAAGATGCTAAAACTAAAGGAACTGGATTAGGCTTATATATTGTTTCTGAAACTTTAAAAGCACATAATTTTGATTTTGGAATTCACAATATTCAAAACGGTGTTGAGTCGTGGTTTAGTATCAAGAAAAATCAAAAAAAATAAAGTAATCGTCAGATTACTTTTTTAATATATTATTAAATTGATAAATATTTAACATTGGAAAAATTGCTATAAAGATAATAAATTTCTACTTATATCTCTTTTGTACTACTTTTGAGTTTGTTTTACATTTCTCTAATTGACTAATTTATTTGTAGTTAATAAAAAAAGACTAATACAGTCCTTTTTCTATAAAAATCAAATTTTTGCTAACAAAGTTAGATTATCATAATTACTTTGACGAATAGCTGGCATAATCAAAAACCAATCAATTACTGTCCAAACTCCTAATCCACCTAAAGTAAATAATTTTAATAATCCTAAACCAATCTGTCCATTATAAAATCTATCAACACCTAAATAACCAACAACAACAGACAGTACTAACGCAATCAGCGGCTCTTTCATATAGAACATATCCAATTGCTCAAAGGTTATACCTTCAAGATTGTTTTTGACACTCGTTAAACTTCCTTGAGGGAATTTATCGCGATTGGTAGTTAACCAAATTTTTAAATCATTCTCTTCCATTATTTTTCTCACCTCCTTGGATATTCTAGCACTGTATATATTTTGTGTCAATTTTTAATGTTTTATCTATGTTAAAAAATGATTTATTTTGCTAAAATAATTTTAGTAGTGGAATTAAGTAGATATTTTAGGTAAATATTCAAAAGATTGTTTTAAAATTGGAAAAATCAGCAAAAATAAAACTAAAAAAAGGGCTATTAATCCATTTTCTTTTATGAATGCCCCAATCAAGATGAAAACAAACAATCAAATGTTTATTTTATTAATAATTTAAATAATAAAATATAATTTTTACAACAACAATTATTTTATTTAAATGTCCATTTCAATTTTTAAAAGCAGTCTATCACTGCATAGACATTATAGATATAAAGTTTGTTAACTTTGAATGTATTAACCAAAATAGTTCAAAGTTAACGTAATATTCAAGATATTACCTTATTATTATTGTAGAAATTATCTAAATTATTCTTTTTTTTAAAAAAATTATATTTAATTAATTAATTATAGTGCTTAAATGAATAATATTTTTTTATTCGCTAATATTTCCTAAATCACTTTTTGCTATAGCGTATCCAACTGGTAAAGCAATCGCAATTCCAATTGCTGTCGTCACTAGCGTCGCAACCATTGCTGTGTATACTATCACCCATGTTTGACCGTATATTATAAATGAATAACTGCTATATGCCACTAATGAAATTATTCCTGCTACTATGTAAGCTAATAAATTATAGGAAATAGATTGTCCTTTTCTATTGTTATTTTGTGCAATCTTTGCTCCGATATAACTGGCTAATGCTCTCGCCACAAGCGTAACTGGTATAAACATAGCATATCCAGCAAATAAATCTGAAAGAGACATTCCTACTCCTGCTATAAATGCAGATTCTTTTGGTGAAAAAATTAAAATACAAACAAACATTGCCACTTCGCCAAAGTGAACTGATTGACCGGCAATATCGATATGAACTGTAGTCATTACAGCAGTTAATGCTGTAAATATTCCGATAAGTGCTATTTTTTTTGTTGACATATTTGCTCTCCTTTTTTTATACTGTTTAAATTATAACTGTTTTTGTATGTTTTTAAATATACAGAAATTATTATTTTAAAATATACAAAAATTATTTTTTTACAATTTTTAATCTTTTATTGATACTTTTCTATTATTTTTTATTATAATAAAGGTATCAATAATTATGGAGGAACAAAATGAATACTATTTCTAAATACCGAAATGACTTACACCAAATACCAGAATTAGGATTAAAAGAATTTAAAACATTTCAATATTTGAAAAAAACTTTAGAAAATATTGGTTATCAACCAATCAAAATACTAGACACTGGTTTATTGGTCTACATTGATAATGGCAATAGCGAAACTATTGCTTTTCGATCTGACATCGATGGTTTAAAAATATTCGAACAATCGGCTAATCAATATCAGTCGACACACGAAGGTTATATGCATGCTTGTGGTCACGATGGCCATATGGCAATACTTTTAGAATTTGCCAACCAACTGTCCAGTTTAAAAAATAAATTAAAAGTAAATATCCTATTAATTTTCCAACCTGCTGAAGAAAGTCCTGGGGGGGCAAACCTGTTGATTAAAGAAGGGATTTTAAACAAATACAAAGTAAAAAAAATATTTGGTAGCCACTTATATCCAAATATTGCTGAAGGCACTCTGGCCTCTAGAAGTGGTAACTTCATGGCTAGAAGTTCAGAAATCGACTTTGAGATAATCGGTAAAAGTGCCCACGGTGCTGAACCTGAAAATGGTGTCAATGCTACCTTAATCGCTTCTGAATTTATCGTAACTTTAGAAAACATTTTAAATGATGAAATCAGAAAAATTGAGCCTGCTGTTTTAACTATCGGTTTCCTAACCAGCGGCACAGCTCGTAACATCATTAGTGGTTCTGCTAAAATTTCTGGTATCATTCGTTCATTTCAGCCATCAACTCACCAATTATTGAAGAATCGAATTTTTGAGACTATCAAAACCTTAGAAAAAAAATATAACTGTGAAATTATAAACAAGATAGTTGATACCTATCCCGCAGTTATCAACGATGCTACTACCTACAACTTTTTAAAAGAAAATGTATTTTCTAAATTTCCTTATCATGAATTTGAGAATCCCTTTATGTTAGCTGAAGATTTTTCCTTTTATTTAGAAAAAATACCCGGTGTCCTCTTCTATTTAGGAACAAAAAGTAATAAATACAATCATCCACTACACTCCTCAAAATTTGATTTTAACAACGATGCATTAATAACAGTGGTGAAGGCGTATTTTGAAATTTTAAAAGCATATCAGGGAATGGAGTAATAAACTATGGAAAATAAAATTAAAGATGAAATTTTAAATGTTGAAATTTCTTTAATTAGGAAATTTAATATTTTAGCTCATGAAATAAACAAAAAATACCGAGATGTAATTTTTTTTACCGTTGGAGAGCCGAGTTTCAACACCCCTGAAAACATTAAAAATGCTGGTATTAGAGCAATTGAAAACAACCATACTCGCTATACTGCTACCGCTGGTATTGAACAATTAAGAGAAAAAATTGTAACTAAATTAAAAAAGAAAAACATTGATTACCACAAAGATGAAATTGTTATTACTTCTGGTTCTACCGAAGCAATTAGTGATTTTTTAAACATGATTTTATCGGCAGGTGATGAAGTGATTATTCCCGCTCCTGCTTATCCTCTCTATGAAGTTTTAGCCACATTTAACAAAGCGATAATTAAGTATGTCGATACTACTAATAATAATTTTCAGATTACTGCTGAAAAAATTGAAGAAGCGATTACTGCTAAAACTAAACTAATTATTTTTTCTTCACCTAGTAATCCTACAGGGGAACAAGTTACTGTTGAAAACAAACGCAAAATTGTTCAACTACTTAAAAAACACGATATCTTTTTACTAGTTGATGAAGTCTACAGCAGTCATGTTTTCAATGGAACTTTTAGTTCTTTTGCCGAATTTAATCAAGGAATTAGAAAAAAATTATTAATTGTCAATGGCTTTTCTAAAAGTCATTCGATGACTGGTTGGCGCATTGGTTACATTTATGGTGATAGATCAATTATCCAACATTTAAATAAAATTCATCTATATAATACTTCTTCACCTAATACGATTAGTCAATATGCTGCTTTAGAAGCTGTTGAGACCGATTTAAAGTTAGTAGAGATGTATTTAGAAAAACAAAATTTTGTTGTTTCAAGACTAAATCAAATCGGACTAACTTGTCAAAAACCTAGCGGTACTTTTTATATTTTAGCAAAGATCAGTAGTTTCAATTTAACTAGTGAACAATTTTGTAAAAAACTTTTAGAAACGGAAAGGGTCGCGACTGTCCCTGGTAATGCTTTTTCTAAATACGGTGAAGGATACATTAGAATATCTTACGATGTTGATAGCAATATTTTACAAGAAGGTCTCAATAGAATGGAAAATTTTTGCCAGAAAATAAAAAAATGAGGAATTTTCTCCTCATTTTTATTAGTCACGACTTCTGCCTGTAGCAATCATAACAATTCTTAAAATTTGTAAGATTGTTACTAATAATGCTGCTAAATAAGTAAAAGCTGCTGCATTAAGCATTTTGTTTACTCCAAACAATTCACTGTCATCAACAATGTTAGCTTGTTCAACGTATAGTTTTGCCCGTTTAGATGCATTGAACTCTACAGGCAAAGTTACTAGTTGAAATATGACTATTCCAAATAATAAATAAATACCTATCCATAAAAGATTGATGTATGGAGTAAATATTAAACCAATCATAATCGATATCCATCCTAATTTTGATCCAATATTAGCTACCGGTAAAATCATTGATCTAAATCTCATAAACCCATACGCTTCTTTATCTTGAATAGCATGTCCCACTTCGTGACAAGCTACCGCAATTGAAGCTATTGAATCACCATGATAAATACTATTTGATAAAGAAACTACTTTTTTTGTCGGATCGTAGTGGTCCGTTAAATTACCTTTACATTCAACTATTTTAATATTTTTTAATCCATTTTCATCAAGCATTTGTCTAGCTGCCTTAAAACCAGTTAAATTTCTAGAAATTCTTTTTTTAGAATACTGTTTGTAGGCTCCTTTTAATCTTATTTGTGCGTATAATGTTATCAGTATTGATATTAACATTAATGAAAATGATAAAATATTATCGTAAAATATTAGCATAAAATCTCCCCTTTCGTTGCTACCCTCATTTATATCCACATATCAGCAATATTTCCTAAATTAAAACACAGTGCAACTTAACATTACTTATATATGTTTATAAGTTTATCAAAAAATCATCTGATATACAATCAATTTTTATAGCAATAATCAAGAAAGAAATAAATTTTTAAAAATATTTTTCCAAAATTATTGATTTATTCCTATTTTTTGCTATTTTTTTATCATCTCAAAAATTATTTGGTGAAAGATAATCAGCAAAAAAATAATTTGGATAAAACCAATGGTTAGGTAAAATTAGCAGTGAAGTTTTTGCTGAATCGCTTCTTGATAAAAAAAACATTAAAAAAAGATAGTAGATATTTTCGGCTAACCATTGTTAAAAGATTCACAATATTATCATTGTTGAAGCAACAGTGATATCAATCAAGATACCGTAATCGTGAATTTAGAAATTCCAAATATTATTCAAAGTAAGTGCTATATCTATTCAAAATGGTAATAAATTGCTCCTTCTTATTCAATATATATCTACTGACTTAGATTACCCAGTTGTAAATTCTGACTTTGTTAAGATAAAGACAGTGGTCAAATTGTTTATGAAAATATAGCAGATAAAAACATTAATGAACTTTAAGATACTTAAAAAGTCTTTTTTTAAAGCTTTTTAATCTCACTATTTTTCTTTAATTTTTAAAGGTAAATATATTTTAAAAGTTGTTCCTTTGTCTAACTGACTTTCAACCTCAATTTTACCGTTATGTTTTTTGATAATTTTTTTTACAATTGATAGTCCTAATCCTGTTCCACCAGTGTCTCTATTTCTCGCTTTATCAATACGATAAAATCTTTCAAATATTAACTGTAATTCTTCTTCTTTTATTCCTACTCCCGTATCAATTACGGTTATTATCAATTCATTCTGGGAACTAAAATTGCTTATTTTAACAGTTCCACCTTCAAAGTTATAATTAATTGCATTCTTTAAAATATTTAACATTACTTGTTTTAACCTCAAATAATCGCCGATAAATATTTGCGGACTGCATTGATTTACTACTTCAATTTTTTTCACGCTGACATATTCTCTTAAAACAACTAAACTACTATTTATTAATTCTAAAAGATTGATCTTGCTTAAATTCAGTTTGAAGTCTAATCTATCATACTGTGAAATTGATAGTAAATCTTCGACAATTGTTTGCATTCGATTATTTTCTTCAATAATAATGTCTAAAATTTCTTTTTCTTTTTTCGCTAAATTTGAACTGTACTTTAATGATTCACCACCTAGTTTTATAGCTGTTATTGGCGTTTTTAACTCGTGCGAAGCATCTGCTACAAATTCTTTTTGTAATTGAGTAGCTTTTTTTAATTTGGTTACATCACTAAACAGTATTAAGGAACTATCTTGATAGTTTTTTGTATAGAGTTTGGTAACATATATTTTGTAATATTTATTATCGCTTTCAAATAAATCTTGACTGTAATTTTCTAATAATATTACTTTAGACAACAGTTCTCTTAAAACATCATTGGCAATATTTCTGATGTCTAAATCTACTGCTTGCTCTTTCAAAATCTTTTTTTCAAATAACTTGTTGGCATATTCAATTTTTTTATCGTTTTTAACAATTAACAAACCACTTTCAATATTTTTAGCCAGCTGTTCAAAAGTATTTTGGTTAAAAGTATTCTCATTTTCAATTAATTTTATTTTCCTTTGCATTCTCATCAAAGAATCACTATTTTCTAATTTTACATTTTTATATTTAAAATAGAAAAAACTAAAGTTAATTAACAGTAAAATCAGATAGATTATGGAATCTAATTTTAATAAATAAGCGATTGTTAAAAAAGACAGAAATAATATTGAAAATGTTTTAGTTTTGATCATCGTTTTAACCTCAAAATAAATTTTTATTATCTACTTGTAATTTTATCATAATTTTACAATTTTAACATAGTAACAAATTTTAATATCCACAATTTCCTCTAAAAATAAAAAAATTTGGCTTTTGCCAAAATCTTAATTTTATTATTTAAAAAACTCTTCTTTGGAGTCTCCACCCACATACTTATAATACTTAAGGCTGCTACATTCCTGTCCTGACCTGATTCATACACAAATATTGAATGGAGACACAAAAGGAGAGTTCCTCCACATACTACCATAGATAGATTGATAATACAATGCTTTTATTTCCTTATTTTTCTAAAAAATTTTTTAATTATTTGACTACATTCTTTTTCCATTACTCCATTTACAACGATAGCACTATGATTGAATTTTCCATTGCTTAAAATATTTAATAAACTCTGATGACAGCCGAATTTTGGTTCTTTTGCACCGTAAGTAACTTTGGCAATTCTTGAATTTATTATTGCTCCTGCACACATTGCACACGGCTCAACCGTTACGTACATTTCACAATCATCCAACCGCCAATTGTTTAATTTTTTAACTGCTTTTTGGATACATAAAATTTCTGCATGGTCGATTGCACTAACATTTGTTTCTGTTAAGTTATGTGCTCTAGCAATTATTTGACCATCTTTTAAAATAATTGCCCCAATGGGAACTTCGCCTTTTTCATAAGCTAAGTTAGCTTCCTTTAATGCTTCTATCATATAAAAATCCATGTCTATCCTCACATACGTTTAGAATAAAAAGCCACAATGTGGCTTTTAATTAATTTTCTTCGTTTAGTGCTTCTCTTTCTGCTGTTCTTATAACTTTTTCCTCTTTTTGTTTAGCAATATCAACTTTTGCTTTTTCAGCTATTACAAAACGTTTATTGAATTTATCTACTCGACCATCAGCTAAAACACTATTTTGTTTTCCAGTATAAAAAGGATGACAATTAGAGCAGGTATCAACTTTAATTGCGCTCAATGTACTTCCTGCTTCAAATTCGTTACCACATGTTATGCAGACTGCATTAATTCTATTATATTCCGGATGTATCTCTTTTTTCATTTTTTTCTCTCCTTCCGCCATAGTTATTAAACTATAGTAAGTTGCCTAAATATTATACTATATTTACTAGTCTCTTTCAAGTGATTTTTGATTTTAATTTATATATTCTATATCAGCACCAATTTTTTTTAATTTATTAACAAAATCAGGATAACCTCTTTCGATTAATTCTACTTTATTAATAACGCTTTCTCCTTCTATTAACAAAGCGGCCATCACTAGACTCATTCCACCTCTTAAATCTGTACAATTTACCTCCGCTGGTCTTAATTCACTTTTATTTATTAAAGCTAAATTATTAATTACTTCAATATTTGCCCCAAATTTTTGCAATTCTAAATGGCTATTAAATCTATTTGAAAAAATATTTTCTACTATTGTTCCGTTGCCCTTAAGCATTAATACGCTAAAAATTTGTTGTAAATCAGTAGGAAAGCCTGGATATTCCTCAGTGATAATCTTAATGTGTTTAAATTCATTTTCTTTAATTGTTATGGTACTTCCGATATTTATTTCAGCACCGTATTCCATTATTTTATCAATTACTAGTATATTATCAATAATATTAGGTCGTTCGATTTTAATATTTCCTAACAATGACCCCAGTGCTAAATAAGTTCCTGTTTCGATTCTATCGCTATTTATTGTATGTTTAAAATCTTTTACTATTTTTGTTCCTTTAATCTTTAGTGTTCTGTTTATCAGTTCAATCTTTACACCTATTTTTTTTAAAACTTCAATTACCTCAATTACTTCTGGCTCAATTGAGATATTAGTAAGAATTGTTTCAAAATCATTTTTTATTAAACTAAATAAAACATTGATAGTAGCACCTACACTAGGTTTTTCAAAATTGATCTGAACTTTTTTAAATTTACCTTTTTTCAAAATTATGTCGTTTTCATTCTCGATTACTTCAATTCCTATTTTTTGAAATGCATCAACATGAAAATTTATCGGTCTTTTACCGATTATACAACCACCTGGACTAGCAATTTTTACTTCATTGAACTTATTTATCAATGCTCCCATTAAATAATATGATCCTCTTATTTCTTTTGCCAATTCATTTTTCACATCGCCAGTTTTCAAATTTTCATTGTCAACATACAACGTATTGTCTTTATATTCAACTTTACTTCCTAAAGAGCTTACTATTTTTATCATTTTAAGTACATCTTCATTGTTAGGCACATTGTTAATGACCGCTTTGTCTGGAACAAGCGCCAAACAAATAATTGGTAAAGAACTATTTTTAGAACCATCTATTCTTATTGTTCCGTTTAATTTTTTACCCCCATTTACTTTAATACTCTTCATAATAACCACTTTCCTTTTAAGTTCTCAATATATCATATGCGCTACTTTCTTTTTTGATATATAAAAGTTATAATTAACCAGGTGAAATTATGAAAAAAATAAAAAGAGCAGATTTAATTGAAAGTATTAAAAATTTATGTAAAGAAGCTAATTACTATTTAGACAAAAACATCTTAAAAAAAATTGAAGAATTAAAAGAAAAAGAGGACAAAGCTATCAGCTTAGAAGTTTTGAAACAAATTGAGGAAAATGCCTTAATTGCTGAAAAAAAAAATCTTCCTCTATGCCAAGATACGGGTACTGTCGTCGTATTTTTAGAAATCGGAAATATTTTAATTGACTTTAATATCGAAGAAGCAATTAATAAAGGAGTAAGTTTGGCTTATAATGAAAATTATTTTAGAAAATCAATTGTAAATCATCCTCTTGAAAGAACGAATACCCTCGATAATACTCCAGCAATTATCCATACAAAATTTACTAATACTAATTGTTTAAAAATTAAGTTAGCCCTAAAAGGTGGTGGTAGCGAAAATATGAGTAAAATAAAAATGTTAACTCCTACCGCTGGCTATGAGCAAGTTAAAAATTTTGTTTTAGCGGTAGTTAAAGAAGCTGGTGGAAAAGCCTGTCCTCCCTTTATAATAGGAGTGGGTATTGGTGGTAATTTTGAAAAATCTGCTCTCCTAGCAAAAGAATCTTTATTGAGAGATATTAAAGATAGTTCGGAAATAGCAATTGATAAAAAGTTAGAAACCGAATTGTTTGCTGAAATAAATAAATTAAATATCGGACCGATGGGATTTGGTGGCCAAACAACTGCTTTAGCCGTAAAAGTTAATAGTTACCCTTGTCACATTGCTTCTTTCCCCGTAGCCGTAAATATTCAGTGTCATTGTGCTAGACATAAGGAAATAATTTTATGATTCTCTCAACACCTTTAACGAAAGAAAAATTAATCAACTTAAAAGCAGGAGATTTAGTTTATCTCAGTGGTACTATTTATACGATGCGTGACCAAGCTCATAAAAAAATAATTGCCCTGATTAACAAAAATCAACCTTTACCTTTTGATATTGAGAATTCGGTTATTTACTATGTCGGTCCAACTCCGACGAAACCAGGTGAAATAATTGGTTCTTGTGGTCCGACTAGTTCTTATAGAATGGATAGTTTTATCGAACCATTATTACAGTTGGGCTTAAGTGCTACTATCGGTAAAGGTGAACGCTCTTTAAAAGTAATCGAGCTTTTAAAAAAACACAAAACCGTTCACTTCTCAGCAGTAGGTGGCGTCGCTGCTTACTTAAATCAATTTGTCATAGATTCTGAATTAGTCGCCTTCAAAGAACTACAAAGTGAGTCGATTAAAAAATTAATAGTTAAAAATTTTCCGCTCTTCGTAACTTACGATATTTATGGAAATGATATTTTTAAAAAATAAATAAAATAAAAAAGAAATCTATTATTTTTAGATTCCTTTTTTTATCTATTCTGGTCTTGGACCGTAGTACTGATAATATATTACTTTAATTTTTCCGTTGTATAATTTTCTAACTCTGTTGGCTTTTTTCTCAAATAAATTTTCAAACCCTTCAAAACCAGTAATGATATATTTACTGTAAGTCGTAAGTTTGGAAAATGTTTTTCCCATATCACGGTACAATTCTTTTAATTCTCTCGATTGGCTATCTAGTAAACGATCTCCGTACGGTGGATTCGAGATGATTACCCCGTAATCATGCTTGTATTTTATATCTTTAAAATCTCCATGTTTAAACTCAATATCATCGTAAACTCCAGCATTTTTAGCATTGTTTTCAGCTGCAGTTAAATTTTCACAGTTAATATCAGAGGCGTATATCTTAAGATTGCAGTCGATTTCATTATCTCTTGCTTCTTGAATAACTTTTTCCCATAGTTGAGCAGAAATTTGTTCCCATTCCATCGAAGCAAACTGTCTATTGATTCCTGGAGCAATATTTTTTCCGATTAAAGCCGCTTCAATGGGAATTGTCCCTGAACCACAAAAGACATCGTATAACGCTCTATCTTTATTCCAATAACTCAGTAATACCATTGCACTGGCTAAAGTTTCTTTTATCGGTGCTCTGACATTATCTTTTCGATACCCACGTTTATGCAGTCCCACACCTGAAGTGTCAATCATCAGTGTTGCCACATCTTTTAACAGAGCTACCATTATCGTATATTTTGGTCCTGTTTCGACAAAATAATCTATTTTGTATTTAGTTTTAAGTTTTTCTACAACTGACTTTTTTACAATTGCTTGGCAATCTGAAATACTAAATAATTTCGATTTTATACTTTTTCCGTTTACCGTAAATTCAGCATCTTTCGAAATCCAATCAGTCCAATTCAAAGATTTTGTTTTTTCAAACAATTCATCAAAAGTCAACGCTTCAAACTCTCCCATTTTCAAAAAAACACGATCTGCTACACGCAAGTGAATATTAGCTTTCGCTATTCCTTCACAATCACTTAAAAAAGTTACTCTTCCATCTTCTGTTTTGATAATTTCAAAGCCTAAATTTATTAATTCTCTTTTCACAACCGCTTCTAAACCAAATGTACTGGTCGCTATTAATTCTAATTTTTCCATTCAATCACCTTATTTATTTTACCATACAAAAATTAAATATGTTATAATTTAAAAATAAATAGGAGGATAAAATGAAAATTGATAAAAATTGTTTTGTTGCTGATGGAGTTAAAATAGTAGGCGATGTAGAAATAAAAAAAGATTCAAGTGTTTGGTTTAATGCCGTTATTCGAGGTGATTTTGAAAAAGTAGTTGTCGGTGAGGGCACTAATATTCAAGACTTAGTTACGATTCACTCCGACATTGATTTACCGACGATAATTGGCGATAATGTTACAGTAGGCCACAATGCAGTTATTCACGGTGCTATTATTGAAGATTACGCCTTAATTGGCATAGGTGCTATCGTTTTAAACGGAGCTATAGTTGAAGAAGGGGCTTTAGTTGCTGCCGGTTGTCTTGTTCCACCAGGAAAAGTTGTCCCTAAAAATCATTTAGCAATCGGTAACCCAATGAAAATAGTCAAAAAATTAACTGAAGCAGATTCGTTGGCCATTAGAAAAAACTGCGAGATGTATATCAAACTTAGTAAAGGATATTAAGATGAAAATTATTATTTCTCCTAGTAAAACGATGACAATTAATAATCCTGTTTTAGGTACTGAACCGCTATATTCCAAAAAAGCCCATCAATTAAACGATAAATTAAAAAAGTTTAGTGATTTACAATTAAAAACAGTTTTTAAGGTCAGTGACAATTTGTTTTCACAAATTAAAGAGCAGATTAATAATTTTGGCGATGGTGTCCAAGGCAATGCCATTTATAGTTATACAGGGATGGTTTTTAAAGAACTCCACTTACAAAAATATTCTAGTCAACAGATAGAGTATTTAAACAAGAACGTTCGTATTTTATCTGCTTATTACGGTATTTTAAAACCAATCGATTTGATTGAGAGTTATCGTTTAGATTTTTTTTCTAAAATTGGTTTTAATTTATACGACTATTTTAATATTAAATTAAAGGATTCTTTCATAATTAATTTGGCTTCTCAAGAATTTTCTAAACTGATTAAAGAACCTGTTTATACCGTTTTTTTCAAAGAAAAAAAAGGTCAGAAATATATTAATCAAGCGACATACAGTAAAAAAGCACGCGGTAAAATGCTGAATTATTTAATTGAAAATAAAATTGATAATTTAGAAAATTTAAAAAAATTTAATTTAAATAATTACTGTTATAATAAAGAATTGAGCAGTGAGTTTGAAATAGTATTTACTAGATAAAATACCTTTTTAAATTCACCTAAAAAATGTTAATGCTATTTAGGCATTAATATTTTTTATCTATAACAGTCAAACGATTGAATACTGTTTAAAGTAGTTCCAAAGTATAACCATTTATAACCATTCCATTTGTAGCCTGTCACTGTATCTCGATAAACTTTAGTCGGAAACATCCAATAACCTTTTCCAAATATAGGCCAGATGTAGGTGTGTCTATGCAAACAATTGCTTATACTACTTGGGGTTATGGCATATAAATTGACTCCTTGTTCAGGAATAAATCTAGGTGGTGGTCCCATTGGGTAGTTGGCATATTGTTGTTGATAACCCCAATTATTCTTATAGTAAGCTTGATTATTATAATGGTTATCATCCCAATCCTCATTTTCACCCATAACCGGCGGATTTGATAACTCTCCATAGTTAGAATACTTTTTATTATCTTTCATTATTTTCCTCCTTTTACCTATATTAATATATGTATTTTATCTTTAAATGTCCCACTTAATAAAAATATATTTTAAATTGAAAAGAGGTATTGATTTTCATCATTACCCCTTTTTTTTTATTCAAAATATTCTTCTGATTCAAATTCGATTTCATCTTCTGCTCTTTTATCGTATTTAATATCAATATTATTTATAATACCAGTTCCCGCAGGAATTAATCCTCCGATTATAACATTTTCTTTTAACCCTCTTAATCTATCTATTTTACCTTGAATAACTGCATCTGTTAATACTTTAGTAGTCTGTTGGAAGGAAGCGGCGCTTAAGAATGATTCTGAGTTTACTGCTGACTTAGTAATACTCAAAATTTGTGCTTTAGCTACTGCTGGATTTTTTCCTTCCGAAAATGCTTTTTTATTCGCTTGATAGTATTTAGTTTTTGAGGTAATAATTCCTGGAAGTAAATTAGTTTCTCCCTCTTCAATTACCAATACGTTTTTAAACATTTGACAAATGATTACCTCAACGTGTTTATCTTGAATTTCTACCCCTTGTGAGCGATATACTTTTTGTACTTCTTTTAAAATATAATTTTGTACTTTTACCACGTTTGAAAATTTTAACAATTCTTTAGGGGAAATATATCCTTCTGTTAGTTGATCCCCTGCTTTAATATTATCCCCAACCTTAACTAATAGTGAAGAATTTGTTATTGCTGCTGTTTTATGGTCTCTTTTTTCAACTTTGCTTTCAACAGTAATAATGTAGTAGTATTCTTTCTTTTCAATACCAGTAATTTTACCAGTTGTTTCGGCAATAGTTGAAGCATATTTTGGATTACGAGCTTCAAATAATTGTTCAATACGTGGCAACCCTTGCGTAATATCAGTACCGGCTACCCCTCCTGTATGGAACGTACGCATCGTAAGTTGCGTTCCAGGCTCACCAATTGATTGAGCAGCGATTGTTCCTACGGCTTCCCCAATTTCTACAATTCCACCTACTGCTAAGTTTTTACCGTAACATTTAATACATATTCCATCTCTTGAATCACATGTTAAGTTACTTCTTATTTCCATTTCTTTAATTCCTGCACCAACGATTACATCAGCTATTTCACCAGTTATATAATCGTTTCTATTTACCAGAACTTCTCTAGTATTTGGGTGTAACATTCGTTTTGCGGCATATCTTCCGCTGATGCGGTCAATAAATGATTCGATTAATGTTCCATCATGATTTTTTAGATCGTATACCAGAAATCCTTTATCGCTTTTACAATCGTCTTCAACGATAATTATTTCTTGACTTACATCAACTAAACGTCTAGTTAAATATCCAGAATCAGCAGTTTTTAAAGCTGTATCCGTCGACCCTTTACGAGCCCCATGAGTAGAGATGAAAAACTCTGACATCGTCAATCCCTCAATAAATGCTGAAATAATTGGTAATTCGATAGTTTTCCCTGATGGGTTCGCCATCAATCCACGCATTCCTTCTAGCTGGGTAAAGTTTGAAGCATTACCTCTAGCTCCTGAATGTGCCATCATGTAGATATGGTTTACATCAGCTTTATCCGCCATCTCTTTTTTGATGTCTTTCTCTAATTTCATTTTTGCAGTTTCCCATTGTTTAATAACCCTGCTGTATCTTTCCCCATCAGTTAATAAACCACGGTCATATGCATCGTTTAACTTTTTAACAATTATATTTGCTTCTTTTATTACTTTTCCTTTACTTCCGATTACTTTTACATCACTTGATGCAACTGTAATTCCTGCTTGAGTTGAATATTTAAATCCTAAATTTTTCATTTTGTCTAACATTATTGAAGTTTCAGTAGTACGGCAACATTTTAATACATGAGCAATTATTTCTCCTAAAAAACCTTTTTTAAATGCTGAAACTATTTTTTTCTTTTTAACAATTTTTCTAATATTTTTCCCTTTTTCAATGAAAAATTTATCATCAATTTTGTTTATTAAATTGTCCGTAGTAGGCTCATTTATGTAAGGAAATACTCCCGCAAACAATTCAGTTGGAATAATATTGTTAAATATAATTTTCCCATATGTGGTAATTAAATATTTATTTTTTTGTTCTTGAGTAAATTTACTGTTAGGAAATTGATTAGCTAAAATAACAATTCTTGAATGTAGAGTGATTTTTTCATTTTCATAGGCCAATTCTACTTCATCTACATCTTTAAAGACTGACCCTTCTCCTTTTTCACCAATTCTTTCAATTGTTAAATAAAAATTACCTAAAACCATATCCTGTGAAGGAGTAACTACTGGCTTACCATCTTTAGGATTCAAAATATTATTCGATGCTAACATCAAAAGTCTCGCTTCTGCTTGTGCTTCTGCACTTAAAGGTAAATGAACAGCCATTTGATCTCCATCAAAATCAGCATTAAATGCTGGTGTAACTAATGGATGCAATCTAATCGCTTTTCCTTCTACTAGTTTAGGCTCAAACGCTTGGATTCCTAATCTATGTAATGTCGGTGCACGGTTTAGCAATACTGGATGTTCCTTAATTACATCTTCTAATACTTTCCAGACACTTGGATGTTCTTTATCAATTAAAATTTTTGCCTTATTAGTAGACATGTTTGGCTCTAATTCTCTCACAATCATCTCTCTAATAACAAATGGTCTAAACAAATTTAAAGCCATTTTTTTAGGCAATCCACATTGATGCATTTCTAAGTCAGGACCTACTACAATTACCGAGCGACCCGAATAATCCACACGTTTCCCTAATAAGTTTTGGCGGAAACGACCTTGTTTTCCTTGTAACGATTCACTAAGCGACTTCAACGGTCTATTTTTTTCCATCACTCTTCTTGCTTTGCTGCTTGAATTGTCAATTAAGGCATCGACTGATTCTTGAATCATCCGTTTTTCATTTTTAATCATTAGATACGGTGCATTTTGGGTATAAAGTTTCTTTAAACGTTTATTTCTATCAATAATTCTCTTATAAAGTTTATTTAAATCGGTAGTAGCAAAACGCCCTCCATCTAGTTGTACTAGTGGTCTTAAATCTGGTGGCAACACTGGTAACACATGTAAAACCATCCACTCTGGTTGGTTAGTAGAGCCTAAAAATGCCTCTACAATATTTAATTTTTTTATTAGATTAGCTCTTTTTTGTTTAGGTGCTATCTCTAATTGTTTTCTTAAATTAATTGTCTCTTCGTTTAAATTGATTGCTTTTAATAATTTTTCAATAGCTTCAGCACCTGTTAAAGCAGTGAACCCTGAGCCATATGCTGCTAAATACTTAGCGTAATCTTGTTCAGATAAAATTTGCCCTTTTACTAATCCTGTTGTTCCTGGCTCTATTACACTATAAGCCGCCAAATACATGATTCTTCTTAATTCATCTTTTTTAAGTTCTAACAGTGTAGCTAATTTACCACTTTTAAAATACCATTCATGAACTACTGGCGCAATTAATTCAATATGTCCCATGCGCTCTCTTCTTACTTTACTTTCAGTAATTTCAACATTGCATCGTTCACATTTTTTACCAATATCAGTCTGTCTTTTAGATTTACTACAAGCACACTGATAATCTTTTTGTGGTCCGAATATCGCTTCACAAAATAATCCATCTCTTTCAGGTTTTGAAGTACGATAGTTAATAGTTTCACCATTTTTAACTTCACCATAAGACCACTTACGTATCTCCTCAGGTGATGCTAATTGTATCTGAATATATTCATATTTTCCCATAATGCCACCTCAACTATCCTTTCATCCCTAGTTTATTGATATAATTTTCTTCGCCCTCTTGGACAAGAGATTTATTTACCTCATTTTCTCCATCTTTAGTAATCAATTTTACACTAATCGCTAAAGCTTGTAATTCTTTTATTAAAACTCTGAATGATTCCGGAACACTACCTTCAGGAATTGGTGTTCCATTCACGATTGCTTTGAACACTTTATTTCTACCGATAATATCATCTGACTTAACAGTTAACATTTCTTGTAAAGTATAAGCCGCTCCATATGCTTCTAACGCCCATACTTCCATCTCTCCGAAACGTTGACCACCATTTTGAGCTTTTCCTCCCATCGGTTGTTGAGTTACTAAGATGTACGGTCCTACACTTCTAGCATGTAACTTGTCATCAACCATGTGGGCCAATTTAACCATATACATTATTCCTACTGATATTCTATTATCATATTTACGGCCAGTTGTTCCGTCATATAAATTAATTTTTCCATCTTCATGCATGCCTGATTCTTTTAAGATATCTGATAAATCATCACCTTTAACACCATCGAATACCGGTGTAGCAATATGAACTCCTAATTTTTCAGCAGCCATTCCTAAATGAAGTTCTAAAATTTGTCCGATATTCATCCGTGAAGGAACCCCTAATGGGTTTAACATGATATCAACTGTTTCTCCATTTTCCATATAAGGCATATCTTCAACCGGTAATATTTTTGAGATAACACCTTTATTTCCATGGCGTCCAGCCATTTTATCGCCTTCAGAAATTTTACGTTTTTGAACGATGTAAACTCTAACTAATTCATTTACTCCATTTGCTAAATCATCATCATTAGCAGTTGAAAAATATTGTACATCTGATACAATTCCTCCTCCACTGTGAGGAACTCTTAACGATGTATCTTTTACATCACGTGCTTTTTCTGAATAAATAGCATATATTAATTTTTCGAAATTCGATAGATCTGCATGTCCTTTAGGAGTGATTTTACCAACTAAAATTTGCCCTGGTTTTACTTCAGCCCCGATATAAACAATTCCACGATCATCTAACAATTTTAATGATTCTGATTCTGCTCCTGGAATCTCTTTTGTAAGTTCTTCTCTTCCTACTTTTGTATCACGAACTTCAACTTGATAATCTTCAATATGGATAGATGTATAAACATCATCTTTAACAAGTTTTTCACTCATGATAATGGCATCCTCATAGTTATATCCATTCCAGGTCATGAAAGCAACTTTTACATTTTTACCTAAAGATAATTCACCTTTATCCATCGCTGGACCATCGCCTATTACTTCACGTTTTTTGATTACATCTCCAACACTAACAATAGGTCTTTGATTTAAGTTTGTCGATTGATTTGAACGTTTAAATTTCTGTAATTTATAAACATCTTCACCTTCCGATGTTTTAACTACAATTTTTTTACTGTCGACAAAAGTAACAATACCATTATTTTTAGCAACTACTGCACTTCCTGAATCTTGGGCCGCTTTGTATTCCATACCTGTCCCAACAATTGGTGCTTCTGTTTGAAGTAACGGAATTGCTTGACGTTGCATGTTCGATCCCATCAACGCTCTATTGGCATCATCATGCTCTAAAAAAGGAATACATGCTGTTGAAACAGATACGATTTGTTTAGGTGATACATCAATATAATCTAATTGCTCTTTTTTGAATAATTTTGTTTCTCCATAAAATCTACCTACTACCTCATCATCTAAAATCACATTATTTTTGTCTAATTTTAAGTTCGCCTGTCCGATAATATTTTTTTCTTCCTTATCTGCTGATAAATATATTAATTTGTCATCTAAAACTTTTAATTTTTTCTTATCAATTTTATAATATGGTGTTTCAATAAATCCGTATTCATTTACTTGTGCATAAAGACTTAAACTATTGATAAGTCCAATATTTGGTCCCTCTGGTGTTTCAATTGGACAAACTCTTCCATAATGCGAATAATGCACATCTCTAACTTCATAAGAAGCTCTCTCTCTAGATAAACCTCCAGGTCCTAAAGCCGAAATTCTTCTTTTGTGAGTTAACTCATCTAATGGATTAGTTTGTGCCATGAACTGTGACAATTGACTACTGCCAAAAAATTCCTTTATTGTTGAAGAAAGTTGTTTACTTTCTATTAAAGTACTTGGTTTCATCTCAGTTGGATCTTTTGTCGACATGTTTTCACGAATTCTTTTATCAATTTTAGTCAATCCAATTCTAAATTGATTTTGTAATAATTCTCCAATTAAACGTAACCGTCTATTTTGTAAATGGTCAATGACCATATCGTATCCAACACGATCATAAAGATTTAAATAGTAACTCATCGAAGCAAAGATATCACTTGGTGTAATTATTGTTTTATCTTCATTTTGATCGTTTCCTACCACTCTAACCTTGATTTCTTCTTCATGTTTTTCAACTATTATATCTAGTGTTTCCACAAAGATTTTTTCTTCAAACCAATTTCCAGAATAATTTAATTCTTTTCTGACGCAAGAGCGATTTTTTTTAATAATTTCAATCACTTCACTATCAATTTTTCTACCTTCCATTACGATTACTTCGCCAGTTTCATTATTTACGATATCAACAGCTAAAATATGTCCTTCTATTCTTTCTAAAAGATCTAATTTTTTGTTTAATTTATGTCTACCTACTGGCGCTAAATCATATCTTTTCGGGTCAAAAAAGCGTGCTTCTAAAGTACCTCTAGCTCCATCAACAGTTCCTATTTCTCCGTTTCTGATAGTAGTAAAAGTTTTCATAAGTGCTGTTGGAGTATCAACAGTAGTATCTTTCACTAACGTCTGTAGCATATTTGAAGAATCACCAAACAAATCGATAATTTCCTCATTTTTAGCTACCCCTAATGCTCTAGCTAAAACAGTTAATTCTAATTTTTTAGAACGATCTAACTTTATATATAATTCTTCTTTTGATTTAATCTCAAATTCTAACCAAGCTCCTCTTGTAGGAATAACTTGACCAGCAAAAACATTTGCATTGCGTTTTTTATCAAAATCTTTAGTAAAGTAAACTCCAGCGGAACGGATAATTTGAGTAACAATTACTCTTTGAGCACCGTTGATAATAAAAGTTCCTTCATCGGTCATTATCGGCACATCACCTAAGTATAATGTCTGCTCTTTAATTTCACCTGTTTCTTCAAAAACTAATTTTACTTTTACCTTCAATTTTGAAGAGTAATTTACTTCTCTTCTTTTACATTCATCTAGTTCAAATATTGGGTTTTCAAATTCATAATCACCAAAGTACATTTTAATATTACCTGCATGATTTTCAATTGGCGATATGTATTCAAATAGTTCTTTTAATCCTTGGTCTAAAAAAGATTTATATGAATTCAATTGAATTTGGATTAATCCTGGTAATTCGGCATTTAATTTAATTCTTGAATAGTTTCTTCTTTCACGATGTCTACCGTATTTTTTAACTTTATAATTCATTGGTTCACCTCACAATATTTAAGTAAAAATTACTTCTTAACGCTTTTTAAAACATTGTAGCCTTTGTCTTTTAAAACAACTTCTACATTTCCATATACCTCTAACATCTTTTGCTTCGCTGAAGATGAGCCTTGTTTTTTTTGAATTACAAGCCAAAATTCTCCTTCATTTTCTAAAAAATTTTTTGCATCAGTTATTATTGCATGTACAATGTGCTTACCTGCACGGATTGGTGGATTTGATACAATACTAAAGTACTTTCCATCGACAAATTGATATAGATCAGAAATCTTGGCAGTTACATTATTAACAGCATTTCTCACTATATTTTTTTTTGCCAAATCTATTGCTCGTTCATTAATATCGACCATGTCAATTCTATGTTTAGGGTTGAGCTTACCTAAAACAATCCCGATTGGTCCATAACCACAGCCTACATCCAATATTCTTTTTCCATTCGTAGTAAAAGCACTAATTAATGCTTTTGATCCATAGTCAACAGCAGTTTTTGAAAATACGCCGTTGTCTGTTAAAAAAGAAAAATCTTTATTTATTAAGACTACTTTTAACTCTTTTACTTCACTTTTTAAAGATTTATCTGATATAAAATAATGATTCATAACTTCACCTTTATTATAATGAATTGTTGGGTGGAAAAAATAAATTTTCCCACCCAACAAACTACTTAATTAGTCCTTAATTATTTAATTTCTACTGTTGCACCAGCTTCTTCTAATTGTGCTTTAAGTTCTTGTGCTTCTTCTGGTTTAATTCCTTCTTTAATTGGTGCTGGAGCTGCATCTACTACTGCTTTAGCATCTTTTAATCCTAAACCAGTGATAGCTTTAACAGCTTTGATTACTGCTACTTTTGACGGCCCTACGCTAGTTAAAATAACATTAACTTCAGTTGGTCCTTCTTCTGCACCACTTGCTGCTGGAGCTGCTGCTGCTACTGCACTTGGATCTACACCAAATTCACTTTTCATAGCATCAACTAATTCTTTAACTTCTAATATAGTCATTTCTTTTAACGCTTCAATAAAAGCATCTTTTGTTAATTTAGCCATTTATTTATCCCCCTATAATCGCTTTCAGATATTATTCTGAAACTTGTTCTTTTTCTTCGGCATACAAATTTAACGCAATAGCCAAATCTTTAACTGTAGCTATTAATCCACCTGCTAACATTGTTAACAATGTTTCTCTTGATGGAAGTTGCGCATAAACTAATAATTCACTATTTTCTACGAAGTTACCATCTATAACTCCGACTTTTAAATCTAATTTATCATTTTCTTTAGCAAAATCATAAAGAATTTTTGCTGCAGCAACTGAATCTTCTTTTGAAAAAGCAATTGCGTTTGGTCCTTTCAATGAACCTACTAAATCTTCAAAACCAGCTTTAATTGCTGAACGTCTAACAATATTATTTTTAATAATTTTCATTTCACAGTTTGCAACTCGTAATTTAGTTCTTAAATCAGTCATTTGACCAACTGATAAACCTAAATAATCTACCACAACTATCGACGATGATTTTTCAATTTTAGCAAATAGAGCATCTACCTCTTTAATTTTATTTTGAAGTATTAACTCATTCATGGTTCCACCTCCTGCTATTAATAAAACCTTGATTTAAGGAAAATCTTTTATGATTTTTTTCCTCGGTAGGAATTTATGCTTTCGCACCTACTGTCTTCGGTAAAACAACCATGCTATATGTTGTCTAACTACATAGTTTCAGTATTTAATTTAATACCTGGTCCCATTGTAGATGAAATTGATACATTTAATACATAATTCCCTTTTACAGTAGCGGGTTTAATCTTAATTAATTTATTGTACAACGCGCTAATGTTTTCTTCTAATTTAGAACAATCAAAAGAAACTTTTCCTACTGATACTTGAACATTCCCAACTTTATCGTTACGGTATTCAATTTTACCAGCTTTTATTTCATTTACTGCTTTAGTTACATCCATTGTAACTGTTCCTGTTTTAGGGTTTGGCATTAATCCACGTGGTCCTAACACTCTACCTAATTTTCCAACCTCAGCCATCATATCTGGTGTAGCAACAATTACATCGAAGTCCATCCAACCACTTTGGATTTTCTTAACCATTTCATCGTCACCTACAAAATCAGCTCCTGCATCTAACGCTTCTTTTGCTTTTGGTCCTTTTGCAAACACTAGAACTACTTGCGTTTTTCCAGTTCCGTTTGGTAAAACCATCGCACCACGAATATTTTGTTCTGCTTTTTTTGGATCTACATTTAATCTGATGGCAAACTCTACAGTTGCATCAAATTTTTCATAGCTTAAACTTTTTACTAAACTTACCGCTTCAGACAAATCATAAACTTTACCTTTTTCTAGTTTCGTAATCGCTGTCTGAAGTTGTTTACCTTTTTTCGGCATTCTTTCTTCCTCCTAATTGGGTTGATGAAAATTTCCTCAAATGATTAATCTTCTACAACGATTCCCATGTTTTTTGCTGTTCCAGCAATAATATTCATTGCTGCTTCAATGTCATAAGCATTTAAATCTGGCATTTTTGTTTTTGCAATTTCTTGCAATTTTGCTTTAGAGATAGTTGCTACTGTTTCTTTAGCACCTAACGCTCCACCACTTTTAATATTACAAGCTTTTTTTAACATATCGCTTGCTGGTGGTGTTTTAAGTACGAAATCATAACTTCTATCCTCATAAACCGAAACAATTACCGGTATAATACTGCCCACCATTTCTTTTGTAGCATCATTAAAACGCACACAAAATTCTTGGATGTTTACACCTGCTTGTCCTAATGCTGGACCAACTGGTGGTGCAGGGTTCGCTTTACCTGCATTAATTTGTAATTTAATTGACTTTACTACTACTTTTTTAGCCACTAGCGCACCTCCTTAAGTGTTCTTGTGGAGTGGTTTTATCGGATTTCTTTCCTCCCACTCGTTTTGTAATTTTAAGCATGGCGTTATTACACGCCCATAAATTATATATTAATACTTTGTCAATGTCAATCAAAAAATAGTGTATAATCCCATATATTGTAATAAATATTTTTCTACATAAAATTCAATTAATACATCCAACTAATAATTTAATTAAAATACTGTTTTTCAAATATAAAAAAGCATTGCTGTTAAGCAACACTTCTTTATATTATTTTATATTTTACTACTTTTTTTTGTCATTAAATAAACTAATACACCTAAACCTGCTACTGCTGCTACTATCGCAATTGTTATTATCATCG
Organism: Candidatus Bathyoplasma sp. NZ; assembly: GCA_013332095.1. Lineage (GTDB taxonomy): Bacteria > Bacillota_I > Bacilli_A > MAG-NZ > MAG-NZ > Bathyoplasma. Next base: position 45,186 of record JABENI010000003.1, read on the forward strand.
TAGTATATTTTGTCGTTGCTAATGTAGTATTAATTATAATTTTCCCCTCTTGATTAACACTTAATTTGTACTCATTTGATATATCTTTGTCTCCACCTGTAGTTAAAGTTTCGATTTTGTATCTTAATACTTTACCATTTGGTACTTCTACTACTAATTTTTCACCTTTAGCTAATTCTACTGATGACATATCGGCTGCGCCTACAATTGGTATTAAACTTAGTGTTGATTCAGTCGTTTCATTGATAATTTCATAGTAGACAACGACTTTTTCCATATCGTATTTTTCATTATTTTCAAATTCTACTGCTTTCCCCTCTGCACTTTCGTATACTTTCATAATTTCTTTTTCTTGTATCCATTGATTTTGAAGATTTTCATTTATATCTGTTAAACTATAGTCTTTTCCATCAATTTTGTAAGATATTTTTGACTGATTTGTGCTTTCGATTTTTTCATAATATTTCAATTCCGTTACTTTTATTATTTCATAAGCACTTTTGTTACGAATTAATGCATATAAACTAGTTCCTTCTTCAGTAGTTGATAAGTTAATTTGACCTTCAGTAGATTGCCACTGGGCATCCAATGCTGGCTCAGAATCACTTACTACATATAGTATTTCAGTATCTTCTAATTTCAACAATGGTGATTCTAAGTTAACTGTGAATGTTTGAAAGCCTTCATTGATATCAATTGCTAACTCCTTAGATTCTTTTTTTCCTGTTACTACTACTGCTCTTTTAGCAATGTATGTATTTTCATCTTTGTCTAATACTGTATAAGTCAATTCATAAATCCCTACTTTACTTGTATCAATTTCGCCATCTATTCTTAAACTTTCTTGCTCAATTGACTCATCTATTGTTACTCCTAATTCTTCATATTCTTCATTAATATCTAAATACAAGGGCGAACTTCCGTTTAACGTTACTAATGTTATATCTGTAATAGCTTCTGTTGTTCGTACTACTTTTACTGTTCTATTGACACTTTTAATTCTACCTTGTTCATTAGTTACTGAATAAGTAATTACATATTCTCCTGCTTTGTCTTCATCTAAATCATCATCTTCTATTTCTACAATATCATTTAAAATTGTTCCATCTCCATCAATTGCGATAAATCCTAATTCTTCGTATTCCGTTCCGATTCCGATATTAATACTTGCTGGTCCTATAATTTTAATATCCGGTATCAAAATTGATTCTGGACGATAATAACCAACTGTTTTTGTTTCTGAAATATTTCCTGCTACATCTTTTATTTTAATTTCGTATCTTTGTTCAGCACTGAAAGAAATTATTTTTCTACTGCTTACTGTATCTAATACAATCCATGTCTCTCCATCATCTAAGGAATATGCTTGAATTCCTTCATCTCCTATTAATTCATAATCTTTTGTAGGTGTTTCTGATTCACTTAATATGGTAGGATTTACAAGATCGACCTTCACATATCCTGTTGTTACTGAAGTTATTTCAA
>JABENI010000040.1 GCA_013332095.1 Candidatus Bathyoplasma sp. NZ
CACAAGTTAGAAAAAAGAGCAGAATACTTATGATAATCTCACTTTATAATGTGAGATTTTTTATGTGAAAAATATACGCTGATGTAACAGAACAAATAAAAAAACAAATGATTTATTTTGTAAATGTTACTTAAATGTGAGAAATATATTTCAGGATAATTAGGTATCTATTAGAACAATTAAGCAGCAATATAAGAGAAAAGAAAAGACATAATTATTCAGAGGATACATAAAGAGAAGATAACAAAGAATCCATTAATGAAAGAAAAACTATCATGCATTGGAAAATAGATGATGTACTTTATTTAACAAATACATAAAAGCATCCCCTATTTTCATTTCAAAGCTTTGCTTTTCAATGTGTTTTAGGGGATGCTTTAAAAGATTAAATACGACCTTTATATCGCGGTTTTTATTATTCGCGTATTCCTTTGCTTTTCCTCGGTCTTTGCCCTCGCTGTTTTGCAAAGTCTCTACGCTAGATATTTTTTAGAATTTTGGAGATTTTGACCTACCTCTTTCCCCCCTTCTTTCGCTTCGCTCTACACATGAATTTTTACTATGTAACAAAGTTAAAAAAACATAAAAAAAATGGGTAAATAGTATCTCAAGAATCTTGCTTATTTATAATTTTTATGTATTACAAAATTATGTTGCAGTTACACTGTAAATTCGCTTTTTAAATTTCGTCTGGGTACTATCATAAATGAGCGCATGCCCACTTTTTATTCATTCTAATTTTCTACTTTTCAATGTCAAAAAAATAAGAAAGGTGATAAATATGAATAATGAAATGATATCTATAAAAAATTTAGCTCAAATGATAGCGCAGGAAGTTAGCAATGAAAAAACTTCTTCTTCTATTACGTTTGAAGATGGTTACAATATCGTTATTTTAAGAATGCAAAGTCGAGGAAATGCCAAAAATTCTATTAGAAATTACAAGCATTCAATGAAAAAATTTCTGGCATTTTTAATCTACATTAAAAAAGAAAAAAATTTAGAGTTAGTTACAAGTGAGGATTTAGAAGATTTCCTAATTGAAATTAGGAAAAAAAATTATCAGCCTAGGTCTTTTAACAAAATAGTCCAATATGTAAAACAGTTATTTAAAATTTTATTAATGAAGAAGAAAATTACTGACGATCCGAGTATTGATTTAGCAAATGATGTAGTAATTAAAAAAAGAATGCGTGTGTTAACTTTGTGTGAAATCAAAAGTGTTCTTAACTCTTTTGATATGACAAAGTTAACCCACCAAATGGGGCTTGCGATGTTTTCAGTGCAAACAGATATTGGATGTCGAGTAAGTGAACTTAGTAGATTAAAAGTTGAAAATATAAATTTTTCTACTCTTGAAATAAAATATATTGCGTACAAAAATAAGGTTGAAGTAATTACGCCGATATCTGAACTTTCAGCCGTAATTTTAAAAACTTATATAAAAGCAGTTCTAAAAGATAAAAAGCAAGGCTATCTATTTCTTACAACGACAAATAGTGGTAGAAATATAACTTTTAAACAAATAAGTGAACCAGGTGTTAGAACGATTTATCGGTTAGCCGGTGAACGTGCTGGTTTAAAATTTACTTTAAATACTCATATGATAAGACGAACTGTCATTACAAAACATATTGAAAATGGTGGTAGTATTACAACTGCTAAGGAACTCGTTGGTCATAAAGATATAAGATCAACGATGGGATATGTATATTTTTCACAAGAGACGCTTCATCAAGCCCATAATGAATTTGGACTTCACGCCCAAATTAAAAGGGGGCTTGCTGAAAATGAGTAAGGAAATGATTAATGTAAAAAATTTAATGTCTGAGTATTTAGAAGGAAAAGTAACGCTAGATTTAAAAAGAGAAAAAGAAAATGAAAAGATTGACGAGAGTGCTTATGAAATTATCACAAAGGAACAAGTTAGTAAGATTTTGAAAAAAGGTATCACAGCCGAGACAGCACTTCTGTTATTTTTAAATGATGCTCACATACAAAAAAATGCTAAATCTACTATAATGGCCAAAAAAATTAAGGTAAATTCATTTCTAAAGTTTCTAAAAGAACCATATAAGTATGGAAAAGTTTATGATTTTAGTTATTATATAAACTTTTCTAAAGTTTCAAAAAAGGTAATAATAGATTATCTTGAAACAAGAAAAGGTCAAGAAGATAGACTAGCACCTAGTAGTAATCTAATGATGCTTAGGACATTTTTTAATTTTTTACAAAGGGATAAAATACTCCTTAGGAATCCGATGACTAATATTATTAAAAATTATAATAAGTCTGAGATAGAATTTAAACCAGATGAAGAATTAAAATTCTTAAATAAACAAGAAATTTATTCCATCAATAGATTAATTAATGTAAAAACACTAAGAGGGCGTAGGACGAAATTAATATTTTTATTAATAATAGATTGTGGTTTATTACCAAAGGAAATAGTTTCATTAAATGTCGATGACATAAACTTAGATTCAAGTTATCTCAATTTAAAAACAAATTTCAAACTGCTAAATAGAAGATTACCTTTTTCACGAACGACGTGTGATGTAATCAGGAAATATATGGACTATAATTATTTAATGGCAAAGTTTGGTCCAGTAGTTCGGAGCCTAGAGGAGCCAAAAAATGGTACGACTATTAAATCTATTTATAAGACTATTGAGAAGTTATCTAAATATATTAATAAAACAGTAAATAGTACAATTTTAAGAGATAGTTATGCGGTTAATTATTTAAAGGAGACTGGAAATATAACTTCATTATCAAATCAATTGGGTGTAAGTTATCAATATTGTAAAAAAAGATATAAAAATATTTTTAAAAAAGAGGAACCTAGATGTCTTAGTAATATATTAAAAAATGAATTATATGCTGAAGGATTTTTAAATCCTGGTGAATTAATAAAGAAAAAAAGAAAAGTAATTATGAAAGAAGTTCGTAAATTAAAGGTTACATCTGGTATTAATAATTTAAATGCTAGTAGAATTTTATTAGAAGGTTTATGGATAAAAGAATCTGGATTTAAGATAAATGATTTTGTAGAAGTTACTTTAAAAGACAAGGGTATATTAGAAATAAAAAAGATAGAAGAATCAGTTAGCAGCTAACTGAATCTTTTACCTTTCTCTAATATATATAGTTTTAAACATTAAAAATCAAAAGATGGGGGGGAAAGAGGTAGGTCAAAATCTCCAAAAATC
>JABENI010000014.1 GCA_013332095.1 Candidatus Bathyoplasma sp. NZ
AATTGTATTTCCTATTTCGGCTAATGCTGTATTATTATTATCACTTATAATTGTTACTGTATCTAATTCCGGTGCTATATTTAATGTTACTGTACTTTGATCTTTTGTTGCCGTTACTGGAGTACCTTGGTTCCCAGCTAAATCAGCATATGTTATGTTAATTGCTGCTACTCCATCTGGATCTCCTTTTGCCGCTATATAAGTTGCTGTATATGTAGTTCCAGTTCCTGTTGGTATTACTGACTGTCCTGCTATTGTTACTCCTGGTGTTTGAATGTCCTCATTAGCTATTATTGTTAATGTAATTGTATTTCCTATTTCGGCTAATGCTGTATTATTATTATCACTTATAATTGTTACTGTATCTAATTCCGGTGCTATATTTAATGTTACTGTACTTTGATCTTTTGTTGCCGTTACTGGAGTACCTGGGTTTCCAGCTAAATCAGCATATGTTATGTTAATTGCTGCTACTCCATCTGGATCTCCCTTTGCCGCTGTATAAGTTGCTGTATATGTACCTGCACTTTCAGTTACACTTGCTGCTTTTCCTGCTATTGTTACTCCTGGTGTTTGAATGTCCTCATTAGCTATTATTGTTAATGTAATTGTATTTCCTATTTCGGCTAATGCTGTATTATTATTATCACTTATAATTGTTACTGTATCTAATGTTGGTGCTATATTTAATGTTACTGTACTTTGATCTTTTGTTGCCGTTACTGGAGTACCTGCGTTCCCAACTAAATCAGCATATGTTATGTTAATTGCTGCTACTCCATCTGGATCTCCTTTTGCCGCTGTATAAGTTGCTGTATATGTAGTTCCAGTTCCTGTTGGTATTATTGACTGTCCTGCTATTGTTACTGTTGGTGTTTGAATGGCCTCATTAGCTACTATTGTTAAGGTAATTGTATTTCCTATTTCGGCTAATGCTGTATTATTATTATCACTTATAATTGTTACTGTATCTAATATTGGTGGTGTATTATCTGGGTTTATTCCTGTTCCTGATATTGTTACTGTACTTAAATCTGTTGTTGTTGTTTGGTCACCACCCTCATTCCCTGCTAAATCACTATATTTTATGACAATTTTTGCTTCTCCGTTTGGAGTTGTTCCATTTACTACATCATAAGTAGCTGCATACGTATCTCCACTTCCAGTTACTGTTGCTATCTGTCCTGCTATTGTTACTGTTGGAGGTTGGATGCTCTCACTAGCAGTTATTGATAACGTAATTGTATCTCCATCTACCGCTTCTGTTGTAATATTATTGCTACTTGCTATTGTTACTGGATTTAATATTGGTGCTGTTTCATCCCATGTTACATCTATGGTATATGTATTGCCATTAGCAATATCTACTATTATTTCATTTGTCCCATTTTCTTCACGTACTGTTAAATCTATTTCATATTCTGACACTGATGGCGTAGGGAAATACTTATCAACTATACCATTGAGCGTAATTTGATTTATAAATTCCCCTCCATCTATTTCTACCGTGTATTTTACAGTCGTACTATATCCACTACTAGTAATTTCTGCTTTTACCTCTTTTTCTAAAAATTTAGGTGTTATGAACGTTACTATTGTTAATGTTACTAACATTAATAAGTAACCTGTTATTTTAAAAATATTTTTTCTTTCATTCATTGTGACACTCCTTGTTAGTAATATATTATTTTATATTTTACTACTTTTTTTTGTCATCGAATAAACTAATACACCTAAACCTGCTACTGCTGCTATTATTGCAATTGTTATTATCATCGTAGTATATTTTGTTGTTGCTAATGTAGTGTTAATTATAATTTTCCCCTCTTGATTAACACTTAATTTGTACTCATTTGATATATCTTTGTCTCCACCTGTAGTTAAAGTTTCGATTTTGTATCTTAATACTTTACCATTTGGTACTTCTACTACTAATTTTTCACCTTTAGCTAATTCTACTGATGGCATATCGGCTGCACTTGCAATTGGTATTAAACTTAGTGTTGATTCAGTCGTTTCATTAGTAATTTCATAATAAATTGTTACTTTTTCCATATTGTATTTTTCACTATTTTCAAATTCTACTGCTTTACCCTCTGCACTTTCGTATACTTTCATAATTTCTTTTTCTTGTATCCATTGATTTTGAATATTTTCATTTATATCTGTTAAACTATAGTCTTTTCCATCAATTTTGTAAGATATTTTTGACTGATTTGTACTTTCTATTTTTTCATAATATTTCAATTCCGTTACTTTTATTATTTCATAAGCACTTTTGTTACGAATTAAGGCATATAAACTAGTTCCTTCTTCAGTAGTTGATAAGTTAATTTGACCTTCAGTAGATTGCCACTCTGCATCCAATGCTGGCTCAGAATCACTTACTACATATAGTATTTCAGTATCTTCTAATTTCAACAATGGTGATTCTAAATCAACTGTGAATGTTTGAAAGCCTTCATTGATATCAATTGCTAACTCCTTAGATTCTTTTTTTCCTGTTACTACTACTGCTCTTTTAGCAGTATATTTATCTCCATCTTTATCTAATACGGTATAAATCAATTCATAAATCCCTACTTTACTTGTATCAATTTCGCCATCTATTTTTACACTTTCTTGCTCAATTGACTCATCTATTGATACTCCTAATTCCTCATATTCTTCATTAATATCTAAATACAAGGGCGAACTTCCTTTTAACGTTACTAATGTTATATTTGTAATAGTTTCTGTTGTTCGTACTACTTTTACTGTTCTAGTTGCACTTTTAATTCTACCTTGTTCATTAGTTACTGAATAAGTAATCACATATTCTCCTGCTTTGTCTTCATCAAAATCCTCTTTTTCTATTTCTACAATATCATTTAAAATTGTTCCATCTCCATCAATTGCGATAAATCCTAATTCTTCGTATTCCGTTCCAATTCCGATATTAATACTTGCTGGTCCTATAATTTTAATATCCGGTATCAAAATTGATTCTGGACGATAATAACCAACTGTTTTTGTTTCTGAAATATTTCCTGCTACATCTTTTATTTTAATTTCGTATCTTTGTTCAGCACTGAAAGAAATTATTTTTCTACTGCTTACTGTATCTAATACAATCCATGTCTCTCCATCATCTAAGGAATATGCTTGAATTCCTTCATCTCCTATTAATTCATAATCTTTTGTAGGTGTTTCTGATTCACTTAATATGGTAGGATTTACAAGATCGACCTTCACATATCCTGTTGTTACTGAAGTTATTTCAACACCAATGTTTCCGGCTTTATCCTCATAATCATTTATATTAATAGTTACATTTCCTTCAGTAGTATCTTCATCTACTTCATATGTAGCGGTATAAGTAGATCCACTTCCTTCAACAACCGCACTCTCTCCGGCAATTGTCACTGTAGGTGCTTCCAATAAATTTTCGTTAGCTTCTATTATCAAAATTATAGTATCTCCGATTTTTGCTAATCCTGTATTAGTTAAGTTATTACTTTGTATTATTGCTAACAGTGTCGGTCCACTATTATCAATTTCTACAGTTCCTTCTGTTGTTTCTTCTACTTCAACTCCTTCATTTCCTGTTTTATCAATAATTCCACTTATTTTAATATCCGCTATTCCTTCAGCACTACTTGCATCTATTACATATGTTGCTCTATAGTTAGTTCCACTTCCTGTTACCACTGTAGTTATTCCTGCTATTGTAACGGTTGGTTTATTTGCTAAATCTTCGTCTGATTCTATTGATAAAGTAATTATATCTCCTAATTTAGCGAACTCATCATCATCAGTATTATTACTTACAATTTTTGTTGTTAACGTTGGTGGTGTTCTGTCAATCGCCACGCTTCCTGATGTTGCTTCAGTTACTGTTTCTCCCTCAAATCCGGTGTTGTTAATGTATCCTCTTATGCTTATTTCAGCATCTCCTTCTATTGCTTCTTCTGTTACTTCATAAGTTGCAGTATACTCTATTCCACTTCCGATTACTTTTGCATTTTGTCCTGCTATTCTAACAATTGGAGCTGTTTCTAAATTTTCATTGAATGTCAATGATAATGTAATTGTATCTCCTAATTTTGCTTTTGTATCAACCTCATTATCACTTTTTATTGAAGCATTTGATACTGTCGGAGCACTTGTATCAATTGTAATATCACCTTCTGTTGCTGTTGTTATTGCCCCAATAGTGTTACCAGCAACGTCTCTTAAACGACTTATATTAATGGCTACAGTTCCTTCAACAGTAGTAGATTCTACTTCATATGAAGCAATATATTCATCTTTGTTTTCTCCACTTGCTCTTACTGTTACACTTTGTCCGGCAATTGTAACCGTTGGAGTAATTCCTAAACTTTCATCAGCCTCTATTGTTAAAGTAATTGTATCTCCACTTTTTGCATATTCCTCACTATCATTATCAGTTTCTATTTTTGTTGTTATAACTGGGTTAGTTCTATCGATTGTGATATCATCGCCTGATATTGTTTTAAAAGCCGTTGAATTAACATTACCTGCAATATCAGTTACATTACTTACATTAATTTTTACAGTTTCTTCACTATCAGTATTTTTCACTACATATGTTGCCATATAATTGATTCCACTTCCTGTTACTGTTGTTGCTGCTTCTCCTGCTATTGTCACTGTTGGATTTACTCCTAAAGCTTCACTGAAAGTTAACGATAAGGTAATTGTATCTCCTACTTTTGCAAATGCTTTATTTGTATTACTAGTTGTTATTGTAGCCTCTGTTAGTGTTGGCATTGTTTGATCAATTGTCACACTACCTGTTGTTATATCTGTTGTTTCCTCCCCAGCGTTACCTGCATCATCATTAAAATCACTTATGATAATGTCAACGACTCCATCGGGATCTACTGTTACTACTTGATAAGTTGCAGTATAATTGCTTCCACTTCCTGTTACTTCTGCAATTTGTCCTTCAATTGTTACTGTTGGTGATGTAATATTTTCACTAGCAATAATTGCTAACGTTATTTTATCACCTGTTATTGCATATGCAGAATCAATAACACCAGTTCTTGTTGTTGTTCTTGCTATTGTTGTTGTTATTATTGTTGGCTTAGTTGTATCCGCTATTATTGTTACTGAATCAGATACGACACCACTAGCATCCTTTACTAGCAAAGTATTTGTACCTTCAATTAGTGTAATTGGACCATGAGTTGTCGTTGCATCACCAATATTAATGTAATTAGCACCATTTAAACTATATTCTGTAAAAGAAGTATCGGTATCTATCGTATAACTGGTGTTATCCACTAACACTGAACTAGTTATAGATAATGCATTTACATCTTTTATCAAAATACTAGATACTATGCTCACTGCTAACGCAGTTAAACCAACTGCGTAACTACCTTTTCTTAAAACTTTTTTCAAATTTTTCATTTGTTCACCTCATATATTTTTTATAAACGTATTACTGTATAAGTATATCACATCAAATTCCAAAAGTCTACATATTTTTTTGTTTTTTTGCAATATTTTTTTGTTTTTTATAAAAATAAGTAAAAACACTGCTATATTATTAAAAGTTAATATATCTGGTTTTTTTGTTATAAATACCAAAAAAAGATAATATCTAGTATTATCTTTTTTTTTATTTATATAAACTGTTAGTAAAATTACTGTTATACTATTATTCTTCCTCAATATCGATAATATTATCCTCATTTTGATTTAAAACATTTTTCTCATTTAAATTATCATGATTGCGACTTTTAATAAGTTCTTCGAATGCCGAGTTAGAAGCATAGATATTTTGCATGATAACAAAATCACTTTTTATACTTAATAGTAATAATCCTATTAAGGTGATTACTATTCCTACACTCAATCTGATTAAATTGCCAATTAAACCTGGCCAAATTAATATAACTACCATTATCATTAAATTAACAAAAATAGTGGTTTTATAAATTCCATTATAATTATTATCTCGATGTTTTAATATCATTAATAATGGTCTCAAAATATTCAAGATTAAGTAAATTATTACTATCACTTTTAAATAAATATTATCTAAATTTCTATAAATAATTAAGTCAATTCCGATTAAAAAGTGAATTATCTCACTTTGAATCATAATTTTATTTTTAATCTTAATAGCTGCATTTGCTACGCTAAATAAAAGAAAAACAGATCCTATAATAAATATTAATGCTGATTGAGAAAATGGATTAATTAAGATAAATATTCCTATTACAATCAAAAAAATTCCTTTTAATTTTATTTTATTCATTTCTATTTCTCCTTTTTAAAAATAAAAAGTTGATCAAATGTCCAGCTTATCTCCTTAGTTCAATTCCAAAAAACGATAATTCTACTGAAGTATTTCTCCCAAATAAATATACTAGCACAACTAATTTTTGATTAGAATTATCTATTCTATCAACAACACCTATCTGTCCTTTAAATGGTCCTTCAATGATAAGAACTTTATCTCCGATTTTTCCTTCAAATTCTACTTCTTCTAATTTACCACATTTTTTAAGAATTGGTGTAATCTCTTCTGAAGATAACGGAACAGGTTTAGTTCCACCACCACTCGATCCTAAAAATCCAGTACATCCCGGTGTATTTCTCACGACAAACCACGATTCATCAGTTACAATCATTTCTACAAATACATAACTAGGAAACATTTTTTTTAGTTTTTCTACTTTTTTACCATCTGCTTTAACTTCTAATTCTAGAACTTCTGGAATAAACGCCTGAAAAATGTATTCTTCCATTCCCATTGATTTAATTCTTCGCTCTAAATTTGTTTTAACTGAATTTTCAAATCCAGCACTTGTTTGAGCAATGTACCAACGTTTCTCTTGATTTTCTTCCATATAATTAAACCCAACTAATGATTCTAATTATGACAGTGTCATAAACTGTAAATACAATTACTAATAAAAATATAAAAGTGAACACTTTTAAAGTATGATCCAAATATGTTTTTTTCGTAGGTGGTGTTAATTTTTTTATTCCCCTGAAAGAAGGTTTATAAATTGGCCATATTCCAACTAAAAAGACAACAGCAGACAACAAAATAATTATTATTGCAAATACTTTTGGAACCCCTCCGATTATTGGAAATGTCGGTTTAATAGTTAATGTCCCATTTAAAATATAAATTCCTATAAGAAGCGTTGCCATCGATAGTACAACAGATATTATACTCTCGTATTTATACTCTGTTGTAAACATTTTTTTAAAAATAGATTTTTTCTCTTGTTTCATCTTTACCCCCAAATAAACTTACTTAGTTTCTTTATGAACCGTATGTTTATTACATTTTTTACAAAATTTTTTTATTTCTAAACGCTCAGTTACTTGCATGTTTTTATCAACATTGTAATTTCGTGAAAAACACACAGAGCAAATTAATATTACTTTTTTTCTCATTTTTTCCCTACCTATATGCTATAAAAATATAACAAATATATGTTAATTTGTCAACCTACAATCCAGTTCTTTTATTTTTTCTTTGATATTGTAAATTTTATTATAAATAGCTTTTTTCTTTATACCTAGTTTTATAGCGATGCTATCTATACTGTAATTTTTAACAAAGTACAGTAAATATATTTTTCTTTCGCTATCATTTAAAATCTCTTTTATTTTATCCTTTATCTCTTCAACACATACATATTGCTCTGCATTTTCTTTAACTGTCACAACATTTAAGACAGCCGTTTCGCTATAAAATAATTTACTGTTTTTAATAATTTTTCCTTTTTCTCTATATAAAAACCTAATTAATAACAATTCAAAAAATTTAGCAAATGTTTTCCCATAACTATCATCATATTTATCAATAGCTTCTTTTAAGAGCATTCTAGATTCTTGAAGATAATCTTCCATATCTGGATAGGGAAAATTCAATTTATTTAATTTAGAGTAAATTAAATTATCATATTTTGTTAATAATATCTCCAAAGCATCTTCATTTGATTCACTAATTAAGTACAGCAATTCATAATCATTTAATTTATTTTTTTTATTTCTGTCGATCATTATAAACTTGATACATCATCAAAGCAGCTGAAACAGATGCGTTCAGCGAATTCACATTCCCACTCATTGGAATTCTAACTAAAAAATCACATTTTTCTCTTACAAGTCTTCTCATTCCTTTTCCTTCAGAACCTATCACAATCGCAATTCTCATTTTACCATCAATATCATTGTATAGCATATTTCCATTAATATCAGCCCCAACTACCCAAATTCCATAATCTTTTATTTTATCGATAGTTCTAGCAATATTAGTAACTTGCACAATGGGCACATATTCAATTGCACCTGTTGAAACTTTTGCTACTGTTGCAGTTATACCAACTGCTCCATTTTTAGGAATGATGATGCAATCTGCATTTACAGCATCTGCACTCCTTAAAATAGCTCCTAAATTATGTGGATCTTCTAATCCATCTAAAATCACTAAAAATGGATTATCATTATCCTTTAGGACATCTTCTAATGCTGTATACTTGTAATCTTCAACAACAGCTACTATCCCTTGGTGTTTATATTTAGGAAATTTGATATCCATTTGTTTAGTTGAAAGAATGTTTATTTTTACATATTTTTTATCTGCATATTTTAATATTTGCTCACATTCATTCAAATTTTGACTTACCACAAAGACTTCATAAAACTCTCTTTCACTAAGCGCAGCATTTAATACCGTATTTTTTCCATATATCTCACTAGGCATTTTGTTTCACCTCTATTATATTTATAATTTTATTAGTTATTTCTTTAAATCTTTGTTCATTATTTATATATAAATATCCTAATAGACTTTCTAAACCAGTAGCATATTTATATTCTTTTACAGTGGCAGTCTTTTTTCCCTGCTTCGCACTAGAATTTCTACCTAATTTAAAATAATCTTCTTCTTCTATTGTTAACTGTTTAGTTAAAATTAATTCTTCAATTGCTAAAGATTGACTTTTAGCATTAGTAAATTTAACCGCTAAATTATGAAGTTTTTTAATATTAAATATATTTTTATCAATTAAATACTCTCGTATCATTACCTCGTACACAGCATCACCTAAATAAGCATAACTAAGCCCGTTCATTAAATAATTCCTTTATTTAATAGATGTTTTCGGTAGTTATCCGCTAAATCAAAATTTTTCTCTTGTCTAGCTTTTTCCCACAAAAAATAAATTTTTCTATCTTCTGCAGACATTTTTTTGAGTTCTATTTCAATACCTAATACGTACAGATACTTTTCTAAAGTGTTATATAAAACAGCTAAATCTTTAGAATTCACTTTGTCTCGCATTTTAGCATTTATCTCTTTAATTAAACTTTGTAAATAGGTAATTGCATTCGCCGTTCCAAAATCGTGATCCATTGCTTTTTTAAGTTGAGCAATATATTTCCCTTCAACTTCTTCACTGAATTCATCAGCTAAATCTAGGATAATAAACAAACTCTTTTTTACTCTTAAAATTTTTAAATATTCTTTTTGATACTGTTCCATCAACTCATCAGTAAAATTAATCGGTGAGCGATAATTCGCTGACAATATTAGTAAACGATAAGCATTTGCATCATATTTTTCCAGTAATTCTCGCACTAATATCATATTACCTGAAGATTTACTCATTTTCGTATTGTTTAAATCAATTCTTCCGTTGTGCATCCAAGTTTTTGCTAATCCCCGGTTATGCAAAGCATATGTTTGAGCTAATTCATTTTCATGATGTGGAAATCTTAAATCATTCCCACCACCATGAATATCAACCTCTCCGCCAAAAATATCATCGATCATTGCACTACATTCAGTGTGCCATCCTGGTCTTCCTTCACCAAATGATGATTTAAATTTAATTCCTTTTTCATTTTTTTTCCATAACATAAAGTCCAATGGATTTTCTTTTTTATCATTAATATCAATTCGTACTCCTGAAATTAAATCTTCAATTTTTTGTCCACTCAATTGTCCATATTCTTTAAGTTTACTAACTCTAAAATAAACATCTCCATCAACTTCATAAGCTGCCTCAACTTCAATTAATTTTTCTACATATTTAGTAATTTCTTTAATATATCCTAGCACACTGGGTGTAAGATCAGGCAAAAGTGAATTCAAAGCTACTACATCTTCTAAAAATGCCTTACTATATTTTTCTGCTATCGCTAGTTCATCGGTACCTTCTTCTAACGATTTTAAATAAATTTTATCGTTTAAATCCGTTAAATTAGTAACGAATGTTATATCATAACCAATAAATTTAAAATATCTTCTCACCGTATCAAAAAAAACTACTGGTCTAGCATTTCCAATGTGAATGTAGTTGTAAACTGTTGGACCACAGACGTACATTTTTATTTTATTTTTTTCTATCGGGATAAAATTTTCTATTTTATTAGTTAAACTATTATAAATTTTCAATTAGGTCACTCCTTCCACCAATCTGTTTTTATGCTTATAAGTAGTATTATATATTGAGTTCACATGAATATAAGCATATGTTAATTTTTCATAATAGTAACTGCCACTAAACAATTTTTCTCCTGCTACATACTTAACATCAACAATTTCATCTTCATTAACTAAATATAAATATCCATGATAAAAACTATTGGATAAATTGAAATACAAATTGTAGTTGTTTAATTGCCATTTTTCATCAAAAACAATATAGTTATTAAATATATTTGAATAACTAAAAGTAGGAAAATCCACATTGTCATGATAAACCGAAGGTCTCACAATTTTTGTGACATGCTGATTACTCGTAGTATTGTATTCCAATTTTGCATAAAATTCTTCCGGAAAAAAATCTGCATACTCTTTAATAGTAATATAATCAAATTTATTTAAATGTTTCTCTTCTGCATAAAATACTTTTTCTAAAATATCGTCTTTAAGTACATATACGGAAACTTTTAAATTTCTAACATCCATATCAGTCGCTACATTTATCGCTATTTCTTTTAACCCTAATGCTCGGGGAACTTCCGTATTTAAATTTTTTATATAGATATCAGCATAAACATTTTTTTGAATATCTACTTGTATAGGTGCTTCAAATGATAATTGTACTTTCGGTCCTAAAATATTATAACTAACTTTTTGATTAACTTCGACTATGCTGTCGTTGCTAATATTGACTGCTCCGCGACTATCATCGACTGTTTGGCTAACACCCACATATTTAAAGTGCGAATAAATCTCATCATAAACCGTTATATCTTCTTCTAAAAATAAATCAATTTTTGTATTTTTTGAAATATCAACTTGGCTAAATTTATAATCACCAACTACTTTGCCATCTTTTAAAAAATAAAGTTGGTAATACAAATAAGCAACATCTTTAGCAAAATCAACAGAAACATAATTAATGTATTTATTGCTGTAATAGACACTAGTTGCCGTAACCTTTTGTAAGTCTGATGAGGATGAGAGATTGTCTAAGACATAATACACATCATCTACCTCAAAGGTTTTATAAGATAATTTTTCTAAATCTGAAAGCATGTTATTTTTCAGATATTCTGTACTATTTTTAGCATATGGAAAAGTTAATTTTAAATTTCCTGAAATTGACCGAACTTGAATATGTTCTTCATAAGTCATATAATTTTTAACTTTAGCAATCATATCTTTTAAGTCAAATTCGATATATTCTATCTGATAGTTCTGATCAAATTTAATGGTTGCAGTTACTTCGTAAGAATATCCATTATGAATATCATTCCAAATTTTATAATTGAAAATATTTTCAAAAATCTCTCCTGAAATTGTAATTATGGCGTATTCATAAGATTCTTCATCACCTAAAACTCCATCACTACTTCGGTAATAAAGACCTTCATTTTTATAAACTAAAGCATCGATAATTGTTTCGGGATTTATCGAGTTGTAGTCCAGTGGATAAATCGATAGATCTGCCTTATACCAGTCATCACCTTTAATTTTTAAATACCCTGCATTATCATATATATCAATATAACTTTCAAATTGACTATTTTCACGGATAATCTGACCCTTGAAATCCGTTTCAATCGTTGCATTAGTATTTGTATAAGTTATCCCACTCCCACTATCGTATTCTAAGGTATTCTCATAGTTCGCAAAAATATTAATGGGATTGTCAGCATCTGCTGCATATTGGGTCCATTCAAACTCTTCCTCTATCGTATAATTTGCCTTTCCATTTAACATCGTAGTTGCAATATTATCAATTATTCCCTCTGTAGGATCTTTTCGACAGCCAACTAAAAAGATTAAAAACATTAATAGCGTAATTTTTTTTAACATTTTTCGATTCTTCGTAAAACTTCATCTTTATCAATTAATTCTAAAGATCTCGGTAAGTCTGGACCATGTAACATTCCAGTTGTTGCTATCCTCATCGGCATAAACAACAACTTTCCTTTCACCTTTGTTTCTATACCGGTCTCATTTAAAGCAGTTTTAATATTTTCGCTATTCCATGTTTCAATTGCTGACAATTTTCCTTTAAATACTTTAATCACTTCCCCACAATCATTTTCTTTTAAAAATGCTGCCGCCTCTTCCTCTAAAATAAATTCAGCTAAAAACTGCTGGTAGTATTTGGTAATTTCGCTGATACTACTTAATCTATCTTTAAACAATAGACAAAATTTATTTGTCCATTCTTGATTATTTATATCAATTCCACCTTCTATTAAATACGGCAAACAGAGTTTACTAAATTCGATATCATCCATTTTCTTTAAATATTGCGAATTTACCCAATTGAGTTTTTGAATATCAAAAACAGCAGGTGATTTATTAATTCTTTTAATACTAAATTGTTTTTCTAACTCACTTAAAGATAAAATTTCTTTTTTCCCTTCAGGACTCCAACCTAAAAGAGCAACATAGTTAACGATTGCTGTTGGCAAATATCCTTTTTTCACAAAGTCCGAGAAATAAGCATCTCCTTCTCTTTTTGAAAGTTTTTTACCTCCTTCTTTTACTACATGTGGTAAATGGACATAAGTAGGTTCAACAAAACCTAATGCTTTGTACAATAAGGTGTATTTTGGTGTAGATGTTAAATATTCGTTCCCTCTAACTACGTGGGTAATCTTCATTAAATTATCATCGATTACATTAGCAAAATTATAAGTTGGATAGCCATCGCTTTTAATTAAAATTTGATCTTCTATTTCCGAATTATTGATGCTGATTTGTCCGTATACTTCGCATTTAAAAGTAGTAACGTTATCTTCAGGTGTTTTTTGTCTTATCACATATGGTATTCCGCTATTTATTTTATTGGCAATTTCTGCTTTACTTAAAGATTTACAACAGCCATCATAAATAAAATTTTCTTTTTTATTTTGTGCTTCTTCTCTTAAATTTTGTAATCTTTCTAGAGTACAAAAACAATAGTAAGCTTCTTCTTTTTCCACTAATTCTAAAGCGTATTTTTTGTAGGAATTCTTTCTTTCACTTTGAATGTATGGTCCGTAATCTCCGCCTACATCTGGTCCTTCGTCATACGTTAAATTGCATTGCTTTAAAGTTTCGTAAATAACTTCTACTGCGCCTTCTACAAATCTTTCTCGATCAGTATCTTCAATTCTCAAAATAAATTTACCGTTTTTATCTCCTCTTGCTATTAAATATGTGTAAATCGCCGTTCTTAAATTTCCTACATGGATAAACCCTGTCGGACTTGGTGCAAATCTTGTTCTTCTCATTTTAATTACCTCACCTTGATTAATTACTTTAATTATACATCAAAAATAAAAAAAAGACACGAATTATTGTGTCTTTTACTGAAAAATTAACGTTTACTAAATTGTGATGCTTTACGTGCTTTTTTAAGTCCGTACTTATAACGCTCTTTAACTCTTGCATCACGAGTTAACATACCCGCTTTTTTCAAAGTTGGTCTAAAATCCGCACTTACTTCTAGTAACGCTCTAGAAATACCATGTCTAATTGCTCCTGCTTGCCCTGTGCTTCCACCACCGTGTACATTTACAAATATATCATAATTTTTTGTAGTATTAGTCATTTCCAACGGTTGTAAAACATCTAGACGAGTTTGTGCAGAAGGAATATAATTTTCAAAAGGTCTTTTATTAATAATAATATTACCAGCTCCTGGTAATAATCTAACTCTAGCCACTGAACTTTTTCTACGACCAGTTCCTAAATATTGAACACTATTTGCCATTTAAAACACCTTACCCTTTCAATACGTATTCTTTTGGTTGTTGAGCTTGATGTGGGTGCTCATTACCTGCATATACGTATAATTTTGTACACATTGTTCTACCTAAACGTCCTTTAGGTAACATCCCGTGAATTGCTAATTCTAACATTTTCACTGGATGATTTTCTCTCATCTCTTTTGCTGTTTTAGTTTTTAAACCACCTGACCAACCAGAGTGTTTATGATATAATTTTTTGTTTAATTTATCACCAGTCAGTTCGATTTTCTCTGCGTTAATTACAATCACATTATCACCACAATCGATATGTGGAGTAAATGTAGGTTTATGTTTACCTCTGATTAAAACTGCTGTTTCGGTAGCTAATCTACCTAAAGTTTTTCCTGTCGCATCAATTACATGCCAACTTCTCTCAACCGTTTCGTTTGGTTGCATAAATGTTTTCATTACTATTATCCCCCTAATTTTTTTTGTTACTATTAGGCTATACCTTATTTCGGGCTTTTTAAAACGTACCATCTATCATAATATATTTTTTCTGGCACAATGTCAATAACGATTACTGTTTATATTATTTATTTTTAACTTTTTCTAATGCTCTTTCCCATCCTTTACAATATCTAGATACTTCTAATTCAGTTAATTTACGGTTAAATTCTTCACTTTGAATATCGCCTAACTGCGATAAATCACTCCAAAATCCCACTGCTAGTCCCGCCAAAAAGGCTACTCCTAGCGCTGTTGATTCAACCATCTTCGCTCTTTTAATAGGTACGTTAAGTAAATCAGCTTGAAATTGCATTAAAAAATTACTTTTACTGGCTCCTCCATCTACTTTTAGTTGTTTTAGTTGGATACCAGAATCAACTTCCATCGCATTAATTAAGTCTTTTGTTTGATAAGCAATCGCTTCAATTGCCGCTCTAATTATGTGTGACTTATTTACATCCAGTGTTAATCCAACGATTATTCCTTGGGCAGTCATATCCCATATTGGCGCCCCTAATCCTGAAAATGCTGGCACTAAATAAACACCGTTGTTATTTTGAGCTTTCAAACAGTGTTCTTCAATTTCTTCTACTGAATCGATTAATTTCAACTGATTTTTTAACCACTCAACAGTAGCTCCTGCAGTAAAAACAGACCCTTCTAAAGCATATGTTACTTTTCCTTTTATCCTCCAAGCTATTGTTGATAAAAGTCCATTTTTACTTTTAACGACTTTATCTCCGACATTCATCAGCACAAAACAACCTGTTCCATAAGTATTTTTTGCTTTTCCAATTTCAAAACATTTTTGTCCAAATAACGCTGCTTGTTGGTCGCCAATGGCTGCCGTTATGGGAATTTCTACTCCTAAAATGCATTTGTCTAACATTCCGTATACTTCTGAAGAATCTTTTATTTTTGGTAAGATAGATTGAGGGATGTTAAAAAGTTCTAGTAATTCTTCATCGTATTTTAAAGTTTCAATATTTAACAACATCGTTCTAGAAGCATTAGAATAATCAGTTACATGTACTTTTTCTTTTGTTAAATTATAAATTAAAAAGCTATCGACTGTTCCAAAAAGCAATTCACCTTTATTAGCTTTCTCTCTTGCCCCGTTAACGTTATCTAGAATCCATAAAATTTTAGTTGCCGAAAAGTATGGATCTACGACCAGACCAGTTTTATCTTTAATCAGTTCATCTAGACCTTGAGTCTTTAGTGAATCGCAATATTTTTTTGTTCTTTTACACTGCCATACTATTGCGTTATAAATTGGTTTATTCGTTTTTTTATCCCAAATTATCGTTGTTTCTCTTTGATTAGCAATGCCAATTGCTTTTATTTTTGATAAATCTATGTCCTTGACTGCTTCTCTTAAAACTTCGATTTGGCTTTGTAAAATTTCTTCAACATCTTGCTCTACATATCCTTTTTTAGGGTAGATTTGTCGTAACTCCTTTTGAGCTACACTTACTACTTGACCTGCTTTATTAAAAACAACTGCTCTAGCAGAAGTAGTTCCTTGATCTATTGCTATTATGTACTCATCCATAATTGACCTCCTACTTTATTTATATTTTATCATAACTAGACATTTTTTTATTATTGTTTATTTATATTTGTTCTTGATTAAAATATATATGTATGCTAAACTAGGTAAGTATTTTATTTATCGTTAAGATGAATTATTATAAAGATTAATTTTATTAAGGAGGTACACGAAATGACAAAAGTATGTTATGTAACTGGTAAAAAAGTTAAAAGTGGTAACAATGTTTCTCACTCACTTCATCGTACAAAAAGAAGATTCAAACCAAATCTTCAAAAAATAAGAATCGAAGAAAATGGAAAAATCAAAAAGGTATATGTTACTGCTAGAGCATTAAAATCAGGAAAATTAAATAGAGTATAATAAGGCATACCCATTAAGGTATGCTTATTTTCTAAATAATCTTCGGAATAATCTTCTAAAAATAAGAATCGAAGAAAATGGAAAAATCAAAAAGGTATACGTTACTGCTAGAGCATTAAAATCAGGAAAATTAAATAGAGTATAATAAGGCATACCCATTGAGGTATGCCTATTTTCTAAATAATCTTCGGAATAATCTTCTAAAAAATCTAATTATAAAACTTGGTATTTTCAAAATATAAACTTTCATTTAATCACTTCCTGTTACAGATTATGACTATCATAAATTATTTATTACAATGAATCACCAATATTTTCCCTTTTTCTACTTTTATCGCTCCAGTAGTTAGAACTTCGTTACTGACACATAAGGTATCTGAATATTTTAAATTGTAGTCATTTAAGTTATATTTGAATCCCGCCAAAGTTATCACTGGCTCTCCTGAATAATTGAAAAAAGATACGTACTCTTCTTTTTTTTCGATTTCAAATGAACAATCTTTTAAATAAATTCTATTGATGCTATCTATCAATTCAATATTTCCTAAATTCAACATATGAACGTTGGCTAAATAGTGATCAAATCGATTATTTGTGGCCCCGTAAATACAAATTTTATCAGGATTCATCTTCAAAGCTTCTTTGATTGCTACTAATAAGTCTGTTTCATCTTTAGTCGGATTTAATTTTATTATTTTTTGATCTATTTTTTCTAATTCTATATCTTCTAAAGAATCAAAATCCCCGATTACTAAATTCGGTGTTATTTGATTTTTTTTAGCGTGACTGTATCCTTTATCAACGGCAATCACATAAGATAAATCAATATTTTTCAAACAGACATCGTTTGAGCCCGCAATTATACTAATAATCAAGATTATTTAAAACCTTTATATTATTTTTATCTTTGAAGACATACGTTCCCGCGACCAAGACATCTGCTCCAGCTTGTAAACATAGTTTAGCCGTTTCCTCGTTAATTCCACCATCAACTTCAATTAAATAGTTGCCACCTTTTAACTGTTTTATTTTATCTATTGCCTTTAAGATAAACGATTGCCCACCTTTTCCAGGCTCAACACTCATTATTAAGACTAAATCTACTTTATCTAATAAGTGCTTAATTTCATTGACTTCAGTATTTGGTTTAATACTTATTCCTGTTTTAATACCGTACGACTTAATTAAATCGATAACAACTTGTGCCTCATCAGCAGATTCATGATGAATTGTAATTAATTCCGCTCCCGCATCAACGTATTTTTTAATTTCCTTTAAAGGATTCATTATCATCAAATGAACATCAAAAAACATCTTTGTCAAAGGTCTTATTTCTCTGACAAATTTTGAATCAAAAGTAACATTCGGAACAAACTTACCATCCATTACATCTAGATGAACCCACTTAACTTTATATTCATCTAATTCTTTAAGCTCTTGCTCAATTTTACTAAAATCTGCCGCTAAAATACTTGGTGCTAATATCATTTCGCTCACTCCTAATATTTTTTATTTTCTATAATTTCATCGTTAAATTTGACATAATTATCGTATCTTGTCCTTAATATTTTTTTATCTTCTACTAAATTTTTAACTTCACAACTCGGTTCTTTTAAATGTAAACATCCTCTGTACTTACACCGATCGGCTACTTCGACAAAATCTTGAAAACTTTCGACCAAATCGTATTTATCCATTTCACCAAAATCTAAACTAGAAAATCCTGCTGTATCAGCAATTAATCCCCCGTATATTTCGATTAATTCAGTATGTCTAGTAGTGTGCTTTCCTCTTCCTAAAGCTTTACTGATTGGTTGAGTAAGAATCTTTAAAGAACTTATCGAATTCACAAAGGTACTTTTCCCTACTCCAGATTGCCCTGCTAATACACTTATTTTATTTTTAAGTAATTTTTCTAAATCGATAATTTTTATATTATCAATGTTTGCCGTATAATAAATATCCATCATTTTTTGATAATATGATATTTTATCTTTAAGTTTTAACATTTTATCGGCACTGAGTAAATCTATTTTCGTTACAATAAGTACGATATCAATTTTATTATACGTAATTAAAGAAATAAACCTATCTAATAGAGCAAAACTAAATTTTGGCTCAACTGCACTAAAAACTAATAATACTTGATCTACATTAGTTACCGGTGGTCTAGTTAATGAATTTTTTCTTGCCAAGATTTGGCTAATAAAACCGTTCTCAATTTTCACATTATCTCCTACTTTAGGAGATATTTTTAAATGTCTAAACTTTCCTCTTGCTTTAATCGCAATTATTTCATCGTCTACTTTAACTGTATATAAATCACTTAGTAATTTTACGATAATCCCCTCTAGCACTATCCCATGTTTTTGCTCCTTAATTGACCACAAGCTGCGTAAATGTCTCGACCTTTTTCTTGTCTGATAGTCACATTTATTCCTCTTTTTTTCAGCACGTCATAAAATTTTAAGGTATCTGGCTTGGAAGAAGATTTATATTCAAATTCATCTACCTCATTATACGGAATTAAATTGACATAAGCATTAATTCCTCTAATTAAATTACTCAGTTCATGTGCATTATTTTCTGAATCATTTACTCCCTTTAATAAAATATATTCAAAACTAATTCGACGGTTTGTTTTTTCAACATAGTACTCAACCGCTTTTATCAATTCACTTAAGCTGTATTTATTATTTATTTTCATCAGATGATTTCTTATTTTATCGTTGGACGCATGTAAGCTAATCGCCAAGTTGACTTGTAATTTTTCATCGGCAAAATCATATATTTTAGGAACTAAACCACTTGTTGAAATAGTTATGTGCCTTGCACCTATTTCTAATCCTTTTGGACTGTTTAACAAATCAATTGCTTTAATTGTATGATCATAATTATCAAACGGCTCCCCAATTCCCATAATTACAACGTTGCTAATTCGTGTTTCTAAAAGTTTTTCAACTTCGATTATTTGTAACACTATTTCACCACTAGTTAAGTCACGAACTTTATCCTCTAGACCACTCGCACAAAAACTACAACCGATATTACAGCCTATTTGGGTGGTAACGCACAAACTGTTACCCCACTGATAATTCATAAAAACTGTTTCAATAACATTCCCATCTTTTAACTTAAATAAAAATTTAATTGTCCCATCTGCTGAAATCATCTTATCTACTAATTTTAAATTGCCAAATTCAAATTGTTTTTCTAATTTTACAATTAAATCTTTTTTTAAATTTGTCATTTGCGAAAATGAACTCACTCTTTTTTTATACAACCATTCGAATACTTGTGTAACTCTGAATTTCTTTTCCCCTATTTTTAAGAAATATTCTTCTAATTCTTCTACCGTGTAGTTATAGATCATCTTTTTACCTTCTTAATTTTAGCCATATAAAAACCATCAGTATTGTTTTCATAAGGCAATATTAATTTCTCTTCGACTAACTCAAAATTGCTGTTATTTTTCAAGAAATTTTTGATTTGTACTTCATTTTCACCTTTATTTAACGTACAAGTGCTATAGACCAAACAGCCATTTATTTTTAATAGCACTGCTGCTTCATTTAATAAAGAAATTTGTATTGCTCTTATTGCTTCAACTTTTTCGTTGTTTTGAAAATATTTTATTTCTGGTTTTCTAGCGATTACACCCCAACCGCTACATGGTACATCTAATAATATTTTATCAAAGTTTTCTCTTAGAAACACTTTTTTTAATTTTGTTCCATCATAATTGGTAAATTCAACGTTGGTAATGCCTAGTCTGGTACAACTTCCTTTAATCAATTCAATTTTATGCTCGTGAATATCGTTAGCGTAAATCGTTCCTTGATTTTCCATTAATTCTGCAATGTGTGTTGTTTTACCACCTGGTGCACTGCATACATCTAATATTATATCATTTTTACTTGGATTTAAAAACAGCGATACTAGTTGACTTGACTCATCTTGAACTGAAACTAATCCTCTTTGGTATTCTGAACTATTCGCAATATTGCCTTTAGCAAAAATCACTCCATCTTTACTTATTTTCGATAACTTAATGTTTTCATTTAAAAGTTTTTCTCGTTTTATTTTCCAACTGTTTACTCTTGCGCTTAGTTTAGGTTTATCGTTAAACGATTTTAGTATTTTCAAATAATCATCTTTGTACTGTCCTTTAATTTGTTTATATAACCATTCATTAATTGAATATTCTACTGACTCATTAGGTGGTTCGTACAAACAGTCAACGTCAAAATTTCTTAAAACCGCATTTATTAATTTACTCGTTGTATATTCGTATTCTTTTGCTATTTCTACTGCATCATTAATTATCGCATATTTAGGTACTTTATCTAAAAACAGTATTTGATAAATGCTCAGTGCTAGTAGATGTCTTGTCCAATCTTTTAAAACTTTACCTTCTAAATAAGGCTTTAAATAGTTGTCTAACAACATTTTATTTTTTAAAACACCATAAACTATTTCCGTAAACAACCTATTATCTTTATCGTTTAAGTCGTTGTCTTTAATTGCCTTACTAATCGCTAAATTAGAATATTGTTTTTTGCTAAAAATATTATTGAGTGTCTCCAGTGCTAACCTTCTCGCCATTTTTTCCTCCAATTATCAAAACTATAAATGCTAATAAATAGATAAATCCCATTATTATAAACATTGTTTTTGGGTTTTTTGTATAAACTAGTCCGGCAAAAATTGTCCCCAAAAAACTACCAAACATTTTACCGCTTTCACTACTACCTACTAATTGTCCTTGATAGACATCATCTAATTTACTAATATAACTGTTTTGTAAAATTGGATAGATAGAAAAGCAAAAGAAATAAGGTAACATTAACAAATATAAAGATGTCCACAAATTAATAGTAAACGCAAAATTTAAAATCACTGTTATACCTAAAACTAAAAGACAACGTTTAATTAACTTTAATTCTTTATTTTCCTTTAAAATCAAAGGCAAAATAAACATCATCGTGATTACGCCAAAAACTCCAGTAAATAACATATAATTTCCTAAATCATTTGCACTGTAACCTGAGTCGATTATCAAGACATCAATATATTTATTTATTCCATTACTGGCAAAGAAAAATAAAGTGTACCCTAGTATTATAACTAATGTCTTTTTATTTAACAAACCTTTTAGACTCATTTTAACTCTTTTCGTTTTAATTTTAACATTTTTCAATAGAACCAAAGTGACAAAAGCTAAAACATAAAGTACTACTGCCTGTAGTTTAAAAATCTTCTCGGTAGCGATGTACAAAGATAAAATACCCCCTATTTTATACCCTACAGTTGAAAAAAACAAGGCTACACTCGCTTGAATACTTAAAATTTTAACTCGATTCTTTTTAGTGGTGATTTTAGCAATATAAGATATTATCGTCGGAAAAATTAAACTTACTCCCACTCCGGCAACAAATCGACAGAGAAACAACATGTATATATTGCTGTTCATACTAAAGAATACTTGACTTGTGCCGTAAATCAACAAGCCACTGAAAAGGGGAATTCTGGTTCCCTTTAAATCAACAAATTTTCCTGCTGTCGGTGCAGATACGGCTAGTCCTATTGACATAAAAGCAAATAGATAACCGTACACACTTATATCCAACCCGACTTCTATTAAATAAGAAGGAGTTACGGGATGTTGAAAGTTCGCTGCTATGCCAACTATTGCTGTAAAAATTAAAATTTTAACAACATCACTTTTGTTTTTTTTCATTTTTTCCTCTTAAATCAATTAATCTCTTAATTTTCCATTTAGTCGTTTTTTAATCTCCTTAACGATAACTTCAATTTTTTGACTGACAATTTCACTGTCTAAAGTTTTTTCTTTGTCTCCAAAAATCAGTTTAAAAGCAATTGATTTTTTATTTTCTGGAATATTTTCACCTTGATAAATATCAAAAATTTCTAGTTTTAATAATAGAGGTTTTCCTGTTTTTTCAATTAAATCAGCAACACATGACGCTTCGATATCTCTATCAATAACAATTGCAAGGTCCCTCTCTACTACAGGATATTTCTGTAACTTTTTAAATTTAATTTGCTCAATATCTTCAAACAATTTATCTAAAAATAGTTCAAATATAAAAGTATCTTTTAAAGAATTTTCAAATTGATATTTAGGATGCAATTTGGCGATGAATCCGACTAATTGTTCTTCTTGATAAATATAAGCAGTTTGACCAGGATGGAAATTTTCATTTGTTTTTTCTGGTTTTACAAAAGAAAACTTTTTTTTATCTTTTTTTAAAACTGTTTCAATAAGTCCTTTAACGTAATAAAAATCAATTTCTTCATAAGTTTTTTTCCACAGAGTTTTATCGATTACTCCAGTTAAAGTTCCACTTAAAATTAGAGGCTCTCCCTCGGTGTACTTGTGACCTATTTCAAAAAATCTTAAATCGTTATTTTTTCTAGCTAAATTGTACTTAATAGATTTGATAATTCCGTTTAACGGTGTGTGACGCATAACTGCTTTATCTAAACTCATCGGCTTGGAAACTATCACGTAATTCTCCTTTTGAAGAGTAAAATCGTAAATATTTTTTTCATTGACCAAAGAGTAAGTAATTACTTCATCCAATCCTAATCCTGTCATTAATTTACCGATAAAATTTTTCTTATAAGTATTTAAAGAAATTTCCTCACGTATTTGTGTTTTCGGCAAAGTAATCGGAACTTTATCATAACCGTATATTCTTACTATTTCTTCAATTAAATCTTGTCTAACAGAAACTCCTCTTCTCCTAGTTGGCACAAATACTTTAAATAAGTTGTCGGTAGTTTGATAATCAAAAGATAGTAAATCGAAAATATTCTCAATTTCCTCAACTGTCAACTTACAACCGATGTATTCGTTAATGTAATTCAAATCAATTTTTATCTCTTCTCCGGAAAAGTTATTATTTTCGATAAACTCAGTTCCTTTTACCACTTCTCCACCTGCTAATTCTTGTAGTAGTTGGGTTGCTCTGTTTAAAGCAAAATTTGTTATTTGAACATCAATTCCTTTTTCAAAGCGCACCGAGGCATCACTACGTAATTCTAAACGTTTCGAAGTAATTCTGACACTTACTTGATCAAACATTGCTGATTCTAATAAAATAGTTTTAGTAGAATCATCTACTGCCGTAGTTAATCCACCCATTACACCGGCAATCGCAATTGGTTTTTCACCATTAGTTATAACTACATCGGAGATTAACAAATTTCTTTTTATCCCATCTAAAGTTGTAATTTCCTCTCCTTCTGTTGCTTGTCTAATAACAATTTCTTTGGAACCAATTTTATCGTAATCAAATGTATGCAGAGGTTGTCCAAGTTCTAACATTACATAATTCGAAATATCAACGACATTGTTAATGGGTCTCACTCCTGAGGCAATTAATTTAGCCTTTAACCAGTTTGGTGATTCGCCAATTTTTACATTCTTAATCATTTTAGCATAATAATTACTACAATTTATTGTATCAATTTTTATTTCGAGATCAATTTTTTCTTTAATTTCTTTAAATTTAGGCTCTGGTAAATATATTGCTTCTATATTTAAAATTGCTTTTGTTTCATAGGCAACTCCAATCATGCTCATTAAATCTGGTCTATTAGGTGTTAAGTCTAACTCCATAACTTCATCGATTAATCCTAATAATTCTAACGGATTTTTTCCGATTTCAAAATAGTCTGGCAAAACTTCAATCCCTTCAGAATAGCAACATTTTTTATCAATTCCTAATTCAACTAACGAACAGATCATTCCGTTTGATTCAACACTACGTAATTTTGCTTTTTTTATTTTAAAATTACCTGGTAATACTGCGCCTACTAAAGCTACGATTACTTTTTGACCAACTTCAACATTTTTAGCTCCACAAACAATTTGCAACGTTTCTCCTACATCTACTTGACAAACATTAAGTTTATCGGCATTCGGATGTTTTTCTTTGCTTATTATTTTTCCCACTACTATCTTAGTAGCATCTGTTAACTTTTCAACACTTGATACTTCTTGACTTTTTAAAGAAAATTGTTTAGCTAAATCTTTCATATTTATCTCAATTTTTAAAAATTCTTGTAGCCAATTTTTTGAAACTTTCATCATAACCTCCTAATTAAATTGATTTAAGAATCGAATGTCATTTATATAGAAATTTCTTATATCATCAATTCCATATTTAAGCATCGCAATTCTTTCAATTCCTAATCCAAAAGCAAATCCACGGTATACTTCTGGGTCGTATCCACAGGCAGTTAAAACATTAGGATGAACCATTCCCGCTCCTAAAATCTCAATCCAGCCCGTTTGTTTACAGATATTACAGCCTACTCCACCACAGTTGCAAGTAACATCTACTTCTACACTCGGCTCAGTAAAGGGAAAGTACGATGGGCGAAGACGAATTTTTTTATCTTCTCCAAACATTTTTCTCGCTATTTCATCTAATGTCCCCTTTAAATCACTTATTGAAACTTTTTTATCAACTATTAATCCTTCTAATTGCATAAACTGATGACTGTGTGTCGCATCATCGTCATCACGTCGATATACTTTCCCTGGACAAACAATTTTAATTGGTTTGTTTCCATTATTCTTTAACATCGTTCTTACTTGTACAGGAGAAGTGTGTGTTCTAAGTAATATTTGTTCTGTTATGTAAAAAGTATCTTGCATATCTCTTGCTGGATGATTTTTGGGTAAATTTAATTTTTCAAAATTATAATCTTCATTTTCAATCTCTGGTCCTTCAGCAACGATATAACCCATCTCAGAAAACAACTGAACAATTTCATCTACAGTTTGTCTTAAAACATGTCTTGTTCCTGTCTTAATTTTTGTTCCAGGCAAAGTAACATCAATTGCTTCTTTTAATAATTTTTGATTAATTTTTTCATTTTCAATTAATTTACGTTGGTTTTCTAAACATACATTAATTAATTTTTTGGTTTCATTGCTAACACGCCCTAGTTCTTTCTTGCCACTTTCATCTAGAGTATCCATCATTCTTATCGCTTCAGCAATTATCCCTTTTTTTCCCAAATATTTAGCTTTTTCATTGTTGAGTTGTTGCTCTTCTTTAATTTTAGAAATGTTCTCTACCACTTCATCTTTTAATTTTATGATGTTCTTAATAATATTACTCATAACCGTTCTCCTTTCAAGAAAAAATCGTCCTCAATCTAAGGACGAATTTTTCGTGGTACCACCTTAGTTCTAGCAGAAAAAAACTAGCACTCAATTTTTGTAACGCTTAATCTAATAAGCGGGTGCGATTAACACCACTCCAAAGGTGAATTCATTGATTTTGCTTTAAGAATACTTGCAGTTTAAAATATTCTCTCCCTTAAAAAACAATTTATACAATTACTAATCCTTTTTATCTGTTTTCTACTTATTTTATCTTATTCTAAAAATAAATTCAAGTAGTTTTAACAACATCGTGGATTTTCTACATGACATCTTAGTTCACTTGAGCATGTATGATTAGATCTATAAGTATGTTTTTGTATTTTGTGATTAACAACATGCGTATGATAATTACAAATATGTGGAATTTCTTCTACATGGTATTTGTGAACTACTTTACATTTGTTGTGAACGATTGGTTGTTTACAACTAGGGTAACAATTCATTGGTTTATGGCACTGTTGGTAGGCCATCTGTTTATCGTACTCTGGGTATTGCATTGATTTATCGTACTCTGGGTATGACATCGATTTATCATATTTTGGATATGACATCGATTTATGCTCAGGATACATTGATCCACCGTACATCTTACATGATTGATATGACATCGGTTTATCGTACTTTGGATATGACATCGGTTTATGCATAGGATACATTGGTCCACCACACATCTTGCATGAATGATACGGCATATACTGATTTTTCATCTCTTCGTAACCATTTGAACCTTTTTTATCTTTTTCACCATTTCCATATTTACTATTCTTTTCATAAGAATGATACATTTTATCTCCTCCTCATATTACACTATGTAAAGAAGATAAAAAAGTTATGTACATTTGTCTTAAAATTTATTGTTCTAAAACAAAGTCATCTGTGCTCCGCTGTCATTTTCTTTCAAATCATGTAAAACACCCAAATCTATTAATGTTTGAGTTAAAGTTTTAGATAGTCTGGTTCTTTTTTTCAAATCTTCAATCGAAGTAAATTTCTTTTCTTTACGTGCATTTACGATTGAATCAGCAACATTTTTACCTAATCCATCTAAAGTAGTAAAAGGCATTAACAATGTTTTTTTATCTTCTGCTAGTAAAAATTCACTAGAAGCAGATTCGTTAATATCTATCAATTTAAATTCAAACCCTCTAGAAGTCATTTCTAATGCTATCTCCAACTCCGTAATTAAATTTAAATCCTTATTCGTCGGATTAGCCATTTTTCTTAATCTAATTATTTTTTCCTTAATTATATTGTAGCCACCGATAAACGATTCGACACAGAAAAAATCTGCTCTTTTAGAAAAATAGGTTGCATAAAAATAAATCGGTCGATGAACTTTAAACCAAGCTATTCTTAAAGCCATTACAACATAAGCAGTGGCATGAGCTTTAGGGAACATGTATTTAATTTGATTACAGCTCCAAATATACCAATCTGGAACACCTTTTTCACGCATCAATGCTTTTTGTTCATCATTCAAATATTTTCCAGTTTTCCTTGCTGTTTCGGTAATATTATAAGCATCTACTGGATCCAATCCTTGGTAAATCAAATAAATCATAATATCATCACGACATCCGATTACTTCACTAAAAGG
The DNA here is from genome assembly GCA_013332095.1 of Candidatus Bathyoplasma sp. NZ. GTDB lineage: Bacteria > Bacillota_I > Bacilli_A > MAG-NZ > MAG-NZ > Bathyoplasma. The sequence goes on from JABENI010000014.1 coordinate 27,415, forward strand.
AATTTTACCAAAAGCTTGCTTTCCCAGTACTAAATCTTGAGCGTTATTCAACCAAACATCAGTTCCGTGTGATAATCCAGAAATTTTAACTAATTCACTAAATGACTTTGGTCTCGTTTCTTTAAGCATTCCTCTAACAAACGGTGTTCCTAATTCTGGTAGTCCGTATGTTCCTACTTCAGACATAATATCATTAGACAATTTTAAAACTTTTGTTGAACTTAATAAACTCATAACATCACGGTCAGTAAACGGTATATCATAAACATCATTAAAAGGAAATTCTTCTGGGTACTTGTCAACAAAATCCATCAAATAACGAATAACCGTTGGATCATCATGACCTAGTACATCTAATTTGAATAAATTACTTTCAAATGAATGATAATCAAAATGTGTTGTACGCCAAGAACTAGTAACATCATCTGCTGGATATTGTATTGGAGTTATGTCAAAAATATCAATTTGATGAGGAACTACTACTATTCCTCCTGGATGTTGACCGGTTACTCTTTTAACACCTTCGATTTGGCAGACTAATCTTACGATTTCTGCTGTTCTCATTTTTTGTTCAGTTCTCTCAACATATCCTTTTACATATCCAAAAGCTGTTTTCTCTTGGACTGTTCCGATTGTTCCTGCTCTAAAAGAATACTCCTTACCGAACATTTGTCTAATATCTTCATGGGCAATCGGTTGATAATCTCCCGAAAAGTTTAAATCAATATCTGGAACTTTATCTCCTTTAAATCCTAAAAAAGTAGAAAAGGGAATATCTTGTCCTTCTCTTTTTAAAATTTCTCCACATTTTGGACAAGTTGCTGGTGCTAGGTCGTACCCTGAGATAATATTTTGTAAATTTTCTCTCAATAGCGGATAAGATAAATCCTCTTTAATATCTCCCACTTTTTTAAAGATTGAAAAATTACATTTTTTGCACAAATAGTGTGGCGGTAAGGGATTAACTTCCGTAATATTCATCAAAGTTGCGACAAGTGATGACCCTACTGATCCTCTTGAGCCAACTAAATAATTATTTTCCAACGATTTTTTAACCAATAAGTGAGAAATATAATAAACATTTCCAAACCCTCTACCAATAATTGTTTTAATTTCGTGTTCAATACGTTCTTCGACGATTTTTGGTAACTGTTCACCATATAGTTTTTTGGCATTGTTGTTAACCATTAATGTTACTTCATCTTTTATACTGTCAATTCCCCTACTTTTAAAGAAATCATCCCGAGGAGTAAATAACTCTTTGGGAAACAAATCAAATTTTTCAATCACCTGATATATTTTATTAGTATTTTCCACTACAATTTGATAACAATCTTCACCTAAAAATTCAAAATCCTTTAACATTTCTTCTGTTGTTCTAAAATGCATAGTCGGAACTGATTTATATCTTTTTAACGGATGAATTCCGCCACCAACTGATGGGGTATCTAAATATATTTTTCGATACTTAGCTTGTTCCTTATATAAATGATGGGCATCTGATGATCCAACTACTAAAATATTATTTTCTTTTCCTACTTTTACTATTTTTTTAACTACGTCATAAATATTTTTAATATAACCAGGTCCATTACCTTCTGTTAAATGACTGTATACTTCTGGTGGTTGAACTTCTAAATAGTCGTAAAACGATACTGCATCTGCTAAAGTTTTATAATCTTTATTTAAAGCATTTTGAAAAATTTCCCCATTTACACAACTTGAACCGATCAAGATATCTTGACGATATTTTTCAATTACACTTCTCAGCGCTCTTCCACCTTTAAAAAAATGTGTTGTTAGAGCACACGAAAGAATTTTGTACATATTTTTAAGACCGTTTCTATTTTTAACTAAGATAGTAATATGTTTGGGAATTTGATATTTATGAATTTTATCTTCTTCAATTAAATTATTTAGATCTGCTAGACGTTTGACTCCTCGCATATTAATTTCATTTAGCATATGCAAAAAAATGTCTTTAGTTGCGCGAGTATCATATATTGCTCGATGATGTTTCGTTAATTCAACTTTTAAAAATTTACTAACTGCTTTTAAATTAAAAGATTTTAACTTCCCATCGTATAAAACTCTTGCTAAAGTTAAGGTATCAATAACTGGATAGTCCGTTTCGTAAATACCTAGTTTGCGAAAATTCTCATAGATATGGCTAAGGTCAAAGTCAGCATTGTGAGCTACTAAAATTGCTCCTTTAGAAAACTCTTTAAACCTAGTCATCGCTTCTTCTATTAGCGGTGCTCCTTTTAAGTGTTCATTCTTAATTGAAGTTATTTCCGTAATTTTTCTAGAAATTGCTTTATCAGTATAAACAAAATCATTATATTCTAGTTGTGTACCATCAGCGTTTACTCTAATGGCTGCAATTTCAATAATATCATCATAATTTACACTAAATCCTGTTGTTTCAATATCCAAAATAACGTAGTCACTATCTAAAAGACTTTCTTCGTTACTACCTTTTGCAATCGTTAAATTTAAATCATCAATATAATTTAATTCAACACCGTAAATCGGTAAAATATCTTTATCTTTTGTTGCGTAATTAAAATCTGGGAAACTCTGAACTGCATTATGATCAGTTATTGCAATTGCTTTATGTCCCCATTTTATCGCTTGATCCACATAATCTTTTACACTCGTAATTCCATCCATTACACTCATTTTAGTGTGAGTATGTAACTCAATTCTTTTAACTTCAGCGTTATCGATAATTTCCGTTGTTTCTTTTTGGCTAGACTGTAAATTTTCAAAATCAACAATTACTTCTTTTAAATATTTATCGTAATTTATACAACCACTTACCTTTAAGTGATTATTTACTTTAACAATTTTTTCAAAAAGTTCCTTGGAAGTATTTTCAAATGCTCTAATATATTTTTTAACTTTAATTGAATCATTGCCATCGTGAATATAAGCACTAACTAAAACCGCTCCTTTAGCTAATTCTCTTACTTCTGATTTAAATATTTTTCCCTCTACCACAATTTTTTCTGCCGATGTTTCTTCTACTTCTTCAAAAGTATGAGGAACGTCACAAATATTAATTTTTTTTCCTTTTATTGGACCTGTAGAAGAAAAATTATTACTTTCTGCTTTTTTAAGTTCTAAATTTAAATTTTCTTCTATTTTGCCTATTTCTTCTTTTATCAGTTCATCACTAGATACTGTTTCCTCTATTTTTTCTAATTTATATTCAAATTTAACAAAATATTCTGCTAAAAATTTTAAAACAACTGCTAGTTTCTCCTCAATAATGTTAAAATCATCCACTCCTGCTTTGATTATAACAAAGTTGTTGTACTCCCTTTCAAATTCTTCTAAAATTACTAAACTAGGAAATTCACTAGATGCTAAATCAACTACAGTTTCAAAATATTCTGCTAGTAAGTTTTTTGTTAGCATATTATTCTTATAATTTATTTTTACCGTAGGATTGTAGTCAGTAAATTTATTTTTTATTTTAAATTTTAAATTTTCTAAACTATCAAAAGATAATATTTCAGTAAACTCAAACAAAAAAATCCACTTATTATCTTTTTCATTAATTCGTACTTCTAAAAATTCAGCATTTTTAAAATGCTCTAAATTATCTACTTCAATGATTTTTAATAATTCTTTTAATTTCATAGTTTATTTACCTACCTAAAAATTTTATTTGCTTAATAAAGTATAACATTAATCTACTTATATTCAAATATTGAAGAGTCATAATTTGTTGATTATTAAAAAAAAAATTCTAAATAAGAGAACTTTTTGTTTTATTGTTTTTTTATATTCCCAATTTATTTTTTTCTCTGTGGAGAATAAAACTGATTATGTTGTAGGTAAACATCATCATTTTTAGTGATTTTTCTGATTATCAAAAAAATTTTCATTTATATAATCTATTTATTGTTTGTATAAAAAAAAATCTCTAATGAGATTTGTTTAAATGGTACCTCGGGCCGGAGTTGAACCGGCACGGGCTATGAACCCACGGGATTTTAAGTCCCGCGCGTCTACCAATTCCGCCACCGAGGCATTTCTATGGAGACCCCGACCGGATTCGAACCGGTGATCGTTGAGTTGCAGTCAACTGCCTTAGCCAACTTGGCCACGGGATCATTTTTACGACATTGTTATTATACAATTTTATTATCATAAATGCAATTCTTTTTCACATTTTATTATTGGTATATTATAATTATTCATCTTTTTATTTTTTTAATTTTTAATAAAAAAACTACGAACTAGCAACTGCAGTTTTTTTATTATATTTATTTATAACATTATGATCTTCTTATCAGTAATGCTTATTATCCCTACTACTGATGCACCTATTAAAATGATGCTCATTACAGCCATTGTAATCATTATCGTATTTACCGTATGTGTATAGATTGGGAGGTTAGTTAATAGTGTAAACATTAAGCACTCCACTAATTCTCGCCCAAGTAATCTTAATTCCCGAATCATTGATAACTAAACGTTTAGAAGCAGGTACTTTTATTAAACTTCTTTTCCTTCAATTACTAAATCTAAAATTGAAGCTTTAACATAAATGAAAAATAGGTATAAAAAGCCATACCTATTACTATGCACTACTAAGTTTAATTGAATTTAACTATTGAATATTTTTTCTTTCCTCTTTTTAAAACGATAAATTTATTTTCTATTGCTTTTTCTTTCGTTAAAAACAAATCAAGATCAACACATTTTTCGCCATTAATACTAACTGCATTTCCAGTAATAAATTCTCTTGCTTCTCTTTTGCTTCTAGCAAGTTTTGTTTCCACTAAAGAGTCAATCAAACTAATTTCATCAACGTTGATTGAAGATACACCATCAAAAATAACTTCAATTTCTGATCCCTTTAATTTCGTAATTTCACCACTGAATAAAGCATCTGTAATTCTGACAGCATCTGAGTAGCCTTCTCGCCCATGAACTAAATAGGTAATTTCTTTTCCCAGTACTTTTTGTGCATTTCTTAGATGGGGGTTCTCTTTCATTTTTTCTTCAATTTCCCAAATTTCGCCTTTAGATAAGAAAGTAAATTGTTTTATATAAATTAGGGCATCACTGTCCGACACGTTCAGCCAAAATTGATAAAATTCATAAACTGAAGTTTTTTCTTGATCTAACCATATTGTCCCACCAGCAGTTTTTCCAAATTTTGTTCCATCATTTTTGGTAATTAAAGGCCAGGTTAATCCATAAGCTTTTGCTTCTGTTCCTACATTTTTTCTAATTAATTCTAAACCTGCACTTATATTTCCCCACTGCTCAGTTCCCCCAACTTGTAAAACACAGTTTTCTTCTTTATATAGATGTAGAAAATCTAAAGATTGCACGATTTGATAAGTAAATTCGGTATAGGAGATACCATTATCTAAACGGCTTTTCACTGAATCTTTCGCTAACATCGTATTGATATTAAAATACTTACCAATATCTCTTAAAAATGTGATGATATCGTATTTAATCGTCCATTCGTAATTATTTACAATTTTAGCATCTATCAATTTCTCAATTTGCATTTTTAATCCTTGAACGTTTTTTTCAATATCTTCTGCCGTTAATAAATTCCTTTCAGCACTTTTTCCAGATGGATCTCCAATCATTCCGGTTGCTCCACCTATTAAAATAATTGGCTTATGTCCCGCTAATTGCAATCTACGACAATTGATAAGTCCAAATAAATGTCCAACATGCATACTATTTGCCGTTGGATCAACTCCTAAATAAAACGTTATCTTCTCGTTATCTAATATCTTTGCCAGTTCATCATCAGATAGTTGGGCAATACAATTTCTCCACACTAACTCATTATATAATTTCATATGTTTTCCTCCAAAACAAAAGTCCCTAGATTTTCTAAGGACCAATTATTCTTTCGATAACCACCCTTAGTTCAGTTTCCTAGCATTCAAAATTTCACAAACTAAAAAGTGTATTTCTGATAAATTAATCTTAATTTTTCCCAATCGCTAACTCTCTTAAAATAAATATTCACTCTTACTCTTTTATCAGCATTTTATTTAGTTGTTTCTCTTTCAATAATTTTATATGGCACAAATAAATCCATTTTTTCAAGTTTACCATCTTCCATTAAAACAGTCAACTTTTCCATCGCAATTTTTCCTAATTCATATGTTGGGACATGTATACTTGATAGTTGAGGTCTTGCTAATTTACATATTCTTGTATCTTTACAACTGTATACCTCTAAATCATTTGGAACATTATATCCGCTAATTATGGCGTTATTCAAAAAAGAAATCGTTATTGAATCGCGAACACCAATAATTCCATCAATTTTATTATTATCCAAATAGTCAATAAAAATTTTTGTGTTTTTATCAGTTTTTCCAGAAGTATAGACAATTTTAGATTTAAGATTCGCTTCTTGAATTGCTTTTAAATAGCCTTCTTTTATAACATCATTTATCGTATATTTTCTTTCTGTAGTTGCTAGAACAATATTTTTTCTACCATTGTCAATTAGTTTTTTAGTAATTTTATAACAAGCATCGCTATAATCAATATTTACAGTTGCAATTTTAGATTCTTTAAAAACGCTATTCAATGCAACAACTGGGATGTTTATTCTGTCAATTCCCTCTATTGCATCCTCATCATGTAAGTCATTTAAATACAATATACCATCCACTTGTGAAGCAATAATATCACTCCATACATCTCTTTTATTTCTATTGTCATCTTCTGCTGGAAATACTAATGTTTGATATTCGTATTTAATTGCTAGTTTTACTATCCCGTTAATAGCTTCGGCTACACTCCCTCTAGAAAAATCGGGCACAACGATACCAACAAATGTTGATTTTCTAGAAGCTAGTCCTCTAGCAATAACGTTAGGCCGATAACCAAGTTCTTTAATCACTTTTAAAACTTTTTCCCTTGTTTCTGGTTTAACTTTTTCAGGATAATTCAAAACTCTAGAGACCGTCGCTAACGAAACGCCTGCTGTTGCTGCTACTTTGTATATTGTAACTTTATTTTTTTTCATAATATCTTCCTCTGTATGCTTTTTATTTATTGTACCTTACTTATGATGTTTTTACCACATTTTTAACAAATAAAAAGAGGCACTAGCCTCTCTTTCTGCCAAATCTAATAATTTTTTCTGTTGCATATAGACATTCAGAATTGTCCAATTTTTTGGGTATGTTTAAATGTTTATACGCTTTCAATAAAATAGAAATATCATGCACAAACTCAAATTTAAATTTGAATTCATCAACATAACCATCTGCTTCAATACACAGCGTTCCATATCCTCTTTTCGCCCATGACGGACTCAGTATTTTTCCATAATATTTTTCATATCTAAATGCCTTAGACATGCCGTTCCCATCCGAATCATCTTCAACTTGTATTGTTTCTTTTATGATCGATTCTTCATCAATATATTCTACAGTGATTGAATTTTTAAAAATCCACTTATCCACTACTCTAAATTTCTTATCAAAAGACAAATTTATTTTGCAATCCTCTACTAACATTGGTTTTTTATCCCATTGCCAACCAATTTTAATAAAAACATATGTTTTATTTTTTGCATGATGAAATTTAACTGCATCTGAATAAACTTTACAACTTGAGAAAATACCAACTGAATTTAAAACTCTTAATTCAACTACATTTTTCAAACTTCTAAGTAATGCTACTTCATCCATGCTATAACCATATTGGTATAACAATTCAATTGAATACATTGCTCTTTTTTCCATCTCAGTCTGTAGATGTCTCTCAAAAACTACTAATCCCTCCACATCAAATTTCTTATGTGTTCTTTCTTTAAGCGATAATTCTTGCAAGTCTTTAAATAAATTATATTCATTTATAGCTCTTGGGAATTTCATTTTTTTGAGATAATTATCACTTCTTTTTTTTTCATTTCCATATATTTTAAGATATTTAAGCCAATAATTTAAAAAAACAATAAATACTACTGCTATAACTGCTATTCCAAAGGCTAAACGAAGTTGCATTTCACATTATTACCTTTCTGTTAATTTTGGTATTTTACTAACTATTTAAAAAATTTAAAATAGTTAGTAATTTTATTTTTTTTACTCAATTTCTAAAACTTAAATTAAAATTTTCTTAATTTGCTTGCGCTCTCTGGTAATTCTGGTTGGTGTAAGTAGAAAAGACAAGTTGAATTAGCACTAACTACTGCCACTAATAAAGCTAACCCTGATATTACTTTTCCATATTTCGTTAAAAATAAATTCATTTTCTTCCCCTCCTCCCATACATTCTCATGTAGAGAATACTACAGATAATCCGATTTTTCACTTAAATGTAAAAATTAATATCTTTTTTGTAATAATTAATGTTTTTTTAAATTATTAACTGTATTTTTACACTGAAAATATTATCAGAAATTTTAAATTCAAGATTCCCATTATTTTTTAAAATGATAGCTTTTACATTTTTTAATCCTATTCCATGGTTTCTTTTATCTGCCTTTGTTGTCGTAAATTTGAAATTTTTATCATAGATTAATTTTTTACTATAGTAATTGCTTATTTTTATCAACAGTATATTTTGTACATAAAAAACTTTTAAATAAATTGTTTTCTTGCCATTTTGTACAGTTACATTTTCTATCGCATTATCTAGTAAATTTCCTAAAATACTGACCATGTCGAGATCAGAAACCTCTAATTTAGTTGGTACTTTTACATTAAGATCAAACTCAACATCATTTTCTTTAGCTTGGGAAACTTTATAATTGATAATACTATCTAAAAGGGCATTGTCAGTTTCTAATATTTTTTTAGGTTTAACTAGAATTTTATATTTTTCATCAATGCAAATTTTTGCTTCTTCTAGTTGTCCTCTATTTAAGTACTCTTTTAATGCAATCATTTGATTTTTGATGTCATGTTGAAGTGAACGAGCATCTGACAGTGATTTGTCAAAAAGATTAAGTTGTGCTATATACATTTTATTTCTTTCTAGCATTTTACAATATTCAACTTCATCCTCATAATCTCTAGTTATTTTATCATATAAATAAAAAATATAAATATTCAATAAAAATAAACACACTGTGCTTACTAGAATAATCCATAAGTTATAAGTGGGCAACAAAATGATAATAGTTACTAATGTGGAAACAACTGGAAATAATACTAATAAAAATATTGGTATTTTTGATACTTCAAATCCATTTTTAACTGTTTTTGTTCGGACAAAGTACACTACAAAGATATAAGTTAATATTTTACAGATTATCAAGCCAATTATCATTTCATTATCTTTATTTAGTACCCCAGAAAAATAAGAAGAATTAATTAATTGAACCATCGCATAGACAGCGGACTCTATACAAAATGTTAACGTATAAATAATTATCATTATTCTCAAACTTTTTAAATAATTTCGGCTATAAATTAAAGCAATTAAAAATAGTGCTACCGTGTTAATAAATAAATTCATTTTCGGCTGACCGATTTTAATAACCAATAAAGTGCTAACTAAATAGTAAACAATATATAGAATAATTTCTAATTTTTTATTTATCTCTTTTTTCACAAAAAAACCATTCATAAAATAACCAAGTGTATAAACATTAAAAATATTAGCAATAATGTAGGTATACTGTAAATTATTCAAATTTATCACCCATAAATTTTAAATATTCACTTCTTGCTTTTTTCAGATATTGTTGACTTATCGGCAATTCAATTCCATTTATTAAAACAACATCGCTCCTACTAAATTTTTCTATATACTCAGCGTTCACGGCATAAGATTTATGAATTCGAATAAATTTACTATCATTTAGTATATTTACGAAATTTGTCAATTTGTCATAGCAAATATATGTCTTTTGGTTAGAGTAAACAGTTATTATTCTTTTGTCACTTTTTATAAACATAATTTTATCTTTCATTACTCTATGTAAAATACTTTTAAATTTGAAAATTATAGAATATTCATTTTCATCACACTGCTTAAAATATGATGTCATAACAGAAAATAGCTTTTCATCTGTTATTGGTTTAATTAGAAAATCAAACGGTCTATTTTTAAACAAATCAATGGCATATGTGGCTTTTCCAGAAACATAAATAATTTCAAGTTTCTTAATATTAAACTTCCTTCTAAGGTATTTACCTATTTCAATTCCATCTGAATCACCTAGTTCAATGTCTAAAAACAACAAATCATATTCTATCAGATTTTCTATATCCTTTACTAAATTTTTGTAGTCAGTATAAATTGTAAGTTCGAATTCATTATTTTCAAAAAATGAATATTTATTTAATTTTTCTTTTAAATTTTGACAAAATATGCTTTCGTCATCACAAATAGCAATACTGAACATTTTTTTCTCCTTTTTAAATATTATTTGAAAATATTAATAATATAAGTTTATCTCTATCTAATTCAGTTTTATTTTTTAATACCAAATTTTTTGATATTTAATATTTTTATTAAAACCTTTTCCAGATTTTATATTCTTTATATGGTTATCATTGGTAAAATTGATCGCATTGTTATTCTTTAAAAACTGATAATATTGTGTAGAATTGTATGTATAATTTACCATTCAATATTTCTAAAAATAATTTTTAATTTTATAATCACAAAGTAATCTATTTTTTATTCATTAATTCAACTGCACTTTTACTGTAAAAATATTCTCACAAATTTCAAATTCAATGCTACCATCAAGCATTTCAATAGTACTTTTTACATTTTCTAGTCCGATTCCATGATTTTTTTTATCTGCTTTCGTACTAGTAAATTTTAGTTTTTTCTTATCATAAATTATTTTTTTATTAAAATAGTTAGAAATTTTTATAATTAATACATTATGAATATAACGCATTTTCAAATAAACAGTTTTTTTATTATTTTGTATACTAACATTTTCCATTGCATTATCTAATAAATTACCAAAGATACTAACCATATCTTCATCAGGGAAATCAATTTTATCTGGTATTATTACATCTAAATTAAATTCAACATTATTTTCTTTTCCTTCATATATTTTATAATTAATAATGCTGTCTATAGAAAAATTATCGGTTTTCAAACTTTTTTCCGCTGTATCTAAAATAATATATTTTTGATTGATAATTTTTAAAGCTTTTTCCGATTGATTTGTATTTAAGTATTCTGTTACTAAAATCATTTGATTTTTTATGTCGTGCTGGAGTAAACTAACATTTTTAAGTGTTTCTTGATAAAATGTAAGTTGCATATCATACATCCTATTTCTTTCGATTATTTTATAAAATTTTATCTCTTCTTCATAATCTTTAATCAACTTGCCATACAAGTAAAACACATAAATATTTAAAACAAATAGAAGTATTGTATTCATTAAAATTAAAAATAAGTTTTGTGTTGAAAACAAAGTTGTAATTGTCATGATAATAGAAAATATTGGAAAAGAAACTAATATAACAGTTGGTATTTTAGCTACTTCAAAGCCACTTTTTACTGTTTTCGTTCGAATAAAATATAATGCAAAAATATATGTTAATATTTTCGATAGTACTAAACTAACTATAATCTCCTTATTTGAAGTTAAATATTCTGAAAAATATTTCTCATTAATCAATCTAACTCCAACGTATACTATTGATTCAATACAAAATGCCAATGTATAAACGATTATAGTTACTCTCACACTTTTAAGAAAATTGCGACTATACATCAAAGAAATCAATAATAATCCACCTAAACTGACTAATAAATTGATTGATGGATCTTCAATTAAAATAATTAGAGTAGTACTGAGTAAATAAAAAATAATGTGGATACCAACTTCTAATTTTTTGTTTATATCAGTTTTATTAAAAAAACCATTCATAAAATAATAGAGAGTATAAATGTTGAAGATATTAGTTACAATATAGGTCCATTGTAAATTACTCAAATCTAGCACCAATAAATTTTTTATATTGTTTTTTGGCGATTTTTGTAAATTGCTGACTTACTGGTATTCTAATATCGCCTTCTAAAATAACTTCGCTTCTACTAAATTTTTTCACATATGTAGCGTTCACTGCGTAAGATTTATGAATTTGGATAAAGTCTTCATCATTTAATAATTTTAGAAAATCTTCTAATTTACTGTAACACTCAAATTCTTCGTTACTAGAGTAAATACGTGTTAATCTCCTATCACTTTTTATAAATTTTATTTTATTCTTTGGCATTGTGTGAAAAGAATTTCTGAATTTAAAAGTTACGAAATGCTCTAATTTATTATTTTCTCTAAAATACAAAGTCATAACATATTTCACTTTTTTATAAGTAATCGGTTTAACTAAAAAATCAAGTGGTTTATTTTCGAATAATTCTAGAGCGTACGTTGTATTTCCAGAAACATATACAATTTCAAGTTTATAACTATTAAATCTATCTCTGAGATATTTACCAATTTCAATACCATTAGAATCACCTAATTCAATATCTAAAAACAATAAATCAAATTCAATTTCATCTTCAATATCACGAATAAAATCCTTATAATCAGTGTAAATATGAAAATTAAATTCGTTATTTTTAACAAATGAATATTCGATTAGTTTCTCGTGCAAATTATCACAAAATATTTTTTCATCATCGCAAATAGCAATATTCAGCATTATTTTTTTCTCCTTATCTCGTATAGTAGATCCAATATTTATTTATTCATTAAGCAAAAACTCCATGTTATACCATTTTTCGCCACCATGCTCTGAAATAGAAACACCTAAATTCACAAAACCAAAACTCTTATAATACTCTATTTTTTTTTCTTTACAAGTGAGAATCAATTTTTCTTTTTTATTTTTTTTAGATTGAATTATTAAAAAATCTAATAATTTTTTTCCGAATCCTTTTCTTTGAAAATCAGGATGCACAGCTAAACTAAAAATTAAAACATTATTATCTGATTGTTTCCGTTCCTTCATCGATTCGAAAAAATCATCTTCAATTATTTCACTGTTGGAGATAGCTCCATTCACATATCCGATTATTTCATTATTTAATATACCAACTAAGCACACTTCATTAAAATAAATTATTCGTTTTTTGATTGCTTTTAATGACGCTGCCTCACATTCAGGAAAACATGCAGATTCAATATAAAACATTTTATTAGCATTTTCAATTAAAGCATTTTTAATTACAAAATTATTCATTCTTCCTCCCTCCAATTATTATTTACCTGTAGAAAATTTCAAAATATATATTATACAATTTGAATTACATATTAATCAATAACTGAGTGTTCATCGATTTATTTATATAATTTTCCAATATAATTAGTTAATTTATCTTGAAAATAATCAATTTACTTTCAAAATTTATAAATTGAGTAATATATCATATTACAATTTTACTACAAATAATTTTAAAAACAAATGAAATTATGTATAAATTTTTATTTTTCTGCAAATCTTGAACATTTTTTCTATTTATAAAATTAAACTATAACTGAATATCATTCTAATATTTTAAATTACTTTTAATTCACATCAAAGATAAATTGTTTTTCAATCTCAATTATTTATAAAATTTTCCATTCAAGTTCTAAAATTTTACTATTTATCGTAAAATAAATTATTTTATTTCCAAAATTTACCAATCGTGTTCATCTGTTATAATACAATTTTACTATAAATAATTATAAAAATAAACAAAAATCATATTTGAATCTAATATTTTATTATTTTTAGATTCCCATTCCCTCAAGTTCATACATAGTCGAAACACCTCAGCTAAATTTGATTTTCCTTTTATTAGTGAATTTTTATAAATTCCGAATTATTTATAAAATTTTCCATTCAAGTTCCAAAATTTTATTATTTATTGCAAAGTAACTTACTTTATTTCCAAAATTTGCCAATCGTGTTCATCTGTTATATTACAATTTTACTATAAATAATTATAAAAATAAACAAAAATCATATTTGAATCTAATATTTTAATATTTTTAGATTCCCATTCCCTCAAGTTCATACATAATCAAAACATCTCAGCTAAATTTGGTTTTCTTTTTATTAATGAATTTTTTTAAATTTCGAGTTATTTATAAAATTTTCCATTCAAGTTCCAAAATTTTGTTATTTATCTTAAAATAAATTAGTTTATTTCCAAAATTTCCCAATCGTGTTCATCTGTTATAATACAATTTTACTATAAATAATTATAAAAATAAACAAAAATCATATTTGAATCTAATATTTTATTATTTTTAGATTCTCCATTCTCTCAAGTTCACACATAATCGAAACATCTCAGCTAAGTTTGGTTTTCTTTTTATTAATGAATTTTTTTAAATTTCGAGTTATTTATAAAATTTTCCATTCAAGTTCCAAAATTTTATTATTTATTGCAAAGTAATTTACTTTATTTCCAAAATTTGCCAATCGTGTTCATCTGTTATATTACAATTTTACTATAAATAATTATAAAAATAAACAAAAATCATATTTGAATCTAATATTTTATTATTTTTAGATTCTCCATTCTCTCAAGTTCACACATAATTAAAACATCTCAGCTAAATTTGGTTTTCTTTTTATTAATGAATTTTTTTAAATTTCGAATTATTTATAAAATTTTCCATTCAAGCTCCAAAATTTTATTATTTATTGCAAGGTAACTTGCTTTATTTCCAAAATTTGCCAATCGTGTTCACCTGTTATATTACAATTTTACTATAAATAATTATAAAAATAAACAAAAATCATATTTAAATCTATTATTTTTAGATTCTGCATTCTCTCAAGTTCATACATAATCGAAACATCTCAGCTAAATTTGGTTTTCTTTTTATTAATGAATTTTTTTAAATTTCGAATTATTTATAAAATTTTCCATTCAAGTTCCAAAATTTTATTATTTATCGCAAAATCATTTGCTTTATTTCCAAAATTTGCCAGTCGTGTTCATTTGTTATATTATAATTTTACTATAAAAAAACTTTAAAACAAGTGCAATATTAATTTTATTTTTTTATAATTATTCCTTCACCTCCATTTAAAATTCACAATTTGATTAAACCATTAAACTAATATTTCAAACATATTTTATTTACCTGTTGATCATTTATCTCTAGTTTAGTTATTTTAAAATTTTTCTTTGTGTACTATATTTTTTTGATTAAATTGTCATAAAAACTATAAATTGCGATAATTATCTAATTGTTCATGTTGTGATGTTATTTTACTACAAAAAAATTTTAAATGCAAATAAAAAAGAATATTTAAATATTCTCTCTTAATTTTTCTATTTCTTCATTTATAGTGCCTGCACCCATGAATATTAATAAATAATCTAAATTTCCAATATAAACATTTAAATCTATCAAACTATATTTTTTGGCACCATTTGTTTTTTTTAATAGTTTTAAAAATAATGTTTCATCAATATTTTCTCTAACTGAAGAAAAAATTTTGTCTATAAAAACTACATCTGCTAAATTTAGAACATCGGAAAATTCATTTAACAAGCTTTTAGTTCTTGTATAAGTATGTGGTTGAAATATTACAACTATTTTTTTATTATATTTTTGCTTCACTCCATCAAATAAAGATTTTATTTCACTTGGATGATGCGCATAATCATCAATAATTATTTGTCCATTTATTTCAGTTTCTTGAAATCTTCTATCCGGAAGTTTGTAATTATCAATTTCTTTTTGAATTTTTTTATCGCTTATTCCAATTGATTTACAAAAACTAAAAGTAGCTAAGAAATTTAGTACCATATAATCACCATAGAATGGCAATTGATATTCATGAATAATTTCTAAATATTTTATTTCTATCTTATAACCTTTAGAATCTTTTTCTATTATTTTACAGTAAACATCATCCTCATCCTCAAAACCGAAAGTTATTTTATTAGTATGATCAATGTTGTATCTACCATTTATGATTAATTTTTCTGACTGTGAAGCAAATTTTTGAAACGATTTGTATGTACTAGTTAAATCATTAAAATAATCCGGATGATCAAACTCTATATTAGTAATAATTGCTGTTTTAGGAAAATGTATTAAAAAGTGATCTTTGTATTCACATGCTTCTAAAATAGTATACATATAATTTTTTTTTGCATACCCAGTTCCATCTCCAATGATTGAACAAATAGAATATTCTTCTTTTAAAATAGTTGAAATCATTTTTGTTGTTGTGGTCTTTCCATGTGTCCCGGAAATTGCTATTAAATTTTTAACTATTTTTTTTTCAATAAATTCATTATATCCGTAGATTTCTAAATTCAAATTTAGTGCTTTTTTATATTCATCATTTTTAAATGCATTACCTTTAATAATTATTTGATTTTCTTTAATATTATCTATGCTAAAATTATAAATTTGTATGCCTTTATTTACTAAAGATTTTTCAGTATAAAAATAATCGCTATAATCTGATCCTGATATCTTATAACCTAAATCATACAGTACATTAGCTAACGCACTCATTCCTGCACCTTTAATCCCTATCATAAATATTTCTTTCATATAATCACCTATTAAAGTATATTAATAAAATGAAAAAAAAGACATTTAGGAATTATTTCTGATTATAAATTAAATAATTTTATTTTATTTTTTTTCTAACAAAACTACACTTTCAACATGTGCTGTATTTGGAAACATATCAAAAAGTTGAATTGATACAATTTTATATTTTTTGCTCAATATATTTATATCTTTAGCTAAAGTTGATGGATTACAAGAAACATAAATAACATTTTTTACCTTACTTAGAATAATAGATTTAATACTTTCTTCATCTAATCCTGCTCTTGGTGGGTCAAATATCATTAAATCAGGTGAATAATTTTCTTTTGACCACCTTTTTAAAACATCCTTTGTACTACCACATGCATATTTAGCTTCTACTTTATTGACTTTAGCATTTTCTCTTGCACTTTCTACCGCTGATTTTACTATCTCGATTCCTCTTAAATCCTGGGTAGTGCAAACATATTGTCCGATTGTTCCTACACCAGCATAACAGTCTAAAATTTTCTTTTCATCTTTTATTAATGTTTTAATATAATCATATAATTTTTTTGTTTGTTCATCGTTTAATTGAAAAAAATCTTTAGGTCTAATATAAAAATTTTTATCTCCAATTTTTTTGATAATTCTAGTTTTTCCATATAAATGTTCTAGATTTTCCCCTACAATTTTGAAAATAGAAGTTACATATTTTATGTTTTTAAATTGTTCTACTTCTCTAGTCATTTTCCGATCTCTATCTAAGATAAAAATAACTTGTGCTTCCTCATCATTCACTTTTATAATTAGGTTTGTTAAAGCTTTTATTCGAGCCTTTTCCAATATTGGACGTAATTCATTAATTACAAAATTAATTTTTTTATCTTGAATATCACAGTCTTTTACATCGACTATGTAATTGCTGCCTTCTTCATATAATCCAATCATTACTCTATTAGTAGTCTTGACTGCTAAATTTGCTTTATTGCGATAGTTAAAAGTATTTTCGGCTCCAACACAGTTAGATACCTTAACGTTTAAATTAGTATATTTTTGAAATGCCTCCAGTACTTTATTTTCTTTGTATTGAAGTTGTGATTTGTAATTTAAATGCATTAAGCTACAACCACCACATTTTCTCTGTACTTTACACTTAGTTCTTACTCTATCTGCAGCTTTAACAATAATTTCATCAGCTATTGCTAAAATATGATTTTCATTTTCTCTCTCTACAACAGCTTCAACAGTTTCACCAAGAAGCGCACCTTTAACAAAAACTAACTTCCTATTATGATATCCAATGCCATGCCCATTAATATCTAATTTTTTAATTTCTAATTTCATATTGCCTCTTCCAATTTATTTTTATTTTTTGTTCTTACTACTAATTATCTATTATTTAGATACAAATTACAAGTAAAAAAAAAATGGCGCCCCCAACAGGACTCGAACCTGTGACCCCATGATTAACAGTCATGTGCTCTAACCAACTGAGCTACGGAGGCTATTTTTTTGGT
>JABENI010000005.1 GCA_013332095.1 Candidatus Bathyoplasma sp. NZ
AGCACCAGAATTAACAACAGTAACAATAGAAAGTAGCAGTAATACAGAATTTGCAAAATTAGGAGATATAATTACCTTATCAATAACATCAGATGAACCTTTAAAAGATGCCCCAATGGTTAGTTTTGATGGAGAACCTGCAGAATCAGCAATATTAGAAGCAGGTAATAGTTACAAAATAACGTATACAGTAGATGCAGATACTGATGAACAAGTATTAGTATTTACGATAAACTTTGTTGATGAAGCAGGAAACGATGGTGCGGAAGTAACAGCAATAACAGAAGGAAATGGAGTAACAGTAGACAGAACAGCACCAACATTACCGACAGTAACAATAGCAAGTAACAATACATTTGATACAGCATTTGCAAAAGCAGGAGATATAATTACGTTAACAATAATAGCTAGTGAAGACATCCAAGAACCATTAGTAACAATAGCAGGACAACCAGCAACAGTTTTAGGAAGTGGGATGAATTATACTGCAAAATATACAGTAGCAGCAGAAACTCCAGAAGGAGTAGTAGCAGGAATTACCATAACATATGCAGATTTAGCAGGAAACGATGGTACTCCAGTAACAGAAACAAAAGATGAAAGTACAGTAACAGTAGATACAATAGAACCAACAGTATTAGGACGCTCAATGATATATGGACAAACGTATAAGATAGTTGGAGATGAAAAATTTGTAAAATATTCAGTAGATGGTGGAGAATGGGTAGTAATGTTTAAAGGTGATGATTATGTAAAAGAGTACTTAATTGATTTACATACCGAAGGAGACTACGAAATTAGAATAATGGATATAGCAGGAAATGAATCTATTAACCCTAAACAAGTAAACTATTCTAAACCGAATGTGGCAAAGACACCAGTAATAAACCTTAAAGGACGAGCAACAGAAAGAGTAGTAGTAGGAAGTGAATTTAATGATCCAGGCTTCGAGGCATTAGATGAAGATGGAATAAATTTAGATATCAGAGTAACACAAGTAACTGATTTAGATACTACTGTAGTAGGTACATACTTAATATCATATACAGTAACTAATGATGATGGAGTAACAGTAACTGTGGATAGATCAGTAGTAGTATATAATCCAACAGCAGGTAACCCAGGATCAGGTTCAGGATCAAACCCACCAGTAGATGTAGATAAAGCAGAAATGACATTAAAAGGAAGTTCACCACTGTATTTAAGTGTTGGTGATGAGTATGTTGAATATGGAGTAACTGTAGAAAATGCTGAAAACTATTCAGAGGTAATAATTACTGAAGAAATAAATACAAATATTGGAGGAACTTATAAAGTAAAATATTCAGTATCCGATGATGATAACAAGAATAGCATTATAGAAAGAATAGTAATAGTAACAGCGATTTCAAGTGTAGAAATAGAAGTGGATATAGCAAATGGATTTGAAATATTTAAGGTGGATTTAAGTTCAGCAATATTAACATTAGCAGATAGTGAAATAACATACGTAGTATCAGATACAATACCAAGTGTAGACAGTGATTGGCAAGCGATAGTGAATAATAAAATAAATCTATCACTTATTACAGAACAAATGAGTTTATACGCATTAGTACGTAACGGTGATTCATATGAAATAGTAGAATTAACTGATTTGAATCCATATGAAGAAGTATCACTAGAAGATGAAACAAAAATTATCCATAGAGTAAACGGAAAAAAAAGCACATTAGCAGATGCAACAGAAGATAACAGTTGGTTATATGATAATGAAATAGTTAAAATATATAAAAAAGGTGATAACACAGTAGTAGAATTTGAGAATAGTGATCAACAACAAATAGAAAAAATAAAAGTATACTACAAAATAGTTAAAGCTACAACACCATCAAGTCTAAGTTTAATTCCAATTGTAAATGCGACACCTCCATCACCTACAAGTAAATTGAAGTTAATAGAATTAGATAAGGGAGAAAAAATAGCATTAGAAATTGGAGCAGATGAAATATTAGAATACTCAGTAAAATCTATTAATGATGATGAAACTACAGATACATCACAAAAGTATAAAATTGAATTAGATGAAAATGGAAAAATAGTAGTTGATACAGTGTTGCCAAAAACAACTAATACTACAATGATAATAACAATAGTAGTAGCAGTGGTAGGAGTAATAGCATTAGGATATTTAGTAATGAAGAGAAAAAAAACTGCATAATTTAAATAAAAGGGTTGCTTGTTAGCAGCCTTTTTTTTTTGAAAAAAATATATTTTGAGAAAAGAATAATATATTTAAAACTAGAAAATAAGCACTGAACAGGAAGATTGTAGGATTAATATAACAGAAAAACATAAATTTCTAAGTTAGTTATTAAAATTTTTTCTAAAGCAACTGACTATTAAACCAATGTTGTGATGAACGACGTTTTAAATAGAGCTATTGGAGTTAAGAAATAAAATATAACAAATAAAATTATTATAGAATTTCTAAATAGATTTCGGTATCTGAAGTCCAAGACAGTCTAATTGTACTATAACTGAAATTAATGATATTAAGAATAAAGTAGAAAATATATACGATATAAAAATAAAACAAAAATAAAGCAAAGGAATACAATGAAAGGAAGAAAAAAGTTTAAAAAAACCATGTACTTATCAATGATAATAATATTAACAACAGTGTGATTGTAATATCTATATTTTTAGAAAAAAAAGGTGAATGCAACAATTAGTAGTCGTTATCTTTCATGCATCTGATGGAAGGTATACGGTAAATTTAAATAGTGGAAAGTACTTAAATATAAAGTTGGTGAAGAGATTAAACAACTTTCTTAAATTATAGTCAACATCAATTATAATTTTTAAAACACTGAGTTGAATTAATTAAAAGCAACGGATATCAGGGAAATAGTTTTACTGAAACATAATAAAGATAGAACAGCACTGACATTATCAATAGCAAGACAAACTATTACATTAACTGAAAATGACACCCATATTCTCACTTACAAGGTCGTATTAGAAATTCGAAATTAATGGCAAGAATTAACACAAGCTATGCTGATGAAGCAGGAAATGTTGAAGTAGGAGAATAAGCAGTAGATAATGGAACTATTGAGATCTATTTTAAGGCATCGCAATATTAAATGAAGCTAAGTGGCATTTGTAACATATTAGGCGATGAAGAATTTAAAAAATATTCATAGAGAAAAAGTAATTTGGATAGAAATGAATCAGCAGGCGAAACCTTCTTATTGGTCAACATTCTGAAAAAGTGATAAAATTAAAATAAAGGATAAAACAAAGAGATATTTCTAATAATATTAAAATAGTAAGATGTCATAGAAAAATTGTGTTGTATAAATGCCATAAATTTGAAAGGAACAACAACTATAAAAACATTAGCAGATGCTTCTTGATACTAGGAATTAGGAAAATGTTTAAGGCACATACAGTAATCAATGTTGGTGAGGAAATAGTAAATGGAAACAAAAAAAGTCTATTATAATAGACTTTTTTTATCTGTGTAAAATATTTCTTTTATTTAAAAATATTTTAAAAAAATGAAATTAGATTTATACAGAAATAATTAATAAAATTCAGAAAGAGATTAATTTGTCCACAAAGAAACAAAAAAATATGCAATAAAAATTGTAATATTTAACGGATTAACTTACTACTGAAATATTTCGTAGGTTTTGAATTTTCTCTATGCTAGAATGATAGCGAAAGTAAATAAAAATAAATTAATAGGAGTGGATAGATTGAAAGTTTACAAAAAATTTTTTAAAAAAATTACTATTTAATGATGTTAATCGTTTTAATGGTATTGGTAATATTAAATCTTTTAGAAAATGAAATAAACGCTCTCGAAATTACTGGTATGACCTATGTTAATGGTAATAACTAATAACTACGGATACTAATTTTATTGAATATAGGATCAACGGTGGTAGTTATATAAATGTTGGAATTGCAACAAATAATAACACTAATAACAGGAGAAAATACCTTAATTGTAAAAGATTGAACAGGAACCACCTCAATTGTGAAACAATAACAGTTGATCAAACTGCGCCAATTATAATAAGCGAAGCAAGCATTCAAAATACAACTAGTTATAAAGCAGTTGCAGATGAAAAATTCAGCAGTTATAGTACGGATAACGGTATAACTTGGGCAACAATTGTTCCATCTACAAATTTTTTTATTAATGGACTTAGTGTAGGAACTTATAGGGTAAAAGTAAAAGATCAAGCAGGAAAGATATCTGTTGAATCATTAATTGTAAAAATTGAGCAGACAGTACCGCTAATAACTAGTTCAGCAAGCAGACAAATGGCTACAAGTTATACAATTACTACAGATGAACAAATCTTTAGAGGATAGTTTAGATGGTGGTCTTAGTTGGCTAAAAATTACTCCTACAACAAATTATACAATTATTGATTTAAGGAAAAATATTTATTAGATAAAAGTAAAAGATGTAACTGAAAATATATCATTAGAGGTAACAGTAAAAGTCGATCAAACTGCCTCAACATTAATCAGTTTAAAAACTGTACAAAATACAACTGATTACCGACTAACTGCAAATGAAAAAATTAAAGAATATAGTAAAGATAATGGTCTTACTTGGATAGCAATTATACCGGATACAACTTATCCAATAAATGACTTAGTTGTTGGTAATAACTATATAAAAGTGAAAGATATTGCTGATAATACATCGGAAGCCATAACGATAACGGTTGACCAAACAGTACCAATTATAACAAGTTTATCAAAAACACAAAATACAGTTAGTTATACAATAAGTGGAAATAAGGAAATTAAAGAGTATAGTCGAGATGACGGAAAAACTTGGACCGTAATTAATCCAACGATCAGTTATACTATGACGGGGCTAAGTGTGTGGTGCTCATCATATAAAAATAAAAGATGTAGCAGGAAACGTATCCACTACATCAGTAACAATAGCCGTAGACCAAACACCACCTACGATAAAAAGTTCATCAAAGACACAATACTCTACTAGCTATACAGTAACAACAGATGAAAAAATTAAAGAATACATTAAGGATAATGGTTATACTTGGATTACAATTGAACCAGAGATGAGTTTTACGATTGATGATTTAAGTATAGGAAGAAATAATATAAAAGGAAAAGATATAGCAGGCAATCCATCAATTACAGGAGTAGTGGTGACAATTGATCAAACAGCACCTACGATAATAGCCGAAATAACAAGCAGTAACATTAATAGTGAGCGAGCCGAATTAGGAGATACAATTACCTTAACTTTAATTGCCAGTGAAGAATTAGTAAACGCTCCCGTTGTTACGATAATCGGAAATGAAGTGACAATGATTAGAAGGGGAATTAATTATGTTGCAACGTATACGGTAACGGAAAATGATATTAATGGAAATATAAAGATTAATGTAAGTAATTACAGTGATTTGGCCGGAAATGCTGGTCTAGATTTGATCAATGTAGAAGTAGGAAACGTTGTAATCAGAGAAGAAATACCGACATTAACAGTGGAAACAGCAAGTAATAATATTAATGAAAGATATGCAAATTTAAGCGACACAATTGTGCTGACGATAACGGTAAGTGAGATGTTAGTAAGTGAACCCACCGTTACAGTTGCAGAAAAAAGAGTAGTTGTCACAGGTGATGGCCTAAATTACACTGCTACCTATACCGTATCTGAAACAGATGTTGATGGACCGATAAACATTAGGATAAGCGAAGATAGAGATATTGCAGGGAATAAGGGAATAGATTTAACAGTACCGTTAACAGACACTGTGGTAATTGATAGAAGAGCGCCAACTGTATACTAAGTTCAGGAACTCCGTCAACGTTTAATTATCAATTGAGAGCCTCCTAAACTAATAGAAGGATATTCAATAGATGGTGGGGTAACTTGGATTAATTTAAATTCAGCGGTTGCTGAAGTAACAATTTCGATAAATTCACATAATCTATATCAAATCCAAGTGAAAGATTTAGCAGGAAATATTTCAGAAACTAAATCTGTCAAATATTATAACTGAAGAACTGTTTTAAGACCGACCATTGAAATTACCGGATTAGGAACAATTCAACTAAAAGTAGGGACTCAATTTTTATGATTATGGGTTTGAAGCAGTAGATGGAGATGGAACAGATTTAAATAGTAAAGTAGTGCTAACCAGTGATTTAGATATTAACAAAATAGGAGAATATTTAATTACTTACACCGTAATAAATGGTGATGCAATAAAAAAAACAGTAGCTAGGTCGGTAATAGTGGTAGCAGAAAAAATAACTAATTTAGAATTTTCTAAAATGCTCTTAAAAGGAAGCCATCCAATATATTTAAGGGCAGGAGATAAATATATTGAGTATGGAGTGTCAATAATTGATGAAATAGAATATAGTGAAGTATCAACAAGTGGAACAGTTGAGGTAAATAAAACAGGAATGGATGAATTGACCTATTCTACTTTCGATTCAATCGGCAAAAAAAATAGTGTAGTTACAACAATAATAGTTAGTGAAAGAGAAGAAATTATTGAATTGGAAGTGAATTTAAATAATGGACTTGAGAAATTTATAGTGAGTGTAAGTTCACCGTTATTAGGACTAGTTGGAACAGAGATGTATTACTTAATAACTACTGAACAGCCAGTGATTAATGCTGAATGGAAAATTGTTCGAAACGTTATTAACTTACCGAATACTTTAGATGGAAATAATCTTTACATATTAGTCCGAAATGGTAATTCGGATGAAATTATAAAGTTGGATAACTTAAATCAATATCAAGAAATAAAATATACTGATGAAAGAAAAATAACTTATAAAATAAATGGTAAAGAAACTAATTTAGAAAAAGCAATAAAAGCAACACAAAGCGAATGAATATTTGATAAAGAACTTTTAAAAATGGATGAAGGAAAAGATAGTCACATTATTGAATTTGGAAATAATCAGCAGTATCAATTTGAAAAAGTACATATACACTACAGCGTTAGTAGAGAAATATTAAATTCACAATCCGGATTAATTCCAACTGTAAATACAGCAAATATACGAATAGTAGAATTAAAAAGTGGAGATAAATTTACAGTACTATTAGAAAAAGGTGAGACTCTAGAATATAAAATGGAAATTTTAGATAATCAAAATAAAAAAATATCAACTTTTTACAAACTTACAACCGGAATAGGAGAAAGAATTACAATTGATACGGCCTTAGCAGTAATAAAAAACAATTATTTTACGTTGATAATGTTAGGTAGTAGGAATTATTTTTATTTCTGTAGGGGCGTATGGCTATTTAACTGTAAAAAATAGAAAAACCGCTAAAACTAAATAGGATGATAATTCCTCTGTTCAATTATAAAATCAAACAGAGGATGAAATTTTTAATCTAAAAAAAATATTAATTTTCACATTTTTCAACTGTCCATTAATATTTTTCGATGATTGGTTTTATTTATTAAAAAGAGTGTATAACCGTTTCTAAAATATTGTATTCAAAGTTAGCATTAGTAAGTTTAGTAAACGTTTCAAGAAAACTGTCTAGACAATTTTTATCTACTAAATATAAAAATTTTACATCTTTTGTGTATTCGATATTTAATAATAAATAATCAATTTTATTTTTTATTAAATTGGCAATTGAGTAATTGACAGTAATTTCTACTTTGGTCATCTCTTTAACTGTAATTATTTCAGCTGTTTTTAAAGCGGAAGTTACACTTTGAGTATAAGCTCTTATAAGTCCACCGGTACCTAATTTGATACCACCAAAATATCTAGTCACAACAACCACAATATTAGATAAATTGTTCATCTTTAAAACATTTAACATCGGATTTCCAGCTGTACCACTAGGTTCTCCATCATCACTTGAGCGCATGGTATTTGAATTCAGACCAATTATTAAAGCAGAACAGTTATGACTTGCGTTGTAATGCTCTTTTTTTAAAGAATTAATAAATTCAATTGCTTGTTCAAAAGTATCAACACTTTTTAAACTACAAATAAATTTACTTTTTTCGATAATTATTTCATTTTTGATTTCATTTTTAATTGTTTTCATCACAGACCTCGATATTGATTATATAAATAATTATACAATGTATGATATAATTTTACTATGGAAAATATAATAAAAAAAGTTTTAAAAAAAATAATTGATGCGGGCTACGAAGCATATTTAGTTGGAGGATATGTGCGTGATAGTCTATTAGGGATTGAAGCGTTTGATATTGATATTACGACAAATGCATTACCTAATGACATTGTTGAAATATTTGATAAAGTATATTTAACGGGAATCAAATATGGAACAGTTACCGTTTTAATATCTGGTTATACCTTTGAAATTACCACGTATCGATTAGAAGATAATTATATTAACAATCGTAAACCTAGTGAAATTGTGTATACAAGTGATTTAAAAAGTGACTTGAAAAGAAGAGATTTTACTATCAACGCTCTATGCCTAAATTATAATTATCAGTTGATAGATTTTTTTAATGGAAAAGATGATTTAAATAATAAGATAATTAAAGCAATTGGTGAGCCAAATAGCAGATTTGAAGAAGATGCTTTGAGGATGTTAAGAGCTATCAGGTTTAAAAGTAAATTAGGTTTTGAAATAGAGGAAAATACTTTTCAGGCAATTATTAAAAATAGAGATTTATTAAACAATGTTTCTATTGAACGAATTAGAAAAGAGTTAATGGGGATATTAAAAGGAGAATATTACCTAGAGATAATTGAAAACTTAATAGAAATTAATTTTGATTTTTTGAGTTGTTTTGAATTGCCTAATTTTAAAATTGACAGTTTAAATGACAGAGAAGTATACGCCTTGCTTTATCATTTGAAAAACTTTAATTTAGGAAAATATAAACTTTCAAATAATGAAAAATCTTTGTGTTTAAAAGTTGATAAATTTTTAAATAAAGCTAAGATTAACAATTTAGATATTTATGATAATTTAAAGATTCTTGATAGTATTGAAAAAATATACAACTTAATTAATAATAATAAAATTGATTTTACTCTTTTAAAGAAAAAACTAGTAGTTTTAAATAAAAATGAAATTAAGATTGATGGTAAAATTTTAAAAGAATTCGGCTATAATGGAAAAATTGTTGGAACAATTTTAAAAAAAATAGAAGAAGAGATAGTTTTAAGAAAGTTAGAAAATAAAAAAGAAGTTATTGAGAAATTTGTTAGGAGGGAGTACCGTGATACAAAATATTGAGATAAGCAAAGAAATTAAAATAATTGGCAAAGTTAAATTATTAAATAAGGGAATTACAAATAACAAAGAAGAATTTTACAGTTTTCGCTTATTCGATGGTGTTGATGATATCCAAGCTAGAATATGGAATGCTAGTGATATAATTATCAAAGAAGGTGGAGTTTACCAGTTTACCGGTAAAGGCCATGATCATAATGGTAAATTGCAATTAATAATTACCGATTTTGAAATTTCAAAACTTAATAAAAAGCAAGAAAAACTGTTTTATAAAACTGCTCCAGTTGGAAAAAATATCTTGAATGAAGAAATTAAACAATATATTAATACAATTGATAACGTAATAATAAAGGAAGTTTTAAAAGAGGTGTTAAATAGGTACGGTGAACAACTGTTAGTTTATCCCGCTGCCAAACAAAATCACCACGCCTATTTATCAGGGTTAGCATACCATACAGTTACGATGCTTAAATTAGCAGAAACATTTAAAAATCTATATCAATTTCTAGATAAAGATTATTTATATGCGGGAGTTATTTTGCATGATTTTGCTAAAATTATTGAATTGTCAGAAAGTAAAAATCCTGAATACACCATGGAAGGAAAATTGTTAGGTCACTTAGTAATTGGTAATAATTTAATAAAAGAAATAGGAAATTATTTAAATTTTAACGATAGAGAAGAAATACTTTTTTTACAACATTTAATAATATCTCATCATGGACATAAGGAATGGGGAAGTGCTCAAAGACCAATGTTAGCAGAAGCAGAAGTTCTTTATTATCTCGATAGCATTGATTCAAAACTAGAAAGTATTCGTTTAGTATTTGAATCTACCGTAACTGGAAAATGGAGTAAAAAAATTCCAGTTTTAGAAGGTCGGTCTTTTTATAAACATAAATAAATCTTGTGAATTCAAGGTTTTTTTTAGGAAAAAAACACCTCGATTGAGGTGTTTAAATTTTTAAAAATTGATAAAATTCTTCTTCCATTGAAAGATTAGTAAATGAAACAGGATTACTATTATCAATAAACTCAGCAATAATATCATCTTGATTTTCAGTTATGTATTCAGTTTTAGCTGGTACATAGTAAGTTTCAATAAACAAGGTAATAGGAGTAGATAATTCTTCGTCTGTATCACCACTAACAAATATATCAATATCATCCCTTGTTGGATAAGTTAAGTTTGAATCATCTTTATAAGCATCTAATTTGTTAGATGTTCCATGTGAATAAATCAAGTGGAAGCCAAATTCAGTTTCGACATTATTCGGCGAAATTAATTTATTAAAATCTTCAGCAATCATTTTATCGTACATGGTTTTTGATTCTTCCTCGAAGGCATCAGCCATTTGACCTTCTGTTACAGTTGATAAGTCTTCAGTTTTTAAAAGTAGACCAGCTAATTTATATTTGGCATATTCAGAATAATCAGGGTCATTTTTATCTGTAATATAACTTGCTTCTAGATAGTCTGAATAAATAGCATCTAAAGCAGTAAATGTAATTTCTTCAGTTGTAGAAATTGTATTTAATTTAGTTCTCAATAAATTTAATAATTCAGAAGCTAAATTTTTTTGATTGTCAGACCAATCTACATTATTAAGTGATTTGTCAGGTTTACTATCTTGGTCAGAATCTATATAAACTAAGAAGTGGAATAAATCTATAGTGAATGCTTTTTCATAGTTTTCCACCATCTTACTATAGTAAACCGTTTCTAATTCTGGAGTTGTGGTTAATTCTTCAAGATGTTCTTCAATTGCTCTTGATTTTAATAATGAATTATATAGCTCACTTTCACTACGAACCTTAAAGTTACTCACCATAAATTGTTTCCACGTTGAGTTAGTTGGAGTAAATCCAAAAGAAGCATATTGTCCACTTTGGAAATTTAATTTATAACTTGTAATTTGAGAAGTTAATTCATCTTCTACTTCTGAGGGAGTACCATCAGAATAAATCTCATTGAAAGAAAGATCTCTAAAGATGAGATTTTTAGAATAAGGTACAGCATATCTGTAGTTTAGTCTATTGAAGAAAGTATCAGCATTTATTTCTTTAGTAACATCATTCAATTTATAAGAATAGACAATATTAGAACTACCTTCATTATCTGCTGTCTCATAACCAAATTTATCATAAGAAAATTTTAAATAACTATCATAAATTGTAAGTTCACTTTTTTCTTTTAAATCTAGCATTGCGTCATTAATTTCTGTTGAGTTGGAACTTATAGATTTGATGTAATCAATTAATAATCGATGAACCTCAGTATCATTTGCGCTATTTGGACTTAGAGGAGATGTTGTTAAAATATCATTGTATTCTTCATCAGTTAAAGAAGAGTAGAATGTTTTAAAATCATTAATTTTATCTCCATCAGATTTATAGATCAAATAATATGTTTGATTACCGTCAAATGATATTAAATCTGAATATGGTTTTAAATCACTCGCAATTTCAGATTCATCGTTTTCAGCTGCTAGTGAAGAAAATACATATTTTGCTAATTGAGCAGACTCTTCTTTTAAATCATCATATGAATATTCTTGAAGTGGCGTATCATTTAAATAACTGTATTTATTGTTATAAATGTTACTATAAGCGGTAAGAATATCGGCAGCATTCACTTCATTAACAAAGTCACCACTGCTATCAATTTCGATATTTTGGCTTTCTAATAAAACTGTAGCATCCTTAATATTGTCAAATCTAATTTTAATTAAGTTTGCAGTTTCATATTTAGTATCTTCATAAAATTTAGCAATATCACTCAATTCAATAATTGGGCTATCTTCACTAGTTACTAACTCTGAATAAATAAAGTTTCTAGTGTAAAGCTCCTTTGCGTGATTTAAATAAAATATTTCTTCGTATTCAGCTAAGTTGTGAAATCCAGAATTTTTTAAATTTTTCTCAAAATCTGTTTCAAACTCTGCCATTTCTTCAGCAGTGTGAATTTTTTGAGCTTCTGCTAAAGTTAAACTTTCATATTTCATTTTTTCAATCTCTTCATCAATATTAAAGTCTTCATCATTTTTTGCTAAATCGATGTAATTTGTTGAAGCGTTTGTCAATAAATCTGTAAGTAAATCATTTTCAAGTTGAGAGGTTCCGTACTTATCTAATAATGTAAAGTAATATTCATTATTTTCAATAAATGTTGAGGAATCAATTTTTACAAATTCCCCTTTGGGGTTAGAAATTTGTGGTACATCATTCTCTTTCTTACCGGTAGTAAGAATAAGGGCAATTGCTACTATCACAATTAAACTAAGAAAGATTGGTAAAACTTTTTTCATACTTTGCATATTATCCATAATAAAACTCCATTTCTCTTATATAATTTTCACTTTATTATAATACCATTTTAATCATATAAAAACAACTTAGATTGACTCAACATATGTAAAAAGGTTAATAAATGGGTAGATGTAATGCAACATAATTGAATATTTGAATAGTATATATTGAATGAAAGGAGGGATTAGCATGGGTCACGGCAATAACAATGAGTGTGGGTATGCTTTAATTTTAGTATTATTCATTTTATTAGTAATTATTGGAGCAGCTTGGTACTGCTGCTAGTTTATAAAAAAAGGGGTACTCCCTTTTTTTTTTTTATTTTGTAGATTTTTTTTTGATTTTATGACTTTTATATTATTTAGTATTAGCAGTTTAATTAGTGAAATGCAAAAAAAATATAACCACTTTAATATAAGATGAAAGAAAAAATTTAGAATTTATGGTAAAATATTTAAGAGAAAGTAAGTGATAATGATGAAAATTTTAGTATTAGCCTCCGGTTCAAAAGGAAATGCAACTTATTTAGAAACTGAACAAACCAAAATAATGATAGATTGTGGGATATCATTTAGACAAATAAAAAATCGTTCTCTAAAGATGGGAATTGAGATAAAAGAATTAGATGCTTTGATTATTACGCATGAGCATAACGATCACGTGGGTGGAGTTACCAGTTTACTCGGTAATATTGAAACCAAAGTTCATCTTAGATGCGGAGCATATGCTAAAATGCACGAAAATGTTAAAAATGGAATTAAAGTCGATTCGATAAATTTCATCGAAGATCAGTTCGTAATAAATGATTTGAAAATTACAGTAATTAATGTAAGTCATGATTCTGGTGATCCTGTTGGTTTTATATTTGAGAACAAAGGAAAAAAAGTAGTTTTTATAACTGATACCGGTTATATTCACGAAAGACTTCTGGAAAAAATCATCTATGCAGACGCTTATTTTATAGAAAGTAATTATGAACCAGAACTATTATTAGAATCAAATAGACCTTTTTATCTGAAACAACGAATATTAAGTAATAGAGGACACTTGTCTAATATCCAATGTGCTCTAATTTTAAAAAATATTTTATCTAAAAAAACTAAAATTGTCTGTTTTTTGCATATTTCAGAAGAGTGTAATAGTCCAAGTGAAGCAGAAAAAACACATCGAGAGTTGATAAATAATTATAACAAATTTAAGATGATTTATGCTAAACAACATCAACCAACTGAATTAATTGAGATATAGAAATAATAAAATAATCACTGAAAAAACAAAAACTCTTGAACAAATATTATGTTAAAATAAAAGAAGGTGATTTGGTGAACATCCAAATAATAAGTGTAGGAAAGTTAAAAGAAAAATATTTAAAAGATGGAGTAAACGAGTATTTAAAGAGATTGTCTAGATATTGCAAAATGGAGATTATCGAAATAGATGATTGCCACGCTCCCGATAATATAAGCGATAAAGATATTGAAAAAATAAAAGATATTGAGGGTGAAAAAATATTAGCTAAAATATCACTTAAACAATACGTTATCGCCTTGGATTTAAAAGGTAAAGAAAAAACTAGTGAGCAACTCGCAAGTTCACTAAATAATTTAGGAACTTACGGAAACAGTAAAGTAACATTTATAGTTGGGGGCTCATTTGGATTATCTAAAAATGCTTTGGGAAGAGCGAATGAAAGTTTATCATTTTCTAAAATGACCTTTCCACATCAATTATTTAGACTGATCTTAGTAGAACAAATTTATCGAGTATTTAAAATTATTAATAATGAGCCATATCATAAATAAAGATAAATTAACAGGAGTGAACAGGACTCCTTTTTTAATGGAATAAGGTTTTATTTTAGTTTTGAATTATCATTTTTTATGTGCTTTTTTGCTATGTGAAAAATAATTTATTTCATATAAAAGTTAATTTATTTGTGTTATAATTTTTTTACAGGAGGGGTGTACAATGGATGGCAAAAAGAGAATAGTAGAAATAACTGATTTATTAAATATATATAATTACCAATATCATGTTTTAGATAATCCTACAGTAAGCGACCAAGAGTATGACCGGTTGATGACCGAACTGTTAGAATTAGAAGAAAAATATCCAAAATTCAAACTTAAAAATTCACCCTCTGTCCGAGTAGGAAATATTATTATAGACAGTTTTGAAAAAATAACCCATAGATATCCGATGTTGTCGTTATCCAATGCTTTCGATGAAGCCGATTTAGAAAGGTTTCAACAACGTATTTTTAAAGAGATAAATACGCCAAATACTTTTGTTTGTGAGTTAAAAATAGATGGAGTAGCTCTATCAATAGAATATAAAAAAGGTGAACTATTTAAAGCAGCGACTAGAGGAAATGGAATCGTTGGTGAAGATATAACAGAAAACGTTAAAATGATTAAATCAGTACCGTTAGAATTAACCGAAAATGTTGATATCACTGTCCGTGGTGAAATTTTTATGTCTAAAAAATCTTTTGAGCGAGTGAACGAAAGTAGAGGATTAAATGAAGAACAACTATTTATGAATCCTCGAAATGCAGCAGCCGGAACAGTTAGACAATTGGATACCAAAGTAGTAGCCAAAAGAAATTTATCAGCTTTTTTATATCAAATTGTTAATCCGGAAAATTATGATTTAAAAAACCATTCGGACAGTTTAAAATATTTACATAAATTAGGATTTAAAGTAAATGACAAATACCGAATTTGTAAAGAAATAAAAGAAATATTTGAATATGTCAATAAATATACTGAACAGCGAAATGAATTATCATATGATGTTGATGGAATAGTTATTAAAGTGGATGAACTTAGTTATTATCAAACTTTAGGCTATACGGTAAGAGCACCAAAATGGGCTATCGCTTATAAATTTCCTGCTGAGGAAGTAGAAACTAAGTTAATCAGCATTGATTTTCAAGTAGGAAGAACAGGTAATATTACACCAGTAGCAAATTTAGAGCCCGTTCGGGTTGCTGGAACAATCGTCAGAAGAGCAACATTGCATAACGAAGATTATATCATAGATAAAGATATCAGAATTAATGATTATGTCATTATTAAAAAAGCAGGAGATGTTATTCCAAAAGTAGTAAAATCACTTTTAGATAGAAGAGTTAAAGGCAGTAAAAAATTTAAGATGATTAAACGTTGTCCTGCCTGTAATCAAGAAATTATTAGAAATGAAACAGAGGCAGATTACTACTGTGTTAACTTAGAATGCCCCAAAAAGAAAATAGAAGAAATTATTCATTTTTCTTCGAGAGTAGCAATGGATATAGATGGTTTAGGAGATAAGTTAGTCGAGCAACTATGCAATGAAAAATTACTTACAGAAATTTCAGATATCTACTGCTTAAAAGATAAATTTGAGTTGCTGATAGAAATAGATAGATTAGCCAAAAAAAGGGTTACTAATTTATTGAAGGCAATTGAAGAAAGTAAAAAGCAAAGCGTTGAAAAGTTAATATTTGGGCTAGGAATTAGACATGTTGGTAGTAAAATAAGCAAAGTTTTGGCAGAAAATTTTGGGGATTTAGATAAATTAATTTCTGCTACTCCCGAACAGTTAATAGAGATAGATGAGATTGGGGAAGCAATTGCGAGTAGTTTAGTAGATTATTTTTCGAAAAAAAATAAAAAGCAAGTTATTGAAAAATTGCGAATATTCGATCTCAATTTTAAATATTTAGGTGAAATCAAAAAAACTATTTTGATATCTAAGGTATTTGTAATAACGGGAACTTTGAGTCATGAAAGAAAATATTACCAAGAATTGATTGAACAAAATAGTGGTAAAGTTACAGGAAGCGTTAGCAAAAAGACTACTTATGTGTTGGCAGGAGAAAATGCTGGTAGCAAACTCAAAAAAGCTAATGATTTAGGCGTTAAGGTTATAGATGAAGAACAGTTTTTAAAAATGCTGAAATAAAAAAGAATCGCTTTTATAGCAATTCTTTTTTAATTAAAAGTATCTTTTTAATAATCCTGCTAAGGCTTTTCCGTGACGTGCTTCATCTTTAGCCATCTCATGAACTGTATCATGAATTGCATCTAAATTTTCTTTTTTAGCTCTTGTTGCGATATCTTTTTTATGTTTACAAGCACCATTTTCGCCAGCTAACATTTTTTCGATATTTTCCTTAGTAGAAGAACCGACTAATTCACCTAATAATTCAGCAAATTTTGCAGCATGCTCTGCTTCTTCGAAGGCAATTTTTTCTAAAGTTAAAGCAATTTCAGGATAACCTTCTCTATCGGCTACTCTACTCATCGCTAAATACATACCTATTTCAGAACATTCTCCGTTAAAATTATCTCTTAATCCTTGGAGAATATCTTCAGGAGCCCCTTTAGCTATACCTATTTTATGTTCATCGGCCCAAGTTAATGAACCACTGTTTTCATAAGGTACGATATGCTCAGCTCCAGCATTACATACTGGACATTTTTCGCTTGAATCAATAATTTGACCACAAACAGTGCATTTAAATTTACTCATTTTTCTTTTTCCTCCTATTTAGTTTTATACAGTTAGTATAACATAATTGAAATTTTTTAAAAGTAATATGAATTATATTTGCCAATGTAACTAAAAATAAGTTGAAGGAGTGATTATTCATGGATATGAAATATAAAGTTAAAAATAATGAATTGATTTTATACTTAGATTACAATTCTGAATTTGCAAAAAGTTTTGACAAAGATTCGGAAACCGGTAGTACAGATTTAAAAGAAAACATTCTTAAGTTAAGAAACAAGATTAACTTTAAAGGAAATGTGGTAAAAGTTGTTGTTGGTGGAGCTCTAATTACCACATTATTAGTAGGGGCAAATAATTCTTTTCAAAAAGTCGATAATAATGCTTCACAGATCGATAGTAATCCCATTACGTTTGTGGAAAATCCATCAGAAAATTTTGATGGTACTACTAAAAATTTAGGAGGATTTAATATTGGGGACAATGTAAATTCTGAAGTTGATGATACAACGAATTCAGGAGCTGGGAGCACAACAAATACGGGAGTTGGGAGCACAACAAATCCGGGAGTTGAGAGCCCAACAAATACGGAAACTGAGAGCACAACGAATTCAGGAGCTGGTAGTACAACAAATACGGGAGTTGGGAGCACAACAAATACTGAAACTGAGAGCACAACAAATACGGAAGTTGAGAACCCAACAAACACTGAAACTGAAGCTAAAGAGGAGATTGATACTAGAGCCGCATTGAACAAAGAAGTTTCAGATATGACAAATCAGAAATTATTAGGTCCATCATCGATCAAATACGGATATCAGATGGAAACACCTAAATACATTGTAGTCCATAATACAGCGAATAATGCTAGTGCCGCTGGTGAAGTTAATTATTTACATTCTAGTGAAAATACTTCATATACTTCTTTTCATTTCGCCGTAGATGAAAAGGAAATTTGGCAAGCACTTCCTACAACGGTAACTGGTTGGCATGCTGGAGATGGTGGAGCAGAAGATTCACACAACGCAAATGCCATCGGTGTCGAGATTGCTCGAAGTACATCAGATGATCTAGCTACAAGAGATCAAGCTATTGAAAATGCTGCTAAATTAGTTGCAAGTTTATTAATGGAATATGATTTAGGAATAGAAGATATTGTAACTCATAAAGATGTTACTGGGAAACATTGCCCGCATGATATTTTTGACCGCTATGGTTATGAAAATTTTGAAGCATTAATTGAAAGTCATATGTAAAATATGTTATTATATGGAGAACAGAATATATCATAGATGAAAATGGGTGTTGGGATGGAACAAAAATACATTGTAGTAAAAGGTGCAAGAGAAAATAATTTAAAAAATATAGATGTGAAAATACCTAAAAATAAATTAGTAGTAATGACAGGGTTATCCGGTAGCGGAAAAAGTTCTTTAGCATTTGATACTATTTACGCTGAAGGGCAAAGAAGATACGTAGAAAGTTTAAGTGCCTATGCTAGACAGTTTTTAGGAAATATGGACAAGCCAGATGTTGACCAAATTGAAGGGTTATCGCCAGCTATTAGTATTGAGCAGAAAACTACTAGTAAAAATCCAAGATCAACAGTAGGAACAGTTACTGAAATATACGACTATTTGCGATTATTATTTGCCAGAGTAGGTGTGCCTTATTGTCCTACTCATAATGAACCGATATCTTCACAGACAGTTGACCAAATGGTCACTAAAATTTTTGAATATAAAGAAGATTCTAGAATACATTTATACTCTCCAGTAGTCAGTGCACAAAAAGGAACACATGCTAAAGTTATTGAATCTTTAATAAAAGATGGCTATGTTAGGGGAAAAGTAAACGGTGAGGAAGTTGAATTGTCTGAGAGTATAAAATTAGAGAAAAACAAAAAACATTCTATCAGTGTGCTAGTTGATAGATTAAAATTAAATAAAAGGAATAAATCAAGATTAATTGATTCATTAGAAACTAGTATTACCTTATCAGGGGGACTAGCAACAGTAGATATTGAGAACAAGCAGTTAGTTTTTAGTGAAAATTTTGCTTGTAAATATTGTGATTTTACTATTCCAGAATTAGAGCCAAGATTATTTTCCTTTAATTCTCCTTTTGGTGCTTGTCCTGAATGTAACGGACTAGGGAGTAAAAGTAAAGTTAATATTGAGTTAGTAATTGATTACGATAAAAAACTTTTTGATGGAGCGATTAAACCGTTAGGTGCTGCAGTAGATAGAGATTCTTATTTTGCCAAACAAATATTGACAACTGTTAACCACTACAACATCGATATCAGTAAAAAACTAAAAGATTATTCCAAAAAAGAGTTAGCAATGATTTTGTACGGTAGTGATGAGGAAATAAATTTTTCAATACAGGCAAAAAGTGGACAACGTTACGAGAAGAAACGTAAATTTGAAGGAATTATTGAAAATATGGAACGCCGAAGAATGGAAACTTCAAGTGAATGGGTAGCAAGATGGATAGAAAGTTATTCCACTGAATCAACTTGTCAAGTTTGTAAAGGAAAAAGATTATCGCCCAAAGCTTTAAGTGTAAAAGTTGGGGGAATCGACATCTATAAATTTACTGAGTTTTCAACTAAAAAGGCTTTGAAGTTTATCGACCAACTAAAATTAAGCGAAAAGAACGAAAAAATTGCGGAAATGATCTTAAAAGAACTTAAAGAAAGATTATCATTTTTAGTTGATGTGGGGTTGGATTATTTAACCTTAAACCGAAAATCAGGAACTTTAAGTGGTGGAGAAGCTCAAAGAATTAGATTAGCCACTCAAATAGGTAGTCGCTTATCAGGAGTTTTATACGTTTTAGATGAACCTTCAATTGGATTACATCAAAGAGATAATCACAAGTTGATTAAAACTTTAAAGTCAATGAGAGATTTGGGAAATACGCTAATAGTCGTAGAACACGACGATGAAACAATGTTAGAATCTGATTATATTATCGATATTGGACCACTGGCGGGAATACATGGTGGAGAAGTTGTAGCAAAAGGTACGCCAAAACAGTTGATGAGAAACAATAAGAGTATTACTGGACAGTATTTGGCAAGTAAACTTCGAATTGAAATTCCCGAAAAAAGAAGAAAGCCGAATGGTAAATTTATTGAAATTAAAGGGGCAAAACTTAACAATTTAAAAAATATAAATGTTAAAATACCTTTGGGATTAATGACCGTAGTCACAGGTGTAAGTGGTAGTGGAAAATCAACGCTAATCAATGAACTTTTATATAAAGGATTATCCAAAAAAGTTTACAATAAAAAAATAGTTGTCGGTGGACATAAAGAAATATTGGGCTGGGAAAATATTGAAAAAATTGTTGATATTGACCAATCACCTATTGGAAGAACACCAAGATCAAATCCTGCTAC
This sequence comes from Candidatus Bathyoplasma sp. NZ, assembly GCA_013332095.1. Classification (GTDB taxonomy): domain Bacteria; phylum Bacillota_I; class Bacilli_A; order MAG-NZ; family MAG-NZ; genus Bathyoplasma. Next base: position 20,475 of record JABENI010000005.1, read on the forward strand.
TTATACAGGAGTATTTGATGACATTAGAGATTTGTACGCCCAGACCAATGATTCTAAATTGAAAGGATATCAAAAAGGAAGATTTTCCTTCAACGTTAAAGGTGGTAGATGTGAGGCCTGTCGTGGAGATGGAATGATTAAGATTGAAATGCATTTTTTACCAGATGTTTATGTTGTTTGCGATGTCTGTAAAGGAAAAAGATACAATCAAGAAACTTTAAACGTCAGGTATCGAGGGAAAAATATTGCTGATATTCTTGATACGACAATAAGTGAGGCTTGTGAATTTTTTGAAAATATACCGAAAATATACCGAAAATTAAAAACGATAGAAGAAGTAGGATTAGGGTACATAAAATTGGGACAGTCAGCAGTTACTCTATCAGGCGGGGAAGCACAAAGAGTTAAATTAGCTAGTGAATTGCACAAGAGAATAACAGATAAAACTATTTATATTTTGGATGAGCCGACAACAGGGTTACATGCAGATGATGTAAAAAAATTACTCATTGTTTTAAATACAATTGTTGAAAAAGGTGCTAGTGTAGTTGTAATTGAACACAATTTAGATGTTGTCAAAGTCGCCGATTATATTATTGATTTAGGGCCTGAGGGCGGAGATGAGGGTGGAACTGTTTTAGTTACCGGAACTCCAGAGAAAGTAGCAAAATGTGAAAAATCGTACACTGGACAATTTTTAAAAAAGGTCTTAAATAATGAAAAACCAAATTAGATTATCATAAATTTTAATTCCGCTTAGAAATTCATTTGCCGGAAATAAATTATTAGATTTTTTGATTAAGTACACTATAAATCTACTAGTAGGTTACGCGATGCTAGTGATTTAAAGATAGTTAGTTATTAGGAAAAGTATTATAATTTAATATTTTTTTTAATCTTTACAACAATTGAATACTTGATTAGTAATATTATTTATAGATATTTTTTTAAATATGTTCTGGATACTTTTGCTAGCATAATGATAATTTCAGTAATAATTTCAAGGTCTTAGCCTACACTTTTTCAGTACAACTATTATTTTTTAGAACAACAGAAATATTTTTAGATTTTACCGTGATGTTAATCATCGTTAGAAAAATTATCTACTTATATATAATTAATCGAAAGATAAAAAAAATGATAAAAAAAATAAAAGATAAATAAGGAGAGATAGTATGGAACATGTTTTTAAGCCGTTAATCGACAAAATAGATTTAGGTTTTTTTAATATTCAATTGTATGCCATCTGCATTTTAGTAGGTGTCTTAGTCGGAACTTGGTTAGGCTATCAAGAAATTAAGAAATTCAACTTAAAGCAAGAAGATTTATCAGATGGATTAGTGTATGGATTTATTTTTGGAATTTTAGGAGCTAGATTATATTATGTAATATACGAATGGGATAATTATAAAGATAACATTATTAGTGCTCTGTATATTTGGGAAGGCGGGTTAGCCATCCATGGGGGTATAATAGCTACTGCTATATTTATATATTATTTTACTAAAAAACGTCAGATGGATATATTCAAAGTTTTAGAAGTAGTAGTACCAGGATTTTTACTAGCTCAAGCATTTGGGAGATGGGGAAATTTCTTTAACCAAGAAGCGCACGGTGGTGTAGTACCAGGAGCAACATTGGATTTAAAAAGAGATTTTTTAAGTAATACTTTACATTTGCCACAATTTATTGTAGATCAGATGTATTTATATGGTCCTAATGGACTTAATTATTATCACCCAACATTTTTTTATGAGATGACTTGGAATTTACTAGGTTTTTTAATTATGTATTTTGTTTTAAGAAAGATAAAAAAATATTGGGTTGGTGAATGTTTATCATTTTATTTAGTGTGGTATTCAGTAGGAAGATTTTTTATCGAAGGGATGCGTACAGATAGTTTAATGTTAGGTAGTTTTCGAGTTGCGCAATTAATTTCAATAGTGTTAGCAATTGTCGGTATTATTTGGTTTGCTTACCGCCGATATAAAAGAATATTTCCAGTGAGTTATATCGAAGAAGTAGAAAGAAATAAAGACGAGCAAACTGTTTTAGTAGCAAAAAATTCAACTGAGGATCAGTCGATGGAGGAGAAATAAGTGGAAAAAGTTCATGATGTAATTATTATCGGTGCTGGACCAGCAGGCATGAATGCGGCCATTTATGCTAATCGAGCAGGGTTAGAAGTGTTGATGTTAGAAAAGGGTGCTCCTGGTGGACAAATGATTAATACTTCTGAAATTGAAAACTATATCGGACTAAATAAAATAACTGGACCAGAACTTTCACTAAAAATGTTTAACCACACACAACAATTAGGAGTAGAGTACAAGTACGGTGATGTTACCGAAGTACAGGATGGAGATATAAAAACAATTGTTACAACTGATGGTACTTATAAAACAAAAGCAGTTATTATCGCAACAGGGACAAAACCAAAATTGTTAAACATTGAAAATGAAAATAAATTTGCCGGAAGAGGGATATCGTGGTGTGCTATTTGTGATGGTCCATTGTATAAAGGGAAAGACGTGATAGTTATCGGTGGTGGAAATAGTGCTATTGAAGAAGCAATTTACTTATCAGGATTAGCAAATAAAGTAACTGTTTTAGTAAGAAAAAAATTACGAGCAGCCAAAGCCTATATCGATGTTTTGAACAGCAAAAAAAACGTTGAAATTAAACTTAACACTTCGGTAGTTGAATTTATTGGACAAGATAATATTGAAGGGGCAATTATCGTTGATAACGAAACTAAAGAAAAAAGCAAAATTCAATTTGCAGCAACTTTTATCTTTATCGGTTATAATCCAAAAACGGAGATTGTTCGAAATTTAAATATTACTTCGGATAATAGTTATATCACAGTTGATGAAAACATGAAGACAACTGTAGCTGGAATATTTGCCTGTGGTGACGTAGTTGATAAAAAAATTAGACAGATTAGTACAGCAACGGCAGATGCCTCAATCGCCGCCATTAATGTTGTTAAATATTTAGAAAAAATACAATGAGTTTCTCAGCAGAAGTAAAAGAAGAACTGAGTAGAAAAAGTTCTAATGACTGTTGTTATTTGTCTGAATTATCAGCGCTTTTAAGAAGTAATGGAGAAATCTTATTATCTAATAGCAGCTTAGAAATAGATTACCATACCCAAAATGCAACAATTGCTAAAAGAGTTGTTAAACTTTTGAAAAATTGTTATTCAATATCAATTGATTTATTTACTAAAAAACAAGTAACTTTAGACAAAAAAAAAATTTATATTGTTATAGTAAAAGAAAGAGCAAAAGAAATAGTTGAAGATTTAAAGTTGTTAGATCAATTGCAAAAAAAAAATAATATACCATTAGAATTAACTGAAAAAAACTGTTGTAAGCGAGCGTATTTAAGAGGAGTATTTATGGCTTGTGGATCCATTAGTAATCCCCAAACTTCTAACTATCATCTAGAATTGAATTTAAAAAGTTTAGAACATGCAAAAGAAATAACTGATTTAATAAATGTTCAAAAATTAAATGCCAAAATAATTGAAAGAAAAAAAAATTATATGATTTACATAAAACAGTCAGAAAATATATCAGATTTTTTAAAAATTATCGAAGCGTATAATTCAGTTATGTTTTTCGAAGATGTTAGAATCTATAAAGATATTAAAAATTCTATCAACCGGGTAGATAACTGCGAAATTGCCAATCAGAAGAAAATTTTACTTTCAGCAAAAAAGCAATTTGATGAAATACTATTTATCGAAAAAAGAACTGGGTTAGATGTATTAGGGGATAAACTATTAGAAGCTGCTACTATCAGATTGAAAAATCCAGAGGCAAGTATTAATGAGCTTACCTTAGTATATGAAACGATGTATGAAAAAAAAATTAGTAAATCAGGATTGAATCACCGCTATAGAAAAATAAGAGAATGGGTTAGCAAGTTAAAAGAACAATAAAATATTGATATGAAAAAAAGGGGCTGTAAATAAATAGAATTTTATTCTATTTATTGCAGTTTTTTATTTATTTTCGTGAAAATTTAAAAATAAGCATAACTAAATAGCAAACAAGAGTTTGCTTTTTTAAAATATGAGGCATAATATCAGGATATTATTATATCGTTTCTTTTTAATTTATTGTGTGCTTTCATTAAATTAAATCCAATACACACTAAATCCCACTCAATTTTAACTCTTTCCATTGAAGTTGATTTTATATCTTCTAAATTTAGAATCTTCTTTTATAATACCAAATGCACCTTCTACTTGAATAGACCTTTGCATTCTCCTATTAATTCCTTTAAATCAATTAAATGGGACAAAATCGGTAAACTTGTAGGTACTCTTTTAAACAAGAGTATTGATGTGGGTGTTGCAATACTTCCCTATATAAGTAATATATTAAATTCTTTAAATACTAAGTAAAAAAATAATTTTAATTGATTTCAGAAAGAAATGACAGTTTAAATGACTTATGAGTGACTTATTTAACTAAAAAATGATTATTTTCTCATTATTTTAGTGCTTAAAGTGACTAGTATTAAGGTGTTTATTGATAATACAATGTGTTTTGTTTTTCCTGTCTTCCCGACCAATTGAAAGAGGTGGCAGTTATGTTTACTAAAGAGGACATATTTACATAAAAAAATACTTTATTTATACTCAATCTTTATGTGAAGAATTAAATATTAAAATCGATTTATTAGGTAATTTAATAAATAAAAAAGTCTTTCCATTAGCTACTTATGCCATTAAGAATGATAAAGTCATATGGAATGCGTTTGATGAAAAAGAATTTAAATATTTAGAGGAAGGTTTTTTTAATAAAAGTGTAATAAATTTTTATAAAAAATATGCCCTTAGTTATGATTGTAATTTTGACATATTTAAAAATTCATTTATTGTAGAGTTAGAAAGAGAATTAAATAAATTTGAGTTAAAATACTCATTGACTGAGATAAAAGAATTATTTAGTTTTGTTATGAAGGGTATGTTCAGAGTTTGTCTAAAAATTTTAGAACCAGAGTTTATAGTGAAAAAATTATATTCAATTCATATGCTAGATAAATTATATGAAGCGGTAAAGATAAGGTATTGCCGTATATGAAATTGTATGATGAAACATGTTTAGAATTTCCTCCATCCGATAGAGAGAGTACTTCTAGAAATAAATATATTGATAGCCTTGTGAAGAAGTATAATATGGATTATAAGATTTATGATTATAAAGATATATTGTAAGTGTAATTTTGGATAGGATAAAAAAACATTAGTATCAATATATAATCGAATCTTCCGATAAACTATTTGAATTTATAAAATTTATTAATCAATTAAATAATTATTGATTAGATATATAGTCAATGCTTGATATTACTAAACAAACTAATATTTTTAATTAAATAGTAACTTAAGTTACTATGAGTCGCTATAATTTTATGAGTAAATGTTATCTGATTAGTTTGGTCTACTGAAAACACATGTTAATCGTGTTTTTTTTGGTTATAATCCCATATCTCAAAGGATATAAAAAAAGTAAACAGTTAGCGCTACTTACTAATTGTCTTATAAGTGATAAACACTACAAAAACTAATCTACTTGCACATAGTTTTCATAATAAGGCTATTTTGCAAGCCCTAAAAATAATTTTAGGAAGAGATATGAAAAACCATTATATTTGCATAAATAATTTAAAATTTATTTTTTGATTACGCATTAATATACGACTAGATACATTTGAATTGTAGTAAAATACTGAATGTAATGAAAAGTTATCATAAAGATGTCTTGTATTTTTATCTGCAAGATTTTTGAAAGTTACATAAGAAATCTTATCTCCTTTTTTTCTAGATGAATTAATTATTTTTTTTATAAATTCGTAAGAATTTTTAACTCGCCTAAATTGAATGGACAATCATTTTTTTAAGATAGATTCCGATATCGTCCTTACTCCAAATACAGTAGCAGTGTGACTTAGGTGATTAATTATTAATCATTGATAATAGATATTTCTTTGAAAACAGTTTTGAGAAGGTTTCATCACTAGTTAAAATATATTTTAGTATTATAGTAAAATATCATAAAAAATATGTACCTACAATACTGAATTATGTCTACAAAAATAAAAAATGTAGACATATTGACAAAAAGCACAAAGCGTGCTAAATTATACATGAGGTGATTTTATGTTTGAAAAAACAAGACCATACAACGATTTACCAAAACTAAGTAGTATTAAAAATATTGAAAATAAAAAATTATTGAAAGCATGTATTGAGGCTACAGCTGAATTATCGACTTTAAATAGAGCATTAAAGACTTTGATAAATCCTAATATTATATTAGATACTTTAGCGCTTCAAGAAGCAAAAGTATCTTCGGAAATTGAAAATATTGTCACAACTAATGATGATATATATAGAAGAATTGCATTTGATGAAAAAACCCCTGCGGCAAAAGAAGTTGTAGATTATAAAGATGCTTTATTTTTAGGAGTCGGTGAATTGCGTAGCAAAGATTTAATTTCGGCAGCGGATATTAATGAAATCAACATGCTAATAAATACAGGTAAAAAGGGATATAGAAAAAATTTAGCTGAAGGTTCAAACCATACACAAATCGGTACAACTGTTAATGGAAAAATGGAAGAAGTATTATATACCCCACCACATGGCTTAGATATTATAAATGATTTAATTAAGGACTTATTGGGATTTATGTATTATTCTGATAAGTATGAGATTGATAATTTGATTAAGATTGCTATGGCACATTATCAATTTGAGGCAATACATCCATTTTATGATGGTAATGGTAGAACAGGTAGAATACTTAATATTTTATTTTTAATGTATTATAAATATATTGATTATCCAGTGTTATATCTTAGTGGTTATATTGTGAGGAACAAGACCGAGTACTATGATTTGTTAATGGGGGTAACTAAAGAAGGTGATTGGCATAAATTTATTGATTATATGCTAAATGGTATTATCGAAACTTCTAAAAAAACGGTCACTCTTATAGATAATATAACAAAGTGCTATGATAATTGGAGTGAAAAATTAGTAAATAAAGAAATAAAGATAGCTAAAGAATTTGCAGATAGTAAAAAGGTATTAGAAATGACTTTTGAAAAAGTATATATAACCATCTCCGATTTAACTAATACTAGTGAGGAGTTTGCAGGTTTTTCAAGAGAGTCAGCAAGTAATTATCTGAAAAAATTAGTTAAATATGGACTACTTGAACAAGAAGAAAGTAAAGAAGATAAAAGAAAAAAAATATATAAAAATATTGAGTTGTTAAAAATTATAGAGAAAGACTAGAGGACTAACTGTGAATGAAATAGAGTTTAGTAATAGTGTTAAGAAAAAAGCAGACTTAGTAATAAAAATTGCAGACCACTTAAGAGGAGCATATACTCCTGGAAAATATGGGAGTATTATTATCCCGATGACAGTCATAAGAAGGTTTGATGCAATTATTGAGAGTAATTTTGATGAGTTACAAGATGCATATGATCTATTTAAAAAATCACAAAATGACAATATTGAATCAAATGTTTTTAATTACTGTGGTATCCCATTTTTTAATAAGAGCAAATTAACATTAAATAAAATACTAAATGATCCGGATAATCTTTTTATTAATTTTAAAAAATATTTAAAAAGTTTTTCAGATAATGTTTTTGAAATCATCGATAAACTTGGTTTTATAAATGAATTAGAGACACTTGAAAAGCATAATTTGTTATTTACAATTATAAAAGAATTTTGTAATGAAAAATTGAATTTTCAAAATTCAACAGATATTGAAATGGGGTATATCTTTGAAGATATTATTAGAAGATTTAAAGAAAACGCTGAAGCGGGGGACCATTACACACCTAGAGAAGTTATTGAGCTTTGTACTGATTTACTTTTATCGGATTATGAAGATATGGATGTTAATGGAAAACTATTTAAGGTCTACGATGGGTGTTTTGGTACAGGTGGAATGCTATCGGTTAGTGAAAGTAAAATAGTTGAAAAACGAAAACAAAAAGGTATAAAAAATACAACAATAAGACTTTATGGTCAGGATATTAATGATGAAGGATATGCGATATGTAAAGCCAATATGCTTATTAAAGGGCAAGATGTTGATAATATCAGACATCGTGATACTTTAACAGAAGATCAATTTAAAAAAGAAAAATTTAATTTTCTTATAACGAATTCTCCTTTTGGGGTTAATTGGAAAACTTCAAAGAAAAAAGTTTTAGATGAATGTAATAGTATGGATAGTAGATTCAAAAAAGGGTTACCTAAAATTAGTGATGGGCAATTATTATTCTTACAAAACATGATAAGTAAACTTGATAAAAAAGGTCGTTTAGTTATTATTATGAATGGTTCTCCATTATTTAATGGTGATGCGGGAAGCGGTGAAAGTGAAATAAGAAAGTGGATTATAGAAAATGATTGGCTAGAAAGTATTGTTGCACTTCCTACAGACATGTTTTATAATACATCTATAGCAACTTATATATGGGTTTTAACAGAAAAGAAATCTAGTTTAAGACAAGGAAAAGTACAGTTGATTGATGGTAGAAAGGAGTTTAAGCTACTGCAAAAATCACTTGGTAAAAAACGTAAAGAATTACATCAAAATAATATTGATAAAATAAAAGACGTCTTTAAAGAATTTGCAAATTGTGAACAATCAAAAATCCTATCAAACAAAGAGTTAGGATATAATCAAATAACGTTAGAAATTATAAATGAAAATGAGGGTAAATTAGTTGAGGATGTTTATGATACATTAAAGGAAAAAGCTAGTTTTAAAAAGTTAAGCGATGATGATAAAATGGTAATCATAGATTCTTTAAGAGATTTAAATATAACTAAATATGATACAAAGCAGTCATTTGAAAAATGCATAGAAAAATCAATTAAAATTAATTTATCATCACAAATATTAAATGATATTATAAAATCTTGTTTAAGTATTGATAAAGAGAATATACCTCTAGCAGTTAATCAAAATAAATACTTTGATGAAGAAGTAATGCCGCATGTTAAAAATTATTTTGTTGATGAAAAGAAGAGCAAAATTGGCTATGAAATTCCAATAACTAAATATTTTTATGAGTTTAAAGAACCAGAAAAGTTTGATACTTTATGGAGTGAAATAAAAGATTTGGAACATCAACTTTCAGAGTTACTTGATGAGGTGTAACATATGAGTAATGTAGAATGTCAACCGTATAAATCAAAGGATATAAAATTAAAATATATCGGAAAATTTTACTCCGGATTAGTTGGCAAATCTGGTGAAGATTTTCCAAAAGAAAGTAAAATAGGATACAGCCCATATGTGTCATTTACAAATATATTGAAAAATTTTGAAATTAATTATAACAGTTTGAATTTCGTTAAAGTAAATGAAAAACAAAATAAAGTTAAGAAAGATGATTTATTATTTCTTATGACCTCTGAAAATTATGAAAACCTAGGGAAAAGCGCGATTGTTATTAGAGATATAACGGATCTGTATTTGAATAGTTTGTGTAAAGGATATAGATTAAGTGATGAGAATGTATTTCCCAGATATTTAGGCTATTTACTCAATTCTCATGCTATTAGAAGTAAAATTTCAATTAATGGAAAAGGATCTACCAGGATTAATTTAAATGTAAAAATTCTCTTAAATTTGAAGGTACAGTTACCTTTGTGTGTAGTACAAAAGAAAATATCAAATTATCTAGATAAAAAATTAGGACTATTGAGCGAAACAATAGAACTTAATAATAAAATAATTGATAAATTAGATAGAGCAAAACAGAGTTTGATAAATGAAACTTTAATGAAACTCAAAGATGTAGAAACGAAAAAATTTAAATATTTGTTTAATATAAGTAGCGGTTATCCTCTATCAAGAGATATGATAGTTGAGGAAGGAATAAGTTATTTACACTATCGTGACATTCATACAAAGTATTTATATAATTTGGATTTAAATAAAAATGAATTGCCTAAAGTTAGTGAAGAATATATTAATAAAAAGAAATCAGCAATTTTAAAAGAAGGGAATTTTATATTTTGCGATATTTCAGAAGATGTAGAAGGTAGTGGTAATTTTACTTATATTGAAAATATGGGTGGAGAAATTGTTTTATCAGGACTACATACTTTAGTTGCAAAGGCAAGAAAAGATATATGTTGTAAATATTTTAGTTATTATTTTAGATCTGAGTGTTTTAAAGATTTAATAGCAATAAATATTTATGGAGTGAAAGTATTAAGTTTAACACAAAAGTCTTTAAGCAGTATAAAAATTTCGTATCCAGATATTGAAACTCAGGAAAAAATTGCTGAATTGCTAGATAGAAAATGTAAAAGCATCAATGATCAAATATCTTTAAGAAAGAGAGTAATCGAGAAAATGGAATTATCAAAAAAATCACTAATCTATGAAGCAGTAACTGGTAAAATTAATATTTAAATAGTGCAACTATTATAGCAAACGAAGGAGGCGAGTCCTTATGAAATTAGATGAGAAAAATTTCAATATAATGAGATACTCAAGCACTTAGTAAAAAAAAGTTGATACATAAAAAGAAGTATGAATGACTATTATAAAAAATATACAATAGATAAAACTTCTTTGATTGAATTTTTAGAATCGACTCAAAAGGAAATGATAGAGGAATTTAAGAGTAATTGCGAAGACTTTTGGGAAAATGAAATTGTTAAAGTAGTTTATGAAACTATTGAAAAGGATTTTTTAATACATATTTTAGGGCATGGAATTAGAGATTGGAGAGTTGGAAAAATATATTTACTTAATAGTAAGTTTAACATTGAAAATGAAGAACAAAATGAATTATACAAGAAAAATATTTACAGTGTAATTGATGAACTCGAATATGAAGATAAAGAAAATAATAATAAAGTTGATTTAGCCCTATTTTTGAAAGGACTTCCAGTAAGCATGTGTCTACAGGGGTAGATGCTCCCCCTAGAGTGATAATTGAGTTGATTATTAATGTGGATGATTTTGTGTAAAATTTTATTAAATAGTACGGCTATAGGTGGTGTAAGCAATTGATAGAAAATTAATACTTCATGCAATTATAGTCATCTAAAGAAACTATGAAGTATTAGTATTTTATCAAACAAACTCTAAAGCAAAAAAAAGACCTATATAATTGAATAGTTTTTTTGTTAATTACTTGATTTACTATAGTAATACAATATATATGTCTGCTGCAGAGAAGTAATATTAGCACATTTACATGTTTGTTTGAAAGCCAATCATAAAAATAGTTATTAATATAAAGAGAAAAATAAACACCAAAAAAGCCGTTGGAACTTAAAACTCCAACGGCTTTTTTGGTATAATATAACTATGAACACAAATTTTATAAAACATAATTAGAACATATTTCAGTCAATTTTACCGATAGAAATTGGATTAATTATTCCAAAGGATTCGCTGGTTAGAACTTTTGATTACTTATTTCACCAAATAAATATGGAGGTAATTGTTGAAATAAGTGTTGCTAAATTGAGTAGACCAACACTTAATCAAGTAGTCTTATTAAAACTAGTTTTGGATGGTTTTATGACTGGAATTAGAACATCAAGAAAAATTAGTAAAGCTTGTATAAGAGAATATAAATTTTATGTACCTGCTAGGTGATTATAAAGCACCATCACATACAAGTATTAATAATTTTATTAAGAAACTAGCAGGAAAGACTAGTATTCTTTTTGGTCGTTTAAACAAGCATATTATCAAACAATTTAATGTTAATTTAACAACAATATATATAGATGGAACTAAATTTGAAGCTGATGCAAACAGATATTCTTTTGTGTGGCGTGGTAGAATTATGAGTTCTATTTTTAAGTTAGGTAAAAAAATAAATGAAAATATTAATTCACTTAACGAGATTTACGGTGCATACGATATTAAAAATCCAGTGTGATACATTGAATATCCTGAAAATTATCAGAAAAATTTAAAATTTGATCATTATAGTGAGCATAGATTAATGAAAATGAGCAGAGTGTTGAAACGAATAGTTAAAATGTTAAAAACTATATTTTTCCATGGAAAAGGTAAGAGAAAAAACAAAATACAGAAAATGTTTGAATTAATGGATGAAGCGTATGTTAAGATGAAGGAAAACAATAAATATTTAAAAATTATCGGACCAAATAGAAATAGTTATGCAAAGACTGATTACGATGCTACTTTTATGCATTTGAAAGATGATCATAGGCAAAATAGTCAATTAAAACCTGCATATAATATGCAAATTGCAGTTGCAGATGAATTTATAGTAACTACTGATGTTTTCCAAGATAGAGCAGACTTTGTTACTTTTATTCCTTTAATTGAAAAACACGTGGATTTATATAATCAATATCCTCTTAATCCTGTTGCTGATGCTGGATATGGAAGTTATCATACTTATACATATTGTAAGACGTACGGAATGAATATTGCAATGAAATTTGGAATGTATAAACAAAAACGAAGTAAAAAATATAAGAAAAATTTGTTTCACAAAGATAACTATGAGGTTAATGAAAGGAATAATCCTGTTTGTCCAAATGGTGTAGAATTTATTTATAAGTATACTCGTAAAAATAAAAACTCAAAATTTGGAAGTGAAAGTAAAATATATAAATCAACTGGCTGTAGCGGATGTATGTTGAGCGAGTCTTGTGGTAACAAATCTGGAAATGATAAAAGAATTTCTTTTAATGAGCAACTAGATGAATACCAAAAAGAAGCTATAGAATTTCTTGATACCGAAGAAGGAATTAATATGAGAATGCAAGGTCTATTCAAGTAGAAGGTGCATTTGGTATTATAAAAGAAGATTCTAAATTTAGAAGATATAAAATCAACTTCAGTGGAAAGAGTTAAAATTGAGTGGGATTTAGTGTGTATTGGATTTAATTTAATGAAAGCCACAATAAATTAAAAAGAAACGATATAATAATATCCTGATATTATGCCTCATATTTTAAAAAAGCAAACTCTTGTTTGTTTTTTAGTCATGCTTGTTTTTAAATTTTCACGAAAATAAAAAAGAAACTGCAATAAATAGAATAAAATTCTATTTATTTACAGCCCCTTTTAATTTTTTGGAATGTTAAAATAAACCAAAAATAAGTTTATTTTTTTGGCTCATCTAAATTTTTGTAATTAAATAATTCGCTCGGATCAATTTTTAAGGCTTCGGCAATTTCAAAAATTTTGATTAGTGAAACGCTTCTGTCTGCTCTTTCTACATGTCCGATATATGTTCTATGGACACCAGCCTTAAAAGCAAGTTCTTCTTGCGAAATACCTTTTTCTTTTCTGATTTGATTTAGTCTTTTCCCAAACTGTTCACGTTTAGTCATATTTATCACCACTTTAAAAATAGAATACGTAAAAATTTGCTTATAGTCTACACCCTATAAGTAGCATAGTTATAGATGTTTTGTAGGTATAATTGTTGAAAGGGCAGTTATCATGGAAGAAATTCCAATTAAACTGAAAATTATTTTTGCTAAAAAGGTTTGGGAACCACCAAAGATAACTCCAATTAAGTCAAAATTAAACAAACCGATTAATCCCCAGTTGAAACCGCCTAAAATTGTTATTGATAAAGTTGTTTTTTGTAAAGCAGTCATCAAAATCCTCCTAATTTACAATTTCGTTTTTATTAATAGTATTAACAAAAATTAAAAAAATATGTGAATGTTACATAATCCGGTAATTTCAATCATAAGTTGTTGTAGAATTAAGGAGTGACATATGAAAAAAATATTTTTAGTTTTAGGTTTAATTTTAGTTTTGGTTGGTTGTGGGAAAATTAATAGTGAAGATGTTCCCGCCGATTTTGCGAAGACGTTAGCAGATATAGATAGTTATAGTGTGACTGCTACGATGTCGGTGAAAAAAAGTGATGAAGATGTAAAATATTATGATTTAGAAATTAGTTATTTAGAGCCAGACTATTTTAAAGTTAAAATGGTGAACAAAGAAAATAACGGTACTCAAGTTATTTTGAAAAATAACGAAGGGGTATTTGTAATTACGCCAGAGTTAAGCAAAAGTTTCAAATTTAATAGTCAGTGGCCATTGAATGCTTCTCATTCTTATCTTTTACAATCTTTAGTGAAAGACACATTGAATGATGAAAACGCTCAAATTGTTGTCGATGAGGATACGATAATTATCAGTTCTTCAGTTGCTTACAAAGCGAATGATAATTTGAAAACACAAAAAATTATATTAGATAAAAAAACATTTTTACCAAAAAAAGTTACAGTATTTGATAAACAAAATGAACCTGTAATCACAGTAACATTCAATGAATTTGAAATTAACAAATCTATTGATGAATCTTTCTTCGACAAAGAGAGCAATTTAGAAAAAGAAACTTTAGCAATGGGCGAAGGTGGAAGTTTAGAAAAATACTCAGCTTACCCAACGTACTATGATGTCGGTGTCGAGATTTTAAATGAATTTGTCAGTGAAGAGTATGTTATTACTACGTTTGGAGGAACCAAAGAGTTTACCGTTTATCAAAAGTTTGTAGATGCACTAGAAACATCAACTTTACCTAGTGTGATAGATGGGGATCCCATTTTAGTGAGTGGTGTGATTGGTTCAATTGATGATAAAACGGTAAGTTGGTACAGAGATGGAATTGAATTTATGGTTGTCTCAAATGAGTTGAGTCAACAACAACTATTAGAAATTGCGAACTCATTTCATTTAGCAACAGATAAATAATCCCTTGTAAAAAAGGGATTTTTTATTTATAATCTAATTAGATGGGGTGAAATATGGAAATTAATGAAAATGTAATTAGGAAAATAATTAGTGAAACCAAAATTAGTCAATCGCAAATTAAAATTGTATTAAAGTTATTAGAAGAAGGAAATACTGTCCCTTTTATTGCGCGTTACCGTAAAGAAATGACTAAAGGTTTAGATGAAGAGGAAATAAGAAGTGTAAGTAAAGAATACGAATACGGAGTAAATTTACAAAAAAGGAAACAGGATGTAATTAGGTTAATAAATGAAAAAGAGATGTTGACTGAAGAGTTAAGAACGCAAATATTAAATGCAAAAAGTTTATCTGAGGTTGAAGATTTATATAGACCATTCAAAGAAAAGAAAAAAACGAGAGCAACGGAAGCGGTTAGAAAAGGACTAAAACCGTTAAGTGATTTTATTAAAAATGATCCGCAAAGTAGTATTGAAGAAGAGGCAAAAAAATATTTGAATGAGGAAGTAATAAAGATAGAAGAGGCGATTGCTGGAGCGCTAGACATTATCGGTGAAGAAGTTTCTGATAATGCTGAGTATCGTAAATTCATTAAAGAAGAGTTTAGAAAGAATGCGGTGATTTCAACTAAGGTAGTTACTAAAAATGAGAAATTAGATGAGCGAAAAACATATCAAATGTATTACGAATATCAAGAACCTATTAAACGGATAGTTCCTCACAGAATTTTAGCAACAAATCGTGGAGAAAAAGAAAAAATTTTAAAAATTTCAGTAGTTGAAGATACAGAAAAAATTATCAATTACTTAAATAAAAAAGTATTAACAGATAATAAATACAACACCGAGTACATTAAACAAGCAATTGTCGATGCCTATAAAAGGTTAATAAAGGGTAGTATTGAAAGAGAAATAAGAGCTGAATTAAAAGAGAGTGCTGGAGAACAGGCGATTAAAATCTTCAGTATGAATATCGAAAATTTACTACTTCAACCACCGATGAAAAATAAAGTGGTATTAGGGGTGGACCCTGCTTTTAGGACAGGATGTAAGTTATGTGCGTTGAGTACAACAGGAAAAGTTTTAGAAATCGGGGTTATTTATCCGCACCAAAAGAAAATAAATGAAGTTATTCCAGAAGGAAGAATAAAAAAATCAAAACAAAAAATTTTAGAGTTGTGTAAAAAATATAAAGTTGATATTATTGCGATTGGTAATGGTACTGCTTCAAGAGAAACGGAAACGTTTATAGCTGAGGTCATTAATGAAGAAAAATTGGATGCTGCTTATGTTATCGTCAATGAGTCAGGAGCAAGTGTTTATTCGGCTAGCCAAAATGCTCGAAGAGAGTTTCCTGATTATGAGGTAGAGGAAAGAAGTGCTGTAAGTATCGGAAGGCGCTTGCAAGATCCATTGAGTGAATTAGTTAAAATTGATCCTAAAAGTATTGGAGTGGGACAATACCAACATGATGTTTCTGATAAAAAATTAACCGATCAATTAAATTTTGTTGTTGAAAAAGCGGTTAACCAAGTTGGAGTTAATATCAATACAGCTAGTGAAGAATTATTGCAACACGTTTCAGGAGTCAGTAAAAAAACAGCAAAAAATTTAGTTTTGTACCGAGATGAAGTGGGAAAATTAAAATCTAGAAAAGAGCTTTTAAAAGTTCCGAGTATGGGACCTAAAAGTTATGAGCAGGCAGTAGGGTTTTTAAGAATCATCGATGGAACAGAACTTTTAGATAAAACATCTATTCATCCTGAGAGTTATCAGAAAACTTTGTTAGTACTGGATACTTTAGGTTTTGAAAAAGAAGATATCGGTAATCAAGCGTTAGTAAGTAAAATTAATAGTATCAATAGAAATGAGTTGTTAAAGGTTATTGATATCGATGGATATACGTTAGATGATATTTTAGATTCATTAATATCACCAAATAGAGATCCTCGAGATGAATTTGATGCCCCAATATTGAAAAAAGGAATTTTGAAGTTGGATGATATTTTTACTGGCATGGAGTTAACCGGAACAGTGAGAAATGTGGTAGACTTTGGAGCATTTGTTGATTGTGGTTTAAAAGAAGATGGATTAGTACATATTTCTAAAATATGTTCCAAATTTATCAAACATCCGTCAGAAATCGTTCAAGTGGGGGATATTGTGACAGTGTGGGTTCATAATGTAGATTTAGAGAAAAAAAAGATAGCATTAACAATGAAAAATCCAACAAAATAAAGGGGAGTAATTTCTCCTTTATTTTTATTTAATTAAAAGTTAAAAAATCTATTGACATAGTTATTCAAATACGATAAAATGTATAAGCATTATTAATGTGGAGCAGTACTCAAGTGGCTTAAGAGGTGCCCCTGCTAAGGGTATAGATCGGGAAACCGGTGCGAGAGTTCAAATCTCTCCTGCTCCGCCATTAGTTCTACTATAGGTTGACGAAACTTAACGGCTTTGGGCAATTTATAAGTAATGGTCTTTGAAAACTAAACAGGAAACAAAAGAGCTAAGGAAACAAACAAACGAACTATAAATAAATTATGGAGAGTTTGATCCTGGCTCAGGATGAACGCTGGCGGCATGCCTAAGACATG
>JABENI010000041.1 GCA_013332095.1 Candidatus Bathyoplasma sp. NZ
ACCAACATTACCAGAAGAACCAACATTACCAGAAGAACCAACATTACCAGAAGAACCAACATTACCAGAAGAACCAACATTACCAGAAGAACCAACATTACCAGAAGAACCAACATTACCAGAAGAACCAACATTACCAGAAGAATCAACATTACCATGGGAATTAGAAGGACTAACATTACCATGGAAATTAGAAGGACTAACATTACCATGGAAATTAGAAGGACTAACATTCCTACGAGAATTAAAAATATTAAGATTGAGATAACCAATTATTGTAAAATATCCAGAATTGAAGAATTTAAAGCATATTCAATAGTTGGAAGAACAACATGGATAAATAGATATATACACAAACTTTCTTAATTCATTTACATGCTGATAGAGATCAAAAATTATAATGGATAGAGCAGAATATTTCTAATGAGGTTAAAAGAAAAATACTGTAGAGATATTGAGTCATAAATACAAGTAATAAACCTTAAAAGATGTACAACCTAAAATTAGAAGATTAAATAACCTACATACTAATGTAGTACATACATACTTAATATTTACTAATTAATGATGATTAGATAACAATAAGTACGAATAGATTAGTAGGGTATATGACTCAACAGTAGTTGAATCGAAACCACCAGTGGATGAAAATGGAAAAATAGTAATTGATAAGTGTTGACAACTGCAAAAACAAATAATAATACAATCATAACAATAGTATTAGTAGTATTAAGATTAACAGCATCATATTTGGTGGTGAAGATGAAAAAAATATGTAATCTAAATAAAAGGGTTGCTACTTTAAGTTGATATACTGTTAACGGACCAAAAAAAGTCCGTTAACTTTTTTTATGCTATACAATATATTAAAGGAATGATTTTATTAGTAGAGCAAAAGATGGTAGAAATAAATCTTGGAGCAAAGAAAAAAATTCAGAATTGTAATAAGATACATAAATTTGGAATAATTTTCAACAAAAAATAGAGATATGCTAAAAAATAATTAAACTAAAATAGAAAAATCTAGTTGGAAGGACAAATTGAAATCAAAAAAATTAGTTTAAGGAGAAAAAATAACATTAGAAATTGGAGTAAATCAAAGTGAAAAAGTAATATTATAGAAACATTAGTATTAGCAAACAAACTGGCTGATAGTGATATATTATAATTGGCAATTTAACGGAGCAGGGGCAATAACTCCAGATGTATTTGATGCAGATGGAAATTGTAAGCAGGAGTATGGTGAGGGAGTAGTTTGTTATAAGATTTATGAACTTGATGTTGATGGAGAACAAGTAAAAGTGCTCCAACAGTTAGATGATAGTTCTACTGCTATTCTTGCAAACGGTTAGACCATTGGATATAGATAATTATAATAATTTATACAGAAATGGTGGATCTGTTAGAGGGAGAGTTATACTTCCTTCTCGAGATACTTCTGCAGTGAACAGAAGACCCTAACACTGGAACTGGAAATTATGCAGGAAATGAGCAAGCGGTAGGATATGGTGCATTTGTAGGACTACAATTTGAAACTGAAATGATTCGAGGTAGTCAGACGAATAGACGTTATGGTTTAAGTATTATTCATTCAGGCGAGTATATGAAAATAATTACGCCTGAAGGGAGTGTACTACTAAATGGTGATAGTCGTGTTCCTGCTATCGGAATTTCGCGAACTGTAAATATACCAGAAGTAAAAGTTGGGGAGCCACTGGACTTTGTGATTCGTATTTCTAAAACAGCGGGAGTAATACGACAATTACCTAAGGAGGATATATATATCAATAAAACTTTTGTGGAAAAAACTAACTTTAACACGTTTGGAGGTGGATCAAAAGGTAATAAAGTGATCATTTCTAGTGGAAGTACAGGTGGGACAAATAGAGCAATACTTATTGAAAACTTTGGGTCAGTAATTAATACTGGTGCTTATGATGTTTCAGTTCCAATTTTTGAAGGAATTGGTTTAGTTGACAATTCAATATATACATTTGAATCTAATGAAAGAATTTCAGGATACCAATTAAATGGTGGAAGATGGGTAACTGTAAGCCCAAATTTCCAAATAGATAATATTCTTTTAAAAGAAAGAAACAATCTTTTAACAGTACGTGACATGTCAGGAAACATTACTACCTTTGCACTTTATTGTCTTGTATAAGAAAATACAGAAGAATTCTCAAACTACCTTACAACAGGTGTTGACGATGATGATATATTTCCATCTCGTTCACGATGGGAATAAAAATCATATTTAGTAGTGAAGATAAAAATTAAAAAAAGAATGCTAATCAGTAATTGAAATACTGATAACAGAAATAAATAAATATTAATTGAAGCCTTATTGAATACAGTGAACTGATACTTGTCAAGTAGATACATAATTAAATAAAACTATTGTAATGCATGAATTCGATATTCCATCGGACTCATGTATTTTAATTTTTCTTGATATCTGCGGTTATTATAATAATATATAAAGTTGCTTATTTTTATTTCAAAATCTTTATAGTTTGCGAATTCCTTTCCAATATAAATTTCAGATTTTAATGTTCCGAAAAAACTTTCCATAGGTCCATTATCAATGCATTTACCAGCTCTTGACATGCTTTGGGTAATCTCTTTTAGTCTTGTGAGATTTACATGTATACTGCTAGCCTAGTCACTATGGAAGATAGATTTAGCTAAGGGATATTTAATTAAGGCATCGTCAAACATCTTAAATACTAATTGATTATTATTCCTGTATGATAAATTATAAGTAATAATACTTTTATCGTATAGGTCCAAGATTGGACTCGAATAAAGCCTCTTTGATTCTCCATTTATCTTAGATTCAGTAACATCAGTCAACCACTTTTACACTCCTTTACAATATTCTCTTTGAATGCACTAGTATAACTTTTATTAGTTTTATTTTGATTGAATACATCCTCTCCATGTTTTATAAATCGTCCATACCACTCACGTAC
>JABENI010000035.1 GCA_013332095.1 Candidatus Bathyoplasma sp. NZ
TAGCAATAACATTCCCAGCAAATGGAGTATACAAAATTATAGTAAAAGATGTAGCAGGAAATGAATCAGCAATGAAAAATGTAAGGTGTATGGCTAAAAGATAGTTAGTAGCAGATTAATATGAAAATAAATAATTATATTAGAGGTAGGAGGCACGTATACTGAAAAAGTAAATGTTGCTTAGTGGAGTGAGTAATAAATAGTAACGTTAATAAAAATAAAATAGGAGCATCTGAAATTGTTTACAAAATAATAAATAAAAATGTGCCTAAAAAAGTAACAAGAAGATTCAAATTGCAGTACAGAAGTTATAACTTCAAAAACATATTATTTAAGTGTAGATGCAAATGTCAAGATATTTATAAATGCTGATACGACTAACAATAATTTACTGCCAATATTAGAAATAATATCAGGAGTATCAATGATAGTAGCAGGATTCTATGTTATTAAAAAAAGACAGCAATAAAAGAATATTAAATAACTTTTAAAATTAAAAGAGAAATTGATTTTCATCAATTTCTCTTTTTATAAATTGCGAAATATCAAAAACAAGTTTTGTTTTTAACTATATTCTATAAAGACTTTTAGAAAAAAAATAAAAACTATTATAAATCAAATTTTATTTCCACGGTTTTAATTTACTACGATGTCTATTTTGCATGAGAATTAAAATGCTCTATGTTTTAAATATTTTAAACTTCCTAATGGGCAGAAAATAAAGTGATTGATTTATAAAAATCAATAATATATTAAAAATATGAAAATACTGAAGAAGATAGTTTTTATGAATAAAAAAATATTATATTAGAAGAAAAATTTAAGATACAAAAAAAGTTATTTTTTATTGTAATTTTTTATTAAAACATTAAAATTATGCGTTCAGAGTGCGACAATTATATATATACATAATTATCATATTAACAAAATTTATTACTGAAAGGTGAAATAATGAAAAGGATGAAACTAAATAATATTGTGGAGAATATTGCAAATAAAATGCTTATCGCATTATTTTTACTATTCTTTGATCTATCCACAAAATCAAACCTTTGAATATAATGTATAGCATAAAAAAAGTTAACAGGCTTTTTTTGCTCCGTTAACATATATAAATTCAAAACTTTAAACACTTTTTTATTTATTTATCGCTTAACCAAGCGTTTTTAACTGCTCCAACAGATACAAAGACAGGAGAAGAATTAATAGCAAGAAGAAAAGTAGTAGAAATTGAGGATATATTTATACCTTATCCACGATGAAGATAAAAATTTAAAAAAAGAATGATAACTATTAATTGAAATACTGTTAATGAAGAGATAAATAAATATTAATTGAAGTAATCATTGTTGTAATAACATAGATAATCATTTATTGTTTGGTAGATATCATTTGCTTTATCTGAATTAAAATCAGATTTAAATTCCCACTTAATTCATCTATTTAATGATTTTATTACTAATTATCTCTCGGAGTTCCTGTCCCCAGCATTGATCTTTTTATCATTAGTCTTTATGAGTTTTTCCGAATGCTTCTCGGATATATATTGAACCATTGGTCGATGGATAAAATCATCTGCTACTTAATATATCCTCTTTTTTTTTGAGATAATATTTAGTGCTCTGTGTGTATTTAATATTTTTCATAATTAAATTCACCTAAGCCAATATTACTTATAATATATTTAGTGACGGAGAAATTAAAGCGTGTTCTTAGAAGAAAATAATTTGGGTAAACATGATTGCATGCAGAAACCTTCTTTTTGGTTTACATTTTGAATAAATAAAATTAAAATAGAAGATAGGCAAAGAGATATTTCTAGTTACATTGAAATAGTAAAATATTATAGAAAAAGTGAGTCGTATACGCGAGGATAAACTTTTAAAGGATTATTAACTAAGTAAAAATAGTAAATGATTAGATAAACGGCTACTAACATCACAAACAATAACTAATAATAATCAACAACATTAGGTATCACAGTAGTGCTATATCCTAATAGAAGTTGACCTTAAAACATTGGTAATAAAAATGGAAAAATAGTAATTGAGCAAAAATCGTTAATGAGAAAAGATGGTGTAATATGCTATAATAAATATTAGTAAATATAGAGGAGAATAAAATGAAAAAAAGAAAAATTATTTTTAAAAGAGTAAGCTACTTACTGATGATAATATCATTAATAACAGTAGTATTTTCAGCACCAACATTTATAGAAAAAGAAGTAAATGCAGTAGAAGAGGAATCGATAAAATCGGTACTACCGGAAGAAGGTTCAATAAAGAGTATAGTAACAATACCTATAATAACGAGAGGAAATTGGACATTAGCACAACAGCATTGGACATTAGCACAACAGTATGTTTTTACAACAAATGAGCCAATAATAAAATATTCACTAGATGGTGGTGATTTTATAGCAATTGACCCTCCTGTTGATGGTGAATATACTATTGCTATTTCAGACAATTTACAACATCAGTTAGTGTTGAAAGATGCAGATAGTGATGTAAGTGAAGCTTATCCAATTGAGGCAAAAGCAACTGGTAATGATAACCTAATGTTTTACGCTTCTAAAGGATTACTTCCATGGGATAGTGATTCTAATTGGGAATATAGCGGAACAGGGTCAAGAACTACAGATATACTATATCCAGATGGAAATTGTAAGAAGGAGTATGGTGAGGGAGCAGCTTGTTATAAGATTTATGAACTTGATGTTGATGGAGAACAAGTAAAAGTGCTCCAACAGTTAGATTATAGTTCTACTGTAATCTTGCAAACGGTTAGACAATTGGATCAAAATGATTATAATAATTTATACAGTAATGGTGGATCTGTTAGCGGGAGAGTTATAGTTCCTTCTGGAGATACTTATGCAGGAGGGGGCCCTAATACTGATAATTATGCAGGAAATGAGCAAGCGGTAGACTATGGTGCATATGTAGAATTAGAATTTGGACCGGAAATGATTCCAAATAGAGATGTGAAATCGGGTTATAATATGAGTATTAGTTCTAGATATGGGTATGTGCAAATAATTACTTCCACAGGGAGGAGAGTTCTAGATGGTTCTGCTGATTATACTATAGGAGATTGGAAAGATGTAGATTTACCATTGGTAAGAGTTGGGGATCCACTAGACTTTGAGATTCGTATTCCTAAAACAGGAGAAAGAGGACTATTACCTCCGGCAGAGATATATATAAATGAAATTTATATTGGAGCAATGTACTTTCTCTCATTTGGAAACGGAGAAAATGGTGCTAAAGTTAGAATCTCTAGTGAAAGTACGAGTGGTACAAACAGTGCAATACTTATTGAAAACTTTGGGATAGAAATTAATACTAATGATATTGATGTTTCAATCCCAGTTTTTGGAGGAGCTAATATAGTTGACAATCCAATATATACTTTTAAATCTAATGAAAAACTTTCTGGATACCAAGTAAATAATAGCGCATGGGTAACAATAGAACCAACTTTCCAAATAACTGATATTCTTTTAATCGAGGGACTAAATGATTTGAGAGTGCGTGACATCTCAGGAAACATTGCTACTTATACAGTAAATTATCATGATACAACAGCAGAAAATCCAAAAATAACGAGAGGAAATTGGACAGCAGCGCAGAATTACGTTTTGAAAGCAAATAAGACAATAGTTGAATATTCACTAGATAGTGGTAATTTTATAGCAATTGATCCTCCTGTTGGTGATGAATATACTATTACTATTGGAGACACTGCAGCCCATACTTTAGTGTTGAGAGATTCTGGTTATTATCGAAGTGAAACTTATCTAATTGAGGCAAGAATTGGTTATGATGACCTAATGTTTTACGCTTCTAAAGGATTACTTCCATGGGAGATTGATTATCATTGGGAATATGGTGGAACAGGGTCAATAACTCCAGATATACTATATCCAGATGGAAATTGTAAGAAGGAGTACGGTGAGGGAGCAGCTTGTTATAAGATTTATGAACTTGATGTTGGTGGGGAACAAGTAAAAGTACTCCAACAGTTAGATGATAGTTCTACTGCAATCTTGCAAACGGTTAGACAATTGGATCAAAATGATTATAATAATTTATACAGTAATGGTGGATCTGTTAAAGGGAGAGTTATATTTCCTTCTGGAGATACTTATGCAGGAATATGGGACCCTGATACTGATAATTATGCAGGAAATGAGCAAGCGGTAGACTATGGTGCATATGTAGAATTACAATTTGGACCGGAAATGATTCCAAATAGAGATGTGAAATCGGGTTATAATATGAGTATTAGTTCTAGATATGGGTATGTGCAAATAATTACTTCCACAGGGAGGAGAGTTCTAGATGGTTCTGCTGATTATACTATAGGAGATTGGAAAGATGTAGATTTACCATTGGTAAGAGTTGGGGATCCACTAGACTTTGAGATTCGTATTCCTAAAACAGGAGAAAGAGGACTATTACCTCCGGCAGAGATATATATAAATGAAATTTATATTGGAGCAATGTACTTTCTCTCATTTGGAAACGGAGAAAATGGTGCTAAAGTTAGAATCTCTAGTGAAAGTACGAGTGGTACAAACAAGGCAATACTTATTGAAAATTTTGGGATGCAAATTAATACTTATGACATTGATATTTTAGCTCCACTTTCTATAGGACCTAATGTAGTTAACGATTCAAGACATACATTTAAAGCCAATGAAAAAATTGCAGGATACCAACTAAATCATATGGACTGGTATCATATAGAACCAACTTTCCAAATTTTTGTTCCATTATATAATGGACTAAATAATTTAATCGTACGCGATATTTCAGGAAACATTTCTAGTCATATTATTGATGTTGATCTTTATACTTATAAGATTCCTACTATTAAACCTATCTATGGAGAAGTATTAATTAAGGAAGATTGTTCAAACTGGGCAGCACCAACAACAATTGCATATGATAATGAAGATGGAGATATAAGTGATGATATAGTAATAACATACCACAAAGCAGATGGAACAACTTCAACAGATTTAACAGTGATAAGAGCAGAATTAACAGCAGGAAATGATGTAGTAGTAAAATATAATGTAAGTGATACAGCAGGAAATAAAGCGATGGAAGTAAGTGCAATATTTTCAACAGATACAACAAAACCAGTAATAAACCCAGTAACAGGAGTAGCAGTGGATACAGAAGCTGCAGCAACTTGGGAAGCACCAGATGCAACAATAACAGATAATAATGATGCAAATTTCACAGTTGAAGGACAATACTATAAACCAGATGGAACAAGTATCGATTTAGCAACAGCAAGAACAGAATTAGCAGTAGGAAGAAGTGTAGTAGTAAAATATAACGCAACTGATAGTGCAAGAAATACTGCAGATGAAGTAGAAGCAACATTTACAACAGGAGCAGATAAAACAAAACCAGTAATAAATCCAGTAACAGGAGTAGCAGTGGATACAGAAGCTGCTGCAACTTGGAAAGCACTAGTAGCAACAGTAACAGATAATATAGATGCAGATTTCACAATTGAAGGACAATACTATAAACCAGATGGAACACTTATAGATTTAGCAACAGCAAGAGCAGCATTAGCATCAGGAATAGATGTAGTAGTAAAATATAATGTAACTGATAATGCAGGAAATATTGCAGATGAAGTAGAAGCAACATTTACAACAGGAGCAGATAAAACAAAACCAGTAATAGATCCAGTAGATGACGCAACAGTAGAAACAGAAGATGCTACAACTTGGATAACACCAATAGCAACAGCAAATGATAATAAAGATGTAATTATAAGTGAAGATATAGTAGTAACATACTATATAAAATTGTTAGATGAAGAGGCAGCAAGAACAGAATTAGCAGCAGGAAGAAATGTAGTAATAAAATATAATGTAAGTGACATAGTAGGAAATGAAGCAACAGAAGTAAGTGCAATTGCAGTAGCCTCCGATACAACAGTACCAGTAATAGCTCCAGTAGTTGATGCAACAGTAGATATAGAAGCGAATCCAGATTGGAAAGCACCAGATGCACCAGTTACAGATAATAAAGATGAAGATTTCACAGCAACAGCAACGTACTTTAAAGCAGATGATTTAGACACAAAAATAGGTTTAGTAGCAGCAAGAACAGAATTAGCAGAAGCAGGAAACAAGATAATAGTAAAATATAACGCAACTGATGCTGCAGGAAATAAGGCGGTAGAAGTAAGTGCAACATTTACAGCAGTAGCCCCAACAGATACAACAGTACCAGTAATAGACCAAGTAGATGATGTAACAGTAAATACAGGAGATGCTTCAGGCTGGACAGCACCAGACGCACCAGTAACAGATAATGTAGATGAAGATTTCACAGCAACAGCAACGTACTTTAAAGCAGATAATTTAGATACAGAAATAGGTTTAGCAGCAGCAAGAACAGAATTAGAAGCAGGAAATGATGTATTAGTAAAATATAACGCAACTGATGCTGCAGGAAATCATGCAGTAGAAGTAAGTGCAACATTTACTGCAGAAGATAATACAGTACCTGTAATAGAGCAAGTAGCAGATGCAACAGTAAATACAGGAGATTCTTCAGGCTGGACAGCACCAGACGCACCAGTAACAGATAATGTAGATGAAGATTTCACAGCAACAGCAACGTACTTTAAAGCAGATGATTTAGACACAGAAATAGGTTTAGCAGCAGCAAGAGCAGAATTAGAAGCAGCAGGAAACAAGGTAGTAGTAAAATATAACGTAACTGATGCAGCAGGAAATAAGGCAGTAGAAGTAAGTGCAACATTTACTGCAGTAACATCAGATACTACATTACCAGTAATAAACCCAGTAGATGATGCAGATGTAAATATAGGAGATGCATCAAGTTGGACAACACCAAAAGCAACAGCAAATGATACTGAAGATGGAAATATAAGTGATGATATAGTAGTAACATACTATAAAGAAGATGGAACACCATTGTTAGATGAAGAGGCAGCAAGAATAGAATTAGGAGCAGCAGGAAACAAGGTAATAGTAAAATATAACGTAACTGATGCAACAGGAAATAAGGCAGTAGAAGTAAGTGCAACATTTACAGCAATAACACCAGATATTACATTACCAGTAATTACAGCACCAGATGATGCAGATGTAAATATAGGAGATGCATCAAGTTGGACAACACCAAAAGCAACAGCAAATGATACTGAAGATGGAAATATAAGTGATGATATAGTAGTAACATACTATAAAGAAGATGGAACA
>JABENI010000019.1 GCA_013332095.1 Candidatus Bathyoplasma sp. NZ
TTAATTATATCACCTCATTTTTATGCCTTAGACTATGCAAAATTGGGATGTGTCTGTATCCATTGTGACCCCACACTATAGACCTACAATGCCTTAGACTATGCAAAATTGGGATGTGTCTGTATCATAAAAATAGATTTTAGTAAGGAAAAATTAGCCTTAGACTATGCAAAATTGGGATGTGTCTGTATCCATTGGTTTCCAGGTGATTCTGAATAGTCAGCCTTAGACTATGCAAAATTGGGATGTGTCTGTATCATGTGTTCCCGTTTTCTCAATATTTTATAAGCCTTAGACTATGCAAAATTGGGATGTGTCTGTATCCCCTAGATATATTATAATATAGATGGTAAAATATGTAAAGGCAGGAGAAAAAAATGAAAATTGAATTCGAAATAGATAAAAAGTATAAAACTATTGACTTGCAATCTGTAAACTTAATTTACGGTGGAAATTTGTCAGGTAAAACAAAATTGATTGAAATTTTAAACGCAGGATTAACTGGTAAAACAAAAGAATTCTTCTTAACAGAAGGCACTATTGTCAACAAAAGTGAATATGCTGTTCACTACATAAACACATACAATCTTTCTGATGAAATTAAACTTAAAACTAAGAGCAGTGTATTAAAGTTATTAAACAATGAATTTTTTGATGATCATCTGGAGGATTTAACAGACAAAATTTCAAAAATTAATGAATTCTTATTTGAGTGTGAAGGAGAATTAAATAATAGCGAATTAAATATCTCAAATGAATTGACCTTGGCGAATTATAATTATCGTTTGAATATCGCAGATGTCAAAGATTTAATTACCTTAGCACTAACAATGGACTTTGAAAGTCAATCTTCAGCAATACTACAAGAATTTATTATCAAACTTTTAGTTAAAAATATTGATAGAGGTAAAAAAAATATTTTTTTAATCGATGATTTTGATTCATTTTATAGTGATAAACTAGTAAAAAAAATGTTAGACTTTTTTAAAAGCAGTGAATGTATCTTCGTGTTAACTTCTAATAAATACAGTTCTTTTAAATATACTGATGATATTTTGGTAATGGATACTGAATTGAAAGTTTTTGATTTAGATAAATTATTAACACAATCGATAATGGAGTTCGAATATCATAAAGAGAAGAGCAATATCAGTTTTGAACTTTTTTATGAAGAAAATAAAAATATTTTGTGTGATGATGATTTGATTTTTTATAAAAAGAAAATCAAACCTTATATTGATTTAATCGGTAATGTGTACGTAAATAAATATTCAATGGAAGAAATTACTGATATTTATAAAATTGATGATAAATTTTTACAAATACTATTAAATAATTTATTTGGAAAAAAGGAATAAAGTAATTAAGTAGTGAAATAAAATAATATTTGTGATAAGATTTTAATGGTGGTGAGTTAAATGTCAGAACCTTTTTTAAGAACTGAAATGCTTTTAGGTAGCGAAAATATGCAAAAGTTAAAAAACGCTAATGTTATTGTATTTGGTATTGGTGGTGTAGGAACTTTCGCAACTGAGGGATTAGTGAGAGCTGGAGTTGGAAACATTAGTTTGGTAGATTATGATACAATTGATATCAGCAATCTTAATAGACAGCTAATCGCAACTGTTGAAAATATTGGTCAACCTAAAGTATTTGAAATGAAAGAGAGAATTTTAAAAATAAATCCAGAATGTAACGTGAAAACATTTCAGATGGAATACAACAAAGAGAACCGAGACTTACTGCTTAATGATAGTTATGATTATGTAGTCGATGCAATTGATATCATTACTCATAAAATTGACTTAATAATTTCGAGCCAAAAGTTAGGATTGAAGATTATCAGTTCAATGGGAACAGGGAATAAACTTAATCCAGCTCAGTTAGAAATTAGTGACATTTATAAAACACGCGTCTGCCCTCTAGCAAGAGTTTTAAGAAAAGAACTTAGACTTAGAGGAGTTAAAGAACTAAAAGTAGTGTATTCAGAAGAACAGCCACTTAAAGCTAATCAAGATTTATTAGCTGGTGGTAGTACCAGAAGATCAACACCGGGAAGTACTTCGTTTGTTCCTAGTGTGTCAGGATTACTACTTTGTTCAGAAGTCATAAAAGATTTAACTAAATAAAGGAGGGTTGAGATGAAAGTAATTAGTACAGAAAAAGCACCAGGAGCAATTGGACCGTATTCACAAGCAGTTGAAGTAGAACAATTTGTTTATACGAGTGGGCAATTGCCACTTGATCCAACAACTAAAGAAATGCCTAGTTCGATTAAAGAACAAACAAAAATTGCCTTGATGAACGTCAAAGGTATTTTAAATAGTGTGGGATTAGATATGAATAATGTAATAAAAACGACAGTGTTTTTAGCTGATATTAAAGATTTTAGCGCCATGAATGAAGTTTACAGTGAGTTTTTTACTGTACCATTTCCAGCTAGAAGTGCATTTGAGGTAGCAGCGTTACCATTAGGAGCAAAAGTTGAAATTGAAGTAATAGCACATAAGTAAATTGCTTTAATATTTGGAGGTTTGAAGTGAAAAAATTGATTGAAAAATATAAGAGAGAATGTGATTGTTCTTGTAGTGAAGCAATTTTAAGAAGTGCTGATGAATATTATAAATTAAATTTGTCTGAGCAGTGTTTTAAAATGGTTGCGCCGTTTAGCGGAGGAATGTTAATCGGTGATACTTGTGGCATTTTGACAGCGGGAATGACTGTTTTAGGAATTGTATTTACCGGTAAATGTGCACATCAAACACCAATGTTACGAGAAGTAACGGCTGATTTTATCGACCAATTTAACAAATTAAATGGCACTGATAATTGCTTGATTTTAAAAGATAAATATGCGATTAAAGGTATTGGCTGTTTAAATTTGATAATTTCAGGAGCTGAATTATTAGAACAAATTATTACTAAGTATAAAAACTACGCAAATATTAAAACACCTTGATTTTAGAAGGATTTATTTCTATTAAAGCAGCTATTAAAGCTAAAAATAGAACAATTGAAAAAGTTTTAATTTCCAATAAAAAAAGAACTCGAAAAAGTTCTTATATTAAAAAAATTTGTGTAGATAATAAGATAGAGTATCAGTTTTGTGAATATGAAAAAATTGCTAATATTGCGGTAAAAACTACCCATGGTGGTTTTGTAGCTTATGTTAGTGAGCGAGAGTACTTAAGTGTAGAAGAGTTATTAAAAAAGGATTATAACGATTGTTTTTATTTGTTAGGGATAGAAGATCCTTACAATTTGGGAATAATTATCAGAGCGCTTTATTCTTCAGGTATCGAAGGGATTTTTTTAGAAAATAAAGATTACTCTAATGTCTCTAGTACAATTAGCAAGTCAAGTGCTGGGACGTTTGAAAAAATGGATATAGCAAAAATTGACAATGTTAAAAACGATATTGATAAGATGAAGAAACACAGATATAAATTGATTGCAGCCTGTAAAAATGATTTTTCTGAAAATTTGTATAAAGAACAGTTTAATGAGAAAAATATTTTTATAGTAGGTGGAGAAAAAAGAGGGATTTCTAGCGAAATAATTGACCAAAGTGATTTATTATTACACATACCATATGGGAATGAAAATTTTGGCTATTCTTTACCAGCGGTTATAGCAACGACAGTTATAGCGTTTGAAATTTATAGAAGGAAAAATTAGGTCGGTTATTATGTTAAATTTATTTAATTATGTATTGGAGATTTCTATAATATCATCATTGATAGCACAAATTTTAAAATTTTTTATTGACTTCTTTTTACAAAAAAAAGCTAACTACAGTATTTTGATTTCAACAGGCGGAATGCCGAGTTCTCACACCGCATTTGTCGTTACTCTAGTTTATTCAATAGCTCTTTTGTACAGTGTACACAGTATTGAATTTGCCATTTCAGCGACTTTTGCAGCGATTGTTATTCACGATGCAATGGGAGTTAGATATCAAGTGGGGAAACAAGCAGAAGTATTAAATGAAGTTAAAAAGAATCTGGAGACTCTTTTAAAAACTAAAAATAAGTTAAAAGAAGTAAAAGAATTATTAGGTCATAAACCGATAGAAGTACTAGGTGGTATTATAATCGGTGTTCTGACAGCAATTATTGGATACAATTATTTTTATATTATTTAAAATTAAAAAGGAGGCGTTTATGGAAACTATTGATTATATACTGATTGGAGCAACTGCTTTTTTGTTTTTATACGGTTATTTAAGAGGTTTTATTAGGACAATATTTGGTTTAGGTGGATTTATTGTAGCGATAATTGCCAGTTATTTTTTATCTACACCGCTGGCGAAAATTGTTTTCAAAATGGGTTTTGTCGAAGATATTAGAATATCATTGAATAACAATTATAGTGAAATTGCTGCGATAGATTTAAATAGTTTAATGGGAGGCGGGAATACGCTTGATACTATTGGTTCATTAGCTAATTTGAGTCCCGATACTTTAAATTATTTATCGGAGAACCCAATAATTAGTAAATTATTGGGAACTAATTCAATTGACACTGTTACTGAGTTAGTTGGTAGTAGCGTAACAATGATTGATACTGTGCTATTTTCGGTAATAACAGCAATATGTGGTTTTATAATTTTCATAGTAGTTAAATTAATGTTAGGTTTTTTTAAAAGATCTATGCACCGTGCGGTATCTTCAGTTAAAATGTTAAATTGGGCGAATAGATTATCGGGTGGACTTTTAGGTTTGACAACAAGTTATGGACTTATTTATGTATTTGCTAATTATTTATTACCAGTTGTCGTTTGGATATCACCATCGAACGATTTTATAAATGATGTAAATAACTCATTTATTTTGGGATACTTTATGTAAAAAAAAATAGCGTCTAATAACGTTATTTTTTTTTGTCTAATTTATCCAGTAATTCAGGTATTAAGTCTAAACTATTTAAAGTACAGCCAGCAGCGTAGAAATGTCCACCGCCGTTGTATTCAGAAGCTACATCGTTAATCGTTATGTTTCTGGATCTAAGGCGAACACGGTATTTTCCCGCTGATTGATAAACTAAAAACCAAATAGGATACTCTTTGATATTTTCCAGTTTGTTTACTACTTCGCTTACTTCTTCTCTAGTTACCTTTAACTGATTAATTATTTTTTCAGTAAAAACAATATAGGCGATTTTATTGTAAGTTTGATAATTGTTTAAGACGTATTTTTCGATTGCTAAATCACTAGCGTTTTTTAAATAAATTTTTGTATATATTTTTTGGATATCGATTCCACGGTCAATTAAATAGGCGCCACTTCTTAAAACATCAGCAGTCACTCCAGGATATCTAAATCTATTAGTATCAGTAATCGTTCCGTAAAAGAGACACTCTGCCGCTTTTTTTGGTATTTGTAAATTTTGGTCGGCACACATCTTAGTAATAATTGAACAAGTGCTAGGCATATTTTCAATAATATATTCTAAATCAGTAAATTTATTAACATAAGGATGGTGGTCAATTCTAATCGAAAAATTAGCTTTTAAAAAAAATTCATCGTATATTCTCGACTTATTCGCAGTATCAACGCTGATTGCTAAAAAATTCTTATCGTTTAGACTGTTGATATTTTTAAATTCACCCATAAAACTGGTGTCATTAATATGCTCACCTATCATTTCAATTTCTTTATCAGGAAATAAATCTTTTAAAATATATTTTAAGCCAAATCCACTACCTAAAGAATCACCATCGGGCTTGACATGGGGGAAGATATAAATTTCTTGATATTCTTTAATTTTTTCAATAATTTCTTTTATCATTTTAATCACTCCCTATTAATATTAACACATTTTAAAAAAGTTATGCTGTTTACAAATTGAAAATGTTTATTTTTTAAATATTAAATATGGAAATATGTTATAATTAATCATAATTTGAGGTGGTTGCTATGATATTTAACTTAATCGAAAAAGATGTTGTCAGCATTACTGGTGCTGGGGGGAAAACTAGTTTAATGTTTTATTTAGCAAATAAGTTAAAGGGAAAAGTACTAGTGACAACTTCGACTAAAATTTATAAATCAAATAATAAAGTTTGTTTTGACAAAGAAGAGATACCGAGTGCTGATGGATATTATCTTTACGCTAAAAAAGAAGAAAATAAAAAGTTGAGTGGCTTTAACCGTGACGATTTACTGGAAATAGTCAAAAACTTTAACTACACTTTAATAGAAGCCGATGGCAGTAAAGAAAAACCTTTAAAAGGTTGGAGTGAAAAGGAACCGGTTATTCACAATTTTTCCAATGTGACGATTGGAGTTTTAAATATCAACGCTGTTTTTAGTTCACTAAATCAAGTTTTTAGATTAGAAGAGTTAAAAAAAATAACTAATATTTATGATAAAATTGAAATTGATAATTTAAAGGATATCGTCTTAAATGAAAATGGTTTATTTAAAAATAGTGTCAATAGAAAAATATTGTTTATCAATCAAGTTGAGACAGTTGTTTCTGAAAATAACGCGCAAAAACTATATCAAAAATTAACTGAAGACGAGCGATTTGATTTAGACCAAATAGTAATCGGTAGTATTCACAATAATAGATTTAAGACTATTTACAGTAAAAAAAGTATCGTTGTCTTAGCAAGTGGATTAAGTAAAAGAATGGCTAGTTATAAAATGTTAGAAAAATTTAAAGGTAAGCCGTTAGTCGAGCATATTTTAAGTAAACTTAGAAACTATCCTGCTAGTAAATATTTAATTGTAAAAGATAGAGAATTAGACCAATTAGCTTCAAAATATTATTTTGAGACAGTTTTGAATAAAAATAACAGTAGCGGTATTAGTGAAAGTTTGAAACTAGCAGTGGCAGAAGTTGATGCTGATAATTACAGTTTTTTTTTAGGTGATATGCCTTTTCTAACTGCTGATACGATAAGGGCAATAATCAATAATAACAATCAGATAACTTATGTAAGTTGTGGTGATTTGATTAGTGCACCAGTCAGTTTTAACCGGAAATACAAAGCGGAGATAATGTTGTTAGAAGGAGATGTTGGAGCTAAAAAGATTGTTCAAAAACATTTCGATAAGGCCGTGAAAGTATTGGTTGACAAAAGGGAGTTAATCGATATTGATACCCAAGAAGAAATCGATAAATACGAGGGTTTAAAATGAAAAATTTAGTTATCGTAAGAGGAGCTGGCGATATTGCGAGCGGAATTATTTACAAGTTGTATAAAAGTGGTTTTAAAATTATCTGTCTAGAAATTGAACAACCAACAGCAATCAGAAGAACTGTTTCTTTTTCCGAAGCAATTTATAGCGGAAAAATGGTTATTGAAGATGTTGAAGCAATCAGGTGTGACACGGTCTTAGAAGCACTGAAAGTATCTGAGAGCAAAGTTGCTGTTTTAGTAGACGAAAAATTAGAAATTTTGCAAAAAATTAAGCCAACTGTTTTAGTAGATGCTATCTTAGCTAAAAAAAATCTAGGAACAAAGATAAATATGGCAAATATTGTAATCGGAGTAGGACCAGGGTTTACACCAAAAGAAGATGTAGATATTTGCATTGAAACAGCTAGAGGTCATAATTTAGGTAAAGTTTTAACTGCTAAAAAAGCGAAGATAAACACTGGAATACCAGGTAAAATAAGTAACTACGGGGTAGAGAGAGTATTTCATTCACCGCTATCAGGAAATTTAGTAAGTGGAAAAAAAATTGGTGAAATCGTTAAAAAAGGTGAAGTTTTATTTACCGTTGACAATCTGGAAACAACTGCTTTGTTCGAAGGATTAATTCGCGGAATGATCAGAGATGGATTTGTAAAAAAAGGGTTGAAAGTTGCTGATGTTGACCCACGAGTAGACGAAATTGATAATTGTTATAAAATAAGTGATAAAGCAAGGAATATCGCAGGAGGAGTTTTAGAAGGAATTTTAAATTTAGGAGGGTTTATCAATGAATAAAGAAGTGATAAGTAAACTTAATCAAGCGTTAGAACTAGGGAAAAAAGTAGCATTTGTGACACTGACTGAAGAAAATGGCAGTTCACCGGGTAGAGTAGGGGATAGTATTTTAGTTTATGAAGATGGGACATTAGTTGGAACTTGCGGTGGAGGATTGTTAGAACATACTATTCAGACAAAGGCTTTGGCTTGTTTAAAAAATGAGGAGAGTACAGAGTTTTCCATCAATTTAAAGGAAATTGGGATGAGTTGTGGTGGAAGCGTTAGAGGATTTATTGATTGTCGAAACAGAACAACTAACTTATTAGTAATTGGTGGCGGACATTTAGGGAAGTACATTTACCAATTCAGTCAAATATTAGGTTACTCAGTAACGATAATGGATGACCGTGAACAATATGCTAATAGTGAGAGATTTCCTAATGCTAAAATTATTTGTGGTGACTATGGAAAAGTTTTTACAGGTAAAAACTATGCTGATAGTTATATAATTATCGTTTCTAGAGGGCACGGTACCGATTATGTTGCTTTAAAATCTTTAATTAAAAAAGATTTTAAATATTTAGGACTACTAGGTAGTAAAAGAAAAATTATCTCGCTGTTAGAGAAATTAAAAAAAGATGACATCGATTACAGTAAAATAAATAATTTTTATACACCAATTGGACTGAATATTGCGGTAAGTGATCCCGCTGAAATTGCGATGAGTATTTTAGCAGAATTAATGGTAGTTAAAAACAATGGTAAATTAGAACATTTGAGCAGAGTGGAGGAATCATGTACATTAAGATAAAAACAGTTGATGCCGTAGGACATATCATCTGTCACGATATTACGCAAATTATACCAGGTGAGACAAAAGGGGTAAAGTTCTTTAAAGGTCACATTGTCAAAGAAGAAGATATTGAGGTGTTACTTAGTTTAGGAAAAGATTTACTGTACGTTTATGAAAATATTGAAGGCATTGTTCATGAAGATGAGGCAGCTGAAAGATTGAAAAATTTAATCAGTGGTGATAATTTAAGAGCGAGTGAAGTAAAAGAAGGAAAAATAAATTTAATTAGCGAAGTTGATGGCGTTTTGAAAATAAATTCAGAGTTAGTGTTTGAATTAAACATGATTGACCAAATTATTGTTTCTACTAAATTTAACAATACTTTTGTAAGAAAGGGCGATTCGGTTGCGGCTACAAGAGTAATTCCTCTAGCGATAGCAGAAGAAAAAATTTTGTTAGCTGAAAAAAAATGTTTAAGAAAAATAATCAACGTAAAAAAGTTAAAAATCAAAAAAGTTGGTTTAGTAACGACCGGGAACGAAGTTTTTTATGGCAGAATTGTAGATAGATCAAAAGAAGTCATCGTGAACAAACTAAATCAATACCAGGCAGTATTAGTCGGTCAAAAAATTGTTCCTGATGAGATAGATAAAATAGCAGAGGCCATCAATGAATTTATTAGCAGTGGTGTCGATTTAGTTTTTTGTACTGGTGGTATGAGTGTTGATGCTTCTGATATAACGCCAACAGCAATCGAAAAAGTTGCTGATAGAGTAATTGCTTATGGAATGCCGATTTTACCTGGTTCAATGACGATGCTTGCCTATAATAAAGATATTCCCATTGTCGGATTGCCTGCCGGAGTACTGTTTTCTAAAAGATCTAGTGTTGATTTACTACTACCAAGGTTGCTCTGTGAGGATGAAATTACGCGAGTAGATATAGCAAATTATGGAAATGGTGGATTGTTGTAAATACTGAATTAATTTTTGATAAATCAAATGATTAACCTACCTTAAACGATTTTTTTGATGCTCTAACAGCAGTAGAATCAAGGAGGTTTAATAATTTTTTTAGGAAAACAAAAAGTTTTTTAATTGAAAAAAAAAAAAAAAAAAAAAAGGTAGCATTTTTTGTGAATTAGTAGTAAAATGGAGTTAGCAGCAAAACAATTTTTTTTTGGATAGAAAAAAAAATTAATTTAATTTTATGAAAACGTTTTTAAAAAAAGGAGAAACTTTAGGAATTTTTTTGTTTCATCCTTAATATAATTAGTATATCAAAAACATGTATTTTATACTTTTGGTTATCAGTTTAAACTTTGGCCTAAGCAGCGAAGTTTAAAATGGAATAAATAACAAAAAAAAAAAAGGTGGAAAAAATGGAAAAAACAAATTTAGAAAAAGCAAGAGAGCTGGATGGTAAGCCGAGTTTAGCCTACGCCATTCCTTTAGGATTACAACATGTATTGGCAATGTTTGTTAGTAACTTAACACCAATACTAATTATTGGGGGAATTGCCTTAGGGGCTCATCCTAACGATACATTTAATAGTGCTGGACTTACGTTAATGATTCAGTGTGCGATGTTAACTTCAGGGTTAGTAACGCTTGTACAACTGTATCCAATCAAAATAGGTGGAAAAATTAGAATTGGTAGTGGATTACCGATAGTAATGGGAGTTTCATTTGCTTTCGTTGGTGTAGGTGGAAGTGTTGCTGCCGAATATGGTATGGCAGCAGTAGCCGGAGCAGCAATTGTCGGTGCTCTATTAGAAGTGTTTGCCGGATTTACTTATAAATACATTAAGAGGTTATTCAATCCACTTGTAACAGGGACTTTATTAATTGCCCTAGGATTGTACTTAATAAATGTTGGAGCAAATTACTTCGTAGGAGGATACGCTGAGGGTGTGAGAGGTAGTAAAGAGGCTTTAATTGCAGCAACGATTACCTTACTTGTTTCTTTAGGACTTTCAATTTTTGGGAAAGGTCTGGTAAAAACAGCCTCAATCCTGATTGCTATTTTTGTTGGGACGATTGCCTCAATGATGCTCGGGGTAGTAGACTATGGAAATATTGGGAGTGCAGGCTGGTTTTCATTTCCGCTAATTCCATTCAAAGCAGTTGGTAAACCAGAGTTTATTTGGGCAGCAATTATACCGTTCTTAGCTGTATACTTTGCAACAACAGTTGAAACAATTGGAGATACAAACGGAGTAGCTTTAGGTGGATTTGACCGTGAAGCAACTGAAGAGGAAATCGCTGGTGGTTTATTAGCGGATGGTTTCGGTTCAATGTTCTCTACTGCATTTAATGCATTACCAAATACTTCATTTGGTCAAAATGTTGGGATTGTAACAAGTACAAAAGTAGTAAGCAAATTTGTAATCGCAACAGGGGCAATATTCTTAATATTCTTATCATTCTTCCCTAAGTTTGCAGCAATTTTTAGAATTATTCCTGATGCAGTACTAGGTGGAGCGTTGTTACCATTATTCGCAATAATCGTAGGTAACGGTATTAAAATGCTTGCTAAAGCTGGATTTAGTGATAAAAATATGTTAATTATTACGGTATCGTTAGGATTAGGACTAGGATTAGGTGGTAATGCATCGTTAGTTAATCCTGAAACTGGTTTATCAGCATTCCTTGATAATGTACCAGCATTCGTTAAAGTGATCTTTGATTCTTCGGTAGCAGCAACCGCCATTATAAGTTTACTATTGAGTTTAATAATCAAGCCGGATTACTCCAAGGGAGATTACGATCCAGATAAAGTACTTTAAATAATAATAACAATAATAATAAAAATAGTGGTAACACGCTATTTTTTTTATTTTATTGATTTATAAATTAATAAATTTTAGGATAGCACTAGCATTTAAAGAGGATTAGGGGTAAACTAGTAATAGTAAAAGGCTATAAATTTGTGAACAATATTACAGATGATTATTTAATAGTTCAAAGACAAATATTGAGGTGAGATTGTGGAAAAAATAATGGAAAATATTAATTTTGCAAATAACAAAAAGAAGTGCCAGTTAGTTTTGAAAAATGCGAACGTTGTAAATGTTTTTACCAACGAAATAATTAAAGGAAACATTGCAATTAACGATGGTGTTTTTATCGGAATGGGAAACTATCAGGGGATTGAAGAAATTGATTTAAAAGAAAAATTTATCGTACCAGGTTTAATCGACAGCCATCTGCATATTGAAAGTAGTATGGTTAGTCCTGTGGAATTTGCCAAAATTGTTTTAAAAAGAGGAACGACGACAGTAATAGCAGATCCTCACGAAATTGCGAACGTTAGAGGATTGAAAGCAATACAATATATGTTAGACAGTACAGAAAATAGTTTGTTAAACGTTTATTTGATGTTACCATCGTGTGTCCCTGCAACCAAATTTGAAACTGCTGGTAGTGTCTTAGTTGCTGAAGATTATCAAGATTTGATCAATCATCCACGAGTACTTGGATTAGGAGAAATGATGAATTATCCCGGGGTGATAAATGCCGATTTAACGGTAGTTAAAAAATTAGCATTGGCTAAAAATTCTGCTAAAGTTATCGATGGTCATGCCCCATTTTTAAGTGATGAGTCTCTAAATGCTTATAAAATTGCTGGAGTTTTAACAGACCATGAATGCACTAATGTTAAAGAGATGTTAGAAAAAATGCGAGTGGGAATGTACATTGCTTTACGAGAAGGAAGTGCAACTAAAGATTTAGTTAATTTATTACCGGGAGTCAATAAAGACAATTTAAGAAGATGTACTTTTTGTACAGATGATCGACATGCTGATGATATTTTGAATATTGGTCATATTGATAATAATATCAGAGTGGCGATAAAATGTGGAATAGACCCTATTGATGCAATTAAGATGGCTACCTTAAACACTGCTGAATGTTATGGTCTAAAAAATATTGGCGCTATTGCTCCAGGGTATAAAGCAGATTTTTTAATAGTAGATAATTTAGCAGAATTCGTGATTGAAGATGTCTACTGTCAAGGGAAATTAGTGGAAGAACTGCTTGAAGAAGAGGCTGAAGTATCTGCTGATGTTTTAAATACCGTTAATGTCGGTGAAATTAAGATAGAAGATTTAGCGGTAAAATTAAAAACTAATAAGGTAAATGTGATAAAAGTTAAACGTGGCACTGTCGTCACTGAAAAATGTGTTAGAGAAGTTGAAATAAGAGATGAACAAATAATTAGTGAAAATGATTTAGCCTATTTATTTGTTGTCGAAAGACATTTTGCGACTAAAAATATTGGTAAAGGTTTTATTGAGGGTTTAAAGATAAAAAAAGGAGCAATTGCACTGACCATAGCTCATGATTCTCATAATATAATTGTCGCTAGTAAAAATTTAAAAGATGCCCTAGTAGCAATCGAAGAAATAAAAAAAATTAATGGGGGAATAGTTCTTGTTAATGACGGTCAAGTGTTAGAGAGTTTAACTTTAGAAATTGCTGGTTTGATGTCGACAGAGAAGAGCGATGTTGTTGCTGAGAAATTAGCTAATTTAACTAAAATAGTAGTTGAGCAACTGGGCGCAGATAAAAAATTAAATTTATTTTTAACGTTATCGTTTATGAGTTTGTCGGTTATTCCGGAAATTAAATTAACGGACAAAGGATTATTTGATGTTTTGAAATTTGATTATTTAGATTTAGAGGTTAATTAAAGCAAATAGAAAAATATAAGATATCTGAAAAATCAGATATCTTTTTTTGATAAAAAAAACTAACAAATTTTCAAGTTTGCCAGTTTCTTTATATTTTATTGTTTATTATTTATTTTGTAAACTAACATCAATTGCTTTTTTAACAGCTCTAATAATATTTTCATAACCAGTACATCGACATAGATGACCAGCGATTTTTTCTCTTAACTCATCTTCAGTATAAGCAATTTTTTCATTTACCAATGCTGTACCAGTAAGAATAAGACCGGGAGTACAGAATCCACATTGAACAGCCGCTTCATCAACGAAAGCTCTTTGAACAACAGAAAGTCCCGTTGCTTCATCTTCTAATCCTTCAACGGTAATAACTGATTTGTTATTTACCCAACTGGCTAAATAAATACATGAAGTTACAGGTGCACCATCGATTAAGACAGTACAAGCACCACATTCACCAACTTCACAACCTTGCTTAACACTAGTTAATCCTAATTGGTTTCTTAACAGATCAATTAATGATTCACCTGTTTTAATATTTAATTCATAATCTCTTCCATTTACATTACATTTGATTGTCTCTAACATATAATCACCTTAAATTAAATTTTCCTTTTTAAGTTTAGTTACTACTCTTTCTGGTGTTAAGGGAATTTGGTTGAATTCCACACCAGTAGCATTTAATACAGCGTTACGAATGGCTGGAGCTAACGTTAACATAGGAGGTTCTCCCAATGATTTGTTTCCATAAGGTCCTGTGTGGTCATATTTTTCGACAAACTTTGCTTCAAATTTTGGACTATCTAAAGCGGTTGGAAGTTTGTAACCTAAAAAGTCATTGTTCAATGCTTTACCAGTTTTAGGGTCGAATAATAGTTCTTCAGTTAAAGCGTATCCATGGGCCATACTCATCCCACCGTGAACTTGAGCTTCCGCTAGCGCGGGATTAAGAATTATACCGGCATCATGAACGTTTAAGGCATTTAAAATTTTTATTTTTCCTAATTTCATATCAATTTCAATTTCTGCGAATGAACAGCCAAATGAAAAGGTGTTGTGCTCGCAGTGTGCTGTTTCATGAACTCCAAAATGTTTGGAATTTTTTGAATGATAGTATGCTTCTAATGACAATTCACCAACTGAAATTAATTGATTGCCATCGGCATCTACAACATAATTTTCTTTAATATCACTCGGTTCTTTATCTAAGAAAAATTTAGCATAATCTAAAATTTGTTTCTTTAAAAGAAGACCGGCTTTTTTAATTGCATGTCCAGCAACATATGATTGTCTTGAGGCGTAAGCACCTGAATCATAAGGTGTAATATCAGTGTCTTGCGTACTAACAATGTGGATTCTATCTAAAGTTATACCGATAGTTTCACTAGCCATTTGGGTGAACACGGTATCGGCACCTTGTCCGATTTCGGTAGCACCTAACTGTAACTGTAAAGAACCATCTTGATTGACCGACATTCTAATACTCGATGTTTCTAAAGCGATAGGATAAACACCAGTTTTGTAGACAAAGATAGCCATCCCAATACCTTTTCTAATATGACCTTCTTGTTTTTCATATAATTTTACCTTGTTGGAAAAATCAGTAGTTTTATCACCGACTTCTAAACATTCTTCTAAGCAACAAGTATGGGCCGTAATACCGTTAGAAGGATCGACGAAACCTTCTTTAATCATATTTATTTTTCTGATTTTTAAATCAGATAAATTTAATTTTTTAGCAATTGCTGACATTTGTGATTCTAGCGCAAAGGTTATTTGCGGTACACCGTATCCCCGCATTGCTCCACCAACTGGTAAATTAGTATAAACAGTATACGCTTCAATAGTTGTAGCAATTTCGTCTTGATACAATTGTTTGGGAATACCGGCGGCATTCATGGTAACGGCATGACCATGAGAAGCATAGCCACCTTGATTTGAATAAATTTGAATTTTTCTAGAGATTAGTCTACCTTCATCAGTGATAGCAGTCTTAAGATTGATTTTCATCTGATGTCTAACTCTAGAATTAACGAAAGTTTCTTCTCTAGTTGAAGCCAATTTTACAGCTTTACCTGTTTTGTAAGCTAACCAAGCGTTTAACGGCTCGTATAAAGTATCTTGCTTACCACCGAAACCACCGCCAATATATGGTTTAACAACTTTTATTTGACCGTATGGTAAATTTAGAGCTTGCCCAATTACTCTTCTTAAAATGTGAGGAATTTGGGTAGAAGCTACAACAACAATTTTTCCGTTTTCTAAATAAGCATAAGAAATACCGTTTTCCATATAACAGTGTTGTACTGTAGGAACAGTATAACTGTCTTCAAAAATATTTAATTTTTTATCTTTTATTGCTTCTTCATAACTTAACCCACCAATATCAAATTTTGTGTGAGCGATAATATTACCTGGATATTCTTGATGTATTGAAGGAGATTTACTATTTAGAGCTTCCTCAATTGAAAGAGAGGGCTCATATTTTATATATTCTACTTCAATTAATTTTAGTGCTTTCTCCGCAACTAACTCATTGTCGGCAATGACTACAGCGATATCATCGCCATAATATCTCACTACTTCATTTAGCAGTTGTCTATCCATTACATCTTGATGTGATTTGTCTGTACTCCAAGGATGTCCTGCTGTTGGAAATGATATCTTCGGAACATCGAAACATGTAAAAATTTTTACTACACCGTCTAGTGCGAGTGCCTTGTCTAAGTTGATTGATTTTACTTTACCGAAAGCGATAGTACTGTGTAATATTTTAGCAATAAGGGCATTTTTATAGATTAAATCATCGGTATACTTTGCTCTACCAGTAACTTTATCAACCGCATCAACTCTTTTTATTGAATTACCTATAATCATCTCATTCCTCCTTTTATTCATAGAAATTATATCATAAATTTTTTAATTGGTGTTAAAAAGTATGAAAAAATATTAAATTTAGTGTATACTTTATGTGGATTTGAAAAAAATTTCGTTTTTATAAGCGCAGAAAGGAATGGTAAAAGATGTATAATTTAAAGATTAATAATAAAGAATACACGCATGATAAAAATCTTAAACTTATGGATTATCTGAGAGAAGAATTAAGGTTAACTTCAGTCAAAAATGGTTGTAAGCAAGGTGCTTGTGGTGCTTGTATGGTCATCGTCGATGGACAGGCAAAAAAAGCATGTGTTTTAACGTTGGAAAAAGTAAGTGGAAAAGAAATAATTACGCTTGAAGGTATTGATTCCAAAGAAAAACAAATTTATGCTGACTGCTATGCGAAAGCTGGGGCGGTTCAATGTGGTTTTTGTACACCAGGAATGGTAATCAGTACTAAAGCACTGTTGGATAAAGTTAAAAACCCTACTGATGAAGAAATTAGAAAAGCAATTAGACAAAATATTTGTCGTTGCACTGGGTATCTTAAAATTATCGAAGCGATTAAAATGATCAGTAAATCTTTTTCAAAAGAAATTGTGCAGGACCAAAATGTAAAAATTGGTAGTAATTTAAAAAGAGTTGATGCCGAGAGTAAAGCATTAGGAGAAGCCATTTATGCAGATGATATTTTTCTAGAAGGAATGCTACATGGAGCTATTAGAATTGCGGATGTACCAAGAGGTAAATTAGTTAGCATCAATATTGAAAAAGCAAGTGCCTTAGCAGGAGTAAGAAAGATAATTACTCATCAAGATATACCAGGAGAAAATTATCAAGGTTATATTTTTCACGATTGGCCAACTTTTGTTGAAGTAGGGACAGAAGTTAGATATATCGGAGATGTCTTAGCGGCTGTTGCTGCCGATACTCAAGAAATTGCTTTAGCAGCAGCAAAATTAATTGAAGTAGAAATTGAAGAGTACGAGGCAGTAACCGATCCCATTAAAGCGTTAGAAGATAACTCA
Source organism: Candidatus Bathyoplasma sp. NZ (assembly GCA_013332095.1). GTDB lineage: Bacteria > Bacillota_I > Bacilli_A > MAG-NZ > MAG-NZ > Bathyoplasma. The sequence goes on from JABENI010000019.1 coordinate 17,319, forward strand.
GCTAAAGTTCATGAAAAAGGCAATTTATTGAGTAAAACTCATGTTGAAAGAGGTAGCGTAAAAGAAGCGTTAGCGAATTCTAAATATACAGTAAAAGAAACATTTTTAACACCGCACACTGAGCATGCTTTTATCGAACCTGAAAGCGTTGTAACTTATTATGAAGGTGAAGTCTTAACGGTAATTAGTGCTAGCCAAAGTGTTCACCACGATCACGAGGCTCTAACCGGAATTTTAAATTTAGCACACGATAAAATAAGAGTTAAAAGTGTAAACATCGGTGGAGGATTCGGTGGTAAAGAGGATTTGAGTATTCAACATTTTTCAGCGATGTTAACTTACTACACAAAAGCACCAGTAAAAATCACTTTAACTAGAGACCAAAGTTTAAAAATACATCCAAAACGTCATTTAATGGTGGTAAAAATCGAAGTTGGTTGTGATGATATGGGATATTTAACAGCTGTTGATGCAAAAATATACGCTGATACCGGAGCTTATGCTTCATTAGGAACAGCAGTATTAGAAAGAGCATGTACTCATGCAGCCGGTCCTTATAAAATTAAAAATATTAATTTAGAAGGGTATTGTGTCTATACAAATAATCCACCGAGTGGAGCATTCAGAGGATTTGGAGTACCACAATCGAATTTTGCAAGAGAAACATGTATCGATCTATTAGCGGACAAAGTAGGAATTGACAAATGGCAAATCCGTTATCAAAATGCTGTTCAACCAGGTGATTTTTTACCAACAGGTGGACTGTGTGAAGACGATGTTGCTCTGAAAGAAACTTTAGAGTCAGTTAAAGATGTCTACTACGAAAATATTGATAAAATGATCGGTATTGCCTGTGGGCATAAAAATAGTGGGATTGGAGTTGGATTGCCTGATTTTGGGAGAGCAAATCTAATCGTTGAAAAGGGAAAAGTAGTTATCTATACTTCAGCTGCTAGAATCGGACAGGGGTTAGCAACTACGATGATTCAAATCGCCGGAGAAGTTATTGGCGATTATCCAATTGAGATGGCTGATTCTGATAGTGTCTTAACACCTGATGCCGGGGCGACAACTGCTTCTAGGCAAACACTGTTTACTGGTGAAGCAACTAGAAGAGCAGCCGTGAAACTTAAAGAAGAGTTAGCGACAACGACTATCGATAAATTAAACGGTAAACAATTTAGCGGTGAGTACAATGGCGTTACTGATTCACTGGAAAGTGATGCTGAGCATCCAAGAAACCACATTTCATATGGGTTTGCTACTCAAGTTGTTATTTTGGATGAAAATAATAAAGTTGGCAAAGTAATTGCCAGTCACGATGTTGGTAAAGCGATTAACCCTTTGAATGTTGTAGGGCAAATTGAAGGTGGCGTTGTCATGAGTTTAGGATATGCTCTAACCGAAAAATATAAATTAGAAAAAGGATATTTGAAATCTAAATTTGCCACATTAGGATTATTAAAATCAGTAGATATTCCTGAGATAGAGTCAATTATAATAGAAAAAAGTAAATCAGAATTAACATTTGGGGCTAAAGGTATCGGTGAAATTTGTAGCGTTCCGACAGCGGCCGCTGTCGCCAGTGCTTACCGAAAGTTAACCGGAAAATTAGAAACAGAATTACCGCTTAAAAATACGCCTTACAGCAAATAGAAAAAAAATAATCAATAAATATCTAATTGTGAAAATGATTAAAAACAATAAAAAAAACTTGTTTTCTAGAATTGGCAATGCTATAATACGGTGATAGTCTATATCGGAAAATGTAAATAAAGTAATGTGTTTTTACTGTAAAACATTGCTTTAAAAACAGTTTTTTTGTGAAACTAAAAAAATAATATAGGAGGTTTGTATGAAATTTAATCAAATTGATTTAACTATTAATGAAAAAACATTAGCGAACGCTGTGAAACGTGCTAAAGAAAATGGAATTGTTATACCTACTTTAAAGCAAATGAAAAATCCGGATTTAATTCCTATGGAAGTTAAAAACGAATTAAAAAAATTAGGTACTCAAGAACTTAATCCAGCAAATTTATTTAGAATTAACTGGCATAATGAGCCAAAAAGTGAAGGTGGATTATACGCTTCACCTAATTACGTCGTTTTACCAGAAGCAATTACCGGAACAAAAGCAAAAATCGTAGCGATGAGTGGAAAATATTTCCCCACAGGTGCGCACAAAGTTGGAGCTGCATTCGCTTGTTTAGTACCAAGACTAGTAACTGGACAATTTGATCCAACTACAACTAAAGCAGTATGGCCATCAACTGGTAACTACTGTCGTGGTGGAGCTTATGATTCAGCTTTATTAGGATGTCAATCAATAGCTATTTTACCAGAAGGAATGTCAAAAGAGAGATTCGAATGGTTAGAAAAAGTAGCTGGAGAAATTATCAAAACTTATGGATGTGAATCAAATGTTAAAGAAATTTTTGACAAATGTAATGAATTAAGAGCATCTGGTGATGATTTAATGATTTTCAATCAATTTGAAGAATTTGGTAACTACCTATGGCACCATGAAGTAACTGGTTCAGCTGTGGAAGAAATTGTTAAAGAAGTTGGTGGAGATTTACGTGGATTCGTAAGTTCAACAGGTTCTGGAGGAACTATTGCTGCTGGAGATTACTTGAAAAAAATTTATCCAAAAAGTAAAATTGTTGCTGCAGAAGCACTACAGTGTCCAACTATTTACGAAAATGGATTTGGAGACCACAGAATAGAAGGTATCGGGGATAAACATATTCCTTGGGTACACAACGTTAAAAATACTGACTTAGTTGCAGCAATTGATGATGAAATTGCGATGAACTGGATCAGAATGTTCAATGAAAAACCAGGATTAGATTTATTGAGAAAAAAAGGTGTATCAGAAAAAGTAATTTCTAAATTAAACTGGGCTGGTATTTCTGGAAGCGCAAATGTTATTGCGGCGATTAAAATGGCTAAGTATTTCGAAATGGGAGAAGATGATGTTATCGTTACAATCTTAACTGACTCTATCGAAATGTACGGTTCAAGATTAGAAGAATTAACCGAAGAAAAAGGTGCATTTACAGCTGAAGATGCTGCTGTAGTGTACGGTAGATATTTCCAAGGAATTGGAATCGATCATATTAAAGAATTAAGTTATTATGAAAGAAAAGCAGTTCATAACTTAAAATATTATACTTGGGTTGAACAACAAGGAAAGAGTTACGAAGAAATTTGTGCTCAATGGGATGATGATACGTATTGGTCAAGTATTCCCGAGCAAGCTGAAAAATTAGATGCATTAATCGATGCATTCAATAAAAAAGTTAGAAACGCTTAATCAATTGAGTAAAGTAGAGGTAAGGAAAGTGTCGATAATCAAATACATTAAAAATTCCAGAAAAAATAATCAGTTAAACGCTGAAACAGAAATTTTTTCTAAAGTTAATACAGAAAAGATTCACACTTTTCACCAATCTATGGGAGTTGCATATAATGTGACTCCTTTAGAAGAACTTAGTAAACTAGCTAAGTTTATTGGTGTTAAAAGTGTCTTTGTAAAAGATGAATCTAAAAGAGGTAATTTAAAAGCCTTTAAATTATTGGGTGGAGCGTACAGTGTTGCATCTAGTATTTGTAAAAAATTAGGCTTAGATATCAGCGAAGTAAACTTCGATTATTTGAAGTCAACTGAAGTAAAAGAAAAATTAGGTGATTTGACTTTTGCCGCAGCTTCAGATGGAAATCACGGAAAATCAGTAGCTTGGGCAGCAAATGAATTTAACCAAAGTTCAATTGTTTACATGCCAAAAGGTACTGTTAAAGATAGAATTACAGCAATTGAAGAATTAAACGGTACCGTAATTGTTACGGATATGACGTACGATGGGTGCGTAAGTGAAGTAACTAAATTGGGAAAAGTGAAAGGATGGGAAATCATTCTTGACACGGCAGCTGAAGGAGACCCAGAAGTAGCAACTTGGGTAATGCAAGGATATGCTACTATGGCCTATGAAGCATACAATCAATTGAAAGATAATGATGTTACACCAACACATATTTTCTTACAAGCGGGAGTAGGCTCAATGGCAGCAAGTGCAATGGGAGTATTCATTAACTTTACTTACCCTAATTGTCCAAAGTTCTATACGTTAGAACCACACCAAGCTTGTTGTTATTACAAATCAGGTTTAGAAAATGATGGAACGGCAAAAAGTGTTGAAGGTGATTTAGATAGTATAAGTGCAGGATTATCTTGTGGAGTACCTAATCCAATTTCTTGGGAAATTATTAGAAACTTCGCTGAAGGATTCATTTCTTGTGATGATACTATGGCAGCAAATGGAATGCGAATTTTAGCTAACCCGTTAGCTGGTGATAAGGCAGTTATCTCAGGTGAATCAGGGGCTATCGGCGCTGGATTTATCGAGGCAGTTATGAAAGACAAACTTAAAGACGAGTTAGGATTAAATCAGGATTCAGTAGTATTATTGTTCAGTACTGAAGGTAATACTGATACAGTGAACTACCGCGAAATTGTTTGGTACGGTAAATATTCAGGATAATTCCGTATTGATATAAAAGATTATAGTAAATTTTAATATTATAAAAATATGATGGGAGAGCGCTTATGAAAACAAATTACGAAAGAGTTAACGAAAAAGCAAGTGGATACAAAGTAGCAATGTGTAAGTTTTTAAGAGATTTAATTAGAATTCCTGGTGAAAGCTGTGGAGAAGAAGGCGTTATTTACAGAATTAAAGAAGAGATGGAAAGTTTAGGTTTTGATAAAGTAGAAGTGGATCCTCAAGGTAATGTTTTAGGTTATGTAGGAAATGGTGATACTTTAATCGCTATTGATGCTCATATTGATACAGTAGGTGTTGGGAACATTAGCAACTGGGATTTTGATCCATATGAAGGATTCGAAGATGATGAATGTATCGGTGGACGTGGAGCAAGTGACCAATTAGGTGGTATTGTTTCAGCAGTTTACGGTGGTAAAATCATGAAAGATTTAGGTTTATTAGATGGTGTAACTGTTTTAGTAACGGGGACAGTTTTAGAAGAAGACTGTGATGGTTTATGTTGGCAATATATTATCAATGAAGATAAAATCAGACCAGAATTTGTAGTAATTACTGAACCAACAAATGGAAATATTTACCGTGGTCATCGTGGTAGAATGGAAATTAGAGTTGATGTAAAAGGAATCTCTTGTCATGGTAGTGCACCAGAGCGTGGAGAAAATGCTATTTACAAAATGGCTGAAATTTTAAAAGAAGTTGAAGCTTTAAATGATAAATTACACTTTGATGCGTTTTTAGGAAAAGGAACTTTAGCAGTTTCAGAAATTTTCTTCACTTCACCATCAAGATGTGCTGTGGCAGATAGTTGTGCTATCTCAATTGACCGAAGATTAACTGATGGAGAAACTTATTTAAGTGCTCAAGAAGAAATCAGAGCGTTAGACAGTGTTAAAAAACATGGAGCAGTTGTTACGATGTATCGATATGACAAACCAGCATTCACTGGTTTAGTTTATGAAACAGATTGTTATTTCCCAACTTGGGTAATTCCGGCAAATGCTGAACCAACTACGGCGATAGTAGAAGCGTTTAAGGGTGTTAAAGGATTCGCTCCAAAAGTTGACAAATGGACATTCTCAACTAATGGAGTTTCAATTATGGGTAGAGAAGGAATTCCATGTATTGGTTACGGACCAGGTAAAGAAGAAGAAGCACATGCACCGAATGAGAAAACTTGGAAACAAGATTTAGTAGATTGTGCTGCTGTATATGCGGCTTTACCACAAAGTTATTTAGCTCAAAAAAAATAACTCTTATAATTAGCAAAAACTAGAGGTTATACTTGAAAATAAGTATACCCTCTATTGCAGTTATACTTAGATAAAAAAAACAAAAAATTTGAAGGAGATATTAAAAATGAAAGACATTAAAAAATTAATTGGTAGTTTAAGCGCTTTAGAATTTTCAAAAATGTACAATAACGATTTCTTATTGACATGGGAAAAAACTGATCAAGAAGTAGCAGCAGTATTAAAAGTAGCTGAAATTTTAAGAGAGATGAGAGAACAAAATATTTCTAGTAAAATCTTTGATAGTGGATTAGGAATTTCTCTATTTAGAGATAACTCTACTAGAACTAGATTTTCATTCTCAAGTGCTTGTAACTTATTAGGATTAGAAATTCAAGATTTAGATGAAGGAAAATCTCAAGTTGCACATGGTGAAACGGTAAGAGAAACAGCGAACATGATTTCGTTCATGGCTGATGTTATCGGAATTAGAGATGACATGTACATCGGTAAAGGTAACACTTACATGCGTGAAGTATCTAAATCAGTTGTTGAAGGTAACAAAGATGGGGTATTAGAACAAAGACCAACGCTAGTTAACTTACAATGTGATATCGACCATCCAACTCAATCAATGTCAGATTTAGCTCATTTAGTTGAAGAATTTGGGGGAATTGAAAACTTAAAAGGTAAAAAAATTGCTATGACTTGGGCATATAGTCCATCTTACGGTAAACCATTAAGTGTACCTCAAGGAATCATTGGTTTATTAACTAGATTTGGAGCTGATGTAGTGTTAGCCCATCCAGAAGGTTACGAAGTAATGCCTGAAGTTGAAGCAATAGCAAGAAGAAATGCTCAAGAATCAGGTGGTAGTTTCGTTAAAACTGACCGTATGGCAGTAGCATTTAAAGATGCTGATATCGTTTATCCAAAATCTTGGGCACCGTTCAAATCTATGGAAAAACGTACTGAATTATACGGAAACCGTGATTTTGATGGAATTGATAGATTAGAAAAAGAATTATTAGCTCAAAATGCTAACCATAAAGATTGGGAATGTACTGAAGAGTTAATGTCAACTACTAAAAATGGTAAAGCATTATACATGCACTGCTTACCAGCAGACATCACTGGGGTAAGTTGTAAAGAAGGGGAAGTAGTAGCAAGTGTATTTGATAGATATAGAGTAGCTACTTACAAAGAAGCAAGTTACAAACCATATATTATTGCTGCAATGATATTCTTAAGTAAAGTGAAAAATCCAGGAACAACTTTCGGTAAATTATTAGAAAATAAAAAATCAAGACATTTCGAATAAGAGGTAGAAAATGAAATTAATAGGTAATGGAACATTAATAACAAGAAATGAAAAACAACCGCTAATTTTTGATGGTTGTGTAGTTATCGATGGTAAAGAAATTGTTGATTTCGGAAAAACTTCGGAAATGACTGCAAAATATCCAGGTGAATTTACTGATGCATTAGGTAAATTAATTATGCCAGGGTTGATCAACACCCATCACCATATCTACAGCGCGTTTGCTAGAGGTATGTTTATGAAAGATGCAAAACCAGCAACGAGTTTTGCGGAAATTTTAGAGAATTTTTGGTGGAGAATAGACAAAGTTTTAAATTTAGAAGATGTAAAATACAGTGCCTATGCTACGATGATGGATTGTATCAAAAATGGTGTAACAACAATATTTGATCATCATGCTTCCCAAAGTTATGTTGAAAAAAGTTTGTTTACTTTAGCAGATGTTGCCAAAGAATTAGGACTGAGAGCTTCATTTTGTTATGAAGTAACAGATAGAGATGGATTAGATATAAGAGACAAAGCAATTAAAGAAAATATTGATTTTATCAAGTATGCAAATGCCGATAAATCAGATATGGTTAAAGGAATGTTAGGAATTCATGCATCATTTACTGTTTCAGAAGATACCCTTAAAAAGTGTGTTAAAGAAATGGGCGATTTAAACGCAGGATTCCACATTCATACTGCTGAAGGTATTGAAGACTTACATGACTCTTTAAACAAATATGGTAAGAGAGTTATTCAAAGATTGTTCGATGCTGGAATAATGACAGATAAGTCAATTTTAGTTCACTGTATTCATGTAAATGATGCAGAATTAAATTTGGTTAAAGCTACAAATTCAATCATTGTTCACAATCCTGAATCTAACATGGGGAATGCAGTTGGTTGTACCCCAATTTTACCGATGTTCGAAAAAGGACTTACAGTAGGATTAGGAACTGATGGATATACATCAGATATGTTCGAATCGTTAAAAGTTGCTAATATAATTCACAAACATCATTTATGTAATCCAACGGTTGCCTGGGGAGAATCTCCAGCAATGTTGTTTGACAACAACAGTAAAATTGCCAATAGATTTTTCAATAAACCAGTAGGTACTATTGAAAAAGGTGCTTATGCTGATATTATAGTTGTTGATTATGATCCGTTAACACCACTTAATGACCTTAACATTAATTCACATATGTTATTTGGAGGAACTGGTAGAGCTGTAGTATCTACTATGATCAACGGTGAATTTGTTATGAAAGACAGAATTATTTTAAACGTAAATGAAACAAAAATTTTAGAAAAGTCTCGTGAAGTTGCTACAGATTTCTGGGGAAGAGTTTAGGAGATTAATATGAGTGAAATAATGAGAATGATCCCTTTCGACAAACTGATGAATTGGATGCTTACGGAATACAAAGAAAGCGGAAGTATTTTTGGAATTAAAAAAAATAAGTTTTATAAAAATGAGAGTGGAACTTATTTAGAAATATTTGGTGATAAAATTTCCTCACCTGTAGGACCAGCTGCTGGTCCTAACTCTCAGTTGGCTCAAAATATTGTTAGTTCTTACTTAGGGGGAGCTAGATTTATTGAGTTAAAAACTGTTCAAATTATGGATGGAGAAGAGTTAAGAAAATGTGTACCTAGACCGTGTATTAATGCTGAAGATGAATGTTATAATGTTGAATGGTCAACTGAACTATACGTTCCTGAGGCCTTTGCAGAATATGTAAAAGCGTGGTTCGCCTGTCAAGTAATTGCTAAAGAATTAGGAATTAGTGCTTCAAAAGACTTTATCTTTAACATCAGTTTAGGATATGACTTAGAAGGTATTAAATCAGAAAAAATTGATAAGTTTGTCGAAGGGATGAAAGATGCTTCTAATACCGAAATTTTTAAAACTTGTAAAAATTATCTATTAAATAATTTAGATAAATTTAACAATGTTGATAAAGATTTCGTGGAAAGTATTTCACCAGTAGTATCACCTTCCGTAACTTTATCTACTCTTCATGGATGTCCTCCAGAAGAGATAGAAAAAATTTCTAGATATTTAATTAGTGAGAAAAAAATGCATACTTACATCAAATGTAATCCAACATTATTAGGGTATGAATTTGCCAGAACTACTTTAGATAAAATGGGATATGACTATCTGGGATTTGATGATCATCATTTCAACGACGATTTACAATATAAAGATGCTATTCCAATGTTTAAACGTTTAATCGATTTCTCAGCAGAAAACAATGTTGAGTTTGGCTTGAAAATTACTAATACTTTCCCGGTACAAATTTTAAGAAATGAGTTACCAGGAGAAGAGATGTATATGTCAGGACGTTCATTATTCCCATTATCAATTAGTTTGGCTAATAAACTAAGTAAAGAATTTGAAGGGAAACTTACAATTTCTTATTCAGGTGGTGCTGAATATTTCAATATTGAAGAAATCGTAAAAAGTGGAATTAGACCTGTTACAGTTGCGACAACAATTTTAAAACCAGGTGGTTATGAAAGATTAAATCAGTTAGCAAAAACTACTGAGTCTTTATTAGATGGAAAATTCAAGAAAATGAATTTAAAAGTTTTAGATAAATTAGTTAAAAATGTTACTACTAACTCATTCCATGTAAAAGATATGAGAGTTGTTGGCTCTAGAAAAACTGATTCTAAATTAGAATTAGCTGATTGTTTTAAAGCTCCATGTAAAGATGGTGGTTGTCCAATTGAACAACAAATACCAGAATATTTAAACTTAGTAGCTAATGGTAAATTTGCTGAAGCATTTGATGTAATCGCAATTGATAATGCTGCACCAAGTATTACCGGTACGATATGTGACCACCAATGTCAACATAAATGTACTCGTTTAGATTATGATAAACCTTTACAAATACGTTCTGCTAAATTGGTTGCTAGCGATAATGCTCAAAGTAATTTCACTGATCAATTTTCTGTTAGTGAATTAAAAACAGATAAAAAAGTGGCAATCGTTGGTGCTGGTGCTGCCGGTATTAGTACTGCATTGTACTTAAGAAGAAATGGGGTTAGCGTTACGATATTTGAAAAACGCAGCAAGCCCTATGGTATTGTAGAATATACCATTCCTGAATTTAGAATTAAAAATTCTTCAATCAAAAGAGATTATGATATGGCTGTTAAAACAGGTGTTGAATTTAAATTTAATACGAAAATTGACAGTATAGATAAATTAAAGGTAGATTATGGTTATGTCGTAATAGCAGTTGGTTCATGGGGAGAAAATCCGTATAGCCTAACATCTAAAACTTCAAAAACATACGATGCTTTAAAATTTTTAGAAGAAGCTAAAGAAAAAGATTGTAAATTGGATTTAGGTAAAGAAGTTATCGTTATCGGTGGTGGAGATGTATCAATGGATGCCGCTAGAAGTGCAAAACGTGCTCTTAATAATCCAAATGTTACGTTAGTATATCGTCGAACTAAAGCAAATATGCCTGCTACTCATGAGGAAATTGTCGAAGCAATCGAAGAAAATATTTCTTTCCATTATTTAAGAAAAATTAATTCTTTCGAAAATGGAATTGTCGTAATTGAAAAAACTAAATTAGTTGATGGAAGAGCAAAAGCAACAGGTGAAACTTACGAAATGAAAGTGGATACTATCATCAATGCTATCGGGGCAAAAGTAGAGACAGGTTTCTTTACTGCTAATAAGATTGAATTGAATAAATATAACACGCCAGTTATCAATGAAAATAATGAAAGTAGCGTAACTAATGTATACGTTGCGGGTGATTGTAAAGTAGGACCTAAAACTGTTGTTAAAGCGTTAGCTGATGGTAAAAAAGTTGCAATAGATATTTTAAATAAATTAGGATTAAGCAATGACTTTGTCAGAGTCAATTATCCAATCGATAAAGAGATATTATTTAATAAAAAAGGTATTTTAATTGCTAAACTAGCAGATAAGTTTGATGGGAGCCGTTGTTTATCATGCGACCAAATATGTGATTTATGTGCTGATGTATGCCCAAATAGAGCTAATCTTAGTATTAGAGTTCCCAGCAATGAATTTGCCCAAGCAACACAAATTTTACACGTAGATGGTATGTGTAATGAGTGTGGTAACTGTGGAGTATTCTGTCCACATAGTGGAAATCCATACAAAGATAAAACGACATTATTCTGGAGTTTGGAAGATTTAAAAGATAGTGAAAACATTGGATTTGTTAAACTAGATGATAAAAACTTCAAAGTAAGAACAGAAGATGGTAAAATTGTCGACTACAAATTAGGAGATAGTAATATTTCGAGTACTTTAATTACTTTTATTAATGCTGTGGTTGACGAATATGAATATTTATTTTAATTTATAAAAAGTTAATTTTACTGAATTGTTAAAAAGTTAATGTACAGATAAATAAATATTAATTAAGGGGCTGTAAATAAATAGAATTTTATTCTATTTATTGCAGTTTCTTTTTTAAGTTGTATTAAAATAAGATTAATCCAAATTAATTTCAGAAATATCTTTTTTTATCATCTCTATGAATTTAAAAATATCTCTGATGTTGTGATATACAATAAAAATTATTATAAATTAGATTTTGTTAATAGTGGTTTTAATTTATTATGGCGTCTTTTTGCTTCATATATTTTGTATGAGAATTAAAATGCTCTATATTTTAAACTTCTTAATAAGTTTAAAATAAAGGAATTGATTTATAAAAATTAATAGTATATTAAAAATATGAAAGTACCAAAGAAGATATTTTTTTTGAATAGAAAAATACTATATTAGAAGAAAAATTCAAGACATGAAAATTGATTTAAATATATATTCCACGTTTAATATAATCTTAATAGCCATTTTTTGAAATTGAAAAAAATTTGTATAATCAATTAACGTTATATCCATTTTTGAATTTTCTAGTAACTAAGATAATTTTATAATTATTTCTTTCGATTAATCATCTTCTCTAAAGTTAATCTCTTTTTTAAAAGAGTATTTTCTAACTTTGTTTTGATGCTCGAAGAGCTCAATTTTTGGAGATTTTTTTAGATTGTAATCACCGAAAGGATTACTTGATTTTCTTATATTATTAAGAAATTCAAGATCACTTTCATAAAATTTTTAATCCGAAGATATAACATACCAGGTGTTATGCTACTCGTTTAACTATTATTTATGAGATGTTTCAAAATTTATATATATTATTACAATTTTTAATTTTTTTTTGGTTCGAAGATTTATTTTTATTATCGTTTGACCTACTCATCATAAAATCACTACTCTAAATATAATGTCAGCGTAAAAAAAGTTAACGGATTTTTCTGTCTGCTAACAGTATAGTAATTCATAAATTTGGATAATATTCGATGAAAAATAGTTGAATCTAAAATAGGCAAATCTAGTCGGAACGGATATGTTGAGATTAAAAGAATAGTTTAGGAAGAAAAAATAGCGTTAGAAATTGTAATAGATGAAATGAAAAATGATAGTATAGTAACGTTGATAGTAGCAATAAACTGGCTGATAAGGATAGTATTGTAATTAGTAATATTAGATTACAGGGTAGTGAAAAAAATTAAATTTTTAAAAAAACAAGGGAATATGCGTTTAATAATATATTATTATATGGTATAATATGGTAAAAAATTGAAAGGGATGGTTTAAATGAAAAAAAGAAAAAATATTTTAAAAAAAGTAAGTTACTTATTGATGATAATATCATTAACAATAGTAGCATTCTTAGCACCAAGATTTATAGAAATGGAGGTAAATGCGGCAATTACTAGTTCTGGATATAGCAAGACTCAAAGTTATTTGGTTCTGATAGATAGCGGGAAAATAAAAGAAGTTTTTGTCAATGAAACCAGTGTATATAAGACATCACGACCAAATACTAATTCCGTGCAAATTAATTTAGTAATAGAGGGAAATAATATAGTAAGAGTATTGAGTGATTCTGGTGAAATAAGTATTAAAACTGTAATATGGGATGAAAAAGCACCAGTAATAGGAGCAGTATTAGGAGGACCAGTAAATGCAGAAGATGTTCCAAATTGGACAGCACCAATATCAACAGTAGAAGATAATATAGCCATAGGATTAATAGCAGATGAATCATACTATAAAGCAGATGGAACAACTTTAATAGATAAAACAGCAGCAAGAACAGAAGCAGCACAAGGAAGAGATGTAGTAATGAAATATAATGCAACTGATGCAGCAGGAAATGCAGCAGATGAAGTAAAAGCAATATTTACCCTAAACAATACAATACCAACATTACCAACAGTAACAATAATAAGTGATAATGGAAATAATACAGAATTTGCAAAAGAAAGAGATACAATTACTTTATCAATAATAGCTAGTGAGAACATCCAAACACCAACAGTAACAATAGCAGGAGAAACAACAACAGTAACAGGAAGTGGAGATACATATAGTGCAACTTATACAGTAGATGGAAATACTCCAGAAGGAGTAGCAGGAATTTACGTAACATATGTTGATGAAGCAGGGAACGCTGGTTCACCAGTAACAACAACAACAAATTCAAGTACAGTAAAGATAGATAAAACAGCACCAACAATACAAGTAATTAACCAGAATCATGAATTTGCAAAAGAAGGAGATAAAATAATTTATTTAATAATAGCTAGTGAGGACATCCAAACACCAACAGTAACAATAGCCGGACAAACAACAACAATAACAGGAAGTGGAGATACATATACTGCAACACATACAGTAGATGAAAATACTCCAGAAGGAGTAGTAGGAATTAACATAACATATGCTGATGAGGCAGGGAACGCAGGTACTCCAGTAATAGCACCAACAGATTCAACTACAATAATAGTAGATAAAACTAAACCAATATTAAAAACAATAACAATAGAAAGTGATAACGATGATCCAACATCAGCAAAAATAGGAGATGCTATTACATTAAGGTTTACAAGTAATGAAAAGTTAATAACAATACCGACAGTAACACCGACAGTAACAATAGCAGGAGAAGTAGTAACAGTAATAGAAAGTGAAAATGAATATATTGCAATTTATATAGTAGCAGTTGAAACTCTTGAAGGATTAGTGAAAATTGACATAACATATGCTGATGAGGCAGGGAACGCTGGTTTGGAAGTAACAGCAACAACAAATTCAAGCACAGTAACAGTAGATACAACATCACCGACATCAACAGTAACAATAATAAGCGATAATGGAAATAATACAGCATTTGCAAATGTAGGAGATAGAATAACAGTATCTATAACAGCTAGTGAGGACATCCAAACACCAACAGTTACAATAATAGGAGAAACAGCAAATGTAACTGGAAATGGAGGTACATATAGTGCAACTTATACAGTAGATGAAAATACTCCAGAAGGAGTAGCAGGAATTTACGTAACATATGCTGATGAGGCAGGGAACGCAGGTACTCCAGTAATAGCACCAACAGATTCAAGCATAGTAACTGTAGATAGAACATCACCGACATCAACAGTAACGATAATAAGCGATAATGGAAATAATACAGCATTTGCAAATATAGGAGATACAATAACCGTATCTATAACAGCTAGTGAGGACATCCAAACACCAACAGTAACAATAGCAGGAGAAACAGCAACAGTAACAGGAAGTGGAGATACATATAGTGCAACTTATACAGTAGATGAAAATACTCCAGAAGGAGTAGCAGGAATTTACGTAACGTATACTGATGAGGCAGGGAACGCTGGTACGGCAGTAACAGCAACAACAGATTCAAGTACAGTAACAGTAGATACAACAGTACTAACATTATCAACAGTAACAATAATAAGTGATAATGGAAATAATACAGCATTTGCAAATATAGGAGATACAATAACAGT
>JABENI010000017.1 GCA_013332095.1 Candidatus Bathyoplasma sp. NZ
TTGTACTATAGAGATACAGACACATCCCAATTTTGCATAGTCTAAGGCTCTTATTTTTAGATTTACTTATTAATACACGATACAGACACATCCCAATTTTGCATAGTCTAAGGCACAAGATTCTATTAGAAGAGATGATAATAGGATACAGACACATCCCAATTTTGCATAGTCTAAGGCTTTCCAATGAATGACATTGATTGTCTACCAGATACAGACACATCCCAATTTTGCATAGTCTAAGGCTAAAGCATTTTTTGTTATATATCCATTGCAGATACAGACACATCCCAATTTTGCATAGTCTAAGGCTAAATAACTGTGAAACCGTTGCCCCTGATGGATACAGACACATCCCAATTTTGCATAGTCTAAGGCCTATTATCGTTGCCGTTAATGATCGTGGTAGATACAGACACATCCCAATTTTGCATAGTCTAAGGCATTTGTAAAAGCATATCACCTACAATTATAGATACAGACACATCCCAATTTTGCATAGTCTAAGGCTTCTTTTCTAAAAGTATTTAAATCTCCTATGATACAGACACATCCCAATTTTGCATAGTCTAAGGCTGAATATTTTAATGGGTCGTAAGTTACATTGATACAGACACATCCCAATTTTGCATAGTCTAAGGCAATAATAGCATTTACAATTGGACACATAGAGATACAGACACATCCCAATTTTGCATAGTCTAAGGCTTTGCAGTATTTAATATGTGAATGTGGATAGATACAGACACATCCCAATTTTGCATAGTCTAAGGCATTTTTTATTCATACTTGATATGCTGGTATGATACAGACACATCCCAATTTTGCATAGTCTAAGGCGTTTGTTTCGACTTGGCACTGTATCTATAAGATACAGACACATCCCAATTTTGCATAGTCTAAGGCGAGCAAGTTGTATTTGAATTCGTTGTACGGGATACAGACACATCCCAATTTTGCATAGTCTAAGGCTTGCTTATGGGAGGCTTGATAAATTTTCATGATACAGACACATCCCAATTTTGCATAGTCTAAGGCATAGACCAGTAAATGTTGGTAGTGAAATAGGATACAGACACATCCCAATTTTGCATAGTCTAAGGCTTCATCAAATGTTATAAATAAATCTAATATGATACAGACACATCCCAATTTTGCATAGTCTAAGGCTTCATCAAATGTTATAAATAAATCTAATATGATACAGACACATCCCAATTTTGCATAGTCTAAGGCTTGTTTTTTTAGGAAATACATTGCTAAGTCGATACAGACACATCCCAATTTTGCATAGTCTAAGGCTTATTGTATCTCCACCTGATGTGTTCCCTTGATACAGACACATCCCAATTTTGCATAGTCTAAGGCGTTTTTCTTTTCTTCGATTGTATTAATTTTGATACAGACACATCCCAATTTTGCATAGTCTAAGGCTACTATTCGCTTCAGCTGTTATAATTACGTGATACAGACACATCCCAATTTTGCATAGTCTAAGGCTTGCAAATGATTGTTCAGAGTTAAAGATATGATACAGACACATCCCAATTTTGCATAGTCTAAGGCCTGTAAAATTAATAGTAGTCGGTGTTATTTGATACAGACACATCCCAATTTTGCATAGTCTAAGGCTTTATAAATCCACCAATACCATACATAAATGATACAGACACATCCCAATTTTGCATAGTCTAAGGCTCGTATACCAAACTATCAGTTAAAGTCTTTGATACAGACACATCCCAATTTTGCATAGTCTAAGGCTCGTATACCAAACTATCAGTTAAAGTCTTTGATACAGACACATCCCAATTTTGCATAGTCTAAGGCTATCGCTACCATTTCGGTAGACTTCTCATTGATACAGACACATCCCAATTTTGCATAGTCTAAGGCGTAGTTTTTACAAACCACTGTTTTTATTAAGATACAGACACATCCCAATTTTGCATAGTCTAAGGCTGTGACATTAGATATATTCCAAGTCATACAGATACAGACACATCCCAATTTTGCATAGTCTAAGGCAAGAATTCTGATAGGAGAATATTAAATGAAGATACAGACACATCCCAATTTTGCATAGTCTAAGGCCATCTGCTAGAGTTTTACCTTTAGTATTTAGATACAGACACATCCCAATTTTGCATAGTCTAAGGCATGATGGTACTTTATTATCTGAGCAAATAGGATACAGACACATCCCAATTTTGCATAGTCTAAGGCTAGTAAATCAAAGTCTATATCATTCAATAAGATACAGACACATCCCAATTTTGCATAGTCTAAGGCAGTCGGACATAATAACAATATATCGATAGAGATACAGACACATCCCAATTTTGCATAGTCTAAGGCTTCAACTATTTGTTATTGGAGCGACAAGAAGATACAGACACATCCCAATTTTGCATAGTCTAAGGCTATAAAAGATAGTATTGATTATGCTGTAATGATACAGACACATCCCAATTTTGCATAGTCTAAGGCTTTATTACTTTACTACTGCTATAGGTGTTTGATACAGACACATCCCAATTTTGCATAGTCTAAGGCTTATCTTCCATCGATGTTTTAGATATGTCAGATACAGACACATCCCAATTTTGCATACTTTAATACAGAAGAATCCTTATATAATCCAAACATCCCTCAATTTTGTATAGCATAATAATCCAATCTGTGCTATACTAAGTAGAAACTTCACATAGTTCATCTCAATTTTGCATAGTCTAATATTTAATAACTTACAAAATGAGTTAGTGTATTGATACAGACACATCCCAATTTTGCATAGTCTACAAAAGACTAATCTATGATAATCATTGGATTATCACTGATTAGTTTTTCATTTTCTCTCATTTTTCCTTTAATGAATATCATATTTGTGTATTGATGTTCTGTTAGAGTTAAAACTCTTATGTCTCCAAATTTAGGATTCATTTTTAATAATCTGTTTAGTTGCTTATGCATTTCTACTTTATTTTTACAAAACTTTGTGTAAATAGAATATTGAACCATTATATATCCTAATTTTATTAAACTGTTCCTGAAATCTGAATAGTTTTTTTGTTCTTCTTTGGTTTTCACAGGTAAATCATACATGACTAATAATCTCATTTGACTATATTTGCTCATCAATTAGATCTATTTCTACAATTTCTGGTGTCAACAATACGGTTTGCTTACCTTTTAAAATGTTAACATAACTTTTCATCATTTCTGCTATTGCGTACGAAACAGTATAAACTTTATTTTTTATTAAAATTTTTTTATTTACTATATTAATTATTTTTTTTCTCATTGTAAAAGATAAAGGTAACGATAAACAATCAAAGTTTAAAAAAATATAGTAATCTATTAAAGGTCTAAACGGTTCAATTAAATCATAAGCTAAATTAAAACAATTAGATTTGCTGCTGTGCCAAATACCTAATTTTGAATCTAATCCATATTTAGTTAATTCTTTTATAATTACTGATACTAAAATCTTATAACCATAATTTAATCCAGCATTTACTGCATCATCATAAAAGCGTATAAATTCTGTTCCAAATAAACTATAAAAATATACTTTTGCTGCACTACTTTCCCTATTTTTTATATCTGCATCCACTACTTCTGTAGCATAATTTTCAAGCATTTCTACATATTTTGTTTGATTGGTTGCTATTTTAAGCACTTTTGATTGATTGAGTATTTTTGCTTTAATAATTTGATTCCACAACTCATCTTTTACTTTTTGTTTTAATTCTAATTGTAAATAAAATATTTCTAACTGATTGTAGTGGTTATTAAAAGATGTAATTAAAGATACGGGAGTATGAAACTCATCACATAAATATATTCCAATATTATTTTTACTACATGTTGTGATAAATCTAGTTGTCATAATTAAATTAGGGTCTTCTATTAATACAATTGAAATTTCATCTAGGGGGATAATCAATTCTTCTTTTGTTTCTTTAATAATTAAAATATTACTATTTTTTATTCTTATTTTTTCTGCTTTTTTAATTAAAAGTTGTCTAAAACTCATAGGAAAAATGATAGATTATTTCAATCTATCATATTCTCCTAAAATATTTAATTTATAAATAGCAATATTTTTAATTTGTGAAACCGTAATTGTACATTGAGAAAAATATTTTGTAAATAATTTATTTTCAATTAAATCTAATTGATCTCCTATTATGGAACCTATCTCAAATATTCCACTTGTAAACCCTTTAACGTAAGCAAATGATTTTTGCCCTTTTTTTAATTCTATTTCAATTAAGTCTTGTGGATACAATCTAAATTGATAATCATATTTCTCTTTAATTTCGGAAGTTGATAATATTTCATGTTTTATTCCTTGCCCCCACCACACTGTTAATTTAGGTTCTCCAATTATTTTTTCTGTATTTAAATTTTTCTTATATTTTTTTTCTAATTCAATATTAAAAGTATTTCTTTGAACAAAATAATAATTACCTTCATTATTTATATAGATGTCGATACAGACTACATCCGCAAAACGAACATATTTCCCATCTTTTAATTCACCCATTTTACTTACATCACCTGATTCAATCATTTTTACTTTTTTAATTGGTCTATCATTATTTAAAGTAGGATATTGTTCTTTTTTTCCTGAATTTAGCCAATTACAAATAGCCTCATATATGTGTTTAGCTCCCTTATCTTTATTAAATATTTTTTCAACATTTTTTTTATTAATATTTTCTATGCTAACTCTTTTTAATACCAGTCCGGTATTTTTATCAACACCATAGATAGTATCTTTATGTAACCTCGTATTTCTTCTATCAATTTTTTCTTTAACAGGAAAAATTGGTCGTATATTTCTATACTTTCCATCTTCTGCAAATTCGTCTTCAAATAATTTTTTCTGTTTTTCAATATCTTGCTCATACAATCTATATTTTACTTCTTTGACAAAATTTTTGTAAGGCAATGGAAACTCATCTTTTTTTGATTTTTCAAACTGATCAACTTCTACAACTACTCCATTTTCATCATAAAAAATTTCTGTGCTTCCATTATTTTTAGCTTTTTTTATTTCTTCTCGTTGATAACTTTTTGTTGCTCTTACTAACAATCTGTTGTTTAAACAAGCAGTCGCAACTGCATCCAGTACGTGATGGATATGATTTTCACGGTTTTTCTTAATCGTAACTTTATTTAGTTCAGTATTAAACTCGTTAATTAGACATATGAAATAAATTTTTTGTTCAGTAGAAAAATTATATTTAGAGATTGAAATATCATTGTTACCGATTCTCATAAGCAAACCATACAAAGAGTCATCACTATCTTTCACAATTTCGTTTATTGTTTCTGAGTTTATTACGCAAAAATTTTCAATCGCCTTATTCAGATTTTTCTCTTCTGCTGTTAAAGGAATTTTCCCTTCTTTTTTAGTTTTCAAAGTAAGAGTAACTTCTTTTCCTACTTGGACATTCCCAGTTGTAGGAATCATTTTCAAAGAAATTGATTTTTCAATCAGTCCTCTATCAAACTTAACTTCATCAACAAATTTATAGTACTTTTTATTTTTATATTCTAAAGAATCAATTGAATGCGTAAATCTATCAATTCTCCATTTTTTCTTCATCATGCTGACTGCTTGTGCATTATATCCTTTTATTTCGCCGTTTACATTTAATGTATTTGTTAAAACTTTACAAATATATTTATTGATAAATCTAGTATCATTTAAACTACGTTGTTTCCATCCCTCATCAATTTCCTTCGCAAAATATCGCGTTTTTTTTCCTTTTGAGATGTGTATATTGTTATCAATATTTTTTACAAAATTGTTCCATCGTTCTTTTGAAAATTTTAAAAAATGCTCAAACGGTATTTTATTTCCTTTTTGTTGATTTTCTTCGCGTTTAACCAATGTTTTGTTTTTATAACTATCATCAAAACATCTGGAGTAAGGAATGATGTGATCTACTTCATAGTCATTTGTAAACAATCTATCTTTTACTATATTTTTATCACTATATGCACATCTACCTAATTGCTCTTCGTATAATTTATATTTTACCACATCATCTTTACTGACATTTGACAAACTATTAAAGTCAAAATCTTTGTAAATTTTGTATTTAATTCTTTCATTATTTCCATAATTATTGAGCATATCTCTTTCAATACTAAATCTTTTTGACCTAATATGTGCCATATCTCTTGCTGCTTCAATATTGATGTTTTCTGGTCTACCATATTCATCAATAACTGCATTGATAATTTTTATCGTTTTTGCTATTACTCTAATTACACGGGGATTAGTCATATCATTTGGAAATAATTCTAATATTTTTTTGATTGATGGTACTCTATCTGCTTTTTCAATACTAATATTAATTTTTGAATGGTCGTAACCTGCTTTTTCCATCGCTTCGCTATACTCGTAACCTGCTAACATTAAAGGATTTATTTTATGTAATACTTTCAGTGACAAACTGCCTGAATCTGAATATGTGTTTAATTTTCTGAACAGTTCGATATCTTCTTCAGAAAAATCAAAGTTAGAAACATATTTAACATTGCCATTTTTCATAAAATATTCGGTTAATTTAATATCCGTCTTATAGTAGGTTAAGCCTGTAACAATATCATCCAATTGCTCAATCGTGAATTCTTTAAAATAGTTTTCATCTTTTTTATTTTTTATTTCACTAATTATTTTTTTAAAATTTTTAAATTCATAAAATTTTTTAGCAAGAACTTTATCATTTTTTATTTTTATAAATTTTTGGTCTTTGAAATCAATTTTTTCATCTTTAGTGAATTCATGTTTTTCTCTATATTTCTTAACACATTCACTAAATTCTTTTCTATCCAAATTTACATTATCAAAAACAATATCTTCAATACCGATTAAATCATAAATAATTTTATACGTTATATTATATTTATAATCAAGCACTTTTTGATGTATTTTTTTGATAATTTCTTTATCTAATTTCTCTTTTATTCTTTTCTTTCTTTTGGGTTTTGCTGATTTTTCATCTTCTACAAGTTGTTCATCGTTTTCTAAGTTAGGTAAATAGTATCTTAAATTATGTAATTTTTGGAGAAATGTTGAAAATTCATTCGATGGACAACATTTTGCTGCTCTATTTTCATTTTTCTCAAAGTTACACTTTCCAAACATTGCACTAAAATCGACTTTATATTTTGAATCGCCACCAGGACCTTCTGAGAAGTCTCTTTGTGAAAAACAAATTTCTAAATATTTATCTTTAAAATCTTGATCAATTATTTTAAATTCTAACTGTTTATCTAATAGTACTGTCGCTTCTTCTTCAATTACTGCACGACCAAATATTATCTCATAAGTATCTTTGTTCCGCACGTTTTTATTTTCATTGTGTAGTAAATCTTCTAAATACTCTGATGGATACATTTTTTTTTCTGCTAAAATAGCTACCATCTTATTCATTGATTCTTTTAAAACTCCATCCTCTTTACTTTCACTAACATCTTTTCTATTTGATTTAAACCCTCTGTGTTTAACGTAGTGAACTAAAGCTATTGCTAACTCTTCTTCCGTTAATTTTTCTTTTAGTCCTTTCGATTTTACTTGATAAGGATCTAACTCTGTATTATTAAAAAAGTTATCATCTAAAATTAAATTGTATTTATTTTTAAATAAGTATTTAGTTCTTCCAATTCGATGTCTTCTTCTCCTAACTAATCGGCGTGCACCTCGCGTTTCTCTTCTGGCTGCAGCTGCTAAATTCCCTTTATCATCTTCTAAAGAATCAACTAATAAAACATTAGCATCAATAATATGGGTCACATTGTTTTCTTCATCTAATCCAACTACTCCCCAACCAACTGAGCCAATTCCTAAATCTAAGCCTAAATTATATTTCAGCTTTCTTTTGCTTTCCATTAATCTAATTTCCTTTCTTTTTTTACAATATTTTTTATATTATAGCATATTTATACAAGTTTTACCATATCTTTATCGTTGTTTTTAAAAGGTAAACAACTATTTTTTCAATAAAAATATCTAAATCAAAAAAGGGTAGATTTCTCTACCCTTTTCCTTTAAGTCAATCTTGACTACGTCATTCTGACTTAATACAAAATCATCCCAACTTTGCATAGTCTAGAGCCGAGACACTTCGGCTCTTCTACATTATATCTGATAATTCTTTTTTTGTAAAGTTTTTTTACCATTTTTCTCCAATAATTTCAATAACCGTAAATAATAAGACTAACAATCCAACAATCATTCTTATTTGAACCAACAACTAACTACAGTAAATCATAAACACCTATTACTTTAACCATAGCACATTTCGCCTTTAATTTTTCTAACATTTTTTTAGCTTCGGTAGTTGAAATATCTCCCTCTACTTCTGTATAAAAATAATATCCCCAGGCTATTCCTTTTACTGATCTTGATTTAATATTGTTTAAACTAAAGCCGTGTTTCGCAATTAAATGCAAAATATCAACTAATCCTCCGCTCTCAGAGTCATCATCAACGGTAAAGATTAAACTGAATTTTGAAGCACTTTCTCTTCTTTCTTTCTTTAGTACAATAAATTTAGTTTGGTTATCATCTGAGGTATTTATATTACTAACTAATATTTCTAAATTGTGAACTTCTGCTGTTTCTTTTGAACCAATGGCAGCAATCGTATAATCATTTTTTTCTTCTACTAATTTAGCACTTAAAGCAGTATTTCCATAAGGTATCAACTCAAATTGATAATCTGCTAAAAACTTCTCACTTTGGTGTAGTGCTTGATGATGAGAGTAAACTTTTTTAATATTTTCAATTTTTGTTCCTTTAATAGCTAACAAATTCTGTTTAATATTTATGCTAAACATTGCATTGATCTTCAAATCGTATTTAAAAAGTAAGTCCAGCACTTCTCCGACTTCACCGGTATACGAATTTTCAAAAGGGATAACTGCTGTTTCTACTTCCCCTTTATTTACTCCGATAATAGCAGCTTCGAAAGTATTGTATTTTTTTATTTGATTATTTGGATACATTTTTTTTAAAGCAAGGTAAGAGAAAGCACCTTCAGTTCCTTGAAATCCCACAACCCCTTTAGTTAAAAGGGAATTTTGATACGCTTTAGAATTTTCCATCGTTTTGCTTAAAAAATCTTTGTAAAACGGTTTTAAACTGTCTTCTTTTAAATACTCAAGATTTTTATTTAACATTTCTGCTTCTCTTTTTGGATCAAAAACTGCTAATCCATTTTCTACTTTGTAGGCAATGACCTTTTTTACTGCTGCCATTCTCTCTTCGTATAGCTGGGCAATTTCTCTATCTACTTTATTAATTTTTTTTCTAGCTTCATTTAGTTTCATTATTGTTCCTCACTTATAAAACATTTTATTAATCTTAACATATTTTATTAATAATTTTATCGTTTTTTTTTTAACCTTCAATTAAACAAACAGTAAAATTGTTCACTGCGATAAGATTTAAAAAACATTTTAAAATGAAATTCTTGATTTTTTTCTATATCTGTAGTATGATATATCAAACGTTACACTAACGTCGGGAGAGATTCGTTATGAAAAGTTATATATTATCTAAACAGACAACTGAAAAATTTTATTTTTATTACTATATTACGCCTTTATACTAAACAAGGTTATTTTTCAAATAACAAATATAGTATAAAGGAAAAACACAATCTAAACAGTTAGAATGTGTTTTTTTTATTAAAAAAAAGGAGGCTTAAGCGATGAAATTAACAGTTAATTTAAAAAATAGTAGTTACCCCATTTATATCCGAGAAAATATTTTAACAGAAATCAATGAATACGTTGACTTAAACCGCAACGTAATAATTATTACCGATGACAAAGTTCCCCGTATTTACGCAAAAAAAGTATTAGAACAATGTTTAAATGGATATATTTATACTGTCCCCTCAGGTGAAATAGCTAAATCATTTAAGTCCTATACCGAGATACTAGAAGATTTAATCGAAAAAAACTTTTCTAGAAAAGACTTAGTAATTGCAGTAGGTGGTGGAGTGTGTGGAGATTTAGCAGGATTTGTTGCTGCTTCCTATATGCGAGGGATTGACTTTGTAAACGTGCCAACAACTATTCTTTCACAAGTTGACAGTAGTATCGGTGGAAAAGTTGGAATCAACGCTTGTGGCAAAAAAAACATGGTCGGTGCCTTTCACCAACCAAAAGTTGTCTTTATTGATATCACCACCCACCAAACTTTAGACAAACGTCAAATAAGCAACGGTTTAGCCGAACTGATTAAACATGGCTTAATTTTCGACAAAGATTTATTTAACGACTTAAAAACGGAAAATATTTTCAAAAATATCGATGAGTACATCTACCGTTCATTATTAGTCAAAAAACAAATAGTAGAACTTGATGAAAACGAAAGTGGTTTACGAAAATGTTTAAATTTCGGTCATACTATTGGACACGCAATCGAAAGTTACTATGGCATGGACCAGTATTTACACGGTGAATCAGTGGCAATTGGCATGGTTCAAATCACCAAAGATGCTGAAATAAGAAATGAAATAATTAAAGTCCTGCGTAAATACAATTTACCAACCGAAGTCGAGTACGACAAAGAAAAATTATATCAACTTATTCTTCACGATAAAAAAGCCCATGATGGCAAAATTAGTTTAATTATCTTAGAAGAGATAGGTATATTTAAAATAATCGAAATAGAGATTAATAAAATAGTCAATTATTTATAAGGAGGAATTATGAATACAACACTAGACAACTTAAAAATAAATTTATTTGGTGAATCACACGGACCGCTGATCGGAATAACCGTTGCTGGTTTAGCAAGTGGCATCAAATTAGATTTAAAACTTATCAATGATATGTTAGAACGCCGAAAGCCGAAAGGGAAAATCTCTACTCAGCGTCAAGAAAGCGATCAGTTTAAAATAGTAAGTGGTTACTTCAATGGCTATACTACCGGAACACCCCTGACAATTATTATTGAAAACAAAGCCCAACAATCCAAAGATTATTCAAAAATCAAAGATATCTTAAGACCGAGTCATGCTGATTTTACGGCTTACGAAAAATACCAAGGTTTTCAAGATTACCGTGGTGGTGGTCATTTTTCCGGTCGCTTAACTGCCCCAATAGTTGCTTTAGGAGCAATTGCCACGCAAATTTTAAATAGCCATAACATTAAAATCGCCACGCAAATTAAAAGTATTAAAAACATCCAAAATATTAGTTTTATCAATCAACAAAATTTAGAAACAAAGATTGATAGTTTAAACAAATTAAACTTTCCCGTTTTAGACCAAGAAATTAAAAATAAAATGCACGACTTAATATTAGCTACCGCTAAAAACCACGATTCTGTCGGCGGCACTTTAGAATCGATTATCATCGGACTAGACCCTGGATATGGCGAACCTTTTTTCAACTCCATTGAATCTAAATTATCGCATTTAATATTTTCTATCCCAGGGGTTAAAGGTATTGAGTTTGGGCTAGGATTTGCTATTACTAACTACTACGGTAGTGAGATCAACGATTCCTTTTGGATTGAACATAACTCCATCAAAACTAAAACTAATAATAACGGTGGTCTTAACGGCGGTATTAGTAACGGAATGCCTATTCTTTTAACTACCGCTGTTAAACCAACTCCTTCTATCTTTAAAGAGCAAAACACCGTAAATTATAAAACTAAAGAAGAAACTAAATTTACTATTGAAGGAAGACATGACCCTGCTATTATTCACCGCGCAGCCGTTGTCCAAAGCAGTATGATTGCTATCGGTATTTTAGATACTATTATCTCCCGTGAAGGATATTTATGGATGGTGAAAAAATGATTGGTCTCGTAGGAAAAAAATTACCTTATAGTTTTTCAAAAATCATTCATGAAAAACTATCTGAAGTAGATTATAAATTAATTGAACTAAATGAAAAAGAATTCGCTAATTTTTTCACTAAAAAAGAGTTTGAATTTGTTAATGTTACTATCCCTTATAAAGAAGCTGTCTTTCCTCATTTAGACTATATTGACCCTTTAGCTAATAGAATTAAAGCTGTTAATACAGTGATTAATAAAGATGGTAAACTACACGGTTATAATACTGATTATTACGGTTTTAAATATTTGTTAGAGAGAAATAATATAATAGTAAAAAATAAAAAAATATTAATTTTAGGTACAGGGGGAACTAGTAAAACAATAACGGCAGTACTAACTGACCAAAAAGCAAAGAGTATTAGTTATGCTGGCATCGAAAAATTTTCTGAATGTTTACGTTATGAGGATTTAGAACAAACTACTGATTATCAGTTAGTAATTAATGCTACACCTGTTGGAACAACGCCAAATTTAGATAGTTTGCTAATCAATTTAGATTACTTTCCAAAAGTAGAATGTGTAATCGATGTTATTTATAATCCTTTAAAAACACACCTTTTAATTGAAGCAACTAAAAGAAATATCAAAGCAGTTAATGGTTTAGAGATGTTAATATCTCAAGCTTTTAAAGCTGCTCAGTTATTGAACCCTAAATTGACAGTTGAAAATTTACAAAAATTAGAAAAAGAAATCAAAGCACAGCAATACAACATTGTTTTAATCGGCATGAGTACCTGTGGAAAAACTGCAGTTGGCATTCATATTTCTTCCCTTTTGAAAAAAAACTTTATCGATACTGATCGAGAAATTGTCACCAAAGAAAAAAAATCAATAGTTGATATTTTTGCAGAAAATGGGGAAAAATACTTTAGAAAAATAGAAAGTCAAATTGTTTTAGAAAATTCCCTGAAAAACGATTTAGTAATAGCTACCGGTGGTGGGGTTATTGAAAATGAATTAAATATTAAATATTTAAAACAAAACGGGGTTATTATTTTCATCCACCGCGACTTAGAGTTACTCCTGCTCGCGACTGATCGACCATTATTAAAAAGTAAAGAAATTTTAACTGAACTGTATAATAGGCGTTTACCTATCTATCAAAAATACGCTGATATCACAATTTACAATAATAATAGTATTAAAGAAGCCGTTTTAGGAATAAAGAGGTTCTATGATGAATATTTTAGTTATTAATGGTCCTAATTTAAATCTTTTAGGTTTAAGAGAAAAAAATATTTACGGAGACCAAAGTTACAACGACTTAGTAGATTTTATTAAAAAAATTTCTGTCCAAGAAAAGATTGAGGTTGAAGTATTTCAAAGTAATCACGAAGGTCAGATAGTTGATAAAATTCAAGCAGCATATGGTAAAATTGATGGCATATTAATTAATCCCGCGGCTTATACCCATACTTCTATCGCCATCCTAGATGCCTTAAAAGCAGTCCAAATTAAAGTAGTTGAAGTCCATTTATCAGATATTTATCAAAGAGAAACTTTTAGACATCATTCCTATATAAGTTTAGTCGCCAGTAAAACTTATTCTGGAGAGGGTTTTTTAGGATATCAAAAAGGTCTTCAATATTTAAAAAATATAATTTTGAAAGAGGAAAAATAAAATGATAGT
Organism: Candidatus Bathyoplasma sp. NZ; assembly: GCA_013332095.1. Classification (GTDB taxonomy): domain Bacteria; phylum Bacillota_I; class Bacilli_A; order MAG-NZ; family MAG-NZ; genus Bathyoplasma. Next base: position 13,521 of record JABENI010000017.1, read on the forward strand.
AACAATGAAAAAAGATACTCCTCAAGAAGAGGTCTTAAAATTAAAAAATGAATTAGAAAAATTGAATTTACAAACAAGAGATATTACCGGTGACAACTATATCGTCTTCGGTATTGTCGGCGATACCACGATTTTAGATAAAAATTTTATCTTATCAAATCCCTACGTGGAAAATGTGACTCGGGTGCAAGCACCATACAAAAAAGCCAACCGCTTATTTCATCCGGAAAACACAATAGTTGAAGTCGAAGGAATAAAAATCGGCGGTAATAATCCGATAGTTATAATCGGTGGTCCCTGCTCAATCGAAAGTGAAAAACAATTGATGGAGATTGCTAAAGAAGTTAAAAATGCCGGCGCTGTTATGCTTAGAGGGGGAGCTTATAAACCGCGTACTTCTCCTTACGCTTTTCAAGGTATGGGAATAGCTGGTTTACTGCTGATGGAAAAAGCTAAAAAAGAATATGGTTTGCCTTCCGTTTCCGAAATGATGGCGGTGGATAAAATAGATGAATTTATCGAACACTGTGATATTATCCAAATCGGTGCTCGAAATATGCAAAACTTTGATCTCTTAAAAGCCGTAGGTAAAACGAACAAACCGGTATTATTAAAAAGAGGTTTAAGCAACACCATCGAAGAGTGGTTAATGTCTGCTGAATACATTATGGCCGGAGGAAATGAAAATGTAATTTTATGTGAACGTGGTATTCGCACATTTGAAAAATACACGAGAAATACCTTAGATTTAAGTGTTATTCCCATTATTAAGAAAAAATCACATCTCCCGATTATTATCGACCCTAGTCATGCCACAGGAAAATGGGATTTAGTAGAATCAATGGCTCTAGCAGCGATTGCTGCTGGTGCAGACGGTTTACTTATTGAAGTACACAACAAACCTGAAGAGGCGATGAGTGATGGACCCCAATCATTAAAACCCGAAAACTTTGCCAATTTAATTAAAAAAGGAAGAAAAATTGCCGAAGTTTTAGGCAGAAAAATATAATGCGTGTCAAAATTAGTAATTCAAAAGTAAGTGGCACCGTCCAAATCCCCCCTTCTAAAAGTATGAGTCACCGAGCAATAGTCCTAGCAAGTCTAGCAAAAGGTACCAGTAAAATTAGTAACTTAATTTTCTCTGATGATATTATTGCCACAATCGAAGCGATGAATTCACTCGGAGCAAAAATTGAAAAACAAGGTAACGATATTACAGTAACCGGTATCGAAAACTTTAATTTAAATAAAAAATTAACTTTAAACTGTAACGAATCAGGATCAACTTTAAGATTTTTAATTCCGCTTGCTTCGCTATTTGACCAAGAAGTTAAGTTTACTGGTCAAGGAAAATTATTAGAGCGTCCTCAAACTGTCTATAACGACATTTTCAAAAAGCAAAATAAATACTTTCAACACAATAAGGATTCAATTGTTATTAAAGAAAAGCTCAGTGCCGGAACTTTCAAAATAGATGGCTCGATAAGTAGCCAATTTATTACTGGTTTACTGCTGACTCTGCCCTTTTTAAAAGAAGATTCCACTATTGAAATAACTGAACCTTTTGAATCTTCTTCTTACGTTACTTTAACGATCAATTTAATGAAATTATTTTCTTTAAAAGTTGAACAAATAGATCCATTAACCTTTAAAATAAAAGGTAATCAACAACCGTTAGCCACTGACTATTGCGTTGAAGGAGACTTTTCCCAATTAGCCTTTCACGCTGTTTTAGGAGCGATTAACAACGACTTGACACTCACCGGAATAGATCATAGTTCCAACCAAGGTGATAAAGTTATCATCGATATTTTAAAAAAAGCCGGCTGTAAAATTGCAGAAATTGAAAATGGCTACAAAATATACAAAAGTGATTTAAAAGCTCAGCTAATTGATTTAGCTGATTGTCCAGATTTAGGTCCTATTTTAACAGTGCTGGCTGCTTGTTCCGAAGGAACGACTGAATTCATCAATGCTGAGCGTTTAAGGATTAAAGAAAGCGACCGTATTTTAGCGATGGAAACTAATTTAAAAAAATACGGAATCGACTTTTCATCTACTGCTTCAACGATGACGATTACCGGCGGAATTCTTAAGCAAAGTGCAGTTGTCGATAGTTTTAACGACCACCGAATTGCGATGAGTCTAACCGTTTTAGGAACAATTTTAGACGGTGAAACAATAATTGAAGATGCGAATGCTATCACTAAAAGTTATCCCAACTTTTATCAAGTAATTAAAAATATTAAGGGAAGAGTTGAGACAATTGATTGAGAAAAATTCGAAATTTTTGATTATCGGCTTAGGGTTAATAGGTGGTTCTTATGCTCTTAATTTAAAAGAAAAAGGTCATACCGTTTACGCTATCGATATTTCAAAAAAAACTTTGGCATATGCCCTCAATAATAAAATTATCGATCAGGGAAGTTCTAATTTAACTGATTTTATCAATAAAGTTGATTATATTATTTTAGCAGTATATCCTCATTTAGTTTTAGACTATCTAAGTAAAATCGCCACAAAAGCAAAAAACAACTTAATCATAACTGATGTAACCGGAATTAAAGAAGCAATCGTCGATAAAGCCGAAAAAATCTTACCTGATAATACCGAATTTATCGCTAGTCATCCGATGGCTGGTAAGGCAGTTGGTAGTATTTTTAACGCTTCCTTAAATTTATTTAAAGATGCTAATTTTATCATTACCCCAACAACTAACTCTTCTCCTGAAGCAATTACCTTTTTAAAAGATTTAGCAACTACACTTGGCTTTGCTAAAACAACTCAATTAATGCCAAAAATGCACGATAGGATGATTGCTTATACTTCGCAGTTAACCCACGCCATAGCAGTTAGTTTAATCAATGTTACCCCAAGTGAAGAAATCTTTAAATACTCTGGTGATTCCTTTAAAGATTTAACTAGAATCGCTGAAATTAACGAGGTCCTTTGGAGTGAACTGTTTTTAAACAATAAAAATAATTTAGTTGAACAAATAGATACTTTTATCGATGAATTGACAGATTTACGGAACATTATTAATGATTGTCAAAAAGATAAATTATCGCAAAAGCTGATTAATTCTACCATTTTAAAAAGAAAATTTAACGACCTTAAAAAAAAGGACTAATAAAGTCCTTTTTTTAAATCATCGTTGCATAGATTATCGCTTTAATCGTATGCATTCTATTTTCTGCTTGGTCGAAAACTACCGCGTGTTTTGATTCATGCACTTGATCAGTAACTTCCATTTCCTTAATTCCATATTTTTGATATATTTCTAAACCAACTTTCGTCTTCAAATCATGGAAGGCCGGCAAACAGTGCATGTATATCACATCTTTTTTAGCATTTTTAATAATTTCAGAATTTATTTGATATTTTTTCAAAAGTTCAATTCTTTGATCCCATACTTCATTTGGTTCGCCCATTGAAACCCAAACATCAGTGTACAAAACATCAGCATTTTTAGTAGCTTTCAGCGGATCAACTTCGATAATTAATTTGCCACCACTAATTAAATTAAGTTGTTGGCACTTTTCGGTAATTTCTCCATCGGGATTATATCTTTTGGGACAGGTTACTGTCAATTCTAATCCTAGTTTAGCCGCAATTATCATCAAGGAATGAGTAACATTATTATTGGCATTTCCTAAATAAACTATTTTTTGCTTGGCTAATCCTCGGTGTTCGATAATTGTTAAAATATCCGCTAATGCTTGAGTAGGGTGATACTCATTTGTCAGTCCGTTCCATACTGGTACTCCTGCGTATTTACTTAAAGTTTCGACGATTTCTTGTCCGTATCCCCGGTATTCGATACCATCAAAGATTCTTCCTAACACTCTTGCCGTATCTTTAATGCTTTCTTTTTTTCCTATCTGTGACCCAGTTGGTCCTAAATAGGTAGTTTTCATTCCTAAATCACTAGCTGCTACTTCAAAAGAACAACGGGTTCTAGTCGATTCTTTTTCAAAGATTAAAACAATATTTTTACCTTTTAAAGGTTGGTTAATAATGCCAGCTTTTTTATCTGCTTTTAGTTTTATAGCTAAATCTATTAATTTCATAATTTCTTCTTTGGTGTAGTCTAAAAGGGTTAATAAACTTCTTCCTTTCATAAAATCACCCCTTTTTACTCATATTGATAATTTTACTACTCAGACTAAATAATTTTATAAATCCATCGGCATCGGCATGATTGTATAGTTCACTTTCCCCAAATGTACTTATTTCATCCATATATAGACATTGTTTGGCCGATCTAGTTGCTGGTAAGACATTTCCTTTATAAAGTTTAAGTTTAATCACTCCGGAACAATTTTGATGTAACTTATCGATAAAACAATCCATCGCTTCTTTTAAAGGACTAAACCACAATCCTTGATAAAGTATTTCGGCGTATGAAATTGACATGTGCTTTTTATAAGCTAAGGACTTGGCATCTAAACAAATACTTTCTAACTCTTTTAATGCTTCCATTAAAATAGTTCCCCCTGGTGTTTCATAAATACCGCGTGACTTCATTCCTACTACTCTGTTTTCGACAATATCGGTAACCCCAATGGCGTGTTTCCCCCCCATTTTATTTAATAGGGTTAACAATTTTTCCCCATTTAAGCTCTCCCCATTTACTTTTTTAGGATAGCCTTCAACGAATTCAATTTCCACGTACTCCGGCGTATCAGAGGCTTTTTCTAATGTTTTAGTCATTAAATATAATTCATCTGCTTGATGCTCATTTTCTAAATACTCAATGTGTCCCCCTTCATGGGAAATATGCCATAAATTATGATCACGCGAATAAATCTTTTCTTTCGTTACTGTCAGGGGAATATTTCTTTCATTAGCATAATCAATCGCTTGTTCTCTTGAGACAATGTCCCATTCTCTCCACGGAGCAATAATTTTAATTGAGGGGTCTAACGCAGCAATCCCTGTTTCAAAACGAACTTGGTCATTTCCTTTACCTGTACAGCCGTGACAAATATATTTTGCTCCTTCTTTTTGCGCAACTTTAACTAATTCTCTGGCGATTAGTGGTCTGGCGTAAGCCGTTCCTAATAAATATTTTTCTTCATAAACGGCTAGTGCTTTTAACCCCCGAAAAGCAAATTTTTCCACAAACTCATTTTTAACATCGATGACGTACGCTTTCGAAGCTCCTGATAATTTAGCTTTTTCTTCAATTTTACTTAAATCATCATCTTGTCCAACATCAACACAGACGGCAATTACTTCTAATTCATAATTTTCTTTAATCCAAGGAATGATTATTGAAGTATCTAATCCTCCTGAATATGCTAAGACTACTTTTTCCATTTTTAATTTCCTCACTTTCTAATTTCTACCTTATTTCCCATTTTTAAAAGATTTTCATAATCGATATACTGATAAACGCTATCTTCTATTAACTGACAAAACTGTTTTAATTTAGTCAATTCGATATCTTCGATAGCCAAATTATTTTGTTCACCGTATTGAACGATTTTCCCTACTACTTCGTGAGCATCTCTAAAAAACATTCCTTTATTAACTAAATAATCAGCTAGAGCGGTAGCATTTAAAAATCCTCCTTTTACTGCTTTTTTTAAATTATCCGGATTAACTTTTAAAGTTTCTAACATCCCTGTTAAAATTGTCACACAATCCGCTGTTGTATCAATCGCATCGAAAAATGCTTCTTTATCCTCTTGCATGTCTTTGTTGTAAGTTAAAGTTAAACCTTTTAAAGTTACTAGTAAGGTAATTAAATTTCCATAAACTCTTCCTGTTTTTCCTCTTATTAGTTCCGCCCCATCTGGATTTTTTTTCTGAGGCATTATCGAACTACCTGTCGAGTAAGAACTATCAATAGTTACAAACTTAAACTCTTGTGAACTCCAGATGATTAATTCTTCGCTAATTCTACTCATATGCATCATTAAAATCGCAAAACAACTCATCAGTTCTAGTAAATAATCACGGTCACTGACCCCGTCCATAAAGTTATCTACTGGCTTGGAAAAACCTAAAATATTAGCTGTCAACTCACGGTCAATATTATGCGTCGTTCCAGCTAGTGCCCCACAACCTAACGGACTTTCATCCATAATTACCAAAGCATTGTTAATTCTTAAAATATCCCGTTTAAACATCTGGTAATAAGCCAGCAGATGGTATTTAAAAGTTACTACTTGTGCTCTTTGTAAATGAGTATATCCCGGCATTAGATAGTTATTGTTGTTGGCTAATACTTCGACTACCTCGTTTAATTTATTTAACTTTTCTAACAACAAATTAGTAATTTTTTTCGTGTACAATTTCATATCTACCGCTACTTGGTCATTTCTTGATCTCCCTGTATGGAGTTTTTTGCCGACATCACCAATTCTTCTAGTAAGTTCGATTTCCACGAAACTGTGGATATCCTCATAACTATCAGCAATAATTAATTCTCCTGATTCGATATCGTTTAAGATCTGTTTTAATTCTTTTTCAATTACTAAGTATTCTTCTTTTGAAACAATTTTACTTTGATAAAGCATTTCTACATGTGCTAAACTCCCTTGAATATCTTCATAGTAAAATCTTTTATCAAATTTTATTGAACTGTTAAACTTATCCATAATTTGTTCTACTTCTTTATCAAATCTGCCGCCCCATAGTTTCATTAGTTATCTCCTTTTTCATAAGTAGCTAAAACTTCACTTAAAATAGCAATCGCTTGATCTACATCTTCTTTTTTAATTACTAACGGTGGCACTAGTCTAAAGGTGTTTGTTCCCGCTCTAGCAATTAACAACCCTTTTTCCAGACATTTTTCAATTATTATCGCTGAATCAATGGTTAATTCAACACCGACTAGTAAACCGTATCCTCTGATGTTTTTCAGCAAATTGCTTTCTATTTGATTTAATTTTTCAAACAAATATTTGGACATTTGCTTGACGTTTGTAAGTATTCCGTTTTCAACAACTTCGGTTAAAACATAATCGATTGCCGTACTAGCTAATAAATTTCCCCCAAAAGTACTTCCGTGAGTTCCGGGGGTGATTGCCGTAGCTACTTTTTTGGTAACTAAAGTCGCACCTAACGGAAATCCTCCGCCTAACCCTTTAGCCGTTGTCACTATATCTGGCTTAAGATTGTACTTTTGATAACTGTATAAGTAACCACTTCTCCCCACACCAGTTTGTACTTCATCGATAATCAGTAAGATCTTTAACTCATCGCATAATTTTCTAACGTCGTGAATATAATCATAATCAGCTTCAATCATTCCACCTTCACACTGCATTAATTCTAAAATAACCGCACAGGTATTAGCAGTTATTGCTTTCTTTAAAGAAGTTATGTCGTTGTATTCACAATGTCTCACTCCTGGAAGTAACGGTACAAATGGTGCTTGATATTTTGCTTGGCCAGTTAACGTGAGTGCTCCTAATGTTCGCCCGTGAAAAGAATTTTTAGCGGAAATAATTTCAAACTTCTCTTTTCCTAATTTTTCTTTTCCATATATTCTCGCAAACTTGATAGCTGCTTCCACAGCCTCAGTTCCACTGTTACAAATAAACACTCGGTCCATTCCACTATATTTTTTTAACTTTTCTGCTGCCGTTACGCCAATTTGATGTTGATACAAGTTAGACACATGCATTAATTTATCGATTTGATTTTTTAAAGCATTTTTAAAGCCTTCGTTACTATAACCTAAAGAATTAACAGCTATGCCTGCTACAAAATCTAAATATTTTTTGCCAGTATTGTCATATAGATAAACACCCTTTCCCGATTCAAATGTTAAATCCGGTACTCCATAAGTGTTGACAAACAGATCTTTATACATTATTTTTCCTCCTTGAATAGCGTTCCGATACCCTTTTTAGTTAATAACTCTAAAATCATACTATGTTGAATAGTTCCATCAATAATATGAACATTTTTCACACCATCTTTTACTGCTTTTAAACAGCAATCTACTTTGGGAATCATGCCATCGCTAATTATTTTACTTTTAATTAATTTTTCGCCATCTTTTAAATCAATTAGGGTTATTAAGGAATTTGGATCTTCTTTATCTTTTAAAACACCCACGACGTTAGTCAAAAAAATTAATTTTTCGGATTTTAAACTACTGGCAATTGCCGCTGCTACATCATCAGCGTTAATGTTACAAGTATTTCCCTCATCATCAATTCCAATAGGAGCGATAACCGGGATAATTCCTTGATCGAGTAAAGAGTTAATAAATTTTGTATTTACTTCTTTCACTGTTCCCACAAAACCAATATCACCATTTTTTACTTTATCTACTTTTAATAAATTAGCATCTAATCCACTTAAACCAACTGCTTCTAAGTTGTGTTGACCGATTAATTTAACAATATTTTTATTTATTTTACCTGCTAGAACCATTTGAACGACATCGATTGTTTGCTCATCAGTTACTCTTAAACCATCTAAAAATTCCGATTTTATTTGCAGATCATTTAACATCTGGGTAATTGCTAATCCCCCACCGTGGACTAAAATAGGTTTCATCCCAATTAATCTCATTAAGACAATGTCTTCGATAATATTTTCAATCATCCTTGCTTCTTGCATCGAACTTCCACCGTATTTAACAACTATTTTTTTACCGGAAAACTTTTTAATATACGGTAGCGCCTCGACTAAAGTGCTCGCTTTCTCTAAATATTTTTCTAAATTTACCATTAGCTTCGATACTCCCCATTAATTTTTATATACTGATAACTTAAATCACAGCCCCAAGCTTTTGTGCTGATGTCGCCTTGATTCAATTCAATATCAATAAGTAACTCTTTTTTATTTAAAATCTCCAACGCTTTTTCTTCACTAAATGCAACTGGACTGCCCTTTTCAAACAATAAAATGCTATTGGTAAAGTCAGAAATTTTTAAAATTATTTTATTTAAATCAAAGTGGCTTTTGGAATACCCCATGGCACAAACAATTCTTCCCCAATTAGCATCACTACCAAAGATAGCCGTTTTAACTAAACTTGAGGAAGCCACACTCAAAGCAATTTTTTTTACTTCTGCTAGATTTTTTCCACCCTTTACTGCTACTTCAAACATTTTGGTAGCACCTTCACCATCTTTGATAATTTCTTTTGCTAAATATTCATTAACAAAATACAATGCTTCTTTAAATTTATAATAATCCTGACCTTTACTTGTTATTTTTTGATTACCACTCAGACCATTGGCCATCACTAAAATAGTGTCGTTTGTTGAAGTATCACCATCAACGGTTATCATATTATAAGTATCATCGGTAATTTCTAAAACTAATTTGTCTAATAATTTTTTATCAATAGCTACATCAGTCGTTACAAAAGCTAACATCGTTCCCATGTTCGGATGAATCATCCCTGAACCTTTCGACATTCCCCCAATTTTAACAACTTTACCTGCTAATTCGATTTCTACTGCTATTTCTTTTTTTCTAGTATCAGTTGTTAGTATCGCTTCACTAGCATTGTTGTCCACTTCTAATCCTGAACTTAAAGTTGGAGCTATTTTTTTTATTCCCCGAACAATTTTTTCAATTGGTAAAATTACTCCGATTACTCCTGTCGAACAAACGTATACTTCTGCACTGTCCACGTTTAAACTTTTCGCGGCAGTTTCACAGATCAATTCAGCATGCTCATAACCTAATAGTCCGGTACAAGCATTAGCGTTTCCACTATTGATGACCACTGCTTTAAATTTATTTCTGTTTTTAAGTTTATCAATAGCTAATTGAACTGGAGCAGCTTTGACAATATTTTTAGTAAATGCCCCTGCTACAATTGCCTCAGCATCAGTGTAAATAACAGCCAAATCTTTTTTTAATTTGCGGATACCACAGTTTATTCCGTTAGTTAAAAAGCCTTTTGCTGCGGTAACGCCACCTTTAATAATTTTCATACTAACCCTCCTTATAAAAACATTGGGATTATTTTCAATCCACTATTTTCTGCCAATCCAAACATTAAGTTCATATTTTGGATGGCTTGACCTGCTGCCCCTTTTACTAAATTATCAATACTAGAAATCACGATAATTCGCTTGGTTCTTTGATCAATTTTAAAATTAATATCGCAGTAGTTCGAACCTTTCACTAAATTAGTTTCTGGATAACTATTTTCTTTTAACAACCTGATGAATTGTTCACCTTTATAATAATTTTGATATTTTTTTTTAATTTCCTCATAACTGTATTGCTTGCTTAAATTAGCATAGGCGGTTACTAAAATACCTCTGTTCATCGGTAATAAGTGCGGGGTAAAATTTACTACTATCGGTTTTTTAGCAACATAACTCAATTGTTCTTCAATTTCTGGTGTATGTCGGTGATTCGCTATTCCATACGCTTTGTAACTTTCATTACACTCGGTATAATGAGTTGTTGCATCTGGTTTTCTTCCTGCTCCGGTAATTCCACTCGCCCCATTGATAATTATTGATTTTTCATCAATTAAATTCGCTGCTAATAAAGGCGACAAGGCTAAAATTGAGGCCGTAGTATAACACCCGGGATTACCAACAATTCTGCTTTTTTTTATTTTTTCTCTATTCAATTCAGATAAACCATACACTGCTTCTTTTAAAACATCAGTCGATAAATGTTCAGTTTTGTACCATTCTTGATAAACGTTGACATCTTGCAGTCTAAAATCCGCCCCTAAATCGATGACTTTAACTTTTTTCAACAACAGATCATCGATTAATCCCGAAGTAATTCCATGAGGTAGCGCAAAGAAAATCACATCTACTTCTTCACTAAATTTAGCAATATCTTGTTTTTGACAACGTTCAGGATAAATATTTACAAAATTTCTAAATACTTCACTATACTCTTTATCGACATAAGATTGGGAAGTTATTCCTTTTAAACACACATTTGGGTGATTTAGTAATAGTCTGACCAATTCTTCACCAACATAACCGGTAGCTCCTACTACTAAGACATTTATTTTTTTCATATTATTTTCCTCCTTTTAAAGCAAAAAATCCTTAAATTTAATCTAAGGACGAATTACCGTGTTACCACCTTAGTTCATAATTAAAAACAACTATGCACTCTTAATCGTTTAACGCACAATTGACGTATTAGCCTCACTATTCGACTAACAAGTTCACAGACACGTTCGTAACTCTTAAAATACTGTTTCACACCAACCAACAGTTCTCTTTGCTTTTAATAGTTTACTACTACTTCTGTTCTAGACTTTATTTAGTTTTTACCTAAAATCAAAAAAAATCCTCATAAATATATGTTTTCATATATCAAAGGACGAATTATCGCGGTACCACCTTAATTCATAATTAAAAATAATTATGCTCTCAAATGTTTAACGCACAACTTACGTGTCAGCCTGATTATTCATTTCGACTAACAAAGTTCACAGACACGTTCGTAAATTTTAAAACACTGTTTCACACCAAACAACAGCTCTCTTTAGTTTTAATAATTTCTACTACTTCTGTTCATAACTTTATTCTACTTCTCCAATAATAACACATATAATATTTTTGTCAACAAAATCCATTTATTTATTTTTAGCATCTACTAATATATTTTCATTAATTTACTTACTATCGTTAAATATCATTGACTTTTACCACAATTAAATATATAATGTTATAGCATTCAATTATGCGGGTATGGCGGAATTGGCAGACGCGCTAGATTTAGGCTCTAGTTCTTCGGAGTGCAAGTTCAACTCTTGTTACCCGCACCATAAAATAACTAGCATAAATTGCTAGTTTTATTTTACCTCAATGTTCTGCTTAAACTAAAGTTTTTTAATAGTAAAATATTAATTTATTTTACTAAAATAAGATAAAAGGTGGCCGATGATGATAATGATAAATAAAAAATTAAAAGCTTATATTTTAGCCGATATTAGACCAATCTATCATACTTTTGACAACGCCCACAATACTGAGCATTTTAATGATGTTATCCAACAAAGTTTAAAGTTAGCAAAAAAAATAAATAGTGAGAAAAAAACAATTGATGTAAACATGGTTTATACGATTGCTGCCTTTCACGATTTAGGCGTTGCTGTAGATAGAGAAACACATCACCTTGAATCGGCTAAGATTTTAAGAAACGATGACTTTATCAAATGGTTTTATACTAAAAAACAAATTGATACCATGGCGGAAGCTATCGAAGATCACCGCGCTTCTGGGGATACCCCTAGAAACGTCTACGGTAAAATAATTTCGGATGGTGATCGAATATACGACTACAAAAAAATATTGACTCGTTGTATTAAGTATCGCCTTGATTTAGATGAAGAGACACAATTTATTGAAACACGCAAACACATTTTCGAAAAATATTCGAGTATGGGTTATTTAAAAGAGTTTTATTTTAGAGAAAAAAATTCGGTAGTCCAAGAAAAATTCGATTTGTTTTGCAGTGATGATGATTTTGCTAAACATGAGTTTAATAAAATACGCAAAAAAATATAAATAGATAACTACAAACAGGATAAACGAATAGTTTATCCTGTTTTTTAGTTAAAATAATTTATCTAATTTATGCAACAACTTAGAAAATATATTGTTGTGTTTTTCGTAAATAAAGTCTTGATTATAAATATTATCAATTTCATTTTTTTTAGCGTATATTGAATAGACGTACTGATTACCATTGGCAATTGACTTGATGGCTATCTCTTCTATTCTACTACCTACAACACTACTTTTTACTTCGATATCAATCCAATTTGCTCTTCGATCAAAAATAGTAAATTTATCTGTTTTAATTTTTAAATCTGTAGCGTAATGCTTAATGCCTGAAATTTCAACATAATCAATTTCAATATCTTTATCAACTTCAGCATTTTCATCAAAAAGTAAATTTATCTGATTATCTTTTAAAAAATATTGATTTAATCTCGGTAATTTATTTAAATCTTCTGGGGTGTAACCTGTTGCTATTTGATAGTTGGGATAAACTAGTAAATCTTGCTTAACGTTCGTTAGATTTTCGTTCCAACTTAAAAATTTATAGCCAGTTGCGCTTATTACCGGAAAACTACCATTTCCTCCGGACTCTACTAATTCAGTCTTGACTATTTCATCAACAAAACCAAAATAAGTAATTAAAAATTTATTGTTTACTGTTTTCCCTTCTACTTTTACTTCTTCAGTTATCTCATGATCGTTACTCCATTCAATAGATAAATCTTTATACTGATCTAAATTCACCCTTGAACCATATTTTACTTGTTGGGTATCCACTAGCAAATCATCAAGGTAGATATCGATTGAAAATTCCTCTTCTTGATATACTGGATGCAGTTCTAAATTACTAGTAATGTTAGTTAAATTATCCGACCAATTTAAAAACTTTTTACCTGCTATTTCTGTTGGTAAAATTATTTCTAAATCACCGCCATATAAAACTTCTTTTTCTGCTATTACCTGCCCATCTTCATCATAAAATTTTACAGTGTATTTTTCTCTTTCAAAAACCCCTCTAATTTGCAAGTTTTGTTGAACATCTAATAAAAGCCTTTCATCTATTCCAGTCAAAATAAATCCTTCTTTTACAGGAAGTGGGGATAACTCCAGAGAGGCCCCGCTTGGAACTAAATAACTATCTATCAATAGATTATCAATATAAAGCTCTACCGTATAATTATTTTCTTCTTTCGCGTAAATAGCTTTTATTTCCAGATTACTCTGAATATTGGTTAATTCCGAACTCCAATCAATAAAAAGATAGTCTTCCTTATCAATATCTCTGTTGTATCTAAGATCATACCCATTTGGTAAAAAACTATTCCACTCCGTATGAACATAATTTTCTTTTTCTTCTTCGGTAAAAAATATTATACTATCGCCTTCTTTTACTCTATAGTGATAAACTTTATTATCTACATCTATATTTACATTGTAGTACTGATCAACTAGTGCAGACCAATTCATACAAGCATCGTAGGTTAGTATATTTTCAGTTATCAAAAGTTCGCACTGATTATTAATTACTATCGGTTCTTTTAAAAGATCACCTGGTAATGATCCGGATAAAAAAAGTAGTCCTAATAACATTTAATCACCTCTATCATATCTTTACTAATAATAAAAAAATTTCTTTTTAAGAAATTTTTTATTTGTTATTTTTTTCTAGATTGATTAAGTAGTCTTTTAAGTCTAAACCACCAGCAAAGCCAACTAACTTTCCATTAGAGCCAACTACTCTATGACAGGGGTAAACGATAGGAATTTTGTTTTTGTTGTTGGCGTTTCCAACTGCTCTACAAGCTTTCGGATTATCTATCTTAATAGCAATGTCTTTGTAAGATGCTACTTCACCGTAAGGAATTTCTCTTAATGCCTGATAAACTTTTCTTTGAAAATCAGTTGCCTGATAATTTAACTTAAAAGTAAACTCTTTTCTTTTACCTTGGAAATACTCTAATAATTCGCGGTAGACAGTTTCTAAACACTCCGGTATTTTATCATGTAGAGCTTTTTTTACAAATTCGATTTTTGATACTCCGTTAGTATCTCCCTCAATCACTACTGCGTATTTATCAAACTTTAAATAACAGTCCATTTTTTCACCTCAAATAGTTTAATTTTCTTGATTTATAGTCAATATCTTGTTATAATAATAATGCTGTTAAACACAGGGGTATGGTGTCAACGGTAGCACACCGGTCTCCAACACCGTTAGTACGGGTTCAAATCCTGTTACCCCTGCCATATTTTAACATATTAGAGCCAAAAAGGCTCTTTTTTTTATTAATTCGGTAAAATTTTCCATTTTCTCTCTTGACATTTTTGGATTAGTATATTATAATTTAATACATTATATAAAAGAAAGGCGGTGAAGAATATAAATATGAAAATTAAAAATAAAAAGGATAAGAGTAAAATTGTTAATATTACTTTTAATATTGGATTACATAAATCAAATAAAATGAACTGCTATTATGCTCTAAACATATTAGCAATTCTAATAGTGATAATAAATAACTTAATCCAATTTTTGTCTATCTAAATCAACTTGCACCATAAAGCCAGTCGCAACGACTAGCTTTATGGTGGACAGGTTAGTATTTAAAAATATGTTTTATTTTTTAATCTGACCACACACTATAGACCTGCAAGTAATTAATTACTTCGGTAATTAATTTTAACACATATAATTATGAATATCAATTTTTTTTGATACCAATATATATCATTCTCATTATTATAATATCCATATATAATATCTTATGCTTTGCTTAATAAAAAATACCGATATAGTTAATTGTATTAAACTAGACATCACAACAACCGATCTTGCGGATATTTCGAAAAAGGGTAAGCAAAACTATCCCATCGAAATATATTGAGTAAAATTTAAATAGAACGTTCCCTATTATTAATACATAATAAAAAAATTCATTAGTTTAACTTACCGATGCAAATACATCGCATCAACCTAATGATAAAAAAAATATTAAACATAAAAAATTATTTACCTCTTGCCGTTCCTGCACTGATTATTTGAACTGTGGGGGGAAAAGATTTTAACAAATATCAACATATTAAATTATAAGATCGAAATAATAATCACCTCAATTGTCACTATAGGGGGAGAGCCCTACCCCCGTAGACAAATAGATTTTATAATCTATCCTAATTTTACATAAATAAATCTACATCTAAATCTTTTTCACTTGCTACTGCCACTATTTTCTTATTCTCTTCTTCAAATTGTAGTACAATTTTATATTCTTCTATCAACTCTTCATAACGTTAATCGAAAAATGAATTGAAAATGAATTTCTTTGTTAATCTAACTTGGTATCTATAATATGTGCTACCATCTTTTCTTTGACCTTTAAATAAACAAATTGGTACTGGTTGTACATGAACCGATTCTCTAATATCTTTTTTATATTTGGATTCTAATAATTGATATAATATATAATTGATTATATATTTTTGCTCTCGCTCTGTTTTTAATTGTACTTTTAATTTTTCATCAAATTCTAAATGAAAGATTCCGTATGTCTCTCCATTTTGTCTAGATATTTTTTCAAATCTTAATAATTCTCTAGGACATGATTTTAAATTCTCAGCTGATAAATCATAGAATTTTAAAGCAGAATGTTGATTCAATTTAATGCTTTTAACTTCTTTATCCATTTATCCTTCTCTCTTCAATTTTAACTTTCTAAATTTATTTTTATCCATTGTTCATTTTTAAAGTTGTTTTCTAATGATTTTTTGTACTTATAGTTTTGTAGCACGGACATTTTACAAGCTCCATGAAATATCTACTTCTTCAATTACTGCATCACATTCTATGCAATAAATCACTTGTATTGTTGCTTTAATATTTGGGTAGTGATGCATATTTTTTTACAATATCCAGCTTTCTCTAAAAACAATCGAATTATTTTTGCAGTATCTTTATGTGATATAATCTCTTCTTCGGATAGCTTTAAAATTTCTTCCAATTTTTTATCAAGTTTCATACTTTCATTTTCTATTAATTCATTTAATTTATTTCCTATCTTGACTTCTAATTCCATATTTTCATTCTCAAATAATTTATTAGAATGAGTTCTTATCTTTTCATTTATCATAGATAAATTCCTTTCAAATATTCTATAATGTTAAATTCACTGCCACTTATTCTTACATTTTTATATAAATCAATTCTGTACATATTACTAAAAATAAATTCACTGAAAATATTGCTAAAAACAATTTCAGAATCTAAATTTATTTTATATTTTTATTTTTAATCAATAAGGTATTTTTTTCTTTATAATAATCATAACAATTATTTTTATCTATTAAAAATTTTCAAATTTAATATTACGGATCATTCCAATTTATCTTTATATTCATTTTTTATATCCTTTCTAAATTTATATTTAAAAAATAAAGATACTGAGTACTTGCATCAAACAAATTAAATTATATGCGAGGTATTAGTTGATTTTAAATCAACTTACAATCCATTATATACTATGTTGATTTAAAATCAAATATTTTGTTGATTATTTTTCTATTTTCATTGCTTAAATATTACAAACTGTTATATTTAAGATGGTGATAAAATGAATATTAATAAACAATTAAAAAATTTAAGAGAAAATAAAAACTATAAACAGAAAAATGTTTACGAATATTTGGATGTAGATAAATCAACTTATTCTAAATATGAAAAAGGTACTCTACAACCTTCGATAGATGTTTTAAAAAAACTAGCTAAGTTTTATAATGTTTCTACTGACTACATATTAGGGATAAATGAATCTAAAAACATTTTTTTAAATAGTAAAAAATTAACACAAAATGAAATAAAAAATTATTTAGAAAACGATATAGTTTTTATGAATCAGGTTGAACGTATAGTAAATATTCCTGTACTGGAATCTATATCTACTGGATTACCTGAATTGTCCGATGAAGATAATATTGATGAATATGAAATTACAATGCTTCCTTCATATGGTAATAAAAAAGGCTTCTTTTATTTGAAAATAAAAGGTGAGTCTATGGAACCTACATTATATGAAAATGATTATGCATTAGTTTATGCTACTAAAGATATAAAAAACAATGATATTGTAGTTGTTGGATTAAACGGAAATGAAGCTCTGATAAAAAGATATCAATGCTATGAAAATGGTGATTGCTGGTTAATTGCTGACAATCCTAAATATCAACCATTGAAACTTGAAGAAGATCATCAACCGTATATAATTGGTAAAGTGATTGAAAGCAAAAAAAAATTCTACAAATAGAATATTTAAGGATTGGTGAGCGAGATGAACAATGTTCCAAAGTTGAGATTTAAGGAATTTGTAAATTCTTGGAGAAAGCAGAAAATTGAGGAACTCGGCAGTATTGCTCGAGGTAAATCAAAACATAGACCTAGAGGCGATTTAAGATTATATGGAACCAAATATCCACTAATTCAAACAGGTAATGTAAAAAATTCTAATTTATATATTACTGAATACGAAAAAGCATATTCTGAATTTGGATTAACACAAAGCAAATTATGGGAAAAAAATACTTTATGTATTACAATAGCAGCTAACATAGCAGAATCAGCAATTTTAGGGATAGATGCTTGTTTTCCTGATAGTATAGTTGGATTTATTAATAACAAAAATTCTAATGTTTTATTTGTCAAATATTTATTTGACAATATGAAAACAGTAATTCAAAGATTATCTACAGGAATTGCACAAGATAATTTTAATTTAGATAAAATGAAATTATTGAATTTTATAATCCCAAACATTTATGAGCAGAACAAAATAGCTTTTATGATCAGTTCCATAGATAAAAAGATTTTATTATTGTTCAATAAACTAAAGCTCCTTAATTTATATAAAAGAGGATTTGTTCAAAGATTTAAAAAAATTGATGTATCACAAAGTTTTTACATAAAAGATATATTTAATATTACTAGAGGAAATGTTGTACCGAAAAGATCTTTATCACCTGAAAATA
>JABENI010000011.1 GCA_013332095.1 Candidatus Bathyoplasma sp. NZ
GATATTATGCCTCATATTTTAAAAAAGCAAACTCTTGTTTGCTATTTAGTTATGCTTGTTTTTAAATTTTCATGAAAATAAAAAAGAAACTGCAATAAATAGAATAAAATTCTATTTATTTACAGCCCCTTCTTTTTTCATTTTAACAGTTACTAGATTATCAATAGTTAAAAACTTTTTACAGTTTAACAAATCATCGTAAGTAAGCGATTCAATTATGTCTAAAGATTTGAATAGATCACCGCCACTAAAATTATAAGAAATAAATTCGCTAGCTATTGTTTCTAATGAATTTAACATCTTTAAAAAATCTCCGTGTGATTTCTTTTTTACGTTTTCAAAATCTTCTTCTTTAATGTCTGAGTTTAATATTTTGATTAATTCTTCTTTTAATTGTTCTGGTTTATTAGTGTCACCACCGATGATGACGTAAGAATAATCTTTTTCAACTTCAATAAATGAGCCAAAACTGTTGTTGATCAACTCTTTTTTGGTTAACAATTCATAGTTTTCTGAAGATTGTCCTAATAAAATATCTAAATAAATCATCAGGGCATATTTTTCTTTTTCTACAGAAAGATGTAACTTAGGGTCATTTTTAATTCCTAAATATAGTTTAGGAAAAACATCTTTCAAATATATTGTTTTTTCTTTTTGATTAACTTCTTTTATCATTTCATAGACAATGTCTTTTCTTACGTATTTAGCAAATGTCTTTTTTGCTTGGTTAACTTCAATATGTTTATAAACTTCTTCAACATCAAAGTCACCTATCACAAACAGCATCATATTTTCAGGGTGATAATATCGTTCATAACACTGATATAATATATCTTTTGTGATTAAGGCGACACTTTCGACTGTTCCAGCTATATCATCTTTTAACGGATGAATTTTGTACATGCTTTTCATCGTTTCTAACATTATTTTTGACTCTGGCATATCGTTATACATTTCAATTTCTTCGTTGATAATACCTTTTTCTTTTTCAACGCTCTCATCACTAAAATAAGCTGATTGGACAAAGTCGATGAGTAATGTTAAACTCTTCAATAAATTACTGGTACAAGAAAATAAATAACTCGTTCTAGTATGACTGGTATAAGCATTTAAATAAGCACCGTTTTTAGAAAATTCATCAGTGATATCTTTATCCTCATTTTCAAATAGTTTATGTTCTAAAAAATGGGCAACACCGTTAGGTATTTGAACTATTTGACCATCTTTATAAAGTAAATTATCAATTGAACCAAATCGTGTAGAAAAAGTGGCATAACTTTTATTAAAACCTCTTTTAGGCATTATATAAACATCTAACCCATTATCTAGTTTTTGATAATAGAGTTCTTCTTTTAATTTTTGATAGATTATTTTCTGCATTATTTATCCTCCGTAGTAAGCAAAAATATTGTATCAATTTCAATATTTTTTACTGCTTCTAAAATTTCTTCTTTAGAACATTGATTTACTTTGTCTATTATATATTTATAATCTCTACTTTCTTCTTTCAAATAATCCGTATATGCTTTATAACCTAAATTAGCTTGACCATCTAAACTTTCTAAATAACTATTTATCAGTCCTTTTTTAGCTATTTCAAGTTTTTCATCAGTAAATTCACCATTTTTTAATTTTTTTAATTCGTCTTTAATTAAATCTAAAGATTTTTGATAATTATTTTTACTAATACCGCAGTATAGATGAATAGTTCCACTATAGGCTGAATAATGAGTTTTAACATAGTAACACAGAGAATTCTTTTCTCTTAAAGTATCAAACAACATCGTATTAAATGAACCACCACCGTAAATAGAGTTTCCTAAAATAAGTGCTACATAAAGTTCATTTTTTACCGTAATTCCAGTTTGGAAACCGATGTTCAATTTTGATTGATTTAATTGGTCGTACTCAACGTATTCATCTACTTGATTGCTATCGATAAACTTATCGTAGTAGATATTAGGAATTTCATCATAACTTTTAAATTTTAATTTTTTAAAAGGAGTTAAATCTTCAAAATCACCGACTATTATTACATCGGTACAATCGTTGTTAATCATATTTTGATACTCTGAATAAAGGACTTCTTTTGTTATTTTTTCAAGATCTTTCTTATAACCCGCAATTCTTATCCCAAATTTACTATCTTTAAACATATAGTCTGATAATTTGGTTAGAGCGTAGCCTGTTTTATCATCTTTTAATGAATCGTAAAATTCATTAAAAATTCTTTTTTCTTCTTTAATTTTTACTTCATCAAAATTTCCATCAATTAAAAATGGATTGTAAAGAACTTCCTTTAAAATATCTATTATTTCTTCTAAAATAGTTTCATCTAAATAAAGATCGTTTAAAAATGTCATTCTAACTTCAATAACATTTAGTGAGCCTACTTTAATCGATCTAAGTGACATACTAGCATCGTACAACTCTTCTAATTTTTTTATCAACAATCTTTTACTTGGATATTTTTTAGTTCCAGCAAATAAAATACCAGGAATCAACGCTCTTGTAGTTACATTTTCGGCTTTTAATTCAGCAGCAAATTTTACTGTGATTGAGTTAGTTTTAAATTTGTCTGTTTTTATTACATGTAAATTATAACCATAATTTTTATTTAAAATACTATTCATAAATACACCTCATTTTATTATATATCTTGTTACCTATATTAATACAAAAGACTTTCAATTTGAAAGCCTTTAATAATTACTGTTGCTTTTTTTTCCCTTAATTAAAGCAATTCCATTACTAGTTCCGATTCGACTTGCTCCAGCATTTACCATTTCAACTAAATCAGCATTAGTTTTTATGCCACCAGAAGCTTTAATTTTAACTTTGTTTGAAATACTACTACGAATTAATTTAACATCTTCTATCGTTGCTCCTGTTGCTGCAAACCCTGTTGAAGTTTTAACAAAATCAGCATTCGCTTCTTCAATTAATTGACTGGCTTTAATTATTTCTTTATCCGTCAAATAACAAGTTTCAATAATTACTTTCAATACTTTGTTTCCACAAACCTTTTTTACTTCTTTAATATCATTTAAAACAAAATCGTATTGACCGTTTTTTAAATAACCGATGTTCAATACCATATCGATTTCATCAGCACCATCTTTTATCGCCTGAGCAGTTTCAAATACTTTTACTTCTGTTTTATTAGCACCTAATGGAAATCCTATTACGGTGCAGACTAGTACGTCTGTGTTTAATAAATATGTTTTTGCCATTTTCACATAACAAGGACTTAGGCAAACAGTATAGAAACGATTTTCCACTGCTTCTGCACAAATCCTTTTAATGTCATTAACAGTAGTTGTTGCTTTTAAAATCGTGTGATCAATGTATGATCTCATTTTGTCACCTCTTGTATCTATTAAAGTTTTTCATCTATTAAATCTTTAATTCTAATAACCCAAAATTTCTCACTGAGAATGGCAATTCTTTAAACTTTTTTTTATTTTCATTGCTTTTCTTGAATGTGTATACGAAAACACTCTTATACAACTTAATAGTACTACTTATCCTACTATTCTTCTAATAGTCGTTTATATTTTATCATACTATCACTAAAATTTGTTAAATTAGTGCTACTACATTTTATATTTTAATTTTTCCAAACCTCCAATACGCCTTCTAGTTGTTATTTTAAACACATCAAAATGAATTTAAAAAAGCCCTATGCTAAAAGCACAGAGTTAATGATATTAATTTTTTATCATACTTAATTGTGCTTAATCAGTTTTATCCTAAAGTTATATCTATGGGTAACTGTTTAAAGCCTTATAAAGATATTATCGAAAAATTAGAAGAAGAAAAGAGAGAGTTTAAACAAGATGTACAAATAAGAAAAATGACAAAAGAAAAATCATACAGAAACATAATTGCTTAGTAACCAAGCTTAATACTATAGATGATTTTATTAAAGTATTCCTAAGTAGTTGCTTAAACAACTTGAAAAAAATTGTAAAAGACAACAAGATATATTAAAACCAAAAGAATGATTATGATATGGAAATGGAGTGCTGATAACATCACCTCATTTCATCAAATTATAATGTATAACTCTTGAAATATATTGATTTTCTACTAATTTAGTGTTATTATGTAAAAAAAAGGAGAATATTATGACAAAAGATAGAATAAACGAATTTGCAAAACGCACTGCAGGATTACTTGATAAAATCAAAACGGAAGAAGCAACAAAAACTTCTTTGATTCTGCCATTTATCTCAATGTTAGGTTTTGACGTATTTAACCCTAACGAAGTTATCCCAGAATTTACTGCTGATGTAGGAATAAAAAAAGGAGAAAAGGTTGATTATGCAATAGTTATTGATGATGAACCACAAATACTTATTGAAGCAAAATCAGTGAATGACAAGTTAACAAAACATGGAAGTCAACTTTTTAGATATTTTTCGACTACAAGTGCCAAGTTCGGAATACTAACAAATGGAATTATATATAAATTTTATACAGACTTAGAGGAAGCTAATAAAATGGATATAGCACCATTCTTTGAATTCAATGTTTTGAATTTTAAAGATTATCAAGTAACAGAATTATCAAAGTTCCAAAAAGAGAATTTTGATGTCCACAATATTTTTAGTACTGCTGAACAATTAAAATATGTTTCTGAATTGAAAAAAACATTAAAATCTCAACTTGAAGAACCTGATGAAAAATTTATAAAATTTTTAATGAATTATGTTTATGATGGTACTAAAACAGCAAGTAAAATCGAAAAATTTACACCAATAGTTAAAAAGGCAACAAAGCAATTATTCGCTGAAATTATTCAAGACAAATTAAATAATGCTTTGAATATGTCAAATGAGGAACCTCCTCTAGTTAAGGCTGAAATAATTGAAGATCCTCAAGAAGATAAAATAGTAACAACTGAAGAAGAAATTGAAGGTTACTCTATAGTAAAAAGTATTTTAAGAAATGATTTTGAAGCCGATAGAATTACAAAAAAAGATACTGAATCATATTTTTCGATTTTACTTGATAACAATGCTCGCAAATGGATTGTTAGACTTAAATTTAACTCATCACAAAAATATCTAGTTGTGAGAACTGGCAAAAAAGATAAAGAAAAATTTCCAATTGACTCATTATATGATATTTTTAAATACGAAGAGAACATTAAGAACACTTTAAATATTATTAACAGCCTTTAAATGGTGTATACCATGTAAACACTATCAAAATAATATTAACTTGTTATATTTTACTTGCAAAATGAATTATCATGTTAAACTTTTTAAACCCCTCCAAAAATCTTGGAGGGGTTACTTCGTTAACTATAAACAACTCATTAAGAACAATTTCAACAACTATATCTCTAACTTGATTAAATATCACTACTCTTTACATAAAATCAGTTATTTCATTATCATCATGCTTTTTAGATATTGCTTTTGTATGGTTTTCATTCTATCAAAACAAGGGTTTTCAATGTCTTTGCAACGTTTTATTAATGTATTATCATATTCATTTGAAAGTACAATTCTGTTTTATAGTGTTTTAGACATTCTACCGTTTTCTACCATATTTACCCAAATCATTCACCACTACGTACTTCATTCATAAGTTTAACTCCTAATTTAAAACCTTCTCAAAATTTGATATTGCGTAAGGTGCAGTTGTAGCATCCATTGCATTTACAAAATTATTTCTCTTCATCTTTTAACTGTTTTTGAAGTTTTTCTTCTATGCACAGAGTGTAGACATATTTGTTTTACAATTTCCACCACTTATTTCTATTGTAAATTCAGTGTATCTTCTATATATCATAAAAATTTCAACATAATATCCATTCGTTTAACAGTTAACACATGTATTATGAAAAAACTAATAACTTTAATTATCTACCTAAACTCAATATGAAGTTCTTTACCTAGTGCCTTTGCAATTCTTTTAAGATAGGCAACAGTAGGATTATAGTTACCATTTTCTAATCTACTGATATGACTTTGCTCAATTCCGGTAAGTTCTGACAACTGTTTTTGTGTTAAATTTTTCTCTTTTCTGGCATCTAGCATAACTTGTTTAATTCCATATTCTACTGCTAAAGCATTGTATTCTTTTTTAAAATGAGGGTCTTGTAAAGACCCCTTTAAATGTTCATTAAAGTTAGTCATTTTTATTTCTCCTTTCAAAATCAATTTTGTATTTTAACGCTTTTTCAAGTTCTCCATTTATTGTTTTTTGAGTTTTCTTTATGTAACCATTTGTTAATATAACTTTCTTATCGGCATAAAAGAAATAGAATAACTTTGATGTACCATTAGAAACCTTTATGGTTAATTTAAATATACATCTTTTATATATTACAGTGTGGCTCTTCTTAAATATAGCCACTATCTTGTAATAAAAAAACTCTCTAAAAGGCTTTGCTTTCATTTTGGTAACTAAATTATTTAGAAACTCTTTTACTGGTTGTTTATTATTTTCTCTCTTTTAGTAAATTATTTCATCCATTATTTTATCTCTATTTTATTATATGTCATATATAGCATATTATCAATATGTACTTAGTCCTCTACCAAAAAGTCATAGTTCTTTAATTTGATTATATCTATGGATCAATCTTTATCAAAAAGATGTCAACTACAATAGCTTTAACGCATTACGCATCATAGAACTATCTGCAAAATCTTTTATTATAAAACTCCTGTTTTGATAATTTTTCACAAAAAAAATAAGACTAATACTAGTAAACAAACATTTTTTACTAGCGTTAGCCTTATTAAATCAGCTTATTTATGCAAACAGTATAGAAATGATTTTTTACTGTTTCTTCAAATCATTTTATATCATTAGTAGAGTTCTTGTTTTTAAAATCATGTGATCAATAGATGACTCATTTTATCAGTTCTCTTCTATCTATTAAAGTTTTTCATCTATTAAATCTTTAATTCTAATAACCCAAAATTTCTCACTGGGAATTGCTACCTCTTTAAATTTCTTTTTTATTTTCATAGCTTTTCTCAAATATCCAGAAGGTTTTAAAGCTAGTGTACCATCGATAAAATTAGGTAATACAGCTAAATAGCGGCTAACTTTACTATATATGTAATCGTATTTAACTACATATGGTTCGCCATCTGATTCTTCAATAATATGAACATAATCCAAATTTTTTGGAAAGACAGCAGGATTATTTACATCCCACAAAATACTTCGTTTTACCTTAGCTGTTTCCTTTTCAATCATCACAATATATGGATTAACATCTACTTTTTTATTATCAAGATGTTCTTTTAGCGATTTATAATTTTCTTGATATTCACAAATCTCATTTATCTGTTCAGTAGGCATAGAAAATTTTGTACTATTCAAACTCAATTCATCTTCTGAGTAAATGTCTTGTCTATACGAACTCAATTTAGTAAATACTTGTAATTTATTAAAAATCTTTACATCTTCGTTTAAACTCATATAGTAACAAAGATCAAAATATTCACAAAATTTCTCGATAACATCTAAAATTTCTTCTAGAAAATAGTTAGATAAAGTGCTAGAAAATTCGATAAAAGTATTTAAATTTAAATATTTAGAATTTAAGCGATATATTTCATCAATGACATTGTATTTAGTTATAACAAAAGTAGCCTTATTATCTAAATTTTCGTTTAAATATCTGAAAGAAACGTGTTTTTCATTTTCGGTGTACACACACCCTATATCATTAAAAAAAGAAAATATTTTGTTCATATCTATTCTCTCTTCTCTGATATCCTTAAAAAAATGCATTCTTATATTATTTGTATTCATATCCTCACCCTATATTCATTTTGTATTTATTAAACTAATTATATCACTAAATTAGTTATTTTAGCAAATTATAAAAAATTTAATTTCTCTAATTCTTGGGATGTCAATTCTCGGTATTCTGCTAACTTTAAATTTTCATCTAACATTAAATTACCAATGCTCAACCTTTTTAATTCGATAACTTCATTCCCTAAACTCTTAAACATCCTTTTAACTTGGTGATATTTCCCTTCATAAATAGTTAATTTAACTACTTTGTCTGAAATAGTTTCGACAATCGCTGGCTTACATTTATAATCATCTATCATTACACCTTCTGTGAATTTTAAAACGTATTTATCCAAAAAAACATCTCTTAATGTTACTTGATAACATTTAGCGATGTGGTTTTTAGGAGAGATAATTTTATGCATAAATTTTCCATTGTTAGTAAGAATCAGTAATCCGGTTGTATCTTTATCCAATCTTCCAACAGGGAACAAATCGAATTCTAAATAATTTTCTCTTACTAAATCGACAACTGTTTGATGTAAGTTGTCGGTATTTGCACTTATGTATCCTTTTGGTTTATTTAACATTATGTAAACATACTCTTTATAAAATAATATTTTATTATTATATTTAATAATATCTTTAGCAATTTTCACATGATATCTAATATTTTTTAAAGGCATATCGTTAACTAAAACTTTTCCATTTGTTATTAATTTACGCGTTTTCGAGCGTGATCCTAATCCACATTTTGCTAAATATTTATCTAATCTCATCTAATCACCTACTTGTGATTATACACTAATTTTCTTGTATATGTAAATTTAAACACAACGTTTTTACCATAAGTTCTATATCTAATGGTTTTGATATGCAATCGTTAAAACCAACTTCTTTGTAAGTTTCTAGTTGTTCTGACAGTACGTTAGCAGTCATCGCTATTACTGGCAACTCTGCACAGTTAAACATTGTTCTTATTTTCTTAATTGTCTCTACACCATCTAATCTTGGCATTATAATGTCTAACAGAATAATATCATAGTTATTTTCACTTATCATTTTCAAGGCATCAATCCCATCTTTAGCATACGATATATTATTCATTTTTAAATTTTTAAAAATGCCTTTTAACAGTAAAATATTAATTTCGTTATCTTCTACTACTAAAATTTTCTTTTCTTCTAAACGAATATTAAATTTAATGTTATCAAATATTCCCAGTTCTTGATAGTTGAGCGTATTAACTTCTACCAGCGGTAAAGTGAATGCTATAATAGTTCCTGTTTCATATTTTGAATGGGCTTTTATTTCTCCATTCATTTTTTCAATTAGTTCTTTTACTATTGATAATCCTAATCCGCTTCCTTCAACATTTAATTCATTTTCGAATTGTTTAAATTTTTCAAATATCAAATTAACATCTGGTTCTTTAATCCCGATTCCTGTATCAATAATTTCAAACTTCAAAAATTCTTGGGTATCTTCAGTAGTACCTCTTCTTAGTCGAATCGTAATACTACCTGAGTGGGTAAATTTTGTTGCATTACCTAAAATGTTTTTTAATATTTGATTAAACTTTATTTCATCTAATATTATCTCCTTAGGAATATCCGAACTTATGTTGCTTTTTAAGACAAGTTTATTTTTCTCTGCTAATATTTTTAATTCATTAATATTTTTTTCAATTACCTTTTTGACATCAATTATGTCGTTTCTAAATATGGTTTTGTTAGAAGTCAATTTAGAAACATCTAAAATATCATTAACTAATCCTAACAAATGAAAGGCACTGTTTCTTATTCTATCAATGTAAATTTCTGTTTCATCTTTATTTTCTTCAACTCCCAATAATTGAGAAAATCCGATAATTGCATTCAGTGGTGTTCTTATTTCGTGTGAAATTTTTCGAACAAAGTCATCTTTTATTTTTTTTTCAATTAAAAAACTTTTTTCGTCTATTTCGATGATTTTTTCATTTTTAAGGTTTTTTATAAAAAAATAAAGAATTAATAATAGTACAAGCAGTGTTGAGAATATACAACCTATATTATATTCAATTTTCATAATTGTAAAAGAATAATTTTTTAAAACTTCGATCTGCAATAATACCAATACTACTATAGTGATAAACACCAAAAATTTAATCTGCATTTTAGCTTTGTTTTTCCATTGATTCATTTTTTTCTCCTCTTTCATCAAGCATACCTATTCTAATTATAATAGTATTTTTAAATTTTTCAGAAATTAATACACTATTTTTCATTTTTTTATCGACATTTTTCTACATAATAACCGATATTATTAAAAATAACGCTAAATATCTTGCTCAAGTCTGTTTTTTTTCAAGCATTTTGCCGTTTATCAGCAGTCGATTTTTTGAAAAATTAAACAAAAAAAGACATTTAGTTTCCTAAATATCTTTTATTTTTACTTATTTTTTATCTCCAGTAAGCGGTTTTGGTTTCGGTAATGTTGCTTTTCTAGATAAATCTAATCTTCCTCTATCATCAACTAGTATTGCTTTAACAGTAATCATATCGCCAAGTTTTACCACGTCTTCTACTTTTTCAACACGTTTGTGGTCTAATTTAGATATATGACATAATCCTTCTGAACCAGGCCATAATTCAACAAAACAACCAAATTTTTCAACTCTAACAACTTTTCCTAAATAATTTGCTCCAATTTCAACTTCTTTTACAATATCTTCAATCATTTTTAAAGCATTTTTAATCGGTTCCATCGAATTGTGCATAAGGATGATTTTTCCATCATTATCAATATCAATTTTAACTCCATCTGATTTTTCAATAATTTCTGTAATTACTTTTCCACCAGCACCGATAACATCTCTAATTTTTTCTGGTTTAACATAAGTAACAAATACTTTTGGAGCATATTTGCTTACTTCATCTTTAGGTGTCTCAATACACTCTAACATATTTTGTAAAATGTGTTTTCTACCAACTTTTGCTTGAACTAATGCTTCCATCAAAATTTCTTTTTTTAACCCTTTGACTTTAACATCCATCTGTAAAGCGGTAATTCCATTTGCTGTTCCTGCAACCTTAAAGTCCATATCTCCTAAATGATCTTCCATTCCCTGAATATCACTTAAAATTGTATAGTTTTCACCATCAGTAATCAATCCCATAGCAATACCTGCTACCGGAGCTTTTAACGGTACACCAGCAGCCATTAAACTCATTGTCCCAGCACAGATACTAGCTTGTGATGTAGAACCGTTTGATTCTAAAATTTCTGAAACTATTCTTATTGTATATGGAAACTCTTCTTCATTAGGCATTACCATCGAAATTGCTCTTTCGCCTAACATTCCATGACCGATTTCTCTTCTTCCTGTTGGACCGTAACGTCCGACTTCCCCAACGCTGAAACTAGGAAAATTATAATGTAGCATAAATCTTTTATATTCAGTTTCTTCGTTCAAACCATCGATAATTTGATGCTCTCCTAAAGCTCCTAACGTAGCAATTGATAAACATTGCGTTTGTCCTCTAGTAAATAAAGCTGAGCCGTGGGTTCTTGGTAGTATATCTATCTGTGAATTTAAAGCTCTAATTTCATCAGTTTTTCTACCATCAGGTCTAATTTTATCAATTGTGATTAGTCTTCTTACTTCTTCTTTAACTAATTTTTCATAGATGTATTTAACCATCTTCTCTAAACTAGGATTTTCTGCTAGTTCAAAATTACTCAATAGTTCCGATTTAGCCAAGTCAATAGCTTCACTTCGTGCGTGTTTTTCTTGAATAATCACTGCATTTTTAACGTTTTCTAAAGTTAATTTGATAACTTTTTCTTCAACTTCTTGATCTACTTGATAAACAGTATAAGGATATTTTTCTTTTCCCACTTCTTCTTTAATATTTAAAATAAAAGTAATAAGTTTTTTAATTTCTTGATGACCAAATATTATTGCTTCAACCATATCTTCTTCAGGTACTTCCTTCGCTCCTGCTTCAACCATATTAATAGCATCCATTGTTCCTGAAACTGTTAAGTCAATATCTGAAAGTTCTAACTGTTCTTTAGTTGGATTAATAATAAATTCTCCATCAACTCTTCCGACAATTACTCCTGCTATTGGTCCTTCAAATGGAATTTCTGAAATTGATAATGCTAGACTTGAACCAAATAAAGCGGTCATTTCTGGTGAATTATCTGGATTCGAACTCATGACAGTGTTGATAATTTGTACTTCGTTTTTAAATCCATCAGGAAACATTGGTCTTAACGTTCTATCGATAACTCTCGAAGTTAATGTTTCATGAGTGCTGGGTTTTCCTTCTCTTTTAAAAAATCCTCCTGGTATTTTTCCTGCTGCATACATTTTCTCAGTGTACATAACATGTAATGGAAAAAAATTCAAATTAGATTCTTGTCTTGATGATTGGGCAATGCTAAGGACAACAGTATCTTCATACCTTAGTAATAGTGCTCCATCAGCCTGCTTTGCTACCTCTCCGTATTCAACCGTTAATTTTCTTCCGGCTAAATTATATTCAAATATTTTTTTAGACATTTTTTGCTCCTTTATTTATGTATTTTTTTTTACAATATTCTCCTAATGATACCATATCTTAACCTTCATTAATATAGTTTATTATAAAATTTATAATATTGCAGTAAAAAAGTTAAACAACTAGAAGTTACTTAACTTTAATTATTTTTTACAATAACCGATTCCTATTGCTTTTTCTGCTGTATGACAGCCAATAACTGGCGTTATTGGCGTTTCAATAATATCTTTATTTGGGAAAAATTTATTGATTTCAATTTTAATACTTTCAATCATATCTAAATCGCCACAGTGGGCAATTGTTAAAAGATAATCTGAAAAATTTTCAACTTCTTTTTTGATTTCATTTAAAATGTTCTCAATACCTTTTTTAACCGTTCTTACTTTTCCAAACTCTTTAACTTCACCTTCTTCTACTACTAAAATTGGTTTAATTTTTAACATTTTTCCAATAAATCCCTTAGCAGTTGATAAACGACCATTTTTAATTAATAGACGAAGCGAAGTTACCATAATATACATTTTGTTATTTTTTTTCATCTCATCGAGCGTTTGAATAATTTCATCTGTATTTTTTCCATCTTTTAACATCTCTAAAGCTTTTATTCCAAATAGACCTTCTTGAATACTTGCTGAATAACTATCGTATGTTTTTAAAACCAGATCACCTTGATATTCATTGGCAACTGAATATGCTACGCTGTAACTATTACTCATTTTAGAAGAAATAGTTATTATTAGTACTTCTTGGTAACCTTCCTCTTCAAATTGTTTAATACAGTTCATATATTCGCTATAATTTGGCGTAGATGTTCGGGGAACTATTTTATCATCCTTTGAAATTTTATCGAAAAAATTTTCCGCCTTTAATTCTGTAAAGTCTGTGTATTCTTTTTCATCAATGATTATTTTTAATCTAACTACTTTTAAATTTTCTTTTTCTATATTTAAATAATCTATCGATGATGTGGATGTAACTAATATTCCGATTTTTTTCATATATTTCTCCTTTTTTATAATGATATTTTAAAATTTGTAAATACTAAAATGTGGAGGTGATTAGATGCAAAATAATATTTCATGTTCAATTAAAGAATGTAAACATAACGGTATGATGTCATCATGTTCAAAAGATTCAGTCAAAATAGGTAAAACTACTGATTCTGTTGATTGTTCAAAATGTACGGAATGTGCATCTTTCGAACCAAAAATTTAAGAAAAGTTAATTCTTTTCTTTTTTTATTTTAACATATTCACAAATTAATTTAAATGCTAATTATAATTTTTCTTTACATATTTACCATATAGATATAAAATGTAGTGAAGTGAAAAACATGGAGGTAAAAAAAATGAAAAAATGTTTAATACTACTAACTATTATTTTATTGCTTGTTGGATGCGATAAAATTGATAACAATGATCCCAACCCTAACGAACAAAATAGCGATTATGAGGCTCTTAAGGACGTGCCTTATTATGAGTATTTGAATTCTTCAAATCCGACTGTTGAGTTTATTTTTAGCAACGATAGTAAAATTAAATTCGAACTTTTTAAAGATATTGCCCCTAACACTGTTAAAAATTTTTTATTATTAGCTAGCACAAATCACTATGATGGTACACTAGTTTATGCTAAAGATGAAGATTTTGTTCATTTAAAAAATGATAAATCAATACCTAATTCTTATATTGAAAGTACACGTACAGAAAATGGCCATGAAAATCCCGTTCCTTTCTCTCGTGGTACGATTTATTTATTCCCATATTCTGGTAATACTAACTTTGATCAGGTGAACGAATTAATGATTTCATTTGTGAATGACCATGAAGCAAATGGTAATTTCTCTATTTTTGGTGGCGTTGTAGAAGGACTAGATACACTGACAGTTTTAGAACAATTAGAAACAGATGGAGTGGGATTAATCACCGAATCTGTTGAAATAACATCAATTAATATTGATGCTAAAGGTTTCGATTATTCTGAATTAATTTTTAAAGATCCCCAATCATTTCGAGATGACGATAACCCGAGAGTTATAATAACTTTTGAAGATTCAGGAACGACTAATGATCCAAAGCCGAATACGATGAAATTAGAATTATTTCCTGAAGTTGCACCAGCAACGGTCGACAATTTCTTAACATTAGTTGAGGAGGAATTTTATGATGGTTTGTCAATCTATAAAGTTATGGGTAATTCTATAGCTCAAGGAGGAGCAAATAATACTCCAGAAAATAGTGAGACAATTTTTGGAGAATTTTATAATAATAACTTTGACAATGATTTAGATCACGTTAAGGGAGTAATTTCGATGCGTAGAAATCCTAACGAAATTGGATCGATTAAAGACCAATTCTTAATTTGTAATGATGATACTCCTATACTCAATAGAAAGAATGCAGCGTTTGGATACATGATTTCGGGATATGCCGTATTGGATGAAATAATGGCTAGTTCTACTGATGAAAATGGTATCCTATATAGTCCGATAATTATTGAAAAAATAGAACTTCTACCATAAGTAAACTAGTTCCAAATTAAGAATCATTTAAAGGTTCTTCTTAAGATAAATATTTGCGTTGTTTAAACTTCGCAGTTGAATTTATTTTAAAAGTTTATCTAGGCACAATCACTATTTTCTATAGAGTTCTTTCTTCAACAAATAGCCCTGTTTCTATTAGTAATGAAACAGAGCTATTTTTTTATTGCCTGCAAAGGATTTTATATCTTTGATGAATGTTTCATTATTTCGCTAAACTTTAATAATTTTAGAAAATTTACCAATGTAAATCGTTTCTATTAAAAATGCCGATCTAATTTTCCGAGCCTCTTTCGCAATAATATTAATAATAAATAAATCATCTTTATTTTGTTACTTATCTAGCAAGTATTTCATATATTAAAAATGAGACAACAAATAAAAAAAATGAGGCGAAAAAATGAAAAAATTTTTATTATTACCATCACCTATTTTATTATTGCTTACTTCTATTTTATTACTTGTCGGATGCAGTAAAACTTCAGATACTATAATACTTGAAGATGCTAGTTATTATCAATATTTGGATTCTTCAAATCCAACGGTTGAGTTTGTTTTAAGTGATAACAGTAAAATCAAATTTGAGCTATTTAAAGATATAGCTCCTACTACTGTGAAAAACTTTTTATCACTGATTAGTGCAGGGTATTATGATGATACAGACTTTAATGAAAAATGCGATGTTTTCATCAGCGCATTCCAATTTAACAAAAATTTACCCAACTATACTATTAAAGGAGAATTTACAGAGAACGGTTATCAAAATCCACTTTCTTTTTCTGAAGGAATACTTGGCTTAATGCATAACCACTCTAACGATGATGGACTAAGTGAATTGTTCATCTCTTTTCAAAATATTCCTGAATTTGATGGGAAATTTGCTTATTTTGGTGGAGTTACTGAAGGCTTTTCTACATTAAAATTTTTACAAGATTTAAAACCTGATAGCGACGGCTTTATTCGTTCAAGTCTCAGAATAGATAAAGTTAATATTGATGCTAAAGGGTTTGACTATTCAACTTTTGAAAAAATTGAAACGTTACCATTTGAGAACGCAATGACATTTTTAAATGACACTAACCCCAAAATTAAAATGACCATTAAAGATTTTGGAATTATGGAATTAGAATTATTTAATGATGTTGCGCCAATAACGGTTGAAAATTTTTTAACATTAGTTGATGATAATTTTTATGATGGTTTAACAATATCAAATATTTTTGCAGGTCATTTTACTGGTGGTATTCCTACAAATGATCCTAGCAAAAGCACTGATGCTATTTTGGGCGAATTTTTTCACAATGGAGTCAATAACAACATAAGTCATGATAAAGGTGTTATTTCGATGTGGAGAGATGATGCATTTACTGATGAAGCTTTTAATTCTGCAACAAATAGATTTATAATTTGTAATGATGATTTACCAGTTTTAAATAAATATTTTGCTGCTTTTGGTTATGTAGTTTCTGGACTTGATGTAGCAGATAAAATCGCAGCCGTTTCTTTTAATAGTACAACAGGTGCACCAAATATCCCTATAATTATTGAAAAAATAGAGCGCATATCATAAATAAATTATAAATTAAAAATTATTTAAAAGCTTTTTAGTATCGGTATTTGAATTTTTTAAACTCCACAGTTAGATTTACTTTAATAATTCACTAAAGCACAATACTCTTTCTGTGGAGTTATTTATTTAACAAATAGCCTGTTTCTAATAATGAAACAGACTATTTTTTATTTCTAAACATTTTATATTTTTGATAAAAATTTCGTTACTTTGGATGAATTTTAACAACCTTTAAAAATTTACAAATTCGAAATGCTTCTCTTGAAAATATTGATGAATTTTAGAAACTCTTTGACAAAGAATCAATAATAAAATAAATCATCTTCAGCGCATTATCAATTTAAAAAATAAAAGTACTCCATTTATTGTCTTTACAAACGCTTCATATACATATAAAATTATGTTGAGTAAAAATATAAAGAAAAATAAAAAATGAGGAAAAAAATGAAAAAAATTTTATTAGTACTAATAACTATTTTGTTACTTGTTGGATGCAATAATAATAGTAATAATGAACAACTTGAAAATACTGCTTATTACCAATATTTAAATGATTCCAACCCAACAGTCGAATTTACTTTAACTGATAACAGTAAAATCAAATTTGAACTATTTAAAGATCTGGCTCCAAATACTGTCAAAAGTTTTTTATCATTGGCCAGTACAGGTTATTTTGATGATACAACTCTTTTCAAAAATGAAAATGAAATTTTTGCAGAACAAACCGCTAAACCTTTACCCAATTACACCATTAAAGGGGAGTTTATAGCAAACGGATATGAAAATCCACTTACTATTTCCCGTGGAACACTTGTCTTATCTCATGGAATTATTAAAGATGATGGCATAAATCAATTTTTTATTCCTTTCATAGATAAATCAGTTGAAAATAGTCAACAATTCGCTGTTTTTGGCGGAGTTATTGAAGGTTTTGATACCTTGACAACTTTAGAAAACTTAGAGGCTATTATTGATGATTTTAAAATAACAGCAGTTGAGATTGATGCTAAAGGATTGGACTATTCTACTTTTGAAAAAATTGATATATTAGAGTTTGAAGCTCCAGAAATATTTCTAAATGACACTAATCCAAGAGTTAAAATAACTTTTAAAGATTATGGGATAATGGAGTTAGAATTATTTCCTGATATTGCACGTATCACAGTTGATAATTTCTTATCATTAGTTGATAATAAATTTTATGATGGTTTAATGATGCATGAAATTATTGAAAATTTTATAATTAAGGGTGGACAGCCCATAGGTGATATTACTGCCGATTCAATTGTCGGAGAAATTTATAACAATGGAGTCAACAATAACTTAAGTCACCTTAGAGGAGTTATCTCAATGGAAAAGGCTAAAAATAATAATGCGTTTGATTCTGATAGCAGTCAATTCTTTATTTGTCATAAGGATGCAACGTTTTACGATAAAAATTATGCTGGTTTCGGCTATTTAATTTCAGGATTTGATGTATTAGATAAAATTGCAACTGTTTCTACTGACAATTATAAACCGGTCACTGATGTAATTATAGAAAAAATTGAGAGTATCCGATAAATAAAATTGAATTTACTTTAAAAATTAACGAAAGATTAATCACTATTTTATCTAGAGTTCTTTCTTTAATAGATAGCCTTTTTCTAATAATAATGAAACAGGGCTATTTTTTTTATGCCAAACATTTTATACACTTGGTGAAAATAACATCATTTCCGGAAAACTTTAACAGTTTTTGAAAATTTGCAAATTCGAAATGATTCTCTTAAAAATGTTGATAGAATTTTATAAACTCTTTGACAATATAATCAATAATAAAATAAATCATCTTCAGCGTATTATTAATTTAGAAAATAAAAGAATCCTTTTATTTCCTTTACAAACTCTTCATATACATATAAAATTATATTGAGGGTAAAAATAAAGAAAAATAAAAAATGAGGAAAAAAAAATGAAAAAAATTTTATTAGTACTAATTATTTTGTTGCTTGTTGGATGCAGTAAAACTCAGGAACAACTTATATATAAGGAATATCTTACATATGGGGAACAACTTATGGATACAAATTATTACCAATATTTAAATGATTCAAACCCAACAGTTGAATTTACTTTAACTGATAACAGTAAAATCAAATTTGAACTATTTAAAGATACAGCTCCTAATACTGTCAAAAGTTTTTTATCATTGGCTAGTACAGGTTATTTTGATGATACAATACTTCATTCCAAAAGTGAAGATTTTATTTTTGCAGAACAAAAAGAGAAACCTTTACCTGATTACACCGTTGTAGGGGAGTTTATATCAAACGGATATGAAAACCCACTTACTATTTCTCGTGGAACACTTGTTTTACATCATGGAGGTACTAATTACGATGATGGGATAAATATGTTTACTATTCAATTCACAGATGAATTAGCTGAAATAAGCGATGAATTCGCTGTTTTCGGAGGGATTATTGAAGGTTTTGATGGGTTAACAACTTTAGAAAACTTGGAGGATGCTACAAATTATGATGATGCAGTTACTGATTTTAAAATAACATCAGTTGAGATTGATGCCAAAGGATTTGACTATTCTACTTTTGAAAAAATTGAAAAATCAGAATAAAAAGATCTAGAACCATTTTTAAATGACGCTAACCAGAGAGTTAAAATAACTTTTAAAGATTAGGGACAATGGAATTAGAATTATTTCCTAATGTTGCATCTGTCTCAGTTGAAAATTTCCTAACATTAGTTGACAACAAATTTTATGATGGTTTAACAATGGAAAACTTTATCATTCAAGGTGGATGTTCTACAGATGATGCTGTTGATTCAATTATCGGTGAATTTCCAAACGATGGAGGCAACAACAACTTATATCACTTAGAGGTGTTATCTCAAATGGCTAGAACTGAAGATTCCTCTATTATGCTAGCAGTCAATTCTTTATTTTCGATAAAAACTCACTACATTTAGATAAAGATTATGAAGTTTTCGGTTATTTAATTTCAGGATTTAATGTATAAAAAGCAATTGCAACTGCTTCTACTGACAATTTAAACCCCATCACTGATGTAATTATAAAAAAAATTGAACTTATCCGATAAATAAAGTTAAATTTACTTTAAAAACTTACCAAAGACCAATCACTATTTTAGCTAGAGTTCTTTCTTTAATAAGTAGCCTGTTTCCAATAACAATGAAACAGAGCTATTTTTTTATTGCCAAACATTTTATACGCTTGACGAAAATTTGATCATTTTCGGAGAATTTTTGCAACTTTAAAAAATTTACAAATGATAGAATGATTCTCTTAAAAACGCCGATACAATTTTACGAAACTATTTGACAATAGAATCAATAACAAAATAAATCATCTTCAGCATATTATCAATTTAGAAAATAAAAATATTCCATTTATCTTCTTTACAAACACTTGATATACGTATAAAATTATATTGAGATAAAAATAAAGAAAAAATGAGGAAAAAAAATGAAAAAAATTTTATTATTATTAATAACTATTTTATTGCTTGGTGGGTGCAATAATGATAAGGAACAACTTGAAAATGCTGGTTATTACCAATATTTAAATGATTCAAACCCAACAGTTGAATTTACTTTAACTGATAACAGTAAAATTAAATTTGAACTATTTAAAGATATTGCTCCTAATACTGTCAAAAGTTTTTTATCATTGGCTAGTACAGGTTATTTTAATGGTACACAATTTCTTTATAAAAATGAAAATGAAATTTATGCAGGACAAATCGATAAAGATTTACCTGATTACACCCTTATAGGGGAGTTTACAGCAAATGGATATGAAAACCCACTTAATATTTCTCGTGGAACACTTGTTTTATCTCATGGGAAGAATAATTACTATAATGGGATAAATCAATTTTTTATTCCCTTCACAGATGAACTGGTTGAATTGAGCGAAAAATACGCTGTTTTTGGTGGAATCACTGAAGGTTTTGATGCGTTGACAACTCTAGAAAATTTGGAGATGACTGTAAATGATGAAATTGCTAATGATTTTAAAATAACATCAATTGAGATTGATGCCAAAGGATTAGACTATTCTACTTTTAAAAAAATTGAAGATTTTGAATTTAAAGTTCCAGAAACATTTCTAAATGATGCTAACCCGAGAGTTAAAATAATTTTTAAAGATTACGGAACAATGGAATTAGAATTATTTCCTGAAGTTGCACCTGTCTCTGTTGAAAATTTCTTAACATTAGTTGATGATAATTTTTATGATGGTTTAACGATGCACAGAATTATTAAAGACTTTATGATTCAAGGTGGACGTTCTACAGGTGATGCTGTTGATTCAATTGTCGGAGAATTTTCAAACAATGGAGTTAACAACAACTTAACTCACTTTAGAGGTGTTATCTCGATGGCTAGAACTACTCCTAATTCTGCTAGTAGTCAATTCTTTATTTGCCATAAAGACAAATTCC
Source organism: Candidatus Bathyoplasma sp. NZ (assembly GCA_013332095.1). Taxonomy (GTDB): domain Bacteria; phylum Bacillota_I; class Bacilli_A; order MAG-NZ; family MAG-NZ; genus Bathyoplasma. The sequence goes on from JABENI010000011.1 coordinate 20,902, forward strand.
ATTTAGATAAAAATTACGCAGCTTTCGGTTATTTAATTTCAGGATTTGATGTATTAGATGCAATTGCAACTGTTCCTACTGGTGCAAATGATAAACCAATCACTGATGTATTTATAGAAAAAATTGAACGCATCGATAAATAAAGTTGGATTTACTTTAAAAACTTACCAAAGACCAATCACTATTTTATCTGGAGTTCTTTCTTTACCAAATAGCCTGTTTCTAATAATAATGAAACAGGGCTATTTAAACATTTTATGTCCATACTGAAAAATTTGTTATTTTCAGCAAACTTTAGCAATTTTTGAAAATTTACAAATTCGAAATAATTCTCTTAAAAATGTTGATAGTATTTTAGAAACTCTTTGACAATAGAATCAATAATAAAATAAATCATCTTCAGTGCATTATCAATTTAGAAAATAAAAATATTCCATTTAATATCTTTACAAATGCTTCATATACATATAAAATTACATTGAGATAAAAATAAAGAAAAATCAAAAATGAGGAAAAAAAATGAAAAAAATTTTATTACTACTAATAACTATTTTATTACTTGTTGGATGCAATAATAATAATAATAATAATGAACAACTTGAAAATACTGCTTATTACCAATATTTAAATGATTCCAACCCAACAGTCGAATTTACTTTAACTGATAACAGTAAAATTAAATTTGAACTATTTAACGATATTGCTCCTAATATTGTCAAAAGTTTTTTATCATTGGCTAGTACAGGTTATTTTGATGATACACGATTTCGTTCCAAAACTGAAGATAGACTTATGGCAAGACAAAACACTCCTTTACCTGATTACATCCTTAGAGAGGAGTTTTCAGAAAACAGTTATGAAAATCCCCTTATTATTTCTCGTGGAACACTTGTTTTATATAATGAAATAGATGGAATAAATCAATTTTTTATTCCCTTCACAGAATTGAGCGAAGATTCCACTGTTTTTGGTGGAATTATTGAAGGTTTTGATACCTTGACAACTTTAGAAAATTTGGAAACTGACATATTCACTAGTAATTTTAAAATAACATCAATTGAGATTGATGCCAAAGGATTGGATTATTCTACTTTTCAAAAAATTGAATAATTAGAATTTAAAAGTCCTAAACGTTTTTAAACAATATTAATCTGTTAATTAAAATAACTGTAAAAGATTATGGAATATTGAAGTTAGAATTATTTCCTGATGTCGCACCTATTACAGCGGAAAATTTCTTAACATTAATTGACAATAAATTTTATGACAACTTACTAATCGACGTAATTGAAAAAAACATTAAGATTCAACGTGGGACTCCTAATTACAATACTGTTGATCCAATTGTCGAAGAATTTTATAAAATGGAGTCCAGCAACAACTTAAGTCATTTTAGAGGTGTTATTTTATCAACCAAATTCTGCTACTAGTAATTTCTTTATTTGCCAAAAAGACCAACATATCTTTTGATAAAAGATATGTTGCTTTTGGTTATTTAATTTCAGAATTTGATGTATTAGATGTAATTGGAACTATTTCTAGTAGATGATGCAACAGCAGCAATCACTGCTGTAATTATCGAAAAAATTGAACGTATCCGCTAACAATTTTAAATTTTATGTTAAGATAGACTAGGAGGTATTTTATGAACTACTTAAATATTGTATTAACGGCAAATGATGAAAAAGAATATTCTTTAAACGACTTCAAAGGTAAATATATAATTTTGTATTTTTATCCTAAAGACAACACTGAAGGATGTAGTTTAGAAGCCCAAGAATTTACGCATTATAAAGATGAATTTAGATCTTTAAGTGCTGAGATAATCGGAATAAGTAAAGACTCAGTCGCCTCACATATTAAATTTACAAAGAAAAAAGAATTAGCTATTCTTCTTCTATCGGATTGCGATTTATTACTACAAAAACAGTTTGAAGTTTGGCAACTAAAAAAAATGTGTGGTAAAGAATATATGGGAACTGTTAGAAGTACATTTATTTTAAATACTAAAGGTGAAATTATAAAAGAATATCGTAATGTTCGAGTGAAAAACCATGTCACTAATGTATTAAAAGATTTTAAAAATTTATCTGGAGATGAGTAAAAATGATTAAAGCAAAAACAACTTTTAAAAGTGGTCCGTATGAGGGAACCGTTGAAACTGAAAGATTTTTAATTCCTGTAAATATGAAACAACAAGGTGTGCAACCTTATGAAATGTTGTACGGATCCTTAGCAACTTGTATTCATGCTAATGTTAGCAATTTAACTGAAAAAATGAGATTACAATTTTCTGAAATAACCTATGATATTACCGGAATTAAAGCTGATAAAATTCCAGCATTATTAACAAATTGTAATATTGATATTGAAGTGTTTGGCGTAGCAAAAGAAAATGAAGAGAAATTTTTCAAAGCTATCCATAAAGCGTTTGAATATTGTTCTATCTACAATACTATCGGAGCCATAGCGAAAATGAGTTCAACAATTACCTTTAAATAAAAACTGAGATTTCTCTCAGTTTTTTTTATTCAAAGTATGCTAAATCACCTTTTCGATGATTTTTTAATACCAAATTTAACTCTTCTAAACTAGTTTTATTTGACAACGGTGGTAAATCATTTAAATCGAACCAAGAAACTTTTTTTATTTCAAAATTCGGATTATTTTCTCCACCAACAATCGTCGATAAAAAATAAATATTATACACGCTGTACAGTTGACTATTTTTATAAAAATCAGCATTTTGAATTGCTAGTAATTTAGTGATTTCAATTTCGTAACCAGTCTCTTCTTTTGCTTCTTTTTTCGCCGCTTGTAAAGGTGAATCCCCAATATCACACCAACCTCCTGGTAACGACCATTTTCCATTATCCTTGATGTTTGCTTCTTGAACTAGTAAGATTTTATGATTGTCAATAATTATATTTCTCACACACGGTTGTGGAGTAGGATAAAACATATCTTGGTAAATATTATAGGGTTGACATTCTAAATTGATATATTCTTTAAGCATCTTAGTACTAAGATCTAACAATTCTTGATAATTATCCAATGCGTATTCATCTTTTGAATAGACCGTTCCGATATGGGCTATACTATTAACTTTTTTTATAAATTCAAATATTTTATCTCTCATCTTTATCACCTATAAAATCATCTTATCTTTTTTACAACTACAATTTAAACCATCTGCTTACTATATCAAAAAATGCTAGAAATTTCTAGCATTTTAATTAAGAAGCTACTTTGTGTTCCAGTCTCAATTTATCAGCAATCATTGCGATAAATTCGGAATTAGTAGGTTTTGATTTATTATAACTTATTGTGTAACTGAAAATGCTACTAATTGCATCTACATTTCCACGATTCCAAGCCACCTCAATAGCATGTCTAATTGCTCTTTCTACTCTTGAAGAAGTTGTCTTAAACTTTCTTGCTACTTCAGGATACAACACTTTGGTAATTCCACCTAATAACTCTATATTCATGTAAACCATTGTTATTGCTTCTCTTAAATATAAATAACCTTTAATGTGCGCTGGTACTCCTATTTCATGTAATATACTAGTAATTTCGCTGTCCAAAGAAATTGTTAAATTATTTAAACTAAATATTTTATTATTATTAGAATTAATATTAGTACTACATAATTTATTAATAGTTTCAATAATTTTACTAATTTCAAACGGTTTTACAATAAAATAATCTGCGCCTAAACTAGCGGCATCTCTCATTACTAAATCACTGTTAAATGCTGTTAACATGATTATTTTATTTGGTTTATAATAATTATTAGTCTGTTTTACTGCTTTTAAAACATCTATTCCTTCAAAATCTGGCATACAATTGTCTAGTAACAAAATATCAACCTTAGTATACTTTAAAATGTTTAAAGCATCTTTTCCATTATATGCAACTCCTACTACTTCGATACTTTCTTCAAGTTGAAGACCTTCACTTAACATTGTAACTACTTCTTTATTGTCATCGACAATGAAAACTTTTATTTTATTCATCATATTCCTCCTACAAGAATAATTTTACAGCGTTTGCAATCTTTTTTCAATAAATTATAAATGATTACTACTTTACCTAAAAAATAATTGCCTTTTTAGTAAATTATTCGACAAATGATTTCATAATTAAAGGCAGTCTTGTCGATTTTTGTCATATAATTAGGTCAAAAAAACATCGTTATCTTCTAGCATCCACTCAATATAAATTCCATATCCCATTTCTGGGCTATTTACTAGAACATGCGTAATTGCTCCAATTATTTTATCATTTTGAATAATTGGTGAACCACTCATTCCTTGTATAATTCCTCCTGTTTTATCCAGTAGTCTCTCATCAGTAATTTTTATTTTCATGCTTTTCGTGCTCTTTTCCGATTGTTTTTCTAATTTAACAATTTCAATTTCAAATTTTTCAATTTCAGACCCTTCTATAACAGTCCAAATTTCTGCTTTCCCTGTCTTAATTTCATCTCGTGATGCGATTGGCATTAAAGGAAGGTTTTTTAGAGTGTCATCAGTGACATTTCCGTACACTCCCGTATCAGTGTTTTTAATTATTTTACCCAAGCTATTTTCACCGATTTTAGCGCGTTTTCCACCTGGTTTACCAATTTGTCCTTTTTTGATGCTCTTAATCGTAGAATCTTTAATTTCACCCTCTATTGTTTCTCTTCCTTTATCAATACTATGACCTAGTGAACCAAATAAGGTATATTCGGGTAAAACATAAGTTAAAGTTCCTACACCAGCTATTCTATCAATTAATCTTACGCCTATTTTATTTTTTCCGTCCACTACTAATGGTTTTACAACAACTATTTTTGTCTGTGATCCTCTTTGCAAAACAATTTTAAAAAGATCTTTGTCTTTTTTTAATTCTCTTGTTACATCTCTTAAGTTGTTAATATTAGTCCCATTTATTATTATAATTTTATCTCCAATCAAAATACCGGCTTCTCTAGCTGGACTTTCTCCATCTCCCTCAACAAATTTTTCTACTACTACTCCAGTGTCCAACATTATCGCTATTGATTGTCCACTTGGAGAGATGTCTAAATCATCTTTATCAACCTCTAAAGCGTTTACGCTCGGTATTAATGCGAATAATAAAGCAATTAAAATTTTAACTTTCAATTTTACTCCTTTCTTTACAGGCTATTTATATTATTAGCATTTTAGCGAAAATAATTATTTTCAATTAATGGAAAAGATTTTCTTCAAGTAAACTTTTCGCGTGTTCTAGCGATGATTTCGTTATATCATCACCTGATAACATTTTTGCAATTTCCAAAATTCTTTCTTCTTTTGTTAAAGTTTTTGAACTGGAAACTGTTCGACCAGCAATAATTTTCTTGCTAACGTGAAGATGATGGTCTGCTTGTGCTGCTACTTGTGGCAAATGAGTTATTAATAACACTTGCGTTGATTCTGAAATTATCTTTATTTTTTTTGCTATTGAACTAGCAATAAAGCCACTAACTCCAGTGTCAATTTCATCAAAGATAATAGTTGACAATTTTTGAGATTTAATTAAAACAGTTTTTAAAGCTAACATTATTCTACTAATCTCACCACCTGAAGCAGTTTTGTTCAATGATTTTAGTGGTTCTCCTTGATTAGTTGTGACTAAAAAGTCAATTTCATCAACACCGTCTCGTTTAAAAATATTTTTAAATTTATCAGCGTATTTTGTTTCGTTAAAGATAATTTTAAAATCAGCATTACTCAATTCTAAGTCACCGAGATGAATAATTAACTCTCGCGATAACTTTAAAGCAGATTTTTTACGCATTATAGTAATATTTTGTGCATTTAAAGCAACTTTATCATAAAAACTTTCTACCATTTTTTTACCTTTATTAATAGCAAACTCTGCACCGTCCAATTGATCTATTTTAAGGTTAATTTCTTCTAAATATATTACTAACTCACCGATGTCTTTTCCATATTTTTTTTTGATTTTTTTTATTTCACTCAGACGCTCTTGAATATTCGAAAGTTCATAAGGACTAAATTCTAAACTTCTAAGTTTATCACTAATATTTATCGCTACTTCTTCTAATTCATAGTAAATATTTTCCAATCTTTTAGAAAAATCTTTATATTCATTGTCTAACTCACTTAAATTATCAAGACTATTTTTTGCATTGTAAATATTGGCAACTGCATTTTTTTCTTTTAAACATTTAGTAGCAGTAGATAAATTTTGGTAAATTTTATCAAAGTTTTCTAACTGTATTTGTCTTTCATTTAATTCAATTTCTTCATCTTTATTAAGTGATAATTTTTCTAATTCTGCTTTTTGAAAAGCATAAAAATCCAATTCTTTTTTTGCATCATCAATTGAATTGATAATATTGTTATATTCTTTTAATTTTTTTGTGTATTCTATTAACGAACTTTTATATTCAGTAAAATCATAACTGCTAAAACTATCTAGTATTTCTAAATAATTACTTTCTTTAATTAAGCGATGGGTGTCGTGTTGTAAGTGAATGTCAATAAGATATTTACTGATGTTTTTAAAAATAGACAAAAGAACAATACTTCCGTTAATTTTCAAAGTCGTACCATTTTTTGTAAGTTTTCTAGTTATAATAATTTTTTGATCTACTTCGATGTCGTTTTCTTCCATCAATTCAAATAATTTACGATTATTTGAGGTAAATACCCCTTCAATAATTGCTTTTTCTTCATTGTATCTAATCATCTCTAAGGAAGCTCGATTTCCTAAAAGCAAACCGATAGCATCGATAATAATCGTTTTTCCTGCCCCAGTTTCTCCTGTTAAAACTGTCAGCCCTCTAGAAAACTCTATTTCTGTGTTTTCGATTATCGCAAAATTTTTAATTTTTATACTTTCTAACATAATTAACCTCTAAATACTTCATCTATTATTTTATCGATATTATACTTACCTATTTTTTCACCTAATTCAACTAAATACTCAATATTTCCATCTTTTCCTTTTATTGGAGAATAAGTTAAATTTTTGATGGAAAGATTCAAAGTTGCAAAATATTTTTCCAACTGTAATAAAATTTGTTTATGCATCTTTTTGGATTTTAAAATACCATTTTTAAGTTCTAGTCCGCCAGATTCAAATTGAGGCTTTATTAAAATAATCATATTTTTAGAAAACTTTTTTAAATGTCCTAATAATTTAGTAATTGAAACAAAAGATACATCGATTACAATCAAATCAATTTTTTCAGCAAATTTTTCAATCTTTAAAATATTAGTGTTCTCAATTGATACCACACGACTATCTTCTCTTAACTTACTGTGTAACTGTAAAGTTCCTACATCGACTGCATAAACTTTGTTAGCGCCATACTTTAATGAACATTCAGTAAATCCACCAGTCGATGATCCAACGTCTAGAATCGTTAAATTTTTTAAGTTTAAAGCAAACGTTTCAATCGCTTTCCTTAATTTTAAGCCACTTCTTGAAACAAAGGGATTACTTTCTTTAACTATCTCTATTTTATCGGATATTTCTACTTCATAACTAGCTTTTTTTATTTTTCCATTTACCAAGACATCTTTACTCAAAATAGCTTCTTTTGCTTTAGAGCGAGTTTCATAATAGTTATTTTCTGTTAAATATCTATCTAGTCGCATATTTTCCTTATTTCCTCTAAAATTGATTTATCATCTAACTTATGTTCGGTAAGCAAACTAACTGTATCACCAAAAGTAGGTATGGTCTTTAAATTCATCTGCTTAACTTTACTTGAATAACCATTTTCTAATAAATAACTACCAACAGCGCTCGCTAAATTACCGTGTTCAATTACTTGCTCATATATTAAAAGTGGTTTATTCGAAACAATTATTTGATCTAAACTTTTAGTGCAGTAAGGTTTAATAAAAATTGCATTGTAAATAGTGGCAGAAATGCTGTTGTTTTCACAAATACTTATTATTCGATTTACATCAGGACCATAGCTGATGATATTAATTTCTCCACTGGTTTCTTTAATCCATTCACCGTTTAAAACGGTAACTTCTTCTTTAATTTCAATATCTGACTTAGGATATCTAATGACAAACGGATTGTCGTTTTTAAAAAAAGCATACTCTACTAACGCTTTTGCTTCAGAAGAATTTTTAGGCATGGTAATTTTAACGTTAGGCATCGGATAAAACATCGAAATATCAAAAATACCTTGGTGAGTATCACCATCTCCTGGAACAATTCCCGCACGATCTAAACCGATAACCACTTTTAAGTTCATCTTGGCAATATCGTGTAAAAAAGAATCGTATGCTCTTTGTGAAAACGTTGAATACATTGGCAAATAAACTGGTTTCTTATTAATTGCTATTCCTGCTGCGATTATACCAGCATTGCTTTCAGCGATTCCCACATCAATAACTTTTTTTAAATGTTCTAATCTTAATCCTTGACTCATCGCCGCAGTTATCGTTATTAAATCATCAATTTTCAAATTGTTAACACATTCGGAAATATATTCGCTGTAACTAATTTTTAATGTTTTAAAATTATCGCTATCTGAACTGGATACACCGTGAAATTTAGGACTGTTTAACAGTGCTGGTTCATAACCTTTACCTTTTTCAGTTTTAACATGAATTATTACTGATTCGGTCGATTTTTTAGCGAATTCCAAATATTTTAATAAATCTTTAAAGTCATGACCATCTACTACTCCGTAATACTTATATCCTAACGCTTCAAAATAGTTCGGATTATTAATTAAATATTTGATCGGTCGGATAATATTTTTACCAATTTTTTTTACATCTTTAGGAATCCCTTTTTTAATTCCTAGATAAGTTTTATTAACTCTTAAGTTATTTAAAACTTTACTCAGTCCACCAACATTTTTACAAATACTAAAGTTGTTGTCGTTGATAATTATTATTATTTTTTCTTTTAAATCACCTGCGAAAGTTAATGCTTCTAACGCCACTCCACTAGTTAAAGAGCCATCGCCAATAATAGAGATAACTTCTCCACCACAATCGGCAAATTTAAACCCAATTGCTGCTGAAATACTAGTAGAACTGTGACCTGTTTCATAAACATCGTGCTCGCTTTCCGATATTTTTGGAAAGCCAGACAGTCCCTTATATTTTCTTAATTCAGCGAATTTGTTTATTCTACCAGTTAATATTTTATGGACATATGCTTGATGTCCAACATCAAAAATTAATTTGTCGACGGGTGAATTAAATACTTTGTGCAGAGCAATCGTTAATTCTACAACACCTAAATTAGAGGCTAAATGGCCTCCTGTTTTAGATATTGATTCAATTAGTAACTCTCTGATTTCAGTTGCTAATTGGTTTAATTCTTCAATCGTTAATTGTTTTAGAAAACTAGGATTATCAATCTTTGATAGTTCCATTTAATCACCTCTAGCCTTCGATTTTTTTAACTAAAATCTCTTGTGCTTCTTTTAACTTATTATTACAAATATTACACAACTCAGTACCTCGTTGGTGTTTTTCAATTAATTCTGACAACGTACAACTATTAGATTCCAATTCTTTCGTTATTTGCTCTAATTCACTCATTAATTCTTCAAATGATTTTTCCATTATTTTATCTCCTTACTTTCCACCTTACAAATCAATTTACCATCGTGCATTTCGACAATCAATTTTTGGTTGATCGCTACTTCTTCCACCGATTTTATTAATAAACTATTTTGTTTTGTTAAACTATATCCTTTTTTCATTATTGCTAGGGGATTTACTAATTCTAATTTGTTTAAAAGATAAACAAAGTTACTCTGTTTAAACTTTAAGTTGTTTTGACAGTAATTATTCAAATTACTAGTTAAAAATTTCAATTTATTTTGGTAATTATCCAATGAGACTTTCGGGTTTTTTAAATCTATTTTCGCTCTTAATTCATAAATTTTTTTACTGTGTAAATTTAAGTTCTGCGAAAGAGAACTATTGAGTCTATTGACAGTATTATTTAATTTTTCAGTAAGGAATTTGATTTTGCTAGTTGGATTATTTTTTTCTAATTTATTAATTAAAGAATCTAACTTTAGTTCTTTACTTTCGAACATTCTAATACTATTGGCAAAAACATACGAACCATTTACATTTTGAAGTCTATTTCTTTGATAGGCAATTTTGTTTTGAAAATATGTGTACAGTCTGTTTTGATAGTTATTTATTTCTTTTAAAATATTTAATTTATCGGGAACGGCTAATTCTGCTGCTGCTGTTGGGGTAGCTGCCCGTAAATCTGCTACAAAATCGGCAATCGTAAAATCTGTTTCGTGACCGACTGCTGATATTATCGGTATTTTAGAATTATGGATAGCTAAAGCGACAATTTCTTCATTAAATGCCCATAAATCCTCGATACTTCCTCCACCTCTACCAACTATTAAACAATCGCATTCATTTAGTATATTTGCTTTTTCAATTGATTTTACTATATCAAATTTAGCACTTTCTCCTTGTACTAAAGTTGGATACAAGTGGATTGTTGCTAAGGGGTATCTTCTGTTAATAGTATCATAAATATCTCTAATAGCAGCACCAGTTGGCGATGTTATCACTCCGATATTTTTCGGATATTTTTTGATGGGTTTTTTATTTGATTGATCAAATAAACCTAATTTCGAAAGTTTTAATTTTAGTTTTTCAAACTGTAAAAAAATATCTCCTTTACCGAATTCTTCCATTTTATTAACAACAATTTGGTACCGTCCTGCTGCTTCGTAAATAGTTACCGATCCACTAACTAAAACGGTATCTCCTGCTTTAGGATTAAAGTTAACATGTTGAGCATAACTTTGAAACATTATTACACTTATTTGTGAACTTGCATCTTTTAAAGTAAAGTAAAAATGTCCTCTTGAATGGTTAGTAAAATTGCTGATTTCACCTTTTAGCATCACTTTATTTAAAAAATAGTCGCTATCTATTTTCTTTTTCAAATAATTAGTTAATTCTCTTACGCTTATATATTCCATCTTATTTACCTAAACTTATTCTGACATTATCTAACAACTTGTTGTTAAATGATTTTGAATCAAAATCATCTATCGTGCTAAATTTTTTACTTAATTCAACCGCTTCATTAATAATAATAGTTGGACTTAATTCGGTATAAAGCAGTTCATAAGTAGCTATTCTGATAATCGCTTTATCAATGTAAGACAATCTTTTTAAGGAATAATTAGTTAAATTTTTATTTATCACATCATCAATCGGAGAAATATTTTCTAAAACTCCATTGACAATTTTTTCAATAAAGTCCGTTTTACCTATATATGTCTCCGCTTCTATTTGATTTGCCTCAACTAAATCAATCATATATAAAATTTGCATTGACCTAATTCTCTCTTCTTTTTTACTTATTTGTTTATCATTCATTTTTTCACCTAACATTCTCTATTCCTATTATACTAATATTTGAACAAAAAAAAAAGCAAAATCTAAATGATTTTGCTAATCACCAACTACTTCTGCATCATTTACATCGTATTCTACACTAATTTCTAGGTCAGATCCAAATTCCAGCATTGTCATGTAAATTATTTCATTAGCTTCTTCTACACTAAAATCTTCTGTTAAAATTTGAACATTTACTTTTCCATCAGTAGAATGCACGAATGCATCGTAATATCCAAAATTGACTATTTCTAATTCTAATAATTGCTCTTGTTCACTAACTTGAACTAAGTCTTGCATTGCATCAATTGCTAACGATTTTTCTTCAATACCTGCGTCAGTGTCACCAATTATATCTTGAAATACTAAAATCATTTGGTTTCTTTCTTCTTCTACACTTAAGCGCATCGCTACATATTCCATGCTTTCTATTTCGCTAGTTTCAGTAGTAACGTTCTCAATTTGTTCTACACTCCCTGGTCTTGTTTTTACATAGTAAACAGTTAACATTAAAATCACTGACAGTAATAATAGAGATACTTGGTTTTTTTTAATCATAAATAACGTCCCTTCACATTTCTAATCTAATCAACTATATGATAACTATTATCATTTTATAACTAAAATAAAAATTTGATTTCATTTTTATTACTGAGTTAAAAATTTTACAATTAGTTAATTAGTGCCTTAGTCATTAATATTATCTTTAAATTGTAAAAAGAACTATTTGTTTCATTTAAAAAGAAGCAGTTGACTGCCTCTTTTTGTAAAAAAAATATTTTTATCAAATAATACTGTTTTAATATTTATTTTAAACCTATTGTCTTTATTTTGTTTTTAAATTTAATTCCGCTAACTGCTCAGCACTTACCAAACTCGGTGCATTAGTCATCGGACACTGTGCTGTCGTTGTTTTAGGAAAGGCAATTACATCTCTAATATTAGCTGTTTTCGTTAAAAGCATTACTAGCCTATCCAATCCTAAAGCAATTCCCCCGTGTGGCGGTGTTCCATATTTTAAAGCTTCTAATAAAAAACCAAACTGCTCATCTGCTTCTTCTTTAGTAAACCCTAAAACTTCAAACATTCTATTTTGAATTTTTTGATCGTGAATACGTAAACTTCCTCCACCTAATTCATAACCGTTACAGACAACATCATAGGCGTCTGCCAAACATTCTTTTGGATTAGTATACAGTAGGTTAAGGTCTTCTTTTTTAGGCATCGTAAACGGATGATGCAGAGCTTGATATTTATTTTCTTCACTATCGTACTCATATACTGGCCAATCTACAACCCAGCAAAAATCATAATTACTGTCAGCAATTAAGGCTAATTTATCAGCAATTGCTAATCGCAATTTTCCTAAGGCAATGTTGGCAATCGCTAAATCATCAGCTACAAATAGTAATAGATCATTATCTTCAACGTTTAAGGTATTTACTAATGCTACTTTTTCTTCTACACTTAAAAATTTCGCAATTGGTCCGGAAAATTCTTTTTCGTATTTCAACCAAGCTAGACCTTTTGCTTTATACAATTTTACTACTTCTTGTAACTTATCGATTTGTTTTCTAGAAAACTTATCAGCAGCGTTTTTAACAACGATTGCTTTTACTACCTTCCCCTTAGTTACAGTATCTTTAAAGACAGCAAATTCACTGTTGGTAAAAATATAACTTACATCGTTTAACAGTAAGCCAAAACGTCGATCTGGTTTATCCGAACCATAAGTATTTACAGCAGTCTGATAGGTCAAACGCTCAAAAGGTATTTTAATCTCATAGTTAATTGTTTCTTTAAATATTTTTTTTAACATTTCTTCCGTTAAAGTTAATATCTCATCTTGGTTTAAAAACGAAGTTTCAATATCAATTTGAGTAAATTCAGGTTGCCTATCTGCTCTTAAATCTTCATCTCTAAAACACTTTGCTATTTGATAGTATTTTTCGAATCCGGCAACCATGAACAGTTGTTTAAATATTTGTGGACTTTGTGGCAAAGCATAAAACTGCCCTTTATTGACTCTTGAAGGTACTAAATAATCTCTAGCTCCCTCCGGTGTTGACTTAGTTAAAATAGGCGTTTCTAATTCGACAAATAAATTTTCATCTAAGTAATTTCTAGTAGCTCGCATTGCTAAATGTCTAGTGATTAAGAAATTTTTCATCACTGGTCTACGGAGATCTAAATAACGATATTTTAATCTAGTATCTTCTAAAGCATCTGTTTCATCAGCAACAATAATCGGTGGTTGCTTTGCTTCGTTGATTATTTTTAAATCAGCGGCAACAATTTCAACTTCACCTGTGGGAATATTTTTATTTTTACTACTTCTTTCTACTACTGTCCCTTTAACATAAATAACATATTCATTTTTTAACTCAGTGGCAATCTGATAATTAATATTATCAGGATTAACAACAATCTGGGTAATTCCAAATCGATCTCTTAAATCGACAAATACTAAACCACCTAAGTTTCTAGTTTTTTGGACCCATCCTTTTAATTCTACTTCTTGATTAAGGTCGGTTAACCTTAGTTCTCCATTGTTATGCGTTCTATTCATTATAGTCTCCCAACTCCAATTTATCTAAATATTCTACTACTTTATCTATTTGAACAGTTTTTTGTTCACCTTTGTATTTAATAATAACGAGATTATTTTCCAGTTCCTCTTCACCGACGATTAACACTGTTTCTGCATTTAGCTTATTCGCTTGCCTTAATTGGTTTTTTAATGATTTATCTTGATGGCTGATTTCGGCAATAAAACCGTTTAAACGCAATTCATTCAATAATTTAATACCTACATTTTTAGTGTTAGCCATCGTTGCTACAAAGACATTGATATAATCTTCACCTACTAAATTGATATTCAGCGCTTGCAGAGCTAGTAACATTCTTTCAATCCCCAGTCCAAATCCAATTGCACTGACATCAGGACCACCGAATTGTTTAACCATTTTATTGTAACGACCACCACCACCTAAAGCAGTCTGGGCTCCGAACCCCTCAATTGTGGCATGAATTTCAAAGACAGTATGGGTGTAGTAATCTAAACCCCTAACCAATTTTTCATCAACTTCATATTTTATATTTAACGTATTTAAGTAACTTAATACTTCTGCAAAATATTTTTTTGCTTCTGCTGTGCGATATTCACTCATTTTAGGTGGGTTATCAAAAGTATCTATTTTACAGTCTAAGACTCTCAACGGATTATTCTTAATTCTCTCTTGGCAATCAATACATAACTTATCTTTCAAAGGTGTTAAATATTGAACTAACGCCTTTTGGTAATTTGTTCTAGATTCTTCATCACCTAATGAGTTTACTTTAACTGTTAAATCAGAAATTCCTAATAATTGATAAATATTGTAAGCCATGGAGATAATTTCAGCATCAATGCTCGGTGAATCTGCGCCAAATACTTCGCAACCAAATTGGTGATGCTGACGATATCTACCCGCTTGTGGTCTCTCATATCTAAACATCGGTGCGATATAATATAATTTTTGTGGTTGAATAGGATCCGCAAACAGTTTGTTTTCAACGTATGCTCTAACAACAGTTGCAGTACCTTCTGGTCTTAAAGTCATCTGTCGATTTCCTCTATCCAAAAAATCATAAGTTTCTTTTTTAACAATATCTGTGGAATCTCCCACTGCACGATGAAATACTTCACTTCGCTCAAATATCGGTGTCCTAATTTCTTTAAAATTATAATATAAACTAACCGTTTTTAAAATTTCTTCTAATCTATTTCTAAGTTTAGAATCTTTTGGCAATAAATCATAAGTCCCTTTAGGTTTTTGCATCTCTTATTCCTCTCTTTCTTTATAAAATAAAAAAATCCCCCCTCATATGTTAAGGGCGAAAGTATCCGCGGTACCACCTTAATTCTAGTTAAAAACTAGCACTAAGACTTTTAACGCAAGTCTGACGTTATTTTTCAAATACCTTTTAGTAGCGTCTTTAAAATTAATCTTTAAAACATTTGCACCAACCATGTTCTCTCTAAATAAACGATTAATTTTATTTTCTACATCAACAAGTTTAACTCATTATACTTTATAAGAAAAAAAATTACAAGTAGTTGATTTATCTTATTAAGTCCGAAGGAATTTTTTTATTATAATTTTAATTTGTTGTATTTTACACTACTACCTTTTACTTTATCTACTGGATATTTTACAGCATTTTTTTTCATCTTGTTGCGAATTATTTCTTCTACCTTTAAACCACATCGCTCTGATAAAAGAAGGCAATAAGTTAAAACATCGGCTAATTCATCTTTTACTTCTTCAAAATTTATATTTTCATTGCCAAATCTAAATAGTTCTAACAGTTCTGCTGCTTCAATGGAAATTGATTTTGCTAAATTTTCAGCTGTATGGAACTGTTCCCAGTCTCGCTGATCTCTAAAATCGATTATTTCTTCAATTATTTTTTTCATTATAATTACCTCTAAAATTTAAATATTATTATAAATTATTTTTCTCTTGAATCAATTATAATCGTTACTGGTCCATCGTTTACCAGCGATACTTCCATCTCTGCTGCGAATACTCCTGCTTTTATTTCCAGACCGCTTTCTTTTATCTTTTGATTAAACTCATTGTATAAATCAAGTGCTACATCTCGTTTAGCTGATTTTGTATAACTCGGTCTATTTCCTTTATTTGTTTCAGCAAAAAGGGTAAACTGGCTTATCGAAAGAATAGCATAATTTTTATCTAGTACCGATAAATTCATTTTACCTTCTTGGTCTGCAAATATTCTCATATTAATTATTTTTTCAACTAAGTAGTCGATATCTTTAGTCTGATCACCTTTTGCTACTGCTACTAACAAAAGCAATCCTTGTCTTATTTCTCCTATCACTTTATTTTCAATTTTTACACTCGCTTCTGTTACTCTTTGAATTACTATTTTCATTTTTACTCCTTTTTAAATCTAAAATTTTTATTTTCTTTCTTCCAAAGTAAATATTCTATTAATATTTTGGTTAATATCAATTTCTTCTTTTTATATTATCAACTTTTTCTATAAATTTATTCTTGCACTAAAAATTATAATAAAAAATGTTTAAACAAAATATTTATCAACATTTAAAATTGAAGTCCCACTCTGGTAAAAAAGGTCAACTATAAAAATATAATTGAACTTTTTTACTATTATCTTCCTATTCTTACTACATCTATAATATCTGGTAAACCTCTAATGTTTAAAATTGTTTTCGCCACTTGATTTCTATTTTTAACTTCTAAGTCCATCTTAATTACACTATCACCATTTTTATTAATTGAAGTGTTAATTTTACTTAAAACAACATCATTTGCTGTAACCAAATTAACAATTTTGACTAGTAAAGTAGGATTTATTAAAGTAAAAACTTTTAAAGTAACTTTGTAACGATAGTTAGTTACTGATTTACTCCAAGAGACATTTAAAAATCTTTTTTCATCTGCGCCAATAACATTTTTACAGTTATCACGGTGAATTACTACTCCCTTTCCTTTGGTAACAGTTCCGATAATCGGATCTCCAGGCACTGGATTACAACAGTTAGATAATTTTAATTTTGGATTTTCTAACCCCTCGACAATAATTCCGTGGACATTTGTACTATTTTCAGTATGTTTGTTAACATTTTCGATAATTTTTATTTCATCGAATTTAGAATCAATTTGTCCGGTTAATTTATTTATCGTACCTTTAGGTGATATTACTTTCCTACCTATTGATAAATATAACGTTTCTAAATCTTTTATTTCGTTTGAATTAAATTTTTCTTCAATCATTTTATCAGTTATCTTAAGATCAATTTTTTCTTCTCCAATTAGTTCCTGAAGTTTACGTCTTCCATATTCGATAAAATTATCTCTATTTTTGCGATTTAAGAAAGTTCTAATTTTTGCTTTGGCATGGCTTGATCTGGCTATTTTCAACCAATCTTCACTAGGTCCTCTAGAAATTTTTGAAGTTTTAATACTGCAAATATCTCCAGTTTGTAATTTTAAATCTAAAGGTACCATTTTATTATTTACTAAGGCCCCGACACACATCTCTCCTACTCCTGTATGAATTCGGTAAGCAAAGTCAATCGGTGTGCTTCCAAGCGGCAACATATGAACATCTCCATTTGGTGTAAAGACAAAGACATTTGCCGTTAATTCTTCTTTAATCGAATCGAGAAAATCATGATCTGATACTAAATCCTTACTTTTAACTTGTTCAATCATTGAGCCTAACCATTTATAGGAATTAGCGATTTCTTTTTGTTCCTCTTTACTCGATTTACCTTCTTTATATGACCAGTGGGCAGCAATCCCTATTTCAGCTACTCTATCCATAAATTCAGTTCTAATTTGAATTTCAAAAATTTTCCCTTTCTTTGTTAAAATTGTCGTGTGTAACGATTGATAGAGATTTGTTTTTGGGATGGAAATGTAATCTTTAAATCTTCTAGGTAACGGTTTAAAGTGAGCGTGAATAATTCCTAATACTTTATAACAATCTTCTATCGTATTAACCATCACTCTTAAAGCTGACAGGTCAAAAATTTCATTAAAAGTTTTATCTTTTGATTTCATTTTTTTTCCAATACTATAAATATTTTTAATTCTTCCTTTAATTGTGAAATCAATTTTTTCTTCGCTTAAATATTTTGTTATATCGCCGACAATATTACATAAATCTTTTTCTCTTTGGACTTTTGTATCTTCCAAGTTTTTAGCAATCAGATGATATTGTTGGTGGTCTAAATTTTTATAACAAATATCTTCTAACTCTGCTTTTAAACGGTATATTCCTAAACGATGAGCTAACGGTATAAAAATTTCCATAGTCTCGATACATTTTTGTTTTTTTTTACTATCATCCATAAATTCTAAAGTACGCATATTATGCAATCTATCAGCTAATTTAACTAAAATTACCCTGATATCTTGAATCATTGCTAAAAGCATTTTACGGTGGTTATCCGCTAATGCTTTTTCTTCTGAAATAAAGTTGTACTGCGTTATTTTGGTTACTCCACTGACGATAATTGCTATTTCTTCACCAAAAATTTCTGCTATTTCTTCATATGTTGTATCCGTATCTTCTAAAACATCGTGCAAAAGTGCCGCACTCAAAGTTTTTGGACCAGAATTATATTCAGTTAAAATTATTGCTACTTTTACTGGATGAATTATATACGGCTCTCCTGATTTTCTAAATTGTCCTTCATGTTTTCTTTTTGAATATTCGTATACTTGTTCGATTTCTTTTAAGTATTTTTGGTTATCTATATATTGACTAGCCTTTTCAATTAAAGGCTTTACTATCTGATCCATTTTAACAGTTCACCAAAGTCATTATTTGATATCCAGCTATCAAATCACGTCCCCTTAGTTCATCTAATTCTATTAAAAATGCTGTTCCTACAACTATTCCTCCTAGTTTTTCAATCAAATCAGCAGTTGCTTTAACTGTACCACCTGTAGCTAACAAATCATCGACAATTAAAACCTTTTGTCCAGGTTTAATCGCATCTTTATGAATACTTAAACTATTTGATCCGTACTCCAAAGAATATTCTAGATCAATTGTTTCTCTTGGTAATTTTCCTGGCTTTCTAATAGGAACAAATCCTATTCCTATTTCATAAGCAGTTGGGCAACCAAAAATAAACCCTCTTGCCTCAGGTCCTACTATTAATTCTGCTCCCGTTTCTCTAGCAAAGTCAACAAATTTTTTCACTGCATATCTAAACGCTTCTCCATTTTCTAAGACCGGTGTTATATCTTTAAATATAATTCCTGGTTTGGGAAAATCTGGAACATCTTTTATGTATTCTATTAAATTCATTTTTTTTCTCCTCTATAGCATAGTTTGATATTTTAATTATACCATTAAAAAACCAACTTTCAACTTTTGAAATAATTTTAGAGCATAGTAACTAGTTACTTTACATAGTATTTAATTAGAAAGGAGTTTTTGTATGAAAGATAAATTCATTAAAAACACCATAATTTTAACTATTGCTGGAATTATTGTCAAAGGACTAGGACTGATAAATCGAATTATAATTACTAGATTATTAGGAACCGAAGGAATTGCTATTTATATGATGACTTTTCCTACTTTAATTTTATTTATTACTTTAGCACAAATAGGTCTACCACTAGCCATCAGTAAACTAATTTCTGAAAATAATGTTACCAGAAAGCACGATACTAAAGATATAATTTCTAATGCAATGTTTATTTCCATGGTAATTAGTAGCATATTAGTAGTTAGTATTTTAATTATTTTAAAACCCCTAACTCATAATTGGCTTGCTAATCCCAATACCTTTTATCCGATATTAACGGTAATTCCCTTAATTCCTCTAGTTTCAATCAGTGGTATTTTAAAAGGATATTTAATCGGAAACAAAAAAATGTCCATTACTAGTAATGCTCATATTTTAGAACAAATAGTTCGAATATTATTTTCGATTACTCTAGTTTATTTTCTAGCACCTTATGGAATCGTAGCTCAAGTAACAGGATCTTTAATATCCTTATCCATAGGTGAATTTATATCTTGTCTATACTTAGTATACAAAATAAATAAAGGTTATCACAAACCATTTTTCAAACCACAAATTACTGGTACTTCAAAATCTATTTTAGATATCGCACTACCATCAACTTCTAGCAGAATTGTCGGTTCTGTTGCTTATTTTTTAGAGCCAATTATTTTTACTCTCGCTTTAAAAAATTTGATATCTAATTCTGAAATTCAAGAGTATTATGGAATATTGACTGGATTTACTTTGTCATTAATTTTTATACCATCGTTTTTTACTCAAGCAATCAGCACTTCTTTAATCCCTAACATTGCTGAAGCGTATAGTAAAAATAACTATGTCTCTTTAAAAAAACTTTTTAATACAACTATTAAAATTATCACCATTCCGATAGTCCTCTTTATAATTGTTGCTCGCCTATACGCTGGTGAGGCAATGCAAATGTTATTTGGTACAACTGCTGGTGCTGACATAGTGACAAAAATAATCCCCTGGTTTTTTATCTTTTATTTTCAAGCACCCTTAATTTCAATTCTTCATTCGATAAATGAATCTAAAAAAATATTAAAGCATTCTTTAATATTTAACATTTTAAAAATAGTTTTAATAATTTATCTATGCCAAATACCTAGTATAAACGTAAATGGTTTATTAATTTCTTTAATTATTGCAGCAACTTTATCTACCGTATTTTATTTTTTAAATGTCTACAAAAAAATAAAGATAAAAATATCTTTATTTAAAATATTAATCTTTGTTTTAATTGCTTTAAGCACTAACTACTTATTAATTAATTTACCTTTTGAAAACTTTATTGTAAATATTGCCATCATTACAGTTTATTACGGAATTGCCGTAAAACTATACCTGAATTTCATCAAGAATGTTTAATTCATTATTTATGATATCAGCGTAAAATACTTTTTTCAACTCCATCTCTTTTTCTTCTAACTTACCACGTAGCCATTCTTTAGTTACGTTGTTAAAAGCCAGATTTTTTTCAACAATTTTTCCGGAAATTATTAACGGAAAAGGAGAGGGCTGTTCTGTCGTAAATATCGATATATCTCCTGATGTTTCTAAAATTGCATATTTTACTTTACTAAGGGAGTAAATCCCTTTTTCTCTACATTGACTTAATAAATCATCTACGGTATATTTTTGTTTTCTCATTTCTTTAATATTTAGTTTACCTTCGTACATAATAATTGATTCACTGCCTTCGGTTAATTTTCTAAACCAATTAGATTTAAGAGAAATATAAGAAAAAAGAATTTGAAAACCAGCAATCCCAAAAATTGCACCTATGTAGATGTAAGCAGGTTTTTCAAGATCTTCAATACAAACTACTGCTATATCTGAAATCATTAAGGTAACTATCAAGTCTACTAAATTTAATTCTCCTATTTCTCTTTTTCCTAAAACTCTTAACGTAAGTAAAATTATTATATAAAACATTATCGCTCTTAAAACCGTTGGTAACATTTTTTCACCTCAATATATTATTAGTCATAATTATTATTTTAAAACATATATTTTAATAGGTGATGATATGAAAAAAAATATAAAAATTATATTGTTTTATTTTATTCTTTTATTTGTTGTGACAATTCTCTTTTCTCTGTTTGCATACAAAAAAGAATTTTCTTTAAAAACTATCGAAAATTTTATCTTTGGTCTTAATTTATTTATTTTCCTTGTGTTTGGATTTTATATTGGTAGAAAGAAAAAAAATAACGGATTTTTTAATTCATTAATCTTTGCATCCCTTATTTTTATTTCTATTACTCTATTTAATTTTTTAAGCACAGATACGATAAATTATTACAGTTTTGTAAGATATTTAATATTACTACTAGTATCCTGCTTAGGAGGAGTAGTTAGTATTAACTTACAAAAGAAATAATTATTTAACGGCATCTTTTAAACTCTTACCTGCTTTAAAGGCAGGTGTGTTTTGTTCAGGTATTTTGATTGTTTCACCAGTTTTTGGATTACGTCCATCTCTAGCTTTTCTAAATCTTGTCTCAAACGTACCAAAACCAGTGATAACAATCTTTTCACCTTTTTTTAATTCATCAGTGATTGTTTCAAATAATGCGTTTACTACTGATTCAGTATCTTTTTTTGTCAATTCTGTTTTACTACTAATTAATTTTATTAAATCTACTTTTTTCATCATTTTTCCTCCAACACATTTTATTTTGAATGACATCTCATTATACCACAAGTTTCTAAATATATACAATTTTTTAAATAATTTTTTATGCTTAAATGTTAAAAAAAGGATTTTTTTTTATTTTATCATCTTTTTCAAGGGTTTTTTTTCTTTTTTTATAAAAAAATAATCTTTTTAATATTAAAATTTACTATAAAAATCTACTTTCCTGAATATTTTATAATGAAATCCTTTCGATGTATCAATAGTATCATGGGTAAATAGTTGAATCGTATACAGAAAAATTTAAAAAAAATAATAATAATTACTTTTATACTTCTTCTCCTATTAACTAATTTCAATAATTATTTATAAAAAATATTCCACTTTATTATTTTTATCAATTGGATTAATGTTATAATTGATAATGATAGAATTATATAGGAGGGAAGATGAAAAAGAAACTATTACATAATTTGATTAAAATTTCCATAACTAGTTTATTTATTTTAGTGTTACTATCTTATTTAATAACTTATAAAATAATAGACTTAAATTGGTTTTTTAGTGAAGGAAAAAGTGAAACTATCAGAATAGCAATAACTACTAATTTCACCGACTATTTTGATATTTTCAAATATTTTAAAAAAAATATGGATATCATTTTAACTACTTTGTCTAGATTACTCTTCACTATTGTCGCTATTAACATTAATAAATTTATCTTCATGAGATTTTATAAACGATTTAAAAATTTTAAAACAGTTATCATTTTAGCAGAAAATATTGTTAAGTATATTATAATTTTTATTTTTACAGTTATAACTTTATCCAGTTTCGGAGTGAATAATACCGTTTTAGCTAGTTTAGTTGGTTCTATTGGGATAGCAATAGGGTTTTCGGCACAAGGACTACTAGGCGATGTTATCAGTGGTTTTTTCAATATTATTGAGGGACGTTATGTTCTTGGTGATAGTGTTGCTGTTAATAATTTTAAAGGTATTGTCGTTAAAATTACTATCAGAAGCATCTCAATTCAAAACTGGCTTGGTGAAATGATGATTATAGATAATAGTTCATATAGGAATATTATTAACTTTTCTAAAGATTCTAATTTAGCAATATGCGACTTACCAATATCTTATACAGAAGATCTTCATAAAGCAGAAAAAGTTGTCTTAGAAGCTTGTGAAATTTTTAATGAAAAACATCCAGAATTGTTGCTTATTTACGCAGGTGTTCAAGAATTAGGTGAGAGTTCAGTAATTTTAAGAATTACTACTAGATGTAAAATCGCTGAAAAATTCAAGCTAGAGCGTGAATTACGTAAAGAATTTAAATTAGCATTTGATGCCAATGGAATTGTAATTCCGTTTAATCAATTAGTAGTTCACTTAGAAAAATAAAAATAGGTAAAATAAATTATAAAATATTTATTTAAATATTATTTTGTTTAAATTAAAATAAAAAAGATAAAGAAAACTTTTATGTTTAATCTTTATTTTTTTTGTTTTTTAGTTTTATTTTTCAAAAAAAAACAGGAATTTATAAGATTCCTGTTTCAGACATATTACTGCCCTTTATTTTCCCACGGCCATGGAGAATGTACCCATTTGAAATAATTATCTCCTAAATTATCTCCTGTTACCGTTAACGGGCCGTATTTATTTTCATATTGCATTTTTAGTTTCTTATATTTGTTGACATATTCATTGATTAACTTTAAAACTTCTTTATCATCACTTTGATTATCTAAAAAT
This sequence comes from Candidatus Bathyoplasma sp. NZ, assembly GCA_013332095.1. Classification (GTDB taxonomy): domain Bacteria; phylum Bacillota_I; class Bacilli_A; order MAG-NZ; family MAG-NZ; genus Bathyoplasma. Next base: position 44,794 of record JABENI010000011.1, read on the forward strand.
AAGTTTAAATCTAAAATTACGAAAGAAATTGCTTGTAGATTAAGTAATTCTTGATTTCCTACTAAAGTATAATCAAACTCTTTATATTCATCTACAATATTATTAAATATAGTTCCCGATAAAAAACCTTCTTTCAGATCTTTCAAACCTGTAAACTCTTGTAAATTACTGTTCATTTTTTTCACCTCTTATTATTTTATTAATAATAATAATTAATGAATAATTGTTTAACCCATTTATCGGCTTAAATTAAAATAAACTTGTGAAATCTGCCGGAATTCCTTCTTTTTTAATCGTTTCTACCAATTTATTTTCTAATTCTTCTGAAACTTCTTTATTTGCGATTTGCGATACTGTTCTGATTAAATTTCGAATGTTTTGTTCATCGTTCAAATCTGCACCTTTGACACTTTGTGCTAACTTAAAAACATCTTCTTTGCTAATATTTTCTTCGTTTAAATATTTAAATAATTTTCCCATCATATAAAAACCTCCTAATTAAGTCTATGCTGATGTAGGCGGTTTATTTACAATATATTACATTTTAAATTATCTTTTATTCACTTTTTAAATCTCTATTCATTAATCTCAGTAACATTTCATCAGGACTTTTTAAATTAAATAATACATCGTATACTGCGTTCACTAAAGGCATTTCTATATTTAATTTTTTAGCTAAATGATACGTTGCGTCACAACTTCTTACTCCCTCAACTACCATCTTAGTAGAATCGATAATATCTTTTAAATTTTCACCTTTACCAATTTTATTTCCTGCTTGAAAATTTCTAGAATGCATTGAAGTAGCAGTAACAATAAGATCTCCGACACCTGTTAATCCATAGAGTGTTTCTTCAAGTCCGCCTAATTCTAAGATTAATTTTTTCATTTCAACTAACCCTCTAGTAATTAAAGCGGCTCTAGTATTGTCTCCGTAACCTAATCCATAGATGATTCCACTTGCTAGAGCAATTACATTTTTAATACTAGCACATAACTCTGAGGTGATTAAATCTGTTGCGTGATAAACTCTAAAATAACTGTTGTTGTTGAATAGGTTTTGGATCTCAATAGCTGCATCTAAATCTGTTGAAACACTAACAACAGTCGTTAATTTTCTAAGTATTACTTCTTCAGCGTGACTAGGTCCAGTTAAAAATACAAAACTTTTTTGATATTTTGAGTCTATTTCTTCGTCTAAAATTTCTGATATCCGTTTGTAAGTTTTAGGCTCAATACCTTTACTAGCATTGATAAAAATTATTTTTTCAGTTAATAACTTATTAATTTCAAATAATATTTTACGCATTGCCTTACTTGGAACAGCTAGTAAAATATATTCAGCAAAACTAATTACTTCTTTTAAATTTGTAGTAGCTTTTATTTTTTCATTTATTTTACAATCAAAATATTTACTTTCATTTTTTTCATTAATGATCTTAACTACTTCTTCTGAAATATCATAAATTAACACTTCATTGCCCTTGTCTACTAAAACCTGAGATAGCGCAGTACCCCAAGAGCCAGCTCCTATTACCGCAATTTTTTTCATTAATTTCTTTTCCTTAAAATAAATTTTATCGGAGTTCCTTCAAAATCAAAAGAATCTCTTAAAGTATTCTCTAAATATCTCAAGTATGAAAAATGAGCATATTCTGGATCGTTAACAAATAAAATGAATGTTGGCGGTTCAGCACTTCCTTGTGTTGTATAGTAGATATTTAATCTTCCACCATGAAAATCTGGTGTAGGGTTCATTGACAGGGCATCGCTAATAATATCATTGATGACATGCGTTTTAAATCTTTTTTTATAGTTTTGATAAACTTTTTCAATTGCTTCAAATACCGTGTGCATTCTTTTTCTAGTAAGAGCACTGACAAAAACTATTGGGGCGTATGAAATAAACTGAAAATGAGCTCTAATTTTAGCTCCCCATTCTTTGATAATTTTATCGTGTTTTTCCACTAAATCCCATTTATTTACTACGATAATGATCGCTTTATTAGCTTCTTTTGCATATCCAGCAATTTTTTTATCTTGTTCTCTTATTCCAGTGTCCCCATCTAAAATAATTAAACAAACATCACTTCTATCAATCGCTTTCATCGCTCTCATCACACTGTATTTTTCAGCATTTTCGATAACTTTACCACGTTTACGAATTCCGGCAGTGTCGATCACCGCATACTCTTTACCATCTCTTTTAAAAATTGTATCAATCGAGTCTCTAGTCGTACCTTCGATATCACTTACAATTACTCTTTCTTCACCTAAAATCGTATTAGCCAAAGAACTTTTCCCGACGTTCGGTCTTCCGATTAAAGAAAATTTCAAAGCATCTTTAGAAATTTTATCTTCTTTCACCGGCAATTCTTCCACTATTTTATCTAATAAATCCCCGATTCCTATCCCATGTAAACTAGAAATAGCAATAGGTGTCCCTAGTCCTAAAGAATAATATTCATAACTATTGTCGATATATTTTTCACTATCTACTTTATTGATCGCTAAAATAATTGGTTTTTTACTCTTTTGTAAAATTCTTGCTACTAGTTGATCTTCTGCGGTCAACGAACTTCTTCCATCAGCAATCATAACAACGAGATCAGATTCGTCTATTGCTAATTCTGCTTGTTGTCTAATTTCTAAAAGAAAAGGCGCATCTTTTATTTCGATACCACCTGTATCTATTAAATTAAATTCATGTCCAAGCCATTCAGCTTTAGCATAAATTCTATCACGAGTAACTCCAGGTTGATCGTCTGTAATCGACAATCTCTCACCTATTAAACGATTAAAGATTGTTGATTTTCCGACATTTGGTCGTCCGACTATTGCAACTACTGGTAACATAAAATCACCTACTTAGTTTATTTTTTCTTATTTAGTATATCTTTAAACAAGTCTCCTAAAGTAACTTTAGATTTTTCTTGAGTTAAGATATATTTATCAAATTCTTTTCTTTCACGGTCTCTTGTTACATCCACCGCACTTACTTCTAAAACCCATTCTCTAGGATAGCATTTTATAATTTTTACTTCAATTTCTTCTCCAACTGTCAACATATCTTCTAATTTTCCATGGATAACCTCTGACACTAATTCAGCAGATAAGAAAGCATCTACACCTTGAATTGCTACACTAAATCCTTTTGAAGGTATAATTTCTGTAACGATTCCGGTAACGGTATCTCCACGTTTAACTGTAACTTTCCCCCAGGGATTATCTTCTAAATATTTTTTGCTTAAAGAAACTCTTTGTTTTGTTGAATTAATTTCCAAGATCTGTACTTCCATTTCATCACCAACAACTACACTTGCTTTAAAATTATCATTTGGATTCCAACTAATCTCATTATTGTGTAATAAACCGTTAACTCCTTTAGCCAATTCAATAATTAATCCAAACGGTAATTTATTCACAACTTTACCTATAACCGTACTTCCTCTATTAAATTCTTCATCATACAGTTCAAACGGAGTTTTCGCTAATGCTTTTAAAGAAACTCTAATTCTATTTTTTCCTTTTTTCCTAGTAACTTCAATTATTTTAACTTCCAATTCATCGTCAATTTTTAAAATTGAATCAACACTTTCAACTCTATAATGCGCTAATTCACTAATCGGTAACAATGCTTGATTATATTCTAAAGAAACAATTGCTCCAAATTCTTTAATATCAATAACTTTACATTTAATAATTTGCCCCTCTGTTAATGTTTCAAACTCATCTTTACGATTTTCTCTTTCTTTAGCGATTAAAAGTGCTTTTCTTGAAACTTTAATTTTTTGTTTTTTAGCATCTACTTCCGAAATTTTAACTTCTAAAGTTTTACCTATATAATCGTTTAAATTAACACTGCCAAAATCGACTTGAGACTCATGCATAAACATTTCAAATTCATTATATTCTAAAATGAGACCAACTTTCACCGCTAATTTCACTTTTCCTTCTACTACTGTTTTTCCGGCATTAAACTCTTCGACAAATTCTAAAAATTTTGTTTCTTTTTCTTTTTCTAATTCTCTAGCTATAATATCTTTTCTCGAAAGTAATACTACTTGGTGTTCTTCATCTATTTTTTTTACGGTAGCTTGAATCACATCTCCTACCGCAACTAATTCGGTCAAAGATGTTACATCTTTATAAGTATATTGATTTTTATAGATTGTTCCTTCGTAAATATGTCCTAAATCGAGATTAACTTCATTATCGGTAACTCTAAACACCGTTCCATCGACAATATCTCCAACTTTTAATTCATTGATCTTAAAATCTTCCATGATTAAATCCCCTCTCGCTAACTAACATCTTAATTTTTTCAATTACTTCTTCAATTGATATATTCGTAGTATCTATCTCCACTGCATCATCAGCCTTTTTAAGTGGGCTAATTTTTCTATTTTTATCAGCATAATCACGATTTTCTATATCTTCAATTAATTTATTTAAAGAAATATCAATTCCTTTATTTTTAAGTTCTAAATATCTTCTTTTAGCTCTTTCTTTAATTGAAGCATTTAAATAAATCTTTAGATTAGCATTGGGCAGTACTTTAATTCCAATATCTCTACCGTCTAAAATGATATTTCCAGTCTTTGCTAACTCTCTTTGAATTTTTAGTAGTTTTTCCCTAACTACTTTAAAAGCAGCAACTACTGGGACATTTTTAGAGACATTTGGCAGTCTAACTTCTTTACTGACATCGACACCGTTTGCAAACACTTTACCGGCGAAATATTTAATTTCTAGGTCTTTTAAAAAACTGTAACTGTTTTCATCTGTAATGTCAATATTTTCCGCTAATGCAAAATGGGTAATTGCTCTGTACATTGCACCCGTATCAACATGAATAAAACCAATTTCTTCAGCCAGAATATTACTTATGCTCGATTTCCCGCTTCCTGCTGGTCCATCTATTGCTATTTGAAAATTTTTCATTTTTTTCACCTACTCAGAATAAAATTATTATATCACAAAATATGATAAACATTAAATAATCCGATAATAATTTTTAATTTAAATTATTTTTCTTTTTTATTGTTATTTATCAAATCCACTAAAATTTTTTTCTCATGTGGTTTTATTTTCCGATATTCTCCAATTTTCATTCCATCACAAGTAATATTGCCGAATCTTATTCTCTTTAAATTTTTAACTTCTGTTCCAACTTCTTCAAACATTCTTTTCACTTGATGGTACTTTCCTTCATTTATCGTTAAATACACTTGCGTACTTTTAACTTTAAAATTGACATTTGTTATTCGCACGTTAGTCGCTATCGCTTTAAAGCCAATATCAACCCCACGCTCTAACAGTTTTTTTTCTCTTTTAGTAAAAATACCATTTACTGTAGCCAAATATTCTTTTTCAAGATGATATTTTGGGTGAATTAATTTGTTGGTAAGTTCACCATCATTTGTTAATAGCAGAACTCCTGTAGTATCGTAATCTAATCTACCTACAGGAAAAATTCTAACATTAGTTTTAATTAAATCTACTACTACTCTCCTACCTAAATCATCATTTACGCTGGAAATATAACCTTTAGGCTTATTTAAAATATAAAAAACTTTTTCTTCATCTACTATAATTTGACCTTCGACTTTTATTTTGTCATTTTTTGAAACTTTGATTCCTAACTCAACTACCACTTGATCATTTACTTTAACTTTACCAGCTACAATTAATTCTTCTGCTTTTCTTCTAGATGTATACCCAGAGTTGGCAATTACTTTTTGTAGTCTTTCCATCAAATCACCTCTAATATTTTATATTATAACATAATAAAAGTTACAATTAAAATACTAACTATAAAGCCGATTAAATCTACTATTAATCCCAATGTAACTGCTTTTTTACTTTTAAGTATTCCGACCGACCCAAAGTAAAGAGTTATTACAAAAAGAGTTGTATCTGTTGAGCCTTGAATTATTGAACTTGTTATTCCTGTTATTGAGTCAACACCTTCATTGGTAAAAATATTGTTCATTATACTAAGTGAAGCAGTACCTGACAGCGGACGCATTATACCTTGTAATAGTAAATCACTATTTATTAAACTAAATTTAACTAAACGTAATAAATCACTCAGTATGTTAGAATTAACAAAAATATTTACACTAAATAACATCGCTATGTAGTAAGGAATTATGTTTACTACGACAATCATTCCCTCTTTACAACCTTTGGCAAAACTTTCAAAAGCATTAATTTTACGACTTGAAAGTAAAATAATCAAGATATAAATCGGCAGTATTATACTCGTTATTAAAATCATCTGTTAAACACCCTATTTACTAAAAGTGCACTTATTGTAGTAATAAAAGTAGCTAGAAAAATATAAGTTATTAATTCAGTATTTACTTTAGCATTGTAGTTATCTCTCAAAGCCAAAATAGTAGTGGGAATAATCGTTAATCCAGATGTATTTATCAATAAAAAAGTAATCATTGATTTACTAGGTGTTTTCTTTTTATTTAATTTTTGCATTTCCCCAAAAGCTTTTAACCCTAAGGGGGTCGCAACACTACCTAAACCTAAAACATTAGCGATAAAATTTGCACTTATATAATCAATTGCTTTATTGTTCTTTGGTATTTCAGGAAAAATTTTAACCATAATAAATTTGAAATAACCGCTTATTTTACTAATAAGATTAGAATCGCTTGCTACTTTTATCATCCCACTCCAAAAAATAACTGATAGTGATATCGGTATTAATACATCTAAAGTTGAAACAGGAAACCTTATTATAAATTTACTTAGTTCTTCGCTTCTCCCAGAGATAATGCTATAACTAATTCCTAAAAAAATTAACATTATCCAAAGTTTATTTATCATCCAATCCAGCCCTTAAATTTCAAATAAACCTTTTCAAACACACCTGGTTTATAAGCATAAATTGGTTCTTCAAGCACAATTTCATCGTTTATTTTGACTATTATTTTTCCAACATTTTCACTGTATTCCCTATTTAAAATAATCGAATAACTAGCTCTATCTTGATCTGATAGAGGAACGTAAATATCTTTTTCGATATACGGTATATAATCGTATAAATAATTTTTTGCTTTAAATTCTTTTTTATCAATTAATTTTATCGCTTCGTATTTACTAAATCCATATTCGAATAAATTTAAATGATCTTTCCAATCGTTAGGACCGTTCATCGAAACTACTATTAACTCTAAATCACCTTTTTTAGCAGTTGTAACTAAAGTTCTTTTTGCACTTTTTGTATATCCCGTTTTTCCACCTGTTACGAAGCTAAAGTTATTTACTAATTTGTGTTTATTAATAAATAAATAATTGTTATTTTTCGTTTTTGCCGCATGCTTTTTAGTCCCAGTGATTTCTCTAAAAACATCATTTTCCATTGCATAACTCATCAATAATGCCATATCGCAAGCGGTCGAATAGTTAACTGTATCTTCATCTAATCCAGAAGGATTTTCAAAAACAGTATTTTTCATCCCTATTTTCTTGGCTAACTGATTCATCTCTACTACAAATTCGTCATATCCTGATACTCCCTCGGCAATTAAATAAGCTGCATCGTTACCACTTCTTAACATCAATCCATAAATTAAATCAATAAGTAAAATTTCATCATCTTCTTGAAGGTATATTTTTGAACCTATTTGTTCTGTCGTTTCTTTTGTTACTTTTATGTATGTATCTAAGTTACCATTTTCAATCGCTACTATCGCTGTCATTATTTTTGCTATACTAGCAGTTTTTTTCTTTTTGTCAGCATTAATACTATAGATTACTTTGTTAACACTTCTATCAATTAAACAAATACTTTCAGAACTGGTTAAAGCATTTGTTTTAACTGGTATCAAAAACAACAGCAAAAATACTATATACAATTTTTTCATCTTTCCACCTCACAGTTAAATATACTGCTTTGGTATTTTAAAAATGATTTTTTTATTTAAATTAAAATTTTTATCATCTTGTTAAAAACTTATTTAATTCAAAATTGTCTTATTTTTTTACAAAAAGCGAAAAATTAAAACAAAAGATTATCATCAATCGCTTACTATCGTTTTAAATTTTTTAAAAAAGAAAAAAATGCTTACTTTGATGATGTTTTCATCTCAATAAACATTTTATTGGTTAAATTTTATTCACTAAAATCCATTGATAGATAACGTTTGTACATTTTGTATCTTTCTTTAGCATATTTCATATTACTATTTAATAAATTATCGGCTTCACTTTTATTGATCAATTTTATCGATACATAACGGTTTTCTGTCATTAAAAAGTCTATATATTTATCCCAATTAGGCTCTTTTGAATCAATTTGTAAGGGATTTTTCCCCTCTTTAGTTAAACGTGGATCATATCTAAAGATTGGCCAATATCCACATTCAGTAGCTAATTTTGCCTGCTTAAAGGCATTTACTAATCCCCCTTTAATACCGTGGGCAATACATGGAGAATAAGCGATAATTATCGATGGTCCATCATAACTTTCTGCTTCTCTCATCGCTTTAACAACTTGTGCTTTGTTCGCACCGTGGGAAATTTGTGCTACGTACACGTGTCCGTAACTGATTGCGATAGCAGCTAAGTCTTTTTTCTTACCTGGTTTTCCTGATGCTGTAAATTTAGCAACAGAACCAGTTTGACTTGATTTAGAAGATTGTCCTCCTGTATTTGAGTAAACTTCAGTATCTACAACTAAAATATTTACGTTATCTTGGTTAGCAATTACATGATCTAATCCACCGTAACCAATATCGTACGCCCAACCATCTCCACCGAAGATCCAATTAGATTGTCTTATAAAGTAATTTTTAAGAGTCAATAAATCTCCACATTTATCTTTGTTTTTTTCTAATATTTTAATTATAGCTGGTGAAACTTCTTTGGTTACTGAACCACTGTTTCTACCTGCTATCCATTTATCAACCAATATCTTAAATTCATTGTTGTTTAATTTTTCCTTTACTTCTGTTAATTTAAATTGAACTTGGTCTCTTAAAGTTTCAACTGAAATATGCATACCGTAGCCAAATTCTGCATTATCTTCAAATAGTGAATTTGCCCAAGCTGGACCTAAACCATCTTTATTAGTTGTATAAGGCGTAGCAGGGAAACTGGCACCGTAAATTGAAGTACAGCCCGTTGCATTAGCAATTACCATTCTATCACCAAACATTTGGGTAACTAATTTAATATAAGGTGTCTCTCCACATCCTGCACAGGCACCTGAGAACTCAAATAACGGTTGAGCAAATTGTGAACTTTTAGGATTAGATAATTTATCTATTAAATGTTCTTTGTAACCAACTTGATTAAAGAAATAATCGGCAATTTTTTGTTGACCTGCATCAATATTTTCCTGAATCGGTTTTGCGGCTAACGCTTTAACACCTTTTTTACCTGGACAGACTTCAACACATAGATTACAACCAGTACAATCTAGTGTGGAAATTTGAATTGAATAATCTAAATCGACAAAGTCTTTCCCTATTGCTTTTAAAGCATTCGTTTTAAGCGGTGAATTATCAGTTTCATCTTTCGTTGATAAAAACGGTCTAATTACAGCGTGCGGACAAGCGAATGCACACTGGTTACACTGAATACAATTCTCACTTAACCAAATTGGAACTTCGACTGCAATTCCGCGTTTTTCATAAGCTGTTGAACCGTTGACCATTTTGCCATCAACTATATCTTCAAATGCCGACACCGGTAAATCGTAACCTTTAATTAAACTTACCGGATCAGCAATCTCTTTAATATAATTTGGTCTATTTTTGTCTACTTCTTTAATTTCGGCTTTTAAATTAGCCCATGCTGGATCTATTTTTACTTCTGCTAAACTTTCGCCACCTCTTTCGATAGCTTGATAATTCATTTTAACAATTTCCATTCCTTTAATTTCGTAAACCTTTTTAGCATATTTTTTCATTAATTCTTGGGCTCTATCATAAGGAATAATTTGTTCATTTAATTTAAAGAATGCCGATTGCATAATCGTGTTAATTCTTTTTCCTAAACCAATCTCAGATGCTAACTCAACAGCGTTGATAATGTATAATTTAGCATTCTTTTTAGCTAGAGCAATTTTTACACTGTTAGGTAAAATATCTTGGACCGTTTCCACCGTTTCAATAGTGTTTAACAAAAAAGTTCCGCAGTTTCTTAATCCACTGATCATATCGTACTTATTTAAATAAGAATCTTGTGAACAACTTACAAAGTGTGGTGTATTAACTAAATAGGTGCTCTTAATTGGCTTTTTACCAAATCTCAAGTGCATCCTTGTAACTCCACCCGATTTTTTCGAATCATAACTCGAGTATGATTGTCCGTATAAATCAGTATTTTCTCCGATAATTTTAATCGTGTTTTTGCTGGCACCTACTGTACCATCGCTCCCTAGTCCAAAAAATAACAGTTCTGTTGTTGATTGATCTATTACTTCAATATGTTCGGGTAGCTGTTTTAATGATCTAAAAGTGACATCATCAACGATTCCAATTGTGAATTGATTTTTTTGTTCGTTTTTCAAATTATCATAAACAGCAATAATTTGATTCGGGGTTACATCTTTACTAGATAATCCATAGATACCGCCAATTATTAAGGGAGCATTTTCTTTTCCATAATAAATTGATAAAACATCCAAATACAGTGGTTCTCCAGGAGCACCTTTTTCTTTTGTTCGATCTAAAACGGCTATCCTTTTAACTGATTTAGGCATCGCATCTAAAAAATATTTAGCACTAAACGGTCGATATAAATGAACGCTTAATATTCCTGTTTTTGAGCCTTTTTTATTTAAATAATCAATAACTTCTTCGGCAACTTCCGTAACCGAACCGATTGCAATTATTATGTCTGTAGCATCTTTATCACCGTAGTAGACAAACGGTGCATATTCTCTACCGGTTACTTTGCTAATTTCTTTCATATAATTTGCAACGATATCCGGAACCGCTTCCCAATATTTGTTTTGTGCTTCTCCTGCTTGAAAATAAACATCATCATTTTGGGCAGAACCACGAGTGATAGGATTATTAGGGTTTAAGGCTCTTCCTCTAAATTTTTCAACTGCTTTTCTATCCAACAACTTGTCAAATACTTGATAGTCAATCATTTCTATTTTTTGGATTTCATGCGAAGTTCGAAAACCATCAAAAAAATGCATAAACGGCACACTAGATTTAATGGCACTTAAATGAGCAACTCCACCTAAATCCATAACTTCCTGCACACTTCCACTCGCTAACATTGCAAATCCAGTTTGTCTTGCGGCCATCACATCTTGGTGATCTCCAAAAATTGATAGAGCGTGTGTTGCTAAACTTCTCGCTGCTACATGAATAACTCCTGGTAATAATTGACCCGCTATTTTATACATATTAGGAATTTTCAATAATAGTCCTTGTGAAGCAGTAAAAGTTGTCGTTAATGCTCCCACTTGAAGCGAGCCATGTACGGCTCCTGCTGCTCCTGCTTCTGATTGCATCTCTATTACTTTTACTGGTACATCAAATAAATTTTTCATTCCTTTTGATGCCCATAAGTCTACCCACTCTGCCATCGGTGATGATGGTGTTATCGGGTATATACCGGCTACTTCAGTAAATGCATATGAAGTATAAGCTGCTGCTTGATTTCCATCCATTGACTGGAATCGTTTTGTCATTAGATAAGCCTCCTATATTTTTATTATTTTTCAGTTTTGATTATACAGCATTCTTGTTATTTATTCAAATTATTTATTATATTATTTTAATTTTTATGCTTATTTAAATTATTTGCTTTTTTAAAATATTTAAACGCTTTTTTTTAAATCGCATAAAAAAAGTGTAATTAATTACACTTTTTTGTATTATTCAGCTGCTGGATAGACCGAAACTTGTTTTTTATCTCGACCTTTTCTTTCAAACTTAACGATTCCAGTTATTTTAGCAAATAAAGTGTCATCGCCACCTCTACCTACGTTTATCCCTGGCAAAACTTTAGTTCCTCTTTGACGATATAGGATAGAACCTGCAGTTGCAAATTGACCATCACTTTTTTTAGCACCTAATCTTTTCGATTCTGAGTCACGACCATTTCTAGTTGACCCTACTCCTTTTTTAGATGCGAATAATTGGATATTTAACTTTAACATTTTAAAGCACCTCCTATTTTAGCAATTTTATATGTTTAGGAAATTGTAATGCTAATTCCTCTAACGTTTCAATCATATTGTTAAATATTATTTTAATTTCATTTTTGAGATTGTATATCTCAACATTTAAAAAACCATCATCTTCAACCAGTTTATAATCATCTTTTGCTATAAATTTTGAAATAGCATTTAGTGAAGTAATCACAATACTACTTGCTGAAGCACAAACAATGTCTTTATTTAAAGGTGCATACTTAGCATGACCTTTCATTTCAAAGTAGATTACATTTTCAGTTTTATAACTTATCTCAATCATCACTAAGCGTTAATTTTGTTAATAACAACTCTAGTATAATTTTGACGATGTCCTTGTTTTCTACGATATTTCTTTTTTGGTTTAATCTTAAATATGATAATTTTCTTTTGTTTACCATGTTTTTCAATCGTACCTTCAACAGTAACTCCAGTCAAATATGGAGCACCGACTTTAACGCCACTATCTTGGATTAATAACACTTTGTCAAAAATCACTTTTTCTTCTACCTCTACATCTAATTTTTCGATATAGATAACAGTACCCTCTTCTACTCTTACTTGCTTTCCGCCAGTTTCAATCACTGCGTACATAAAAGCACCTCCTCGTTTATTATTTTAAACACGCCATTGAGGTAAAATTTTACAACCTCTTCTGTGCGAAATTCATAGAACATCTAATTATATCATAAGAAAAATGAAAGTCAAATAATTTTTAATTGCGCTAATGATCTGCTTTTTAGACCCTAAATTAAAATCATACAAAAAAAGCCTAGAAATAGACTTTTTTATAAAATGTTATTTACCACAGCAACGTTTATATTTATTTCCACTTCCACAGGCACATGTTGTATTTCTGCCAATTTTACTTGATTTGTTTGGTTCTTTAGTTTCATTAACAAAATCTATATCTGCTTTTGATGGTATTCTAAAAGTAAATGATGTTTTTCCCTTATTATTAGTTACTGCAAAATCACCTAAATTTATTATATCCATTCCTATTAAAGCGTGAATACCAAGCAATGGTGCTTCAGTAACTGTCACATCAGTAATTATTGCATTGTTTGGAAGTGCTATATCTATAGTATACGTATTTTGAATGCGAATACCGCCAGCAGTACTTACTTCAATTTGTCCTGTTGCTTTAAATTCATCTGCTGTGCAATATCTTCGGAAATAACACTACCTGTTGCTCCAGTATCCCAAAGTGCTATAAATTCTCCTTTAAAATTATCATTTTTTCCAATATATCTTGATGTAACTGGGTCATTTATTGCAATCTTAGATATTAATTTATTTTCAATTTTTGTAGATTTGAAAGTAAAAGATAAATGGCGTGGTTTTAAGTGTTTTCATTAAATTGTATTCTAGAATTACAATATTTTAATTCTACGTTCCCTTTTATACATTGTTGTACTAAAAAAGTCCCTACTTCATTACCATCCTTAATAGTTTTAGTTATTGCTTCTTGCTGACTGTCATATCTCCCTATAACTTTTTTTTCCTTAATAACAATATATTTACTAAAATATTTTTTCACAAAATTTTCCTGATTATCTAAATAAAATTGAAATTCGTCTTTTAAGTTCGGTTCCATATCAAACAACCTCCTTATCATAAATATACTATACCATAAATATTATTTCTGTTTATCATTTTTTTTATTTTCCATTCTAGATACTTCTTTTTTCTGTATCAAAAAAATCTAGCTAGAAATTAAACTATCAAACTTCATAAGTGTCCACTCTTAATAACTTAATATGCCTATTATTACATCATAAATTTTAAAGATCACATAAGTATATTATTCCTTTAATTGCAGGCAATTATGTTCCTTTCATCTAATATTTCATTTTTATCAATATAGATATTATTGTAGCCTTTTTTAAAATAACTACTACTTTTTACTTTAATTTTATTTATTTTTAATTTTTTTGGTTTTGATAGTTTATCATTGATAAATTTTAAAAATCGCATACTGATATTTTTATAACTATTAATATTAGAAGCAATCACAAATAAAAATATTAAAATTTGATTAAAATTTCCTAAATATAAATAATATCCTAAAAGTCCTACTGAAAAAACAGTTGAATATATTAAAATTATTTTTATACTCAATTTAAATCTTAAAAACTTAAACAGAATAATTTCTAATATTTTACCTCCATCTAGTGGAAAAACTGGAATTAAATTAAACATCAAAATCATTTTGTTTGCTTCACTTAAAGCAGGAACTTGCATCAATAATAGACTTCCTATCGGTCCACTAATAACGATTAAAAACTCTGACCATAAACTCACGTTTTCATCATTTTCTATTTCAAAAATTCCTCCGATTGGAAAAATCACTATTTTTTTAATTTTTCGTTTCTGCAATTTTGCTTGTAAAACATGACATAACTCATGAAAAATAACTGAAAAAAATAAAATTAAAAATTTATCAATAATTCCTAAAAATAGAGAAATGATTATCAAAAGATAGGTCGTGTAATGGATTTTCATCAATTGACAATTAAATAATAATGTCCATTCTTCGAAGTGCCAATTTTACTTTCCATTTCAACGTAGTTATAAATGTTAGTATTTAATTTACTAATATTATTGTATTTGTAGTAATTACCATCAACTCCTAATACAATAACTTCATACGCCTCACCTTTCCCTATTTTTACCACCACTCCATTTACATCTGAATAAACTTCTTGCGCACTAAAAACATATTTTTCACCTTCTTTTAAATCAACCACTCTTGTTGAAACTGTACTGCTATCATCCAACTTAAATACCTCTTTTAAATCATCGCTGTAAATTTCTAGTACTTTCATGAAATTTGTGTGTTCACCAATCGTTTCTTTTATTTTCACTAAGACATTTCCTCTTGTAACTTCAAGTACCATAACTACAATTAAAATAAATAAAGAAACATTAATTTTGTTTAAATTATTATATTTTTCTAACATTCTATCACCTACATAAATCTATGTATTTGTAGTTAAATATAACCCTCTTCTTTTAAACTATAATATTTTTCATTACCGATAATAACATGGTCTATTACATGTATTCCCATAATCTCACCTATTTCTACTAATTTTTTCGTTACTTCGATATCCTCAATACTAGGAATAGGGTCTCCACTTGGATGGTTATGGCTTAAAATAATCGATGCTGAAGATAACTTCACTCCCCATTTAAATACTTCTCTTGGATGGACAACAGAAACGTTTAAAGAACCTTTAAAAATATTTTTTTTAGCTATCACCTTACTTTTAGAATCTAAATAAATACAGACAAATATTTCTTGTTTTAAGTTGTGCATTTCTTCTTTTAAAAAATTGTATACACTCAAAGGGTTCTTTAATTTACCGGTGGTAATTATCAAATTAACTCTTTTCCCTAGTTCTAAACTTGCTAATATTTTTAATCCTTTTGCTTTTCCTATTCCATCAATTTTTAATAGTTCGTTTAAAGTAATTTCACTTAAATCATTTAATTTATCAATATTTTTTAACAGTACCCCACCTACTTCAATCGCTGATTTTTTTTTACTACCTGTACCGATAATTACTGCTAGTAGTTCTGAGTTAGATAATTTGTTAACTCCGTGCATAACTGCTCTTTCTCTTGGTCTTTCTTCTTCTTTAATTTCTCTAATTAACATACGCGTTTTCAACAAACATTTTATAAGTTTGTATTTTTATCCTTTCTAATAGATCATTATCTGATACATTTTTCAAAAATACAACGTTAGAATATATTTCGATATTAACGTACTTGTTAGCCACAAATTGTTCACTTAAGATAAAACTTGTACTATTCAAAGAAGCGATATAATATTCTAATCCTAAGTTGTAAAATAAAAATTCTGTATCTGAAAATTCACTTATATAATTGTATAAGTATTCTTTTTTTACTTTACAATTATCAACTATATTGTCAACAATGTTTTTCTGCTCAAAAATTCCCGTACTATTTATTCCGGCAATTATTGTAAAACGATTATTTTTGTAAACAGTTTCGTTATAGACACCATTTACTTTAAGTTCGTTTTGAATTTCGATAATATCTTCAAAACTTTCGTATGTACCTACTTCTAATAAATAAACTAAAGTGTCGCTACTCTCTACGGTAGTTAATTTATTTTCCACAAAATAACCGGACATCGCTCCGATTAATATCGCTACTACTATACTGATTACGTTTATTTTTTTTTTCATCTATTATCACCGATTTATTTTAAAACATCTCCGTGTATTAATTTGTAAAAAAAAATAGTTAATAAAAAAATAGTTTCAAAATAGCAACTATTTTTTATAGATATCTCTAATTATTGAAATAAAGTAAAGTGAGCCACAAAAAATATTAAATTCATCTTTTTTAAATTTTGCTGCTACTTCCGTGTAATCTAACGACAATTCTTTGTTTTTATTATTTGATAAATCGTATAAATTTTGGGCACTTTCGCTGCGCTCAAATTTAAACTCTGTAAAATATATTTTATCAAATGTTTGGTCTAATAACGCAATCATTTCTTTTTTTTGTTTATCTTTTAAACAAGTAAAAACGATGTTTTTTTTCTTATCGACTGTTTCCATAAATTTGCACAACGCTTTGATTCCAGCAACGTTGTGTGCACCGTCGACATAAATAAAATCATTTATTTTTTCTAATCTACCAGGCCAAACCGTTTTTTCTAAACCAGTTAAAATTTGTTGATTAGTAATTAGTAAGTTTTTATTTTCTCTTAAATAGTTTAAACATTCAATCGCTAAAGATGCGTTTTTGGCTTGGTGTTGCCCTAACATTTTTAAAGTTACCTGATAATTTTTATATTTAAAACTGGTTGATAACTCTCCAATTACTAAATTTTCTATCGAATCTACAAATTTAATTTTCGCCTTGATCTTTTTACAATAACTTTGGAATAGTAGTTTTAATTCACTATCGACACTAGTTATTAAACAATCTTTGACAATTCCTAATTTTTCAGCAGCAATCTCTTCAATAGTATCACCTAGGACCTCCATGTGGTCATAGCCGATATTAGTAATTAAGGCTACTTCTTTATCAATAACGTTAGTTGAATCTATTCGGCCCCCCAAACCTGTTTCAACTATTGCATAATCAACTTTTTGTTCTTCAAAAAAGCAAAAGGCAATGACTGTTAAAACTTCAAAATAAGTTAAAATAAGTTTATTTTGATCAAATACATATTTTACCTTATTTACTAAATCAATAAATTCTCGGTCACTAATATAACGATTATTTAAAGTAATCCGTTCGTTAAAAGATATGATATAAGGTGAGATAAAAGTTCCTACTTTATAACCTGCATTAACTAAACAACTTTTTAAATAAGCGACTGTTGAGCCTTTACCGTTACTACCTGCTACGTGAATACATTTATAATTGATTGGATTATTTAAATGATTTAAGGCTTTTTTTATTCTGCTAAGATCGTATTTTATTTCAAAATTGAAATCGACGTAGAGCCAATCGAAACATTCATCTAATGTTTTTAACATTTTAACTTCTCCTACTATTTTTAAGTTGGATGTGGTTAGGAACGTGTTTAACTAACCAATCGTAATATTTTTTTGAATGTCCACCTACTTTTAAATGGGCAATTTCGTGAGCAATTATATATCTGATAAAATTTATATTTTCAAAAATTAAATTGCTGTTCAGTCTAATAATTCTCTCTCTTGTCTGACAACTTCCCCATTTTGATTTATATTTTTTTATCATTAATTGTACTTGTTGTTCTTTAAAAAGCTTTAAATATTCATCTAAAAGTTTTAAATATATTGCGCTTCCATATTCAATTTTAAAATTTTCAAATAATTTTTCAAAGTTATTTTTGCTAATGGACAGCACATCGTTCTTAAAGTAACATTGATCGTTTTCAACTAAATAGTTTATTGCTTTTTTTTGACCTAATAAATAAAAACTATTTTCATCTACTATTCTTTTTTGGGCAAATAATTTTTCTTTAATCCACTGTCGGTGTCTATTCAAAAAATCATCAACTACAGCTTTTTCTGTCCCTAAGGGTACTGATAATTTTACTTCGCCATTAGCAACTCTAAGATTAAAATTTTTTATTTTCTTCTCTATTATTTTAATTTCCATAACAATTGTATCATCCTATTATTTTTTTTAATTTTTTTATTTAAAACTAATTTTGTCTCTGGTATTTATTATATATTTTATAACAAATATATACCACAATAAATCCTAGCACAGTCCCGATACAATCTAACTGCCAATCTATAAGATCAAAAGTTCTTCCACGCACATACAACTGGTGAACTTCATCAAACAATCCGTAGGCAAATCCAAAAATAAGACCGTATATTTTTTTTATTTGATAAAGATTACAAGTTAATGCCAAAAGAATCCCCAACACTAAAAACAAACCCAAATGAACCAAATAAGAAAAATTGAAAGTATTTATTTGAGCGTCAATACTAACTACTTGAATGGCATTAGTCAACAGTGAATTTGTTATATCACCAGTTAATTCTGATAGACAAAAAATAACAAGACACCAAAATATTAAAAGTATTAAAATTATTTTTTTCATTATTTAATTTTAACTAATGTTTCTTCTACTGCTTTATACTGGTTTTGATAACCAAACAATTTTTCTTTTTCAGCATCAACTTTTTCTTTGGGTGCTTTTAAAATGAATTTTTCATTTGATAACATTTGTTCACAACGTTTAATTTCAGTCGTCAGTCTTAATAATTCTTTGTTTAATTTTTCTATTTCTTCTTCAATGTTAATCAACCCAGCTAACGGAATCATCACAGTTGCTCCTTGTAAAACCACGTTGATTGTTTCAGCATTTAAACTGACTTCCGTACCGATAACTAAACTTTTTGTATTACAAAATTTTTCAATAAAATTAGTTAATTCAACTAAATCATTTTGAATTTCTGTACTATCTGTTTTAATATATAAATCAATTTTTTTGCTCAACGTTACATTTTTTTCATTTCTTACGTTTCTAACTGCTCTTATAAGTTCAGTTAAAATATTTATTTGTTTTAAGGATTTTTCGTTTTTATAACCTACTTTTGGCCAACTGCTAACAACAATTGTTTTTTCACTTCCTGGTAACATTTGATAAATTTCTTCGGTTACGAAAGGCATAAACGGATGCAACAGTTTAACAATTGATTCTAAAACATGTAGTAGCACTGCTTTTGTATTTTGATTATCTTTTTCGCTCAATGAAATTTTACTCATCTCTACATACCAAGAGGCAAAAGTATCTTTAGAAAAATTATAGAGAATTTTTGAAACTTCAACAAATTCATATTTTTCGTAATAGTAATCAATTTGTTCAATTGTTTCGGTTAATTTTGATAAAATCCATTTATCAATAATATTTAAATCAGCGTAAATGATCTCTTCTTTTTTATTTACATTGAGCAAAACATATCTAGAAATATTCCATATTTTATTGATGTAGTTCCAACTAGATTCAATTTTTTCTTCAGCGTAACGTAAATCTTGACCTGGAGCTGAGTTAGTAGTTAAGTAATATCTTAAACTATCACAACCATATTTTTCAATTACATCCATCGGATCGATACCGTTTCCTAACGACTTACTCATTTTTCGACCTTGGCTATCTCTTATTAAGCCGTGCACTAACACGTTTTTAAACGGTCTTTCCTTGGTAAAATGCAACCCTTGAAAAATCATTCTCGCTACCCAAAAGAAAATAATATCGTATCCAGTTACTAAACAATCAGTCGGATAAAATCTTTTTAAATCTGCTGTTTTTTTAGGCCACCCTGTCGTGCTGAAAGGCCATAAGGCGCTACTAAACCAGGTGTCTAAAACATCTTCATCTTGAACCCAATCTTTACCTGGAGATTTTATTTGGACTTTTACTTGATCATCTTTGTACCAAGCAGGAATACGATGTCCCCACCAAAGTTGTCTGGAAATACACCAATCACGGATATCACCCATCCATCTGGTAAATGTTCCTTCAAATCTTTTAGGAATAAATTTAACTCTGTTTTCAGTTTTTTGATTTTCCAATGAATTTTCAGCTAAATTATCCATTTTAACAAACCATTGTTTACTCAGTCGCGGCTCAACTACAACACCAGTTCTTTCACTGTGGCCTACTGAATGCATCATTTTTTCAATTTTAGTACACAGTTCTAATTTTTCTAACTTTTTAATCAATTGTTTACGACACTCAAATCTATCAATATCTTTATATTCTCCAGCTAATTCATTCATTTTTCCACTACCATCCATGCAAAGTGGCATTTCTAATCCATGTCTCAGTCCCACTTCATAATCATTTGGATCGTGCGCTGGCGTTACTTTAACTGCTCCCGTTCCTAATTCCATGTCAACATAACTATCGACAATGATTGGAATTTTTTTATCTGTTCCTGGTATATAAACTTCTTTACCGATAAAATTAAGGTATCGACTGTCATCTGGGTGCACCATTATCGCTTGATCGGCAAACATTGTTTCAGGTCTTGTTGTTGCTATTTGAATGTAGTCTTTACCATCAACTAACGGATATTTAAGATGGTAAAATGCACCTTCAATTTCTTTATGTTCTACTTCGATGTTACTTAAAGCGGTATTTGCTTGTGAATCCCAGTTTATTATTCTAACTCCTCGATAAATTAATCCTTGCTCGTACAATTTAATGAAGACTTCATTTACAGCTTGATTTAATCCTTTGTCTAAAGTAAATCTTTCTCTACTGTAGTCCAACGATAATCCCATTTTAGACCATTGTTTTCTAATTGTAGTTGCGTATTCATCTTTCCAACCCCAAGCTGCCTCTAAAAATTTTTCTCGACCAATTTCAAAACGATTAGTGCCCGCTTCTTTTAATCTTTGGTCTACTTTTGCCTGAGTAGCAATTCCAGCGTGATCCATCCCTGGTAACCACAGAGTATCAAACCCTTGCATTCTTTTTCTTCTGACAATAATATCTTGTAACGTGGTATCCCAAGCGTGCCCAAGATGTAATTTCCCTGTTACATTTGGTGGTGGAATAACTATTGAGTAAGGAACTTTGCTTTTATCATTTGCCTTAAAGTATCCTCCCTCAATCCAAAAATCATACTTATTACTCTCTACTTCTAAATGGTTGTATTTAGGTTTCATTTCTTTCATACTTCCTCCTTATAATTAAAAAAGCCCTCTAATAAATAAAGGGCGAATAATTTTTTCGCGGTACCACCTTAATTCATAGTTAAAAACTATGTAATTTCAAACTTTTAACGCAAGTTTACGTAATAGACTACTTAATTTCATCTATTGTACTCCGCAGTTACTTTCACTAGTTTTATCCTTAGGTTTTTCAGCGACCAACCCATCTCTAAAAGTTCAAACTAATTACTCCTCTACTTCATTGTATCTAGTAAAATACTATCATAATTTAATTTTACATTCAACTTTTTTTAAGAACTTTCATACAATATATTAGGTGATGGTTATGAGACGTGCAGTAAGGAGATTTAAATTAGCGCTGTTTTCTATTTTAGTTTGGCAGCTTTTTCAAATGATAATTAATTTTTCGGTATTAAATTTGATATTATTTATAGTAGTTTTAGTTGTATTCCTCTTAAGAATTTCGAGTTGTTGAAAATATTGTCGATGTAATTAGTTAAAACATTAGAAAAATAATTTCCCAAAGTACATAGTAAAAATTTTGAAAGTTATGATTACATTTTTAATGAAAAACATTTTAATAGTAACTAGTATAATTAAATAATTATATTTAAAAGAAAAGTAGAAAGAATTAAAATCTACTTTTCTTTTGTCAATTTTTTTTACCTTTATTGTTATTATTAGTTATTAAAAATAATTGAAGAAAGTCTTCAATAACATTAACAACCTCAATGTAACCGTGTATAGTATTTAAAGGTAATCTATGGATGTATATATACAAAACGAGATATTTAAAATATAAATAATAAAAATCATCATATGGTGCCAGCCACTCAATTATTTCTTCTTTAATATTAAAATCTATATAATTAAGATTGATATAAAAAAGCGCAATATCGACTACTGGAATGGTCATCACATTACTGTTTATGTGAATTCTTTTATCAATTAAATCGTATAGAGTAGGGTTAAAATGATTTAAAGATACTGTAATTTCTAGCCCTTTTTCTATTTTGTCTAAAATTTTACTTTGTAATTTTGCCAGATAGTTTTTAATATCTAACAAGATATAATTTCTATTTAATATCAAATAATCTAAATCGCTATATTCATTTTTACTTTCAATTATTTGAATAAAATTTTCGATTCTATTAAATTTCCCCGATAATGTTTCGTACATTTTTTTCATTCTTGGAATCGCTGTTTCAGGACTTATTCTTTTCTTAACTTCTGTTTTAGTATGGATTTCTTTAAGACAATGCATTAAATCGAGTACTTTATTTTTCTCTGGATATTTTAATGAATTTTCAACTAAAAATAAATTGTAACAAACATTATTTAATTTCAAATAATACTTGCTGTTTATTCTAACTGGATAACATATTGAATTCACACTGGCAGCAAATAAAAATTCGTAATTTGTTTTTGATTTAGTTAAATAATAATTTACATTATTAACTTTTAAAAAATATTCATTTTCAGAAATTTTTTTTATATTACTAACGTTTAAATTATATTTACTGAAATCAACTTTCTTTAACATCTCTAATAATTATCCTCTTATCTATTTGATAATTATTGTCTTTATATATTTCGTGTATATCTTTTCCGTATTTATTAGCTAATGACTCTAATTTTTCTTCTTCTGCATTAAAAATTATTTTGTATTTAGAATACGCTTCACTCAATGTGTTCATTATCTGTTCACTGCAGACAACTTGGTCTGGTTTATAATTTATTTTGTTTTCTGCTATCCTATCTGGATTCTTATCTTTCAAATTATCATTTTCACTATCAGATATTTTTTTGTTTCCTTCATTTTCTAAAAAATGATCTTCTTCAACCTTTGAGCATTTTTTGTTCTGGTTTGGTTGAATGCTTTCAACGAAAAAATTATCTTTCCTATCTTTCAAATTATCAGTTAAAATCTCATCAATATTATCCAAAACCTCGGTTTTAATATCTTCTATTTCAATATCTTCTAATTCAAAATTCAAAACATAACTAACTAAAGCTCCTCTATTAAAAATAATGTTATACGTCAAATCTTCTAATGAAAAACTTTTAAGTACAAACTGCTTTTTATCAAAATTCAAATCTACACTTAATTCTTTTTCAAAAATCACTTCAGTACTATTGCTATCTAAATAACTACCATAAAAAATAATTTTTTCATTTTCTAAATCTACATCATACTCTATTGACTTCACTGTATCAATCATTTTTAAAATTATTTCTGATTCTATTTTTATACTCTGTTCCATCACATTCCTCCTTGATACTAAAATGTATGATTGATTAGCATCAATTATGAAGAACTAAGTGATTTTTTCTAAATGATCCAATACTTCTTCTTTTCCTTTTAATGATTCTGATGAATAAATAAAGAAATTGTCATCTTCAGTTAAATTTAATTTAATATCGATATCTTTTTTGTGTCTATTTAATCTAGTCGTTCCTATTTTATCCGCTTTTGTGGCGATAATTGTTACATCAATTTGATAGTGTTTTAAAAAATTATACATTAATAAATCATCTTCACTCGGTCCGTGTCTCAAATCGAGAATTAAAAAAGCTCTTTTTAAGTTTTCGCGGTTCACTAAATAGTTTTCAATCATTTTTCCAAACTCTTGACGTTGTTTTTTACTTACTCTAGCATATCCATAACCCGGTACATCGACAAAATAAAATTTTTTATTGATTAAAAAAAAATTAAGCGTTTGTGTTTTTCCCGGTCTACCTGATGTATAGGCTAATCTTTTTCTATTTAATAAACTATTAATAAAACTACTTTTCCCTACATTGCTTCTACCTAAAATTACAAATTCAGTAAGTTCATCTGTTGGATATTGGTCAAATCTCACTCCTGTTACTGTATATTCTGCACTCATTATTTTCATCTTTATCACATCCTTTTTATTCAACGCTAAAAAGTAGAAAGAAATTCTTTCTACTTATTTTAATACTACATCAATAACTTCGTTAATATCCGAAACTGGTTTGATAATCAATTCCGCTAAAATGCTTTTGGGAATATCCTCTATATCTTTTTCATTGGCCTTGGGAATAAGTATTTGTTTCAATCCAAATCGATGTGCTGCGATTGATTTTTCTTTCAATCCACCAATTGGTAAAATTTTACCGGTTAAAGTAATTTCTCCAGTCATTCCAATCAAAGAATCTACTTTTCTTTTTGTCAATGCCGAAACAATAGCAGTGATCATCGTTACTCCAGCACTTGGACCATCTTTTGGTACTGCTCCTTCAGGAACGTGAATATGAATGTCAATTTTTTTAAATATTTCATTGTCAATTCCATATTTTTCAGCATTGTGTTTAACAAAACTGAGTCCGGCATTGGCACTTTCTTTCATTACATCTCCAAGTTTACCAGTTAAAATTAATTTTCCGTTTCCTGGATAATCAGTAGCTTCAATTGCTAGTGTGTCACCGCCGTATTGAGTATAAGCTAAACCGTTAACTACTCCAATTTGGTCGATTGCATCTGTTTTATTATTAGTAAATATTGCTCTATCTAAATATTCAATTAAATTTTCACTGGTAACGTTAACTTTTTTAATTTTTTTTTCTAAAATATTTCTTATTCCACGTCTACAAATAGTTTGTATACATCTGTTTAACTGTCTAACTCCTGCTTCTCTGGTATAATTTCTAATTATATCCAGTAGACATTCATCAGAAATTTTAAATAATTTAGTTTCTAATCCGTGGTCTGCCAAACGCATAGGAATCAGATGCTTTTTAGCAATCATTAACTTCTCTTCCTCAATATAAGAACCTAAATGAACAATCTCCATTCTATCTCTTAAAGGTGCAGGTATATTTTCAATGTAATTTGCGGTTGCGATAAATAAAACTTGACTTAAATCGTACATTTCTTCTAAATAGTGGTCGCTAAAGTATTTATTTTGTTCTGGATCTAATACTTCTAACATTGCACTAGCAGGATCACCTTTATAATGAGAACTCATTTTGTCGATTTCATCAATTAAAAATAATGGATTTATCACTTTTGCTTTTTTCATCTGTTGTAAAATTCTACCTGGCATAGCGCCAACATACGTACGACGGTGACCTCTAATCTCTGATTCATCTTTTACTCCACCTAAGGCAACTTTAATAAATTTTTTATTTAAAGCTTCTGCAATTCCTTTGGCCAAAGAAGTTTTCCCTACTCCTGGCGGTCCAATTAAACATAGAATAGTTTGGGGATTTTTTTTCGTTGCTACTTTTACTGATAAATATTCGATGATTCTCTCTTTGACTTTTTCTAATCCTGAATGTCCCTCATCTAGCACTTCTTTACATTTTTTAATATCGTCGTTATCCATAGTTTTTTCCACCCATGGTAAATCAATTAAAAAATCAATATAACTTTTAATAACACCGCTTTCGGCGACATTATTAGGAATACTCTCATATCTACTCAATTCTTTTAAAGCAATAATTTCCATATTTTCCGGCATCTTTTTCTCTAAAATTTTAATTTTGAGCTCTTCGATTTCTGTTTCTTTTTTAACTTTATCTCCTAGTTCGTTATGAATAGCTTTAAGTTGTTCTCTTAAATAATATTCTTTTTGATTTTCATCAATGCTGTCTTTTACTGCTCTGGAAATTTTGCCTTCTAATCGTTTGATGTTTTTTTCTTTTTCAATATCCAAAACAAGAAAATTTAATCTTTCATTGATGGAATTTGTAAATAAATATTTAAGTTTATCATTTTCATCTGTTTTTAAATTATAGGCAATTACATTTATTAATTTTTCGCTTGTAACTCCACCTTGAATTGTTTCAACAACTTTTTTCCCATTAGTAAATATATAATTTTGATTTTCTAAAACTTCATCAACTAGCATTCTTACTAAAGCAATTTCTTCATCTAAATCACCTCTTAAAGGTTTTAACTCCGTAACATTAACATTTAAAAAGTTTTTTTCATCCAAATATTCTTCTATTTTTACCCTTTTTAAAATTCTTACTTTTACTTTGTAATTTCCATCTGGTAACTGTAACTTTGTGATTATTTTTCCAACTACACCGATTTCGTGTAAGTTAGTTTTTATAATATTATCAATTAATGTTTCTTTTTGCATCAGTAATACTATTAAACTATCGCTTTTTTCAGATTCAATTAGAGCCGATATACTTTTATTTCTACCCACTTCTAATCTCATATCGTTATTAGGCAGTGCTGTTACTCCTCTAACCGCCATTGCTGGATAAATTCCGTTATAATTTTTTTTCAAGTCTGACAAAAAAATCACCTCCATTTGTATATGATGCCATATTTAATTATAAATTACAATAAATAACTTATTATTTATTATACTACAAAAAGAAATAAAAGCCATAAATAAGATTAATTTATGCGCTTATAACTTTTGTGTTTTTTTGTAAATACTTCTGAGTGTCCTGTTCGGTGATTATTATAGATTTGTTTTCAAACTTAGCTGTATCAAACATAATGTCTAACATTAGTTCTTCAAAAATCATTCTAATTCCACGTGCACCTAACTTACTTTTATAAGCGTAATCTGCTATCAACTCTAGTGCTTTATCTTCAAAATTTAAGTTTGAATTATCAAATTCAAATATTTTTTGATATTGTTTTAAAATACTATTTTTAGGCTCAGTAATAATTTTCAAGATATCTTCTCTACTCAATTCGTGTAAAGTCGTTAAAATCGGTAACCTTCCTACAAATTCAGGAATCATTCCATAGTTTATAATTGCTTCGTGATCAATTTTTACTTTTTCTTTTTTAGAAACAGTTTTATTAAAACCAACACTCATTTTATTAGTTATCATCTCTTCAATTCCGAAAAACGCTCCTCCACAAATAAATAAAATATTTGAAGTATCAACTTTTATATATTCTTGGTTAGGATGTTTTCTTCCTCCTTTAGGAGGTACATTTACCGAACTTCCTTCTAAAATTTTTAAAAGTGCTTGTTGAACACCTTCTCCGGAAACATCTCTTGTAATTGAGGGATTTGATCCTTTTTTAGCAATTTTATCAATTTCATCAATATATACAATTCCTTTTTCTGCTTTTGCCACATCAAAATCTGCTTTTTGTAAAAGTCTCAATAAAATATTTTCTACATCCTCACCTACATATCCAGCTTCAGTAATGCTAGTAGCATCTGCAATAGCAAAGGGAACGTTTAAAATTTCAGCTAATTTTTTAGCAATTAATGTTTTTCCACAACCGGTATTACCGACCATTAAAATATTGCTTTTTTCAATAATTAAATTGTCTTTACTGTTATTTAAAATACGTTTATAGTGATTATAACTAGCAACAGCTAATGTTTTTTTTACATTTTCTTGACCAATCACGTGTTCATTTAGTCTGTTAAAAATTTCAATAGGTTTGGGAATAACAAAGTCGGTTTCAACATCAGAATTATTTTCATAAATAATTTCATGGCATAACTCAATGCAATCATTACAAATATAAACTTCTTTTCCAGAAACTACTTTTTTAAATTCCTCAATACTCCTTCCACAAAAAGAACACATTATTTTTTTATTCATTTGCACACCTCCGCTTTATTATTATTTGAACATATATAAAAAATATTCTGAATAATGATAAAATAAACTTACAAAATTCTACCTTTTTGATAAAAAAACTCGTGCTATTCAGCACAAGTTTCTTTTATATTAACTAGTTTCAATTAATGCATAGTCTCCATCATCTCTTACATAAAGTATTGAAGTTAAGTTATTTTCTTCATTAACAAACAGATAGAAATCATGACCAATTAATTCTATATTTGAGATTGCCTCTGCTATTGTCATTGATGTTAAAGATAAACTTTTCTTCTTAACAATATTTTTAGCTATGAACTCTCTTTCTAAAGCATCTTCTTCCTCTTTTTTAACATTAAAGTAATCTTTGTCTCCACCTCTATTTTTTACAAATTGGTTTATTTTCCCTTTATGTTTTTTGATTTGTCTTTCTAACTTATCTACACTTACATCAAGTGCAGAATAAATAGTGTTTTCCGATACTTCCACTCTCAAATCAAAATATTTTGATGGAATACTAACTTCAACTTTATGATGATCCTTGTAAACTTTACACACCACTCTTACTTTAAGTTTTTCTCCGTTGCTAAAGTATTTTTCGATTTTACTGATTTTATCTTCTGCATAGTTTTTCATTGCTTCAGTGATTTTTAACCCATTTTTTCCCACTACTTCTATCAACATAAATTCTCACCTCTTTCTATTATATTATAACCTATATACCAATAAATGTAAATAATTACAAGTATGTATTAATATATTTTTCACAAATTTCAAAATCTGTCCTCAAGAGGATAATTTTTTGATAATCTTCAAAAAAATTTTCTAATGAATAAAGTTCTAATTCATTTTCAATAATTATTTTCAAATAATCATTGTCTTTTATTTTTAATAAATATTTTAGCGGACACTTAGTGTCCACAGTATAAAATATTGTCATTCCTACAAAAAAATAACTAATTTTATAACATTTTTGACAAGTATCAGAAATTTCAAAGATATTTTTAAAAGTTCGGCTTATTTTTTTTAAACATATTTCCAATTTTGTTTCCTCCTAGTAATATTTTTACTACTCAATCGCTTTTTACTTTTTTAGAAAAGTTTATATTCATTAAGACTATTGAGGTAATTACAAGAGATCCACCTATCATTATTTTTGCTGTCAGTGGTTCTAATCCCAACAAAATAGAAAAGAGCGCTCCAAAAAGCCCTTCAGTTGCAAAAATGATTCCAATTTTTGGTGGACTGATATTTCTCTGTGCTCTAGATTGCAATATAAAACATAGCGAAGTACTAAAAATCCCTAAATATAAAACAGCGGGTATTGCTACTTGAAGGTCAATACTATTTAATGGTGTTTTATCAAATAATAACATTGAAACAGTCGATAGGATAGCGACAACTGAAATTTGAATAAAAGTTGTTATCTTAGGATCATTATCTTTTACGATATATCCTAAATAGACAATGTGCACGGCAAAGGCAAAAGCACATAAAAACATATAACTATCACCGATGTTAAATTTAAAGTTATTCTCACTAGAAAGCGTTAAAATAGAAACGCCGATGAAACTTAAAAACGCCAAAAAGATAATTTTAATTTTTGGTCTTTTTTTGGTAGCAAACCAGACTACAAAAGGAACAATTACCACATTTGTCGAAGTGATAAAAGCACTGTTTGAGACCGTTGTTAACGATTGACCATAAGTCTGAGCATAAAAACCTACAGTTAATATTATTCCCGCAATAATTCCGTGTTTTAGTTCTCTTTGAGTAATTTTTTTAAAATCTTTAAACATAAAAAGAGCCATCGTAAGGGTGGCGATAATAAATCTAGTTGCGGTTAGCACCAGCGGACTCATATTCGCATTAATCGCATATTCAGTAACCACGAATCCCGTTCCCCAAATTAGCGTTACCAAAACTATTATCATTTCATCTTTTAAAATTTTTTTTGTCATTTTTTCCTCGTTATTCCAATTAATATTTTTTTATTATCTCATTCAATATTTTATTTATTACTCCACTGTTGTTTTTAAATAAATATCTCATTAAGCAGGAATAAGCATTATTATCGATAATTTTATCTTCCTTTAAATAGTCCAATAGTTGGTTGAATTTAACTTCCACTATTTCGATTTCTTCATCAATATCTAGCTTTTGTTGACTCGGCTCACCTTCAACCACTGCTAAAAAGTAATAAATTTTTTCATTGGTAAAACCTGGTGAAGTGTAACCACTTCCTAATTCTTCCAGATAACTTGTCTGATAGCCTGTTTCTTCTTTTACTTCTCTAATCGCTGTAGCTTTGAGGTTTTTATCAGTTTCATCCATTATTCCAGCTGGAAATCCATGGACAATACTTTCAGAACCTGCTCGGTACTCCTTAGTTAAAATTACCGTTTCTTTCGTCTTGTTAATAGTTAAAATAACTGCTGCTGGTTTTTTGTAAACTACCTCTCTAATAATAGTATTATCTATAGTTTCCAGTGTTTGTCTTTCTACTTTAAATATTTTCCCTTCAAAACGGCTTTCTCTTTTTATAATTTTATACATAAAAGACTCCTTATATAACTCTGTCATAATTTTAACACAAAAGATATAATATTAAATAATTTTATAAATTTTTAAATATCCTTTATAAAATCATTTCATTTAGCATATAATTTTATGTATACAACAAAAAGCTAAATCACACCTTTTCAATAATTTTAGATGTTTTAAGATAAATTTCCTTAAATTGTTTTGCGAAAACGATAAGTAGTAGCACAAATTAAAAGTTATTTTGTTTTTTGGATTGTATATTGACAATTTTATGGTATAATTAAACATATTAAGAGGAGGAAAAAAAAATATGAAAAAGTTTTTATATGATTATTTTAAGCTTAGTGAAAAAAACACTGATATTAAAACCGAATTATTAGCAGGATTAACTACTTTCTTAGCAATGGCTTATATCTTAGCTGTCAATGCAAGCGTTTTAAGTACTGAGGGAACTGGAATGGACTTTAAGGCTGTTTTGACTGCAACCGCTATCGCAGCAATCGTCGGAACTTTAATTATGGGATTGGTAGCAAACTTCCCCATAGCATTAGCTCCAGGGATGGGAATAAACGCCTTTTTCACCTATACCATTATATTTACATTTGGATTCACATGGCAACAAGCGTTAGCAGCAACATTTGTAGCCGGGATTATATTCTTACTTTTATCGCTTTCAGGAGTTAGAGAAGCGGTAATAAATGCAATTCCTAATGACTTGAAATATGCCATAGGTGGAGGAATAGGATTATTTATAGCGTATATTGGATTGAAACATTCAGGATTAATTGTATTAAAGTCAACTCATCCAGAATTAAGCCTTCTAGGTGAAGGAGCTACTCAATTTGATCCTATCCTAGCATTAATTGGATTAGCTATAACGGCAGTTTTATACATCCGAAAATTTAAAGGGGCTATCTTCTATGGGATTATAGCTACTAGTGTTATCGGAATGTTTCTTGGTAATGTTCCTTTACCAACAGATATTTTTGCATGGCCAGCACCTCCACCATTTGGAGCCTTTCTAGAAGGATTTAAAGGTCTAGGTGATGTTGGTTACATTGAATTCGGAATAGTAGTATTCTCACTATTATTCGTTGATTTCTTTGATACTGCTGGAACGTTAGTTTCCGTAGGAGAAGCAGCCGATTTACTTGATGAAAACGGAATTCTCAAAGATTCATCTAAAGCATTATTAGCAGATTCAACTGCAACAGTAGTAGGGGCAATAGTTGGTACTTCAAGTACTACTTCATTTATTGAATCGTTAGCTGGAATTGAAGCTGGAGGTAGAACTGGATTAACTGCTGTTTCTACAGCGTTCTTCTTCTTTATCTTCTTGTTCTTATCACCACTTCTAAGTGTAATTACGGATGCAGTTACTGCTCCTGCCTTAATCTTTGTAGGTGTGTTAATGGCTGGACAATTGAAAAGAATCGAATGGGAAAAAATTGAAATTGCTTTCCCAGCATTTATAACATTAATATTTATGCCTTTGACTTTCTCAATTGCAAACGGTATTGCATTTGGATTCGTAGCTTACACCTTGAGTATGGTAGCAGCAGGTAAAGCTAAAAAAATATCACCACTGATGTGGGGATTAACAGCAGTGTTCTTCGTATATTTCTATACGTTGTTATAAAAAGAATAGAAAATATTTCAATACAAACAAATTAAAAAAGGGCGTATTTTAAGCCCTTTTTCATTTAGATCATATCTCTTAACCAACGCATTGCTTTTTCGTCAGATTTTAAAACTTTTTTTAAACCTTTTTCTATTTTTTCATTATTTTTACCTTCATATAATTTAGCAACAGCTATTGTTGAAGCTGCTCCTATTACCATGTATGTTATTGCTGCTCTCAATATAAACACCTCATTCCAAAATAATTTTAATTTAGGTCAATATTATTTTACCCAATATTATCAAAAAAATTATTGTTAAATCTTTCAAAATTTTTCTTTTAAAAGAGTTCTTCTATTTCTTTCAATCAATTCTACTCCTTCTTTTAAAGCGCTAAACGTTCCCACTAGTATTAGATTTTTTTTTGCTCTAGTAACTGCGGTATAAATTAATTTACGTTTAAACATCTTTGAATAACTTTTAGAAATTGGTAAAATTAGTATTTCGTATTCGCTTCCTTGTGATTTATGAATACTCATACAGTAAGCATGTTTGAAGTTTTTAAGTTCGTAGTATTCGTAAGTAACTATATTTCCATCAAAATCGATTGTGATTTTCGCCTTTTTATCTCTGCCTGTTATATCGATTATTTTGCCAACATCACCGTTCATAACACCATCTTTTGGCCTATTTACTAGTTGTAAAACTTTATCGTTTATTTTGTAAACTTTATTAAAATATTCAATCGCAGTAACAGCATTGGGATTTATTGTGCTCTGTAGCATACTGTTGATATTATCAATTCCATTTTTACCCTTATACATCGGTGCTAACACTTGTAAACTTTCTAAGTTTACTTTTCTTTCAATCGCTTTTTCAATTAAATAATTGACATTTTCTAAGATGTTAAATTCATCGCATTCCACAAAAGTTATATCACTGTAATCAAAGTAATCTAAACTAATTTCATTGCTATTAATAGCATGCGCTAACTTAATCAATCCAGAATCACTGCTTTGTCTAAAAATAACATCTAGTCTAACTACCGTTATTTTTTCACTATCTATTAGGTCTTTTAATACTTGTCCAGGTCCAACACTCGGTAATTGGTCGTTATCACCAACAATTACAACTCGGACATTCTCTCCTAAAGCATTTATTAGATAACTGAACAAATAAGTATCAATCATTGAACTTTCATCTATTATTATTAACTTTGGATAAATTTTTTGTTGCTCATTAAATTCAAATTTACCTTCGTAGTCATATCCTAAAAAACTATGAATTGTCTTAGATTTCAAATTACAAGACTCACTCATTTTTTTACTAGCTCTCCCGGTAGGTGCTACTAGAGCAATTTTATTATTCTCAGTACAATAAACTTTTTGGTATAGTTTTATAATTCCATTTATAACAGTAGTTTTCCCCGTTCCTGGCCCACCGGTAATGATTGTTACTTGGTTGTTCAAAACTTCGGTAATTGCTTCTTTTTGTTTAGGTGAATAGCTAATTTTAATTTCTTTTTCTATTATCTCTATCTCTTTGTCGTAATTTTCAGACTCTTTTTTACTGTTTAAAATGTTTAAATTTTTAACGATATTTTGTTCTGCTTGATACATTTCATCTAACATCACTGCGGCATATTCGATAAAAACTTTTTTTTCTGCAACTAACTGGTCTAAATAATTTAAAATAATTTCTTCAGTAGTCAATTGTTGATTTTTATTTACATCAGCTATTGTTAATCCGATCAACTGTTCTTTAACAACATAAGTATCACCGTTTAACATCATCGTTTTTATTATGTGAATTATTAAAGCTTTTACTCTGTTTTCATTTTCTCTTTCAATGCCAAATTTTATTGCTATTTTTTCTACTTTATCAAATCCTATTTCTTTAAAATCATCAATTAATACATAAGGATTTTCTTTAATAATTTCTAAAGATTTCCCTTTGTATAAACTGTAAATTTTAGAACTAGTTAAACCATTAAACCCATATTTATACAATTCGATTAAAACATTTTGAAAATTAAGATTTGTTTCTAGCACAGTGTAAATTTCATTAACTTTACTTTCATTCTTGATAATGTTATTTAAAACTGTTTTGTCCGCAATAATTTTTTTTATACAATCTAGCCCTAAAGTTTCCACAATCTTCGTAGCTAATTTAGGTCCAACACCAAAAAACAGTTCGCTAGATAAATAACGCGTTATCGCTTCAAAATTATCTAGAATAACTGCTTCATAACTTGAACAAATAAATTGTAATCCGTATTTGTCATGTGTTTTTAAATTACCAACAAATTTGTACATTTGGTCGAGCGCAATCTCTGGAAACAAGCCTGTTAGAGTTAAATTTTCTTCTACTTCTTCTTCGAGATCACTTTCTTTTATTTTTATTTTAATAACAGCGTAACCATTTTTTTCATTTTTATAAATTATATCAGTAACGTAACCTTTAATTTCATTATTCATTATTCAACAATTTCTACTTTGCTCATCACATCATTTTGTTTAATTCTAGCAACTACATCCATTCCTTCTGTTACTTGGCCAAACACTGTGTGAATATCATTTAAATGAGGAAATGCATCTAAACAGATAAAAAATTGACTTCCTCCGGTATCGGTCCCCGCATGGGCCATTGATAATGAGCCACGTAAATGTTTACGAGGATTTCCTTCTATTTCGCATTTTATCATATATCCTGGTCCACCAGTTCCTGTTCCCTTCGGACATCCCCCTTGCGCGATAAATCCATCTATTACTCGATGAAATTTTAAACCGTTATAAAATCCTTTGTCAATTAAATTTTTAAAATTTTCCACTGTTTTTGGTGCATCCTTTTGAAATAACTCTATTAGGATAAACTCTCCATTTTCAAATGATATTTTTGCTTTCATTATTTTCTCCTCTAATATTTTCTTTTTTTTCCATTCATAAATATTTTATCGATAAATCCTCCACCTAGACATTCTTCACCATCATAAAATACACAAATTTGCCCTGGTGTCACTGCTCTAACTTTTTTAGGATACTTTACTCTGACTGTAGTTTGAGTTATCCATTCAATACTGACTTCTTGATCTTTTTGACGATATCTAAATTTCGCTGTTAATTTTCTATTTGTCTTTTCAGCTAGAAAATTTACATCTTCAACGATACATTCATCTGAGTATAAAATTTCATTGTGAAATCCTTGTCCAATAATCAGTTGGTTTTTTTCTAAATCTTTTCCAATCACAAACCAAGCATCATCAGAAAAATCTTTACTTCCCCCAATTCCTAAACCTTTTCGTTGACCAATTGTATAGTACATCAAACCGTAATGTTTTGCCATAATGACCCCATCAACAGTAATCATTTCGCCTTCTTTACTAGGTAAATAATTGCTTAAAAATTCTTTAAAATTACGCTCACCGATAAAACAAATTCCTGTTGAATCTTTTTTATCAGCAACTGGTAAATTAGCCTTTCTAGCAATTTCACGAACTTCTTTTTTTAATAAATCGCCAATTGGAAACAACGCTTTAGCTAATTGTTTTTTAGATAATTGACATAAAAAATAACTTTGGTCTTTATTCCTATCCAACCCTCTTAAAAGTTTAACATCACCATCTTGATGACAAATTCTAGCGTAGTGACCCATCGCGACATAATCAGCACCTAGTTTAATTGCTTCTTTTAAAAAAGCATCAAATTTAATATACTTATTACATAAAACATCGGGATTTGGCGTTCGTCCTTTTTTATATTCAGTTAAAAAATATTCAAAGACGTTATCCCAATACTCCTTGATAAACTCTACTTTGTGTATTTTAACTCCTAATCTTAAGGCGACAGTAACGGCATCTTGATAATCTAATTCTTGTGGGCAGACACTATTGTTTAAATCAGGGTTCCCCAGTATATCATTATTCAACATTGAATCCCAGTTTCGCATAAACATCGCTTCTACTTCATATCCTTGGTCTAAAAGTACTTTTATTGCGACACTTGAATCTACCCCCCCACTTAATCCAACCATGACTTTTTTTTTCATTATAAATCTCCTGGAATCCTTAAATCTGTCTTACTGCTTAAAGCAGCAAATAATATTTTAACTCCTTCAGGCATTGTACTGCGTTTAAACTGATTTTTGTAAAAACGATCGAAAAATGCTCTTACCGTTTTCTCTTCATCGGGGATAAAACTGATAATTCTCTCCATTGAATCTCCATCTTTTAATAGTCGATATAAAATAAAATCATTTACTTCATAACTACCAATAGTATCTTCTGTTACTTGATTTTCTAATAATTCAGGAGAAATTGGCGTATTTATTATATCCAATAACAGTTCCTTTAAATTATTATTTTTAGCATACTGGCTAACCATAAATCTGACAGTTGTTTTAGGTAATCCAGCATTGAGTGAATAGTGAGCGATTTGGTCTCCGGCAAACGTACACCAACCTAAAGCCATTTCAGTCATATCTCCTGTTCCTACAACGATTCCGTGGTACTTATTAGCGTAACTAAGTAAAATATTTGTTCTAATGCGAGATTGAACATTTTCATACGTAACATCTTTTTCGCTATGAGCAATTAACTTTAACTGCTGATCAACTAAGTTACCAATAGGATTTTCAATAAAAATCACGCCTAATTTTTTTGCTAATAATTCGGCATTTTTTCTGGTTCTTTCACTCGTAGGATGACTGGGCATAGTTACAGCAATCACATTTTTTAATTGGTAATTAAAATCTTTAAATGCTTTGACTATTTGTAAAAGAGCCAATGTTGAATCTAACCCTCCACTGATTCCAATCACCACTGTTTTTATATCAATTGCTCGCATTCTTTTAATTAAACTACGTGTTTGAATATTGGTAATTTGTTTGAAATTACCTCCAATATCTATTTTAGGGACAAACGGCGTCAGATCCATTTTACTTTCCAGTGAAAAATCTTTTTTTAAGTTTTTAAAGCGAATATTTTTAATATTTAATTGAGCGATTTTTTTAGAATCTTTAATGTACCCATTTTTTCTTTTATTATATCTAATTGAAGATATATCAATATCGGCATACAAAATTTCTGTATCAAAACTATAATCTTGTTTTTCAGCAACTAAATTACCTGCTTGATAAACGAATTTATCACCGCCGTATAAAACTGTTGAACTCGATTCATTAACTCCACTTGAACAGTACACATAAGCGGCACTGTGTCTAATCGTAACTGCATTTACTAATGTTCTTCTAACTTTATTTTTATTTAAATTTTCCGTTGAGGCAGAAATATTTACAACAACCTCTGCACCTGATAAGTAAAGATAACTCGATGGATTATACGGTCCCCACATATCAGCACATATTTCCACTCCAAAGTTAAAATGCTCACTTGCAAAAACATTTGAACCAAATAGTACTGTTTGACCTAAAAATTCAATTTCTTGATTGATGTTAGTTCCATCGTTGAACCATCTTTTCTCGTTGAATTCGTGAGTGTGTGGCAGGATAATTTTAGGGACAATGCCTAAAATTTTATCTTTTCTTATCACAATTGCTACGTTGTACAAAATCCCTTCAACAGTTAAAGGGCTCCCAACTACTACGATCCCTTGAAATTTATTTTTGTCTAAAAAATATTTGATTGCTTGATTAGTTTCCGTTAATAATTTGTTTGAATACAAAAGATCTTCTAAACTGTAACCTGTTATTGACAGTTCAGGAAAAACTGCTAAATTTGCCTCTATTCCTATCAGTATTTCTAAAATTTTTTCAACATTTTTCAGCGGCTTAGCTAAATACACTTCTGGCGTAATTGCTGCCACTTTTAAAAAACCGTTATTATACATTTTTACCTCCCGTACAAATTATTTTCAATTATATATTTGGATATTTTTTTACTTAATAATTTTTCGTTTAAACTATTTCTAAACTTTTTCGAGGATATTTTGCATTCAAAGTCATTGATTATCAAGATATTTTCTTTGTGTTGAGATAAAAATTGGTCATCTTTAATTATTTGATTGATATTTTCATCTCTAGATAAAACAATTATTTTGTACTCACTTAAAAGGTTATCGCTAGCAAGCCAATTTTTTATTTCTTTTAAATTATCACTACCTAACAAAAAACAACAATTTGGATAATTGAGTTTTTTTAAAATTTGATAAGTACCTAAAAACTTTTCACTGTCAATTTCAATGCTCGAATACTCTACCTGCAATTCCTCAGCCATAATTTTTACCATTTCTAATCGATGGTGATCATCATTGACATTTTTATGAGCATAATTAATACCCACAGGTAAAAAAATAAATTTATCTACTTTAAAAGTATTAATTACTTCTTTGCAAGCTTGATAATGCGCTAAAGTTGGAGGATTAAAGGTCCCACCGTAAACTACTATCATTTTACCACCACACTTAATACTGTTATTATAACATTATTTTAAATATTTCAAAATTAAATACTTGAAATATTTTCCTCTTTCTTGGTAATTCTCAAATTGATCTAACGATGAACAACCAGGAGAAAATAAAACAATCTGCTTTTGGTAGTGTAAATTGCAGATAACTACAGCATCTTTTAAACTTTCAACTGCTAAAATTTTTTTGCCTCTACTGTTAAAATAAGTTAAATAGTTACTTCGCGTTTGACCGTAACTAATTACTAAATCAATATTTTCCAAACTGTCATCTAAAACATTAAAATCTTCAAAACGGTCCTCTCCACCACAAATTAAAATAATTGAATCATCAATTGTTTTTAAAGCTGCTTTTAAACTAGCACAATTGGTAGATTTAGAATCGTTTATAAGGTGTT
Source organism: Candidatus Bathyoplasma sp. NZ (assembly GCA_013332095.1). Taxonomy (GTDB): domain Bacteria; phylum Bacillota_I; class Bacilli_A; order MAG-NZ; family MAG-NZ; genus Bathyoplasma. The sequence goes on from JABENI010000011.1 coordinate 83,684, forward strand.
CAGATATTTTTTCCATTCGGTGTTCTAAAGGTTGGAACTTTAAAATACTGTTTTTAATCTGTTTCTCATTAAGACCGTATTCAAAACAAACTTTAAAAGCTACTTTAATATTGTCTTCATTATGTTTACCGTAAAGATTACTTTTTATTTTTAACAAATAATCACAATTTGTATAATGATAGCCTATATTTTTTAAATTAATACCAAATAACGGTCCTTCCATCTTAGCAAAAATTTTACATTTAATTTTTTTATAGTTATCAAAATTACCATGATAATCTAAATGAGCTGGATCAATATTAGTAATAACGGCGATATCTGGTTTAAAAAACTTGGTATATTCTAACTGAAAACTAGATACTTCAACAACTAAAACTTCTTTTTTTAAACAACTTAAAATAGGAATTCCGATATTTCCACAAACAGTACTGTCAACACCGTTGTCTCTTAAAATAAAATCGATTAAACTGACTACTGTTGTTTTTCCGTTTGTACCGGTCACTGCGATAATATATTTAATTCCTTGACGATACGCAAGTTCAATATCTGATATTATTTCTTTATTTTTTTTCTTTACTTTTATTAATCTTAAATCAGTTGGTTTAATTCCTGGGCTTTTGACGCAGATATCAAAATCATCATCAATGTTTAGCGTATATCTTATTTTTTGATTATTAAAGTAATTTTGAATACTTTTAGCCGTTATTCCCTCTCCTAAAATATAGTACATAAAAAGACCTTGTCTACTAATACCGCTAAAAACATCAATAATATTCCTAACATATAAAGTGAGATCACTATGATTTTTTCGTGTATCCCTTTTAATTCAAAATGATGGTGAATAGGAGCCATTAAAAAAATTCGTTTTTTAGTAAGTTTGTAATATATTACTTGGGCAATAACGGATAAAGTCTCAAGGACAAAAACTCCAGCAATAATTATTAACAGTATCTCTTTTTTTAAAACTATGCTGATACTCGCCAACATCGCCCCTAAAGATAATGAACCGGTATCTCCCATGAACACAGCTGCTGGGTATCTATTAAAAATTAAAAACGCCACTAATCCTCCTAACAAAGTAAAAATAAGCATCTCAATTTCACTGTTTACTCCGATTAATAAAAAACCTATTAAAGCTATTATCACCAATCCAGTGGCTAAACCATCTAGACCATCTGTTAAATTAACCGCATTTGTTGTACTGGTAAACATAAATAATACTAGTAATCCATATACCCATACTACATCTATCTTGGTAAAAATTAAATCAATGCTGGTATCATAACCTAAATTTAAATATAAATAAAAATACAGTACGCTTATTGCGATTTGTAAAAATAATTTCATATTTGGACTCAGACCATTGTTATTTTTTTTCACTACAATTAATAAGTCATCGATAAATCCGATGATTCCGTATAAAATCATCGGTATGATGATTAAAGAAATTTTTTGATACTCTGTGCTGCCCCAATCATTAATATAACCAAAGAGGACAATCGTTATGATTACACCTATTATTATTGCTATTCCACCCATTGTTGGTGTACCTGCTTTAACGTAGTGCGTTTTAGGTCCTAATTCTCTTACTGATTGTGATAACTTCAATTTTCTTAAATAAGGTATTATACAAAGCAATAAAATTATTGTTAGTAATAAATTTATCACAAAAACATAAATATTATTCATTTTTCCACTCCCTTTACATCTTGCTTAAAATATACCTCAATTAAAAAAAGTATTTTGTAAGATTTTGAAAGTAAGAAATAATTAAATAAAAAAATAACAAAGATAATTCTCTTCGTTACATTTTTTTCTATTGCTTATATTTTGTAAAAAAATCTTCTTTAAAAGTTCTCAGACTGTCGTTTTTAATCGCTTCTCTGATCTGTTTCATTAAATTTTTCAAAAAATATAAATTGTGATAACTTATTAATCTTTGACCTAAAACTTCTTCTGCTTTAAATAGATGTCTTAAATAACTTTTTGTATATGTTTTACAAACTTTACAATCACAGGCAGAATCTAAAGGGCTTAAATCTTCCTCAAATTTTTTATTTTTAATATTGACTTTTCCAATACTAGTTAGAGCTTGCCCATGTCTAGCAATTCTGGTTGCGTGAACACAGTCAAACATATCGACCTTAAAAATTGAACCGATAATTAAATCTTCTGGCGTTCCTACACCCATTAAATATCTAGGTTTATCACTCGGTAAAACATCTTTTAAATACTCCAGCATCTGATACATCTCTTCTTTTGATTCCCCAACGCTCAATCCACCGATGGAGTAACCAGGAAAGCCAATTTTTTCTAACTCTTGAGCGCAGTATTTTCTTAACTCTTTATTAGGTCCACCTTGAACAATGCCAAATAATGCTTGATCAGTAGTCAAAACATCTTTACCTCGTTTAGCCCAACGAATCGTTCTTTCTACTGATTTTTTCATGTATTCATCATCAGCATGAAATGGTGGGCATTCGTCAAAACTCATTATAATGTCAGCAGCTAAATTTTCTTGAATTTTAATTGAATCTTCTGGACTCATAAATAGTTTTTCCCCACTTTTATGATGGCAAAATTCTACTCCTTCTTCAGTGATTTTACGGGAATTGCTTAAACTAAAAACTTGAAATCCGCCGCTATCAGTTAACAGCGCTCCGTTCCATTTACTGAATCCTCTGATTCCACCGTGTTTTTTTACAATTTCACTACCAGGTTGTAACCACAAGTGATAAGTATTTCCTAAAATTAATCCGTCGCTTACTTCTTCAATTTCACTATTTTCTAACATTTTAACAGTTGCTTGAGTCCCCACAGGCATAAAAATTGGTGTTTCAAAACTTCCGTGTTCAGTATGTAAAATACCTAATCTTGCTCCTGTTTGTTGGCATATATGTTTGATTTCAAATTTGATCATGATTTTTCCCCTAATAGTAATTTTTCGCTAATCCACCTCTACTAGTTTCGCGATAATTTTTATTCATATCTTTACCCGTTTCGTACATTGTTTTTACTACTTGATCAAAACTAACTTTATTATCTCGATATAAAATATGAGACAAATCACAAGCATCAATTGCTCTTAAAGCTGCTACTGCATTTCTTTCGATACATGGTATTTGAACTAATCCTAAAACTGGGTCGCAAGTTAGTCCTAGATGGTGCTCTAATGCTGTTTCAATCGCTGCTTCTAATTTTTTCATATCAAATCCCAACAGTGTTGCGTAAGCTGCTGCCGCCATACTACACGCTGTTCCTACCTCTGCTTGGCATCCCGCTTCCGCTCCAGAAATTGAAGCGTTGTGTTTAACTACATTGCCAACAACTCCTGCTACTGCAATCGCCTTTATTATTTCTTCGTCAGTAAAATCAAATCTTTTTTGAGCAAATTTTAATACTGCTGGCAAAATTCCGCTTGCTCCACAAGTCGGTGAAGTCACAACCGTTTTTCCACTCGCATTTTCTTCACTGACGGCTAGAGCATATGCTGATATAATAGCATTTTCTTTAGCTCTATCGGTATTAAAAAAATTTTCATTTTCAATTGAGTCAAAAAGTTCTTTAGCTTTTTTTCGAACTTCTAAACCACCGCCTAAAACCCCTGTTGTTTTAAGCCCATTATCTATACTAATTTTACTAACATTCCATATTTTATATAAAAAAGATTTAATGTTTTTATCTTCATAATTGTAACAGTAATCAGCTAGTGTTTTGTTGTTTTCTAGACACCATTTTTTTATCTCATCAAAATTTTTTTCAGGATAAATTTCTGCTTTTTTTCTTTCTTCAAATCCCTCTATTTTTAAACTTCCTCCACCGATACTATAAAAAACATGCTCATTTGTTCCATCAGAAATTTTCATCGCATTTGGGTGTCTTGGTAACTCTTCATCGGGAAACCACGAAATAATAGTTTCTCCAGGATGAAGAAATTTTTTAATAATATAGTCTGTTAAATGCCCTTTTCCTGTCGCTGCTAGTGAACCGTACAAAGTAACGTAATAAGTTTTGCTCGGATATCTTTTAGCAAACCATCGAGCAGCATTTTGGGGTCCTATCGTGTGTGAACTGCTTGGTCCTGATCCTATTTTATATAATTCTCTAATTGATTTCATTGTTATCCTACCTTATCAACATACTATCTCCAAATGAGAAAAAGCGATATTCTTTTTTTATTGCTTGATCATACGCGTTTAACATAATTTTTTTGCTACTCAGAGCACTCACTAACATTAAAAGTGTAGATTTTGGCAGATGAAAATTAGTAATTAAACAATCAATTGCCTTAAATTGATAGCCAGGATAAATAAAGATATCGGTAAATCCTGAATCCGCTATAAATTCACCATATTTTCCTACTATTGTCTCCAACGTTCTAGTACTAGTAGTTCCAACTGCTATTATCTTGCCTTGAGTATTTTTTAAAATTTCAGCATTTTTTTTATCCAATGAATAAAATTCACTGTGCATCTTATGTTCGTCTATATCATCAACTTTAATCGGTCTAAAGGTTCCTAGCCCTACGTGCAGTGTCAAATAAGCAATCTTAATTCCTTTTGCCGCTATTTTTTCCAATAATTCTTTGCTAAAATGTAATCCCGCCGTTGGCGCTGCTACTGAGCCGATATTTTTAGCATAGACTGTTTGATATCTATCTTTATCTTCTAATTTCTCAGTAATATATGGCGGCAAAGGCATTTCACCTAGTTTATCTAAAATTTCTAAAAATATTCCTTGATAGATAAATTCAACATGAATTATTCCTTCAGAAAGAATTTTAACACACTTTCCCTTTAAAATGCCACCACCAAATTCAACAATCGTTCCAATTTTAATTTTTTTTAACGGCTTAACTAATGTTTCCCAAATTTCACCTTCAATACTTTTTAAAAGCATTATTTCTATTTTAGCGTTAGTTATCTCTTTACTACCGATTAAACGAGCAGCCATTACTAAAGTATCGTTAACAACTAAAGTATCATTTTCGTTTAAATATTCTAAAATTGCAGAAAATTTTTTATGTTCTAAACTACCATTATTTTTATCTACTATCATCAATTTAGATTCAGTTCTGTTAGTCAACGGTCTTTGTGCTATAAATCTTTTATCCAGCACAAAATCGAATTCGCTTGTTTTCATTATAATAGTGTACCCTTTTTTATATTTAACATTTTATAAGTTTTTTCAGTAACAACTCTACCTCTTGAAGTTCGTTTTACATACCCTTCTTTCAATAAGTAAGGCTCGTAAACATCTTCTAAAGTGGTTGCTTCTTCTCCGATACTAGCAGCTAATGCTTCTACTCCAACTGGTCCACCATCAAATCTTTCAATAATTCCTCGTAAGTATTCAATATCCGTTCTATCTAAACCTGATTGATCTATTTTTAATTTTCCTAAAGCGTGCTGCGTAATGTTCAAATCGATATTCCCCTCATTTTGGACCATCGCAAAATCTCTAATTCTTTTTAGTAGTCTATTCGCAATACGCGGTGTTCCTCGTGAACGAATTGCTAACTCTTCAGCTGCTTGATTGAATATTTTAACTTCTAAAATACTTGCTGTACGTTTTATAATATACTCTAAATTCTCTTTTGTATAGTACGCTAATTTTTCAACAACACCGAAACGATCTCTTAAAGGGCTCGATAAATCACCAAATCTTGTAGTTGCAGCTACTAACGTAAAAGGGGGTAAATCTATTCTAACACTTCTAGCTGTTTCATCTTTTCCGATAACTATATCTAAGGCAAAATCTTCCATTGCTGGGTACAAAATTTCTTCAACGATTTTAGGTAATCGATGAATTTCATCGATAAACAAAACATCACCTGGTTGCAATGAAGATAAAATACTAGCTAAATCCCCACTTCTTTCAATAGTAGGACCACTAGTAATTTTAATATTTGCCTCCATTTCATTGGCAATTATATTAGCTAATGTCGTTTTCCCTAAACCAGGTGGACCATACAACAAAACATGGTCTAATGTCTCGTTTCGCATTTTTGCTGCCTGGATAAAAACAGCCAACATTTCCTTTACGTTATCTTGTCCGATATAATTTTTTAAATACTTTGGTCTCAGTGTTAATTCATATTCTTCTCTATTTTCATCTCTTAATATATCCATTTTTTTACACCTTCTATTTAAGCAATAATTGAAGTGACAATTTTATTAGTTCATCTAATGTATGCTCATCAAATGATAATTTTGGCAACACTTTGTTAATTTCTTTTCGTGAATATCCCAGTGAAACCAAAACTTCTTGAACATCTAAAACATCGTTATTTGTTGCGATTAAAGTATCTTTAAACTTTCCTTTTAAATCTAAAATAATTTGTTGTGAGGCTTTTGGTCCAATTCCAGGAAACTTTCTTAAATAATCACTATTTGCACTTTCAATAGCACTGACAATTCCACTGATGCTTCCCGTAGCTAAAACGGCCAATGCTCCTTTTGGTCCAATACCTTTTACACTTATTAATTTTATAAATAATTCTTTTTCTTCGTTCGTACGAAAGCCATATAATTCCTGTATATCCTCACGAACATGTAGATAAGTATACACTAAACAATTTTCAGTTAACTGAAAAACATACGGATTAGCAGTTTTTATTGCATAACCGATGTTATTGCTTTCTAGACAAATATGAGTAGCGTTTCTATCAACTACTTTTCCCTTTATATAACTATACATTTCTTTTCCCTAATAATAGTAATATTTTTTTGTGTATGGGTCATAGTAAATACCTTGATAAGGTAAATTACCACGGTAACAACTACAGCCTTGTTCACATTTTCTAGCATTACTATTTTCCTTTTCACTTTCATTATTATCATTTACTAAATTTTTATTATTACTAATTTTTTCTTCAATATTTTCTTGTTGAATGCCAATATTGTCCGATATCATCTGCTGATTATTTTCTTTTTCTTCTTCAATTTCTTGTTTTTCACTATTAAAAACATTCCCTTTGATTGCTGAAGTGTTTTTAAGTTCAGTTTCAACTTCTGTTTTATTTTCAAAGACATTCATGGTGTTATGGTTATTAAACACTTCTTTCTCTGTTTGATAATCGTATTCCTCATCGTTGTAAAAATCTTCGATGAACGGTTCTACTTCCTTTAAATGAGAAGTTATTTCCTCACAGACAATTGGTACTCTAATTTTAATTCCTGCTAATAAACTATTCCAATTTGTAACATGTTTATTGTTAGAAATTAATTCTTCTTTTTCTACGTCATACTTACGCAGTAAATCACCCATTGTTTCATTTTCTTTTATTATGTGAAATATCATTACATTCCTCCTTATAATTTTATTAAATTATATGTTGATGGAGTTAAAAATATTTTTTAAAAATTACTATATCTTCATTATTTGAATAAATAATTTTTAAATTTAACTTTTTTGAAATTTCCTCAAAAACTTTATTGTTGAAAAATGAAACATGTGTATAATCTCTTCGGTACCACCAATTTAAAAATGGTTTTTGAATAAACATGGTTTTTATTACTAATAAACCGCTTGGTTTTAGAAGTTCAAGAATTTTCTTTAATTCTTCTAATGGGTTAATAAAATGTTCAATTACTTCTGTGCTTGTTATCAAGTCGTATTTATATTGAGCGTAATCCATCGAGTGAGAAAAAAACAAATCGTAAGTCTTAGTTTTAATTTTTTTATCACTCAATAATTTTTGTAAAACAGGTCCAGGTCCACAGCCGTAGTCTAAAGCCAAATCAACATTGCTTAAGTACGGTTCAATTTCGCTTAAAAAGGTTTTATACATTTCAACATATCCGGTATTTTCCATACTATTATCATGTTTAGCATAATGCTCTTTTTGTTTTTCAAATTCTAGGTAACCCCTTTTATCTTTAAAAATAAATCCGCAACTTTCGCAAAAATAAAAATTACATTTTAACTGTTTATCAAATTTTTTCACTGTACTACTTAAACAAATTTTACAATTCATTATAAAAACTCAAAATTGACAAAATGACAAATACAGCACTAAATAACAATAACCCTAGTGAAATGAGCAACCCGAAAGGAATATTTTTTCTTTTCTCATCTTTAATTTGCTCTTCTTCCGAAAGATTATTTATTGGACAATCCGAATCCTTACTGTCTAATTCCTCATTCTCTTTAGACCTTTGGTGTTGTTGAGCACTTTGTGATTCAATTAATTGTTCTTCTTCTTCATTCGTTACTAAATTATCAGATAAATCATCTTTATTATTTGGTTCTTCTTCTAAATTAGAATCATCTAATTCGCTATCTTCTTCTAAAGATAGGTCGTTTTCTAAGAAATTATCAGCATTTTCTTTTTTCTCTTCTTCCTCTACTAAATTATCATACCAGTGACTACAACAATCTTCATTTGTTTCTTCTTCAAGATTATCATTATCTTCTTCTAAAGATAAGTCCTTTTCTAAGAAATTATTAGCATCTTCTTTTTTCTGTTCTTCCTCTACTAAATTATCGTAAGGCTGATTATTATGATTTTCCTTTGTTTCTTCTTCAAGATTAGCGTTCTCTTCTTCTAGAGATTGGTAGATTTTTAAGAAGTTAGAATCATTTTCCTTTTTCTGTTCTTTCTCTAATAAATCATTGTAAGACTTATTATTGTAATTTTCCTTTGTTTTCTCTTCAAGATTAGCGTTATCTTCTTCTAAAGATTGGTAGATTTTTAAGAAATTATAATCATTTTCTTTTTTATGTTCTTCCTCTACTAAATTATCGTCACCTTGACTATTATAATTTTCCTTTGTTTTTTCTAGATTAGACTCAATATTTAAATTTTTATTATTTCCACCAGATAGAGTATTATCGATATGTTGGTTTAACTGTTGCTTAGCTTCATGTTCATTAATATTTTCATGCTCATTGCCAACTTCCTCAATCAAATTGAAAATTTCTGTCAAGTTGTTAGATTGTTTTTCGTTTCTAGCACTAAAACTATTATTTATGCCACTAAAGTCATCGTTGTCATCAATGACAATCTTTTTCCAATCTTCAATTTCTATTTTTACAATAGTATTTTTTTTCCTGTCGTAGTTTTTAAAAAGATCTTCCATTATCTCTTTTGTTCCATAATTTTTTTTGATATTAAAATTATTGTCTTGCGTAAATTTTTCCATTTCAGAATTGCTCATATTTTCTAATCTTTTTTTAAATTCTGGATTAAAATCATTTAATTTAGTCATAATTGTAGCAATAAAATGGTCTTTTCCAAAATTTCTGTGTAGAGGTAAATCAATATTTAGCGCTTTAGAAATAAAGTCAACACCTCTAAACGTTAAAAATGAATTATAACTTTCTTCTGCTTCGCTTTTTAAAAGACCATCAAAGTGGTTTTCATCATCAATGAAATTACTGAATATGTATGTAATGTCATCGGCATCACTAGTAATAGCAGGTCTTTTTAAAATATTATCATAGTCGTATTGATCTGCTTTTAGTACTTGCTCATTATTCAATAAAATTTCCCATAATTCAGTTTTAAATAGTCGCAAGTCAAAATCAATTTTATTTTTCTTAATCAAAAAAACTAATTGACTGTAGGTATATTTATCTAAACCTTCACAATGTTTTTTTAAAAAATCAGAATTTCCATATTCAACTTCCTCTAATAGTTGATGTAAAAGTATTTTTCTAAGTATTTCTCTAGATAAACAACAGTCGATATTTGTTAAAAACTTATCTACTGAAGATATTGGTAATTTGGACAATTTTCTTGCTTTTTTTTCTATAGCATTCATATAAACTTTTCCTTTCAAATAATTTTTGGTTAAATAGAACATCTATGCATTTTCATACAATTATAACATTATTTATCTTAAAAAAATACTATTTTCACATGCATATCAAAAAAGAAAATGTTAATCATCTTTTTTTATAAAAATGCCTTTTTTACTCTTTTAAAAAACGGATTGGCATGAATATAAGCCATACTAATTACTACTTCTGATAATTTCACTTCCAATTCTAAAACATCTTCACATTCTTCGATCAAATGGTCCCAACAAATATCAATTTTATTTTCCGAAAAATTGTTTAATTTTATTTTTCGATTTTTATTTAAAATTAATGATGAACCAATTGTTCTAAAGGCATTTGAATTTATACTAGCTAATTCAGTAATTTGTAATGCTTGTAACTGTGGATCTACTATTGCTCCACCTAAAGACTTATTCATTCCGGTTGAGCCTGCTGGTGTAGAAATACAAATGCCATTTCCTCTAAAATTTTCAAATTTATCATCATCAACATAAAGGTCAAAACAAATAACACCGTTTGATTTCACTAATTGAAATTCGTTCAAGCACATAAAAGTTTTTGTTTTGGTCTTGGTTTTTATTGTAGCTTCTGCTAAATTAAATTGATGCATTTCACAATTGTTTTCTTTTATCATCTGAATAATTTCATCGATCATATCATAATTAAAATCCATAAAAAACCCTAAGTGACCGGTGTGAATACCTACAAATATTACTTGGTCAATTATCGATAAATACTTATGCATCGCTCGTAAAATTGTCCCATCTCCACCAATTGAGATTATATATTTTGTTTCACCCTCAAACTTTGGTAGTCTTTCGATAAATTTTTGTTTAATCTCTTCGCTTATCTCATCATTTTTACTGAATACTTTATACATTTTTAATCAACTTTCTTCTTTCTTCTGCACTCATATTAAATAGTTTGTCACATTCTTCAACTTCTAAACAATTCATACAAATCATTAATTTTTTTAATTCTTTCGGAATAAACATTCTAATGTCATCCTCATTGTAACCAATTTGTAAATTTTCACTATCAAAAATCAATGGACGCCTAAGGGCGCTAGGATTTTCAATAATAAAGTCATATAATTCATTTAAAGTCATCGCTTCTATATCCAGTTTAGATTCTGATACTACTTTTGATCTATTTGAAATAATATCAAATACCCCATTGAGGGTGAATTTCAAGATATTCTGTAAATCTTTTTTAGAAAGCTTTATGCTGAATATATTTTTTTCTGTGTATTCTATATTTCGCTCTTCAAACCATTTTTTGGCTTTTCTGCATGAAACACAAGAAGGCGTCGTGTATATATGTATCATATTTATCACCTCACTTATATTATACTAAAATATTACATTTTTTCAAAGGATTTAAATCTTTTAATTATTTTCGATATTGCAATAACCGTTAAAATGTGATATTTTAAATTATTATTAATAAAAATATTGAGGAGGTAAATAATGCAAAGAATGGTATCGGGTATTAAACCTACAGGAGAACTAACGTTAGGTAACTACATCGGAGCAATTAAAAATTTCGTTGACTTTCAAGAAAAATATGAATTATTTGTTTTTATTGCTGATTTACATGCGCTAACAACGATTCAAGACAAATCAAAGTTAAGAAAGAGAATTAAAGATATCGCTGCTTTTTACATTGCTTGTGGATTAGATCCAGAAAAAGCGACTATCTTTATTCAAAGTGAAATACCAGCTCATTCACAAATGAGTTATTTGCTAGAATGTACTTCTTACGTTGGAGAACTTAATAGAATGACTCAATACAAAGATAAATCAAAAGATGACAGTGCCAGTATCCAGACAAGTATGTTCACTTATCCCGTTTTAATGGCAGCAGATATTTTATTATATGATCCCGATTTTGTCCCAGTAGGTGATGACCAAAAACAACATGTTGAACTTGCTAGAAATATTGCTGAAAGGTTTAATTCTAGAAATGGTGAATTTTTCAAAGTTCCCGAGCCTGTTATTCCAAAAGCAGGTGCTAGAATAATGGATTTACAAAATCCTACTAAAAAAATGTCTAAGTCTGGAGATACAGATAAAGGTTACATTTTACTTACTGACAATTTAAACTTAATTAAAAACAAAATTAAATCAGCTGTTACTGATTCCGATACTTTAGTGAAATTTGATAAGGAAAAGAAACCCGGTATTTCTAACTTATTAACTATTTATTCGGTATTATCTAATTTAACTATTGCTGAAATTGAAAATAAATATACCAATCAAGGTTACGGTAATTTTAAAAAAGATTTAGCAGAAATAGTCGCAACTCAAATCGGAAAAATCCAAGAAAAATATAATCAGATAATAAATTCTAATAAATTAAATCAAATATTGGATGCTGGTTTGGAAAAAGCTAGTAAAATTGCTCATAAAAAAATAATGAAAGCCAACAGTAAATTAGGTTTAGGCAGAAAAAAATAATTGTAAAATACAATTATTTTTTTTATCTGCTTAATTATTTTTTAAAAAGGAGAAAATTTTTATACTATTTGTTTAGACTCTTATCAATTTAGAGTGTTTTAAAGTTTTTATTAACTGTCTTCAATAGGAAAAAATACCTCTATCATTTTTATAAAATAATCTTCATTTTTCCTATATTGATATAAATTTTGATCATTTACTTTTTTTCTCTCTAATTTATAACTTTTAATATTGTGTTCGTGATTAAACTCAAATGTAATTATAAATCCATGTTTTTCAAACGTACTTACAACTGATTTCGTAACTGCATTTTTAAGTTTTCTATCACCTCTTAACAACCTTCTTATATAGTTTAGTTGTTGAACAAAACTTTTTGTTCGTTTTGCTCCATCCTTTCGTACTTCTCTTGCGCTAAGATAATGAAAATGAGCATAATAATTTCTAACGACATCATCAAATTCTTCAGATTTTCCACCAAAAGTTAATTTGATATTTTTTCTTTTTAAGTCATCTTGCTTCAAACTCTTAAATACGTTAATTTTATCCATTTCATCATTGCAATAAATAGTTAAATTTTTTTCATAGACGGAAATTAAACCGTTAAGTTTTCCGTAGATATCTATCAATAACCTATTCATAATTCTAATATCAGTCAAAAGTATTTTATTTTTCAAACTGTTATATTTTAAAATACTTTCATATAGCTTAGTGTATTTTTTTTTAAGTTCCTTTATATTTTCTTCTTTTTTCTTATCTTTTATTTTTATTTTTAATGCTTCTTTGTTTTCTATCATTGATGAAATATTTTTTTCAAGTTGATTAAATTCTCTAACTTCATCTATAGTTATTTTTGCATCATCTTTTTCATAATATTTTTTATATCTACCTAAAATATCTTCTCTAAATGCCTCTTCTATTTGATAAAATCTTATTAAATTTTCCTGATCTTTATAGAGATATTTTCTTTCTGTTTCTTTGTTATTTTTGAAAATTTCGTTATAAACTTCCGGTCTAGCTTCAAGACAACTACTCAAAAATTTTTCATACTGAACGTCTGACATGGACATCTTATCTGTACTTCTATATGTGTTTAATACTATTGTAGTCATTTCTATAAGATGTGAAACTTCAAATTTCTCAAATACTTGCTTATCCTCTATTCCAAATTTATCACAGTTTCTTTTATAACTTATCAAAATTTGATTTAACTCCGAAAGTCTACCTTTAGATAAAAATAACAACAGTGAATAAAACCCAAACATAGAGTCATCATTCGCAAAATCTTTTATATCGTACTCTTCATATTTAAAATTAATATATTTTTCATCTAATATATTTTTTAAGTCATTTTTAGTAGTCGGAACTACAGGATTTTCTTTAATTTCACCTTTTATAAATTTATTTTCTTTAAAAATAGCTAAAAACTTTAACAAAACAACCACATTAACCATTTCTTTTATCGCTTTATTGGTTTCTTTTGACCGGTGATTTTTAGATATTTCTTTTTCTTCTAGTTCTGATAAAACTTTTTGGATATTAGTTGTTAATTCCTCTAATGTTTCTATTTTTTCAAAATTATCAAGAGTTTCCCCAATTTTATTACCAATTAAATTATCATATTTACTATAAACTTCTTCTAATTTTTTTGCTTTAATATATTCTTTTATTTGCTCACCAATATTTTCTGAAATATTTTTTGCTTCAGCATCATATAAAATTTTTGTCAAAAACTTTTGTGCTTGAAATTTAGGATTTTCTTTAGGATTTTTAATATTCAGAAGATACTCTATAAAATTTTCATTATTTTTTATTAATTCTTGATCGTTTTGAATATGGATCATAGCAGCAATTATGTTTTTAAAAGAAGGCGTTTTTATTTCTCTTAAATTAAAGAAAAAATGATTATCTTCAAAATACTTCATTATTTCTTCCTCATTAAAAAAACTAAAAACTGCATTATCATATGCCCTAAGTATTGCTTCTTTTGGTTGTTCTAACAATCTATTTTTATAATGTTGTTTTAAAATATTCGTATATAGGTTATCTCCTTGTTTAAATTCTATTTCTTTTTTAGAATGAATACTCGCGTTTCTAAAAATTTTAACATTTGCTATCATACATTGACGTAAATCAAAAAATGGTTTTAATATTTGATTTTTTATTTTATCGTCGCTAATTTTATGAAATATTGGGTCTTTGGTAAGAGTTGTCGAAAATTCTGTTTCCGAAACATTTGATTTTGGAGAACTCTCTTTTAAAACATCTTTTTTTTTCTCACAACATTCTTTATAAGATTTAAAATTTATACTGCTAATTTCCTCTATACTATTTTTACGATTATCAATTTTATTATATAATTTTATAAATTTTTTTTGTTTTTCACATTTATGATTATTTTTTACATTCTCTTCAACATAAATATTTATTACACCCTCATCAGTGAAATCAACATTCTCATTAGTAAATTTTATCTCTACATCACTGTATTTAATTTTGATATTATTGAATTTATTTATCCAATTTTCTAACATTTCTAAAATTTTTTCTTTCTCATTATCCGATAATTCATTAAAAATCCCGAGGTATTCATTACCTTTTATTTCCTGATTGTTATAGATAATTTCATTATCTAATCCCAATTCATGATATTTTTTTATAATACTTTCAATATTAACATGTTTACTAATATATGTTTCTAATTCATCTTTTTCACCAGTAAACATTAGACCAATAGAATTACCAGCATAAGCAATTATTCCACTTAACTTTCTACTAAACACATTCTGAAAATGGTTTTTTTCAATGGCAAGACTATTTCTTACATCTCTATCTATCGCTAATATGTTTTTAGTTATAACATTGTGAAACTTCTTATTAGTCAATTTATATTCACAGAATTTTTTGATTTTAGATTTATCTAACTGATTCAAGTCAAAATTAATATTTTCATTAACATTTTTGACTGGAAATTTTTTATGTAAATATTCTTTAACAAAATCATCGATATAATTTATTTCGTCTTTCTCAGATAATTGTTTTTTTGTTTTCCAAGAGTTTTTAATTATCTCAGTATTCAATTGAAAAGTATAAAAAATCTTTTTTATAATTTTATTTTTTTCTATAGTTTTAATACTTTTACGATTTCTAACAATCAGATTAACTTTCTGTTTCATTTCCCATAAACGATCACCTTCTTCAATTACTATATCGTTACGTTTAAAATGAGATTTTACTAACAGTATAAAATCATCTATTTGATACTCTTCAAGAAGTTTTTCTAGACTTTCTTTTTCAAGTTTTATTGTTCTTGGAACAAGATTATTTTTTTCAATAGATTTTATAACATTATTAGCTCTTTCTGTTATTTTGATTTTCATCTTTTGATATTTTAAAATACAATTTTTTGAAATACAAGTTTCTGGTTTTAACTTAAGTTTATTTTTATCGTTTTCACAAAAAAATTTATAATTTTCAGTTTCTTTAATATTTTTAATTACTTCAGCAAAATTACTTTTGTCTAATTCGCTATCTTTTTTTATTTCTCTTAAAATATTGTTTGGCTGTATCCGAGCATGTTTTAAAATTAATCCTATTTTTGTAAAATTATACTCTGTAATTTCAAGTGTGTCATTATCGCCATTTATACTAATTTGTTTTAACAGTGCAAATAGTAAATTTTTATTTTGAACATTATTTTTTTTATCTATTTTTACATATTTCCTTAACGAACGATATAAATGTAAATTTAATTGTGCTTGTATATATTTGTTTTTTTTATCTAAATGAATATTAATATCCGTAGTAACTTCCTCTATGACATAATTATTATTTTTGTAAACTACGAGCTTATTTTCTCTCTCAATTTCTGCATCTGTTCTTAACATTCTTGAATCATCAATTTTACTAAACCTCATTGTTCTCCCCCTTGAATATATTTTTATTTTCTGCATGTATCAGTGTAAAATAATCTATTACTTTATATTATTTGATATTTTACTTAACTATTTTTCATCGTTTCATTTCACTATCCCCACATTACATATTGTTTAATTACGGTGAAATTTTAATTATTATATTTAATAACGACTTCGACATTTTTTTACACTATAATATACAATTCAACATTTTTCTCATTATAAACTAAAAATGCTATTGACCATCAAAAATGTAAAAACTAGTTAGTTTTTTGTAATAAATAATACTTTTTATTTACCAATTTAAGATATTAAAAAAGTAGCCTGCAGACTACCTTTTATTTAGCTATTTATTATCCTTCATGGAGGATAATTCATTTGATATTTCGCTTTCTAATTTTAACATTATTTCATAATTATATTTAGTTATTTCTTTTTTTTCCTATTTCTACTATTTTTAATTTATTAAATTAATGTAACTTTTATTACTATAATCTAAATGAGTAAATTTAGCGCAAATAATAAAAATCTAATATAGCAAAATTTTAGTTTAATTTTAAAATAAAAACGATAAAATAAATTTTATCGTTTAAATTCTTCTTCCACTATATCTAAACGTCTTTTTACTCTAAAATTAGAAAGTATAAAAGTAATTATTATCGATAAAGAAACTGCTAGAAATATTCCATTGATTCCAAACTGTTTTTCTAAAATTAAATTCAGCGGTATAAATAAGAAATATATTTGCATAAGATTCATTATAACTACTTCTAGCGGTCTTTTCATGACATTTAACATTGAACAATCAGTTAAGAAAAAGGCTTTAAAAACATAAACAGCACCAACAATTCTTAAATAATTTGTAGCTATTTCAACTGTTATCTCATTAGAATCAAACATTCTGATTAAATATGGAGCTGTAATAAAAACCACTCCATATAGTGCTGTTTGAATTACTAGATTAAATTTCATTGTATGCTTCCTAACTAATCTTATTCGCTCAATGTTTTTCGTTCCTATATTTTGTCCACAATAAGGAACTACTACTATCGATATAGCCACAGCAATCATCATAATCAAATTTTCCAGTTTCGTTGCGACTCCGTAACCAGCTACATATTCTGTTCCGTATGTCGCAATGATACCAGTTACAACACCCACTCCAAGTGGTATAATTATTTTTGACATTGCATCAACTAGCCCAATACTTAAAATATTTTTCGAATTTATTTTAAATTCATTTTTAAGATTACCTTTAAATGTTAATATTTTTAGTTTGAAAATCAATACATAATTAGATACAAAAAATACTACTATTCTACTTATGACAGTCGCAATTGCTGCTCCTTGCACACCCAATGCTGGAATAAACCAAAACCCAAATATAAAGATTATATCGAGGAAAATATTTACTACTGCAGCAATAATCATTACTTTTGCTGGTGTTTTAGTATCGCCTATTGCCCTTATTATTCCGTTTGAAGCTAAGGGAATAACAACAAAAGGTATTCCGAAAAACCAAACGTTCATATATTCTTTAATTATCGGGATAAGTGCTTCTTCTGCACCTAATAAATTTAAGATAAGGTCTAATGATAAAAATCCTATTATAACCAACATAATACTTATGATTATTGCTATTATCATACTGTGAAAAACTAATGTTTTTAACTTTTCTTGATTTTTGAGTCCGATAACTTTAGCAACATTGGCAGTTATTCCCGTACTAATTCCTAAACTAATACCATTTAGAACTAAAATTATTGGAAATGTAAAAGTAACTGCAGCTAATTCTTTTGTTCCCAATTTAGCAATAAAAAATGTATCTACTAAATTAAATATTGATATTCCTAATACTCCAACTACCATTGGTAGAATTAATTTTAATAATTGTTTTTTTACGTTTCCCTCTGTAAAATCAACTATTTCTGACATATTTACTCCCCGCGAAACACCCTATTCTAGGCGATCTACTTTCTTTCTATTAATTTATCTCATTTTGAATTTCTGATACGATGAATTTGCGATATTTTTTCAAATTAAAATTATTTATTAAAAAATTAACATCTATCAAAAACGCATGCACTCTACTGTGTGATTTACTTACATTTTCGTTATTCCAATTAGAATTTGCAAATCCGACATATACTAATTCTTTTTCTAACCCTAATTTATTTTTATCTTTATTATAAGGCAAAACTGCTACATTCAGAACATTTTCAAAATTAGTTTTGATAACATCTTTATTGCTATAAATATAATCTCCATAAATAATTTGTTTATGAATAGATGCTGTCGATGGTAAATGATTAACATTACCTGAAAGTCCATATTTATAATATTTTGAATCAATAATATAAATAGAATCATTCTGTTTCATTACCGTGTCTTGTTCACTGGTAAAACTTTCTAAAATTGTACCACTTGTTAAATTCCAATAAGTACGTGGATAAAAATCTTTAACATTTAAGTTTCCAAACATATTATCAAGCATTTTTCCCCAAACATTTCCAAATTGTTTAGTTCCATATTCAAAATATTTTTGATTGGTTTTTGAACTATCTAGCCCTGTAATCATATCAATCATATTTTTAATCAATAGTTTTTTGTTGTCATCAAATGTCTGATTCAATTCTTTTTTTAAACTATCAATAAATAAAGTTCGATTAAATTTAAGCATTGGTTTTTCGATGCTTAAATCACCGTACAACCAACCAATTTTTTTATTAGCTTCATAGACACAATACTTGTGAATATGTGTTAAAATGTGATCATTATTTTGCTTAAATACTTTTCTTACTAAATCAAAATATACAATTTCACCATTACAAATATTTGGATTAACCTGAGTAATTGTTTTTTTCCAATTAATTTTACCACTACCACTTCGGTTGTATTGTTCTTCTGTTAATCTGTAGTAGTCATTTTCTACAAAATTTTTTATTATCCAGTTGTAACATTGAAAAGAAAAACCACCTTTTCCACTAAAAGTATCGAAGACATCATTTGCATTTTTATCATTCACTGTAAAGGCACTTATAGCTTTAAATAAATTATAAACTACTTTTCTATTAATCTCATCATCTTTTACTATCCTAAACCCTAAGGGTAAGTTTAAGTTTAGTTCACCATTTAATATCTTAAGACCGACAAAATCATCATCTTTTTCGACATATTTAATTTTACAAATTTTTGATAGTGTATAGTTATTATTCATATTTGACCTTCACTAACAACTAATTGCCAAGAAAGTCTTCACAAAACTTAAATATTTCTAACCCCTTTGATTTAAATCCATTTATCAAACTATCAAGTGTATTATAATCATCTAAAAAGACATCATCACGATTATATTTGAAAACATCTTCCCATAAATACATTAGAACTTTTTCTGCAAACTTCTCTTTTATATTTTCTGGCATTTTATCTTTTGGTGATGATAATGATTGACTATCAATAAAATAAATACCTATTTGCTTATCTTCACTATTAAGCCCTAAAGATGAACTTCTGACAATTGATCTATTGATTACAGTAACGAAGTTTTCCCAAGTACATGTTGTTCCTGGTACATATTTGTTTTTGTAATGGTGTTCTGCCGTAAATGAATTTTTAATTCTTTTGAAAAGAAATCTTCTTTTGAACGCAGTATCTAGTGTAAATACATTTTGATCAGATGTATTCATTGTCCCAATAATACTTAAATTTCCTGGTATTTTAATGTGGTAATTTTCTTTTTTCCCTAAATACTCTGAAATGTCAACATTTTTAATTGAATATTCGCTTTCTAAATGGTTCTCTTCTCGATCTAACAATTGGAAAACATCTCCAAATACAGCTGGTGCATTCCCGCGGTTAATTTCTTCAATTACTAAGACATAGTGATTTCCTAAATCTTCTAATGCTTTTTTTAATATTCTAGTAAAAGCACCGGGCACAAATTCGTATTTAATATTACGTGTTTCTCTATCGACAACAGGCATAACTTGACCAACAAAATCGCCGTAAGAATATTCAGGGTGAAAAGTAATTCTATCTAAATTGCCATTACTATCTTCTTCTTTATAATTAAGTTTAACTGAATAACTTTTTCCACATCCAGGAACTCCATAATAAACAACATTTTTACCTTTTAAACATTTTGATTTGTTAAATTTCCAATTGCTCCCACTTGCATGCTCAATTTCATTAGTTCTCTTTAACAAATTCAAAGCTATTATTATTCTATTTTTATAACTTTTTTCATCAATTGGATGCAATTTTTTTAATGACACTGCAAAGTTATCTGCTACATTTTTAACTACTTGACTAACATCTGCCTCTTCAGGCCAATATTTCTCTAAAACTTGTAAAATAGGTTTACAAAAATCGCAGGCTGAATAACCAAATCTCTCTAAAAAGCCTCCATCTTCAAAATCTAATTCCATATAATCAAAATTTAACATTAAAAAAACATTTTCTTTATCAATTTCAATTTTAGTTTTTGATTGATAAACAGCAAACAAAGCGTTTATATCCCTAATACTAAGTTCGATGTGTCCGTTTTCTTCAGAAATAGCAAGATCAATTTTTGCATTTGTACCCAACATAGTAAAATCATATGATTTTTCTGTTATTCCTGCTGGTAGCATTCTTTTAAAAACATGAGTAATATCAGGGTCGTTATACATTCCAAAGTTTAAAACAGTTTCAAATCCAAGATTTTCTCCATAATTTACAATATTTAATTTTCTCCCTAAAGTCTTACGCTCCAAATTAAAACAAATTTTTTTCTCTTGACTAGTAAATTTCATTTTTATATCCCTTCCTTGTGTTATTATAATTTATTTAAAATATTTTTAAAATTTTATTAATTAAGGAAATATTTGTTAGTACTAACTTCTAAACTATCAGTCTAAGACAACTATAAATTACTATTATAGTGATTCAATTTAGTTATTCTCTATAATTTAACAAAAATAAAGATTAATTTTAATATTGAAAATCTTCATTTTATAATAGCAGTTTTTTGCTATTTTCTCTATTGTTTATCAAATTTTAGCTTTTTAAAATTTTATCGAATTCATCCGTTTTACAAAAAAAATTTTTCCTACAAAAAATTTATGATTATAACTAATATATTTTTTTCATCTAGCACTTCGCAAATTCTTTCTTTAAATATTCTACCATTAAAATACAATTTTTAAAAGATAATATATTATATTTTCTATGCTAATTAATTATTCATTTTTTTTTTCTTCTAATATACTAATTATGGGGGGAGATTTATGAAAAACAAAATACAGTCTTTTTTAGTTAATAATAAAAATATCCTTGGTATTCTTGCAGCACTTGGACTATTAGTGTCATTGTTTTTAGAATATGTATTCCATTATCAGATAGATGAAAAAATTATTGTATCTTTGATAACCTTAACTACTTATTGTGGTGCTAATAGGGTTATAGATAGAGTAAAAGGAAATTTAAATAAAGAAACAAATATAGTTGAGGTGATTGATGAACTAATCGATCTTGTTAGTAATGATGAAGATGAAAACCTAGAACCGGAAGACCTAGAACCGGAAAATCTAAAACCGGAAGACCTAGAACCGGAAAATCTAGAACCGGAAAATCTAAAACCGGAAAATCTAGAACCGGAAAATCTAGAACCGGAAAATCTAGAACCGGAAAACCTAGAACCGGAAAATCTAGAACCGGAAAATCTAGAATCGGAAAATCTAGAACCGGAAAATCTAGAATCGGAAAATCTAGAATCTGAAAATGTAAAACAGTAGTAGTAGTAGTTTAAAGAGTCAGTTTTATATTGACTCTTTATCCTCCCTCCCTAAATAAACAAAAAAAGAATTTTAAATTTTTTTCATGTAATATAAAAACCCTTATATTTTAAGGGTTTTATTATTTCAATTACTATTTATTTTTTAAATTATAGAAAGTTTTTTTTCCTAAATAAACTGCGCCTTCACCTAAATCTTCTTCAATTCTCAATAGTTGATTGTATTTAGCAATTCTATCTGTTCTTGATAGCGAACCTGTTTTGATTTGACCGCAGTTAGTCGCAACAGCAATATCTGCAATTGTTGAGTCTTCAGTTTCACCTGATCTATGAGAAGTTACAGCAGTATATCCAGCTCTTTTAGCCATCTCAATTGCTTCAAAAGTTTCAGTTAAAGTACCGATTTGATTAACTTTAATTAAAATTGAGTTAGCAATTCCATTTTCGATACCTTTTTTTAATCTTTCAGTATTTGTAACAAATAAATCGTCACCTACTAATTGAATTTTATCGCCCAAAATTTTTGTTAAATAAGCCCATCCATCCCAATCGTTCTCATCTAGGCCATCTTCGATTGAAACAATTGGATATTTATCAACTAGTTTTTTATAAAAATCAGATAATTCCTTAGAATTAAATTCTTTTCCACCTTCTCCAGCTAATACATAAACTCCTTTTTCTTTATTATAAAATTCACTTGAAGCTACATCCATTGCTAGTAATACATCTTCTCCTGGAACATAACCTGCTGTTTTAATTGCTTCTAAAATTACTTCTAGTGCTTCTTCATTAGAACTTAAGTTTGGTGCAAATCCACCTTCATCACCTACTGAAGTATTATATCCTTTATTTTTTAACACTTTTTTCAATGAGTGAAAAATTTCAGCTCCACATCTTAAAGCTTCTTTAAATGTTAATGCCGAAACAGGCATAACCATAAACTCTTGAAAATCAACATTGTTATCAGCGTGACTTCCTCCGTTTATAATATTCATCATTGGAACTGGTAATTGTTTAGCATTAAATCCACCTAAATATAAATATAGTGGTAATCCAACATAGTCACTAGCTGCTCTTGCTACCGCCATTGAAACACCTAAAATAGCATTAGCCCCTAATTTACTTTTGTTTTTTGTTCTATCTAAATCAATCATTAACTGGTCAATTGCTACTTGTTGTGTAATATCATAACCAATTAATTCAGGTGCAATAATTTCATTTACATTTTGAACTGCTTTTAACACACCTTTTCCTAAATACCTAGAATTATCACCATCTCTTAATTCGACTGCTTCATGTTCTCCTGTTGAAGCTCCTGATGGTACTAACGCTCTACCGAATGCTCCTGATTCAGTATATACTTCTACTTCTACAGAGGGATTACCTCTTGAATCTAAAATTTCTCTAGCATGAATATCTGTAATGTATGGCATATTTAATTCCTCTTTTCTATTTTATTTTATTCACCAATAATTCATTATAATATATTATTGTCTAACAATCAAACTATTACCAGTCATTTCTGGTGCCTTTTTTATATTTAATAACTCTAACATAGTCGGCGCTATATCTCCTAAGTTCCCACCGCTTCGCAAATTATAATCGTTAGACACGAGAATAATAGGTACTGGATTGGTTGTATGAGCAGTAAATGGTTTATCAAATTCGATAAGTTTATCAGCATTACCATGATCTGATGTGATAATAGAAATTCCGCCTAAAGCTAAAACTTTATCTATTACTTTCCCTAAACATTGATCTACAACTTCTACTGCTTTTACCGTTGCTTCAATGTTTCCTGTATGAGCTACCATATCACAATTTGCATAATTCAATATAACAGTATCATAGCCATTATCTAATTCTTCTAATACTTTTTCAGTAACTTCGTAGGCGCTCATTTCTGGCATCTCTGCAAAATTTTTTATTTTTGGTGAATCGATTAAAACTCTCTTCGAACCTTCAATTTCAATATCGGCTCCACCGTCAAAAAAGAAAGTTACATGGGCATATTTTTGTGTTTCAGCTATTCTGAGCTGTTTTAACCCTGCTTTACTAATTGTTTCTCCATAAGTATTTTTTAAATCTTGTAATTCAAATGCTATTTTTCCTTGAACAGTTTTACTATAATGCATCATGCTTACAAAATATAAATTTTCTAATTGTTTTCCTTTTACTCCTGTTTCTTTAATATTGGTTAAAGCTGTACTAATTTGAATTGCTCTATCTGGTCTAAAATTAACAAAAATTACGGCATCGTTATTTTCAATCAAGCCATTTTCATCGATGACAGTCGGAGTTACAAATTCATCATAAATATCATTTTCATAAGAAGACTCTAACGCTGAAATTGCACTGTCGTATTTAAGACCTTTTTTAGTAGTCAAACTTTGGTATGCTTCGTTAGTTCTCTCCCAGATATTGTCTCTATCCATTGCATAAAAACGACCTGCTAATGTCGCGATAGTTCCATGATTAATTTCTTTAGTATATTTTTCAAAATCTTCTACGTATTTTACCGCACTCATCGGTCCTGTATCCCGACCATCAGTAAACGCGTGCACATAGACATCAATTTGATTATCTTTAGCTAATTTCACCAACGCTTTAAAATGTTCTAAGTGTGAATGAACTCCACCATCAGAAAACAATCCCATTAAATGTAATTTAGAATTATTTTTTTTAGCGTGTTCTATTGCTTTTAAAAATTCAGCGTTTGAAAAAAATAAACCATCTTTTATATTTTTATTAATCCTTGTAAGCGACTGATAGACAATTCTGCCTGCACCTATGTTTAAATGTCCAACTTCTGAATTTCCCATCTGTCCTTCAGGTAACCCTACATCAACTCCTGATGCTTCTAAAGTTTGATGAGGATATTTTGCAAAATATTTATCTAAGTTCGGTTTATTGGCTAAATAAATAGCATTACCTTTTTTTTCTTCGCTTAGTCCATATCCATCTAAAATAACTAATACTACTGGTTTCATGTCTTATACCTCCTTCTTAATTCTATACTATTATCAATTTACTTTCACTTAAAAAAGCATCTTTTATCAATGAAAGCGCATACTAAAGAAAAATCATTCCATATGCTAAACTAAATATCATTACATAAATCGGTTGAACTCTTTTTTCAAGTAAAAAAAGTGATATTGAAAATATGATTACAGTGTTGACAATATTAATATTACTTACAGAAATTTTTAAAAATTTTATAATTATCGTTAAAAAAATTCCAATCACTACCGGCTTAATAAACAATGTTATTTTTTTCATGATGTAAGATGTTTTAAGTTTTTCCATGAAATTATAAGCAATTAAAATCATCACAATTCCTGGAACAACAAATACTAAAGTAAAAATTATCAGCCCCTGCCAGCCAAATTTATAAAATCCGACATAAGCAGATAATTTTGCGCCAATTGAACCTGGTAACGAATTAGCAACCGCTACTGCTTTTGTAAATTCCTGTGATGAAACAATAAATAAATCTTCAACTAATAATTTTTCAAACATCGGGATAAAAACAACTCCACCACCAAAAGTGACCATTACAATAATAAACACACCTATTATTAATTCAATCATCTTCTAATCCTACTTATCGCTACTAATAAAATCATCGAAACAATTACTAATGATGGATGAACATTTAAAAAATAAATCGATGAAAATGAAATTAACGTTATTAAAATGACATTGATAATTTGAATTTCTTTGATGGAACTTAAAAAGAACTTTTTGCTTATACTTACCATTAAAGCAGCGACTGTTGCTAGTACCGGTGTCGTTAATTTTTCCAAAGTTTCAGCTGAAATATATTTTTCTAAAAAAGAAAGAAAAAAAATAAACATTAAAACAGAAGGTAAGATTATAACAATTCCTGATAAAATTGCTCCTAGATATCCTTTTGTCTTATAACCGATTGCTGCTGCCATTTCTACCATACTTGGTCCAGGTAAAGAGTTAGCTAACGCTACAAAATTTACAAAATCTTCTTCTGTTATCCACTTTTTTTTTTCTACTATTTCTTTGTGAATCAACGGCGCAACTGCACTACCACCACCAAATCCTAAACAGCCTATTTTCATAAATGTTAATATTAAACTAATCATTATCTTCACTTTCCTTTATATTAAATATAACATAAAATTCACTGTAAATAAAAAAATCTTGTAATAAGCCGAGGCGAAATAAGGAAAACCTAATATTTACGTTGGCAGAGGTCTCTGCTGTTTTTTGATTAACTTGGCAGTAACTCAATAAAGTTAAATAAATAAGTACCTTTGTACTTGGTATTTTTAAAAAAGAATATGGAAAAAGTATTACTTGGATAAGCGTACCTTTAGTTAATTAGTGTAGCCTTTATTTCTACATAAGTAAATTATGAGAAAAAGAAATTGACAAAATAACATTTTATGGCTTTGTTTTTTTATGTCGAAATGTGTTATAATAATCAAGTAATTAATTAAATTTTATAAACGGGGTGCATCATGAAAAAGAAAATTCTTAAAAGTATTATTATTATTTGTTTTTTAATTGCTATTATTGGTTTTGTAGGTGCCTATTTTCTCATTACAAATAGTGTGAAGCATATGTTTGAATATAGATCTGAATATAAAATGGAAGCAGAACCTACATATGATTATGAAGTACTGACTATAACTACTTCCGATAATTTAAAGCTATATGGAGAACTTGCTATTCCTGAAAATCCAAAGGCTATTGTTATTATTGCTCCAGGTTGGGATATGACTCATAATTCTATGATTGTTATTACAGAATATTTGTACGAAAATGGATACGGCTCTCTTAACTTAGATCTTAGAACTAGAGGAAATAGTGAAGGTGAAATGAAAGGTGGAGCATATTCAGAAGTATTAGATATAAAAGCAGGAGTCAATCATCTTATATCTAATGAACAAACTAAAAATATCCCAATAGCAACATTAGGAGTATCATTGGGAGGTTCAACAGTACTTAATACTAAAGATGAAAATATATCGTCTATAGTATCAATAGGAGCTTACACTGATTTTATGGATATGGTTTTATTAGATGAATCCATAAATGAGATGCCTTATGGTGAAAAAATTATTCCTTTTTATATAAATCTGTATTTAGGTTTCAACCTAGGATTTAAAAACTTGAATTCACCTTTAGAAACTGCTGTTTCTATGAAAGATATGCCTATTCTAGTTGTCCATGGTATTAATGATGAACAAATATCTTATGAATATCAAGGGCAAAAAATAGCTAATGCACTAGAAGGTAATCCTAATTTTGAGTTTTATCCTGTGGAAAATGGTCTTCATTTTCCGTGGCTTACAGACTACGAATTAAATGATGTCAACTACGATGTTTTTGATAAAATCGTGAAATTTTTGGATAGTGTTTATCTTGAACAAACTTAATAAAATATCCATAACTTACATTAAAAAAGAGTATAAATTATACTCTTTTTTTGATAACAATACACTTGATTAATCCAATTGATTAAATCAAAAACAAATTACAGAACTTTTTGAAGTAGATAGAACAGTTATTACAAAACATATTTCAAACATATTTTCTATCAATGAACTTAACAAAGATGCAGTATGTGCAAATTTTACACATACTGCAAAAGATGGCAAAAATATAGAACAAACTTCTATAATCTTGATATGATAATTGCAATAGGCTATAGAGTAAATAGTTATAAGGCAACACAATTTAGAATTTGGGCAACTAAAATTTTAAGAGAATTTATGATAAAAGGTTTTGTTCTTGATGATGAAAGATTAAAACAAGGTAACAATGTTTTTAACAAAGACTATTTTGATGAATTATTAGAACGTGTTAGAGATATTAGGGCTTCAGAAAAATTATTCTATAATAAAATCAGAAATATATTTGCACTCAGTATTGATTACAATGATAATTCTAATGAAGCAAATTTTTTTTTTGCACGCACTCAAAATAAATTAGAATATGTAGTAACAGGAATGACCAGCGCATAAATAATTCAGACTAGAGCTAATTATAAATTATCTACAATGGTTCTTACATCTTGGAGTGGCGAAAAAAGATGTCACAATAGCAAAAAATTATTTAGAGGAAAAAGAAATAAGAGAACTTAATTCACTTATAAATATGCTTTTAGATTATATTGAATTGATGTTTACCAGAAGACAATTTTTTAAAATGAATGATTGGTCAGAGATATTACATAAGTTCTTAGAGTTCAATGAATATGATATTTTACAAAATTATGGAAATATAAAAAAATCTACTGCTGATAATTTTGCTAATAATTTAAACCACTACAAAATAGAATATACGATGATAAATTTGAAAATAAAGTAAATAAAATTTTAAAATCAAATAAATAAAAAATATAAAGATTGAATTCAATCTTTATTTATTTTATCTATTGCTTCTTCCCAATGTAAATGTAAGCCCACACCCCTTTTACTATTCTATCATTTACTTTATGTTGAACATACAATCATTCGTAACCTTCTTTATTAGTGATTTCTCCTCCCATCTAACGTTATATACACTGCTAAAAAATAAAAAAGACCTTGCGATGCAAGGTCCGTGTGGTAATCTTCTCTATATCTATCTTGGCGAGATATAACTACAAATAATACCACTTTTTTGTATTAAATCTATTAATTTTTTAAATAATATTATTCAAAATCTAGGCTATTTTCTTATTTCCTTAATTTATTTTGCTTTGAGGCAAAATTTTATGCTTTGTCAAAATGTTTATAATAAACATCTAACACTTTGTAAAGTACGATCGTTTGAATAGGTAATTTAATTATTAAAGTTATCACTCTAATCGGTAATTTTGCAATTGTTGGACCCCAACCATGAAGCAAAGATAAAGCATACGTGTTAAGTGAAAGAGCAACAAATGAGGTAATCAATACTATCACAAAAATAATACTGATTGTTTTTTTACGATTTCCGTCAGCCTGATATTTGAATTTAAATAACTTTGCTAATAATGCTGGAACTAGTCCCCAAGCTATTGAAGATAAAGTGAATGGTCCTAATGTATAACCTTTGGCAAGTCCATGAATCCAGTCTACTATAAAACCAGCTATTCCACCGATTGGACCAAAAATTAATCCGACAACCATTAGCGGTACATCGTATAGAGTAACTTTGGAAAATCCTGTCTCGATAGAAAAAAACTTAAGTGTTACTGAAAGCGCTGATAAAATGGCAATTAATGCTAAAGCTCTTGTGGTAATTTTTCTTTTACTGTTTAAAGATTTTGATTTTTCTTCGTTCATTACTACACTCCTCAAATTTAATTTGAAAGAGTTCCACATATTATTATTATAGCGGACGCGCTGATAAATCGCCTACCATCTCTGATAGTTCGTATATACCCAACTTCCCATGGTATATCACTTAACGCTTATCAACTACTCTAACTACAAGAGTTTACTATTTTTTTTTAAAATTGTCAACCCTTATCAACAAGCCTCGATTGTTTTTTCGATTAAATATTGCTTATTATGCCCTCATTTTTTGAGATTTTTAAATAGTTCCTGATCATATTCTTAGAACTATAAACAATAAAGACAAAGTACGGAACAAACAACAACATTAGATGGTCTAGTTTACTAAGTAATATATAATCGTAAATACCATGAAGTAGTATTGGAACTACTAACGACAAAATTTTAGGAATAAACTTTTTGCTAAAATGTCCTAAAGAAAAATAATATCCCATCACTACTCCAAACATCATGTGCATCGGAATACTAGTAACCGCTCTTAAAATAGCAGTTTCTCTTCCGTACTGAGCAACGTAAATAATATTTTCAACAATCGCAAATCCCATAGAAACAAATACTGCATAAATAATTCCATCTAAATATTCATTAAAATATTTTTTATTTTTAATTCCCGTAAAAGCTAACCATTTAAAAAACTCTTCATTGAATGCTGCTAATACGAAAGCGACGTATAAAATATAAATTTCACCGCCTAATTCTTTTCCTAAACTATTTAAAAAGTTCCCGATTATTAATACCGGGACAACGACAAACATTCCTAAAACGAATTTTTTAAATAATTGAAATAGTGTTTCTCTATCATAACTATCAACCAGATAAAAAAAAACTAAAACTGTTAAAACAGGCCAAATAGCCCAAAGCAAGTTACTCAATTTTTATCCTCCAATTTATTGCTTCTATAGTTTTAGCAGTTAGAGCTGAATTAATTCTTGAAAAAGGTTTCGAACCAAAAAAACCATTTCTGGCACTAAATGATGAAGGATGAGTACTTTCAATAATAAGTCTATTTTTATTTGTTATTAAATTTTTTTTACTTCTAGCAAAATTACCCCAAAGAACATAAATAATAAAATTGTTATTTTTTTCAATATAATCAATTACGTTTGCCGTAAAAATTTCCCAACCGATGTCTTTATGACTCCCTGGAGAATGTTCTCTTACTGTTAAACAAGTGTTTAATAACAAAATTCCTTGCTTAGCTAAACAACTTAAGTCACCACTTTTAGATATTTCTATTCCTAAATCATCTTCTAATTCTTTATAAATGTTCAATAAACTAGGCGGTAATTTTTGATTGTTTACACTAAAAGATAATCCGTTTGCTTGATTAACATTATGATAAGGGTCTTGTCCTAAAATAACTACTTTTATATTTTCATAAGGAGTTAATTTAAAAGCATTAAATAAATTTTCTCTTTTCGGATAAATCACATAATTTTTATACTCTTTTTTTAAATTGATTTTTAAATTATTATAATATTCTTTTTTGCATTCGCCATCAAAAAAATCACGCCAATTATTATTCATATTTTTTTCCCCTTATTGTTTTTGTTAGTCATATTATAGCATATTACAACAATAAAATCATTAATGGTAAAATAAAAATAGCCATAATGGCTATTCTACGGTTACACTTTTAGCTAAATTTCTCGGTCTATCAACGTTTAAATTTAACCTTTTTGCTGTGTAATATGCTATATATTGTGTTGGTATTGCCATAATTATTGCCAGCAAATAATCGTGTACTTCTTTTAAAATAATATCATCATTAATTCCAATATTTTCAGTGACAATACTAAATACTTTTCCTTTTCGACTTTTAATTTCTTCGATGCTATTTCTGACTTTAGTTTCAATTTTTTTATCACTAATTAATGCAACTACCGGAACATCTTCACTGATTAATGCTAATGAGCCGTGTTTAAGTTCTCCACTCATTAAACCTTCAGCATGAATATAACTTACTTCTTTTAATTTTAAAGCTGCTTCTAAACAAACAAAATAATCGATACCTTTTCCGATATAAAATGCACTGGTGTGTTTCATATTATTTGCTATTTCTAAAAATTTATTTTTTTGTTGATAGATATCCGTGACACTATCTAGTAATTTATTAAATTCATCAACGATTAAAAAATCATGTTTTAAATTAAATCTTACTATAAATAATATTAAAATTTGGGCTATATAAGCTTTAGTACTAGCAACTGCTATTTCTTTATTTGCATACAAGTAAAGCGAGTATGTACAGAGTAGATCTAAACTAGAATTTTTAACATTTGTTATTACTAACGAATCGGCCTTGGAAAACCTTTCGTAACATTTGAGCAAATCTTTTGTTTCTCCTGATTGAGAAATAAAAATTAAAAATGCATTTTCCACATCAACGTTATTTTCATAATAAAATTCACTAGCTACTTTTACGTAAACTTCTTTATTGTAAAGCTCATCTAACATTACTTTACCGATTAAACCAGCATGATAACTGGTACCTGCCCCTATGATGTAAATTTTTTTAGTTTGTTTAAGTTTATTGATTAAGTTTTTATTCAAAGTAAAATCATAATAATTATCCATAATATTTTGTATTACTTTTTTCTGCTCTTCTATTTCTTTTAACATGTAATCTTCATAACCGTTTAAATCATATACATCTTCTGTTATCTCTAATTCGTGTTCCTTTTTTTTCACTTCCTTTTCAGCAAAATAAACCGAATATTGATCTTTACTCAAATATCCGTATTCATAATCATTTAATACCACATAGTTTAAAACATCTTTAAAACAATTAACATCAGATGCTATCGTATTAAAGTTTTCACCAACTCCAATAAAGAGTGGCGAACCATTTTTAATAAAATATATTTTTTCACTATTTAAGTTATCGATAATTACTAATGAGTAACTACCGACTAATATTTTGATTAATTTATTTAGAGTTAAGTTAACATCATGATAAATATCGTAAAAACAACTGAATAAATTAATTATAATTTCAGTGTCTGTCTCAGAATTAAAATAATATTCACTGAGATACTTATCTTTTATTTCTCGATAATTTTCAATAATTCCATTGTGAACCACCGCAAATCTTTTTAAATTACAAATGTGTGGATGACTATTTTCAAGACTGACTTTTCCATGAGTTGCCCACCTTGTATGTGCTATTCCTAAATTTCCACTTAAAATAGTTAAATCTAAAAGACTTTTTACACCATCAACACTTTTATTAATTTTAATTTGATTATCATTTACTGCAATTCCACATGAATCATAACCTCTATATTCCAATTTCTCTAAACAATCAACCAAAAATTCATACGTTTGGGACTTTCCAACGCTACCTACTATTCCACACAGATTAAACACTTCTTTCATTTAATATACTTAATTAAATGCTAATTAAGACAAAAAAATTCCAAATTATTCAAAATAATTGTTTTTTATTGTCTCTTTTTTTCTCGCAATTACTAAAGAATTACTTTCAACATCTTTAGTAACCGTGCTTCCTGCTGCGATTACCGCTTTCGCTCCAATTTTAATAGGAGCTACTAAACAAACGTTAGAACCGATAAAACTGTTTTCACCGATGCATGTTTTATGTTTCTTTTTACCATCATAATTAGCGGTTATTACCCCCGCACCAATATTTGCATTTTCACCGATATAAGTATCACCTATATAACTCAAATGTGCACATTTAACATCATCTGATAAAGTAGAGTTTTTAATTTCTACATAGTTTCCGATTTTAACATTTTTTTTGATTACTGTATTATTTCTAAGTTGAGCATAAGGTCCTACTTGACTGTTTTCGCCTATTTCAGAATCGCTAATATAACTATTTTTAATAATAACAGCTTTTCTAATTATGCTTTTGCCGACTATCCAACTGTTAGGATAAATTGTACTACCGCTTTCGATAATTACATCAGGACCGATATAAGTATTGTTTTTGTCTATTATCTTTACTCCATTTTTTAAATGTTTATTGTTTATTTCCAATTTTAATTTATTCGTTGCGCTTTCTAAAGCAATTTTATCGTTAATTCCGGTAAATTGAAAATCATCTAAAATTAAAAGTTTTTCTACTTTCAATTTATTATCATGATATATTTCTATCAAATCAGTTAAATAATATTCTCCGTTTTTTTCTTTAACTTTACTTATCTCTTGAAATAAATTTTCAGTTTTAAAACAGTACAGAGAAATATTTACCTCATCTATTTTTTTTTGTAACTCTGTCAACTCTTTTTCTTCTACTATTTTTTTATCGATAATACGTCCATAACCAGTCGGATTTTTTACCTTTGTAGTAACAAAAGTTAAATCATTTTCATTTTTTAAATGTACGTTCAACAAACATTTAATAGTTTCTGTTCTAATAAAAGGCTGGTCAGCAGCAACTATAACCAGATTTTGATATTTATCTTTCAACTCACTTGCTATTTTTATAGCATCTAAAGTTCCAGAAGCTTTTTTTTGATGAAAATAATTTAAGTTTGGATATTTTTTTAAAATTTGTTCTTTGTTCGCGCCTAATACTGCATATACATCTAGATTTTCTACTTGCTTTAAACCATCTAATAAAAATCCAATCATATCTTTTCCTAATATCGTTTGCAATGCTTTCGGTAGAGAGTCCTTCATTCTCTTTCCTTTACCTGCTGCTAAAATAACTGATGCATTAATTTGAATCACCTACTAAGCTAAAGACTTTTTCATACATTTCTGAATTTAGTTCTTCTATTAACGCTTCATCTGAATATTGGATATGAATGCGAACAACATCTTCAGTACCACTTTTTCTTATTAAAACTTTTCCACTATTTTCTAACAATTTATTGTAGTAGTTATTTAATTCGATTAATTTATTTTGATCAAATGATTTTTTAATCATTACTTTTGTATTAATTTCTTCATATTCTTTATATCCTTTTAATAACTCTTTCATTGTTGTTTTTTTCTCTGATAAAATTTTAAGTATTAATAGAGTAATCAACATTCCATCGCTACTATAACCGTACTCACTCAACATAATATGTCCACTAGGTTCTCCACCTATTTTAATATTTAATTCTTTCATTTTTCTAGATATGTATTTATCTCCAATATCAGTAAAAACAACAGAATTTTTGATTCCACTTACTCCCTGATTCGCTACATGAGTAGTAACTATATCAGAATTGTAATATTCACTCAATAAATATAAAATATGGTTACCGTCAAAAATTTTCTTATCACTACAAATAATTAAGCGATCCCCATCACCATCGTAGGAAAAACCGATATCCAATTTTTTCTTTTCAACTAAATATTTAATTGAAAAAGGATGAGTTGATCCACATAGATCATTGATATTTTTACCGTTAGGATTATCGTTGATATAAGTTGCATTTAAATCTTTAAAAACTATTTTTGCGATATCCGATAAAGCACCATTTGATAAATCAAATCCGATTCTTAAATCGCTTTTTATTTTTAGCAGGCTATTTAAATATGGCTCTAATTCTACCGAAGATGAATTACCTTTTAATTCAAGTTTTTCATTTAATTTTTTTTCAATTAACATTTCATCATCTTTATTTAATTTTTCCCCATTACTTGAAAACATTTTAATTCCATTATCTAGATAATCGTTGTGACTAGCAGTAATCATAATTCCAAATTTTGCGTCATAGTGTTTTGTTAAAAATGCTAATCCTGGTGTGTTTATCACTCCTGCTTTTTTTACATTTTTACCACCATAAATTATTCCTTTTTCAATATTTTTTTCGATGAATTCACTTGAGTATCTTGTATCTCTACCGATTATCACAAATTCGTCATTTAATAATTCACTCAATACCAACCCAAATTTAAAACAAAACTCTTCACTAAAAATCAAATCAAACTTTCCTCTTATTCCATCAGTTTTAAAATATTTTTTCATCATTACTCCTTAATATTAATATATAAAATTATATGTTAGTAAGATAAAAAAAAGACTTTGCATCTCAATTCAAGATAACTAAGTCTTTTGATTTTTAATTTTTTATAATAAATTAATCTACTATTTCAATTGAATTCAGTTGTTGTTTAAATTTTTTTCTAAAATTCTCTAGATATTCTTTTCTTAATTTAACCTGCTCTTTTTTTTCCTCTTCAGTTAAACCAGTACTTTTAGATTTTCTAGATAATTCATTAATTCTAGTCAGTAGTTTTTGAACGTTTTTCATAAACTATTTTAAACTTTTCCACTACATTGTCAGTGTGAAATCCATATTTATAAACAACAACTCCACCCGGCGCACTAGCTCCAAACGTCGTTATATTCATCACATCTTTAGTATATTTGTAATACTCATAAGCAGTTGCCATTTCAATTGCTAGTGTCGGTACATCGGCTAATAGGCTTTGTTTGTATTCTTCACTTTGTTGTTCAAACATGTAAATACTTGGGATACTTACCACTCTTACATCGATGTTTTCATTCAAAAGCTTTTCCTGGGCAGAAATTGCTAAATTAACTTCACTCCCACAAGCGAGTAATATACCGTGTAATTCTTCTTTTTCAGGACTAATTACATAGGCCCCTTTTAAAACTTTTTCATAAGTACTATTTTCATTGTTTAAGAGATTTTGTCTAGTCAGTACTAAGCAAGTAGGTGTAGTTTTACTATCGACAGCTATTTTCCAAGCACTAGCTGTTTCATTGGCATTAGCTGGTCTAATTACATTCATGTTTGGAATTGCTCTCAACCCTGTTAATTGCTCTATTGGTTGATGTGTCGGTCCATCTTCACCAACTGCTATTGAATCGTGAGTGAAGACAAAGGTTGTCGGAATCTTCATTAAACTAGCCATTCTCATCGCTGGTTTCATGTAGTCACTAAAGACAAAAAATCCTCCGGTAAAAGCTTTCATATTACTCAATGTAAGACCGTTGGCGATAGCAGCCATGGCATGTTCTCTTACTCCAAAGTTAATATTTCTTCCTGTAGGTGTGCTGGCAGTGAAATCACCATCTGCACCTTTTACTTTTGTTGATTTTGTTAAATCAGCACTTCCACCGATTAAAAAAGGAATTTTTTTAGAAAGTTCAGCAATTATTTTTCCGTTACTTACTCTGGTAGCTTCATCAACATCGTTAGCAAACTCAACCAAGGGAACTTCAATTTCTTCTGTTAATTCAAGAAACAATTCTGGATAATCTTTTTTATAACTCTTAAATAATGCTAATCCCTCTTCGTATAAAATATCTCCTTTTTCTTTTATTACTTTATATTCTTCGTATATTTCATCAGATACTTCAAAGTCGTCTAAATCCCACGCCAAAGTTTCTTTAATGAATTTTGTTTTTTCTTCACCCATTGGTGCTCCGTGGCAATCCGCTTTACCAGCTAATTCTGATCCGTAACCAATAACTGTTTTAACTTCAATTATCGATGGTTTAACAGATTTTTTAGCGTTGTTTATCGCGTTGTTCAAAGCTGTTAAGTCATTTCCATCTTCCACCAATTGATAATCCCAATTCATCGATTGATATTTAAGTTTAGTTAATTCACTTTGGGCTAATGAAATATCTCCATCTAATTGAATATCATTACTATCGTATAGGACAATTAATTTTTCTAAGCCGTTATGACCGGCAAAACTTATCGCTTCTTGAGTAACACCTTCTTGTAAATCTCCATCTCCGCAGATTACGTACGTGTAGTGGTCAAATAACTGGTAATTTTCTTTGTTATATCTAGCAGCTATAAATTTTTCACTTATTGCCATACCGACAGCCATCGCAATCCCTTGCCCTAGTGGTCCACTAGTTGCATCTACACCGTCTGTATGTTTGTATTCAGGATGTCCTGGGGTAAGACTACCCCATTTTCTAAATTTTTTCAAATCGTCTATCGTGATTTTAAATCCTGCTAAATGTAATGTTGCATACAACATACTTGAAGCGTGCCCACAAGCCAAAACAAAGCGATCTCTATTACACCAGTCGCTATGAGATGGGGTAATTCTTAAATGATTTTTAAACAATTCATGGATTATTGGTGCTGCACCTAGCACCACTCCAGGATGACCTGAATTTGCTTCGTTAATTTGTGACATTCCTAACATTCTAATAGCGTTAATTGCTTTCATAATTGTCTCCGTTATAATTTATTTTTTATTTCTTCTGCCAAATCAGAGTCAGCATTTTTAAAAATAATTTTCATAGTATTACCACTAATAAATACACCTTCAGTGATTTCTTCTAATCTATCTAAATTAATCACCTCTATATCTTTAACAGTAATTTTCACTCTAGAAACTTCACTTTCAACATCGACAATGTTGTCTTTTGAAAATATTGAAAATATAGTTTCAACTAATTTTGTGCTATCAATTTTTTTATTTTGTTTTTTGCTCTTGTTAATAAAATAAATCGTTGCGATAAATAACAACAAAATAAAAATTGATGTACCTGTGTATACATATATATTCATCTTGCTTTTCTCCAATCCAAACAATTTTTTACACGAATAATTTTACCATAAATATACCGTTATTGCATTATTTATAATAATTTACTTAGATAATTTTTTTTACAAAGATTCTCTTAACATTACAAACATCTATACATATTTTTATATTTGTCATATTTTATAATGAAAGGAGGTTGATAATATGGAGATTTGCAAAGCCGCCAAAGATATCGACCAACAACAAAAAGAAGCTATTTTACAAACTTCTTCTCGTATCTCTTATGACAATTCACTGGTAACTTGTGCTTATGATACCATTCCTGTTAAATTTTTCTACTCTTCTGGAAATCCATTAAAAGTTTCATTAACAGTTGCTTCTACTTCTACAACTGATCTTTTTAGAATTTCACAAGTTTCTGACGATTGTACGATCAAACTTCGCTTAATTGAATTAAAAGATGGTAAATTTGTTTGTACCAAACAAACATGTTTCATCGATTTAAATTCTATTTCTTGCATGCAATGTTTCGAGCCCATCTGCTGTATTAAAGTTTAAATTTCTAAAATATTTATTTCAGAAATTCTATTAACATCAATAAATTTTAATTCACTGCCTGAGTTTACTTCTAACTTGTTTTTTATTCTATCTTTGATATAGCCTTTGATAATTTTATTTTTTAAAACAATTGAAACTAAAACTTTTTT
The DNA here is from genome assembly GCA_013332095.1 of Candidatus Bathyoplasma sp. NZ. Taxonomy (GTDB): domain Bacteria; phylum Bacillota_I; class Bacilli_A; order MAG-NZ; family MAG-NZ; genus Bathyoplasma. The sequence continues at coordinate 122,075 of JABENI010000011.1, forward strand.
ATCTGCTCTATGTAAATTTATCAAACTGCTAATTTTTTTATTTAGCGATTCACTTATCAATTTATTTCTAGAATCAAAATGCACTTGATTATTGTCATTTTCAATATTTGTTTTAATTGAATGAATAAACAATAAAGGTTCTTCCATAAAAAACACCACCCTACTTTCATTATATGTGTCTAGGGTGGTAAAATTTCTTTTTTTTATTTACTACAGTATTAAAATGCTCGCTAACGTTAAATATATCGATAGTGAAACAATATCATTTATCGTTGTTATGAAAGGTCCACTTGCCACTGCTGGATCTATTTTTAATGCTTCAATAATAATTGGAATTATTGAGCCAGCCAACGTTGAAAAAGTCAAGGCAATTAAGACACTGAGAGCAATTATAAAAGAAAATGCAATATCAGTTTCACCATAAATCATTCCCATTACATAGGCAAAAACAAAGACTACCACACTTAAAATAATTGCCATTAAAAGGGCAGTTTTAAATTCACGCAACAAATGCTTAAATATATTTTTTTTATTATTAAATTGATTTCTTGATATTCCTCTAACCGTAACCGCCAAAGATTGTGTCCCCGTATTCCCACTCATATTTAAAATCAATGGTAAAAACATTGCTAAAATTGGTATTGATATTAACGTTTCTTCAAACGATGCTAAAATAATACTAGTTGCAAATCCTAAAACTACTAAAATTAATAACCAAGGCAATCTTTTTTTTAGCGTATCGAGAACAGTTTCATTGTCCTGATCAATATCTACATCACTAACACCCGCAAGCGCTGAAATATCTTCTACTGCTTCTTCATCAATTAAATCGACAATATCATCAATTGTTACAACACCTTTCATTTTATTGTTTTTATCTATTACTGGTAATACAGTAAAATCATAATTCATCATTTTTTCTGCCACAATATTTTTATTGTCTAAAGGTTTAACCGCTACGTAATTAGTAGTAATAATATCGGCTAATTTTTCTTCAGCTCTAGCGATAATTAATTCTCTTAAAGAAATAACTCCTACTAATTTAAAGTTTTCTGTCACATAAATACTATCGACAATATACGCTTCTTTTGCTTTAGAAATTACAATTTTCATCGCCTCTTTAATAGTACAAGTAATGGGTACCCAAATGTACTCATGAGTCATTAAAGCTCCCGCTGTTGAATCATCGTAATTCATCAATTCTCTTGTTTTATTACGAACTTCAGTATCCATAAATTTTAAATAAACTAACTGGTTTTCTTCATCTACTTCTTTTAAAATATCTACAGCATCATCAAAGTCCATTTTTTGCAAAATTTTTGATACTTCAATCGGTTCTAACTGTTCGGTAATTTTCAAAAATTGTTCAGTTTCTAATTTACTTAAAACATCTGCTACAAATTCTTTCTCTAAGTCAAAAAACTTTCTATGAAAAGTTGCATCTATCTCAGTCAGCGCGATAGCGATGTCGTACGGATAAAATTCTAATAAATTTTCAGATAAATTTTCATTTGTTTCAAAAAGATTTAAAATTTCTTGCTTTGCCATAACAGCACCTCCGTCGCCTTATTATATTCTACTATTTTTATCTTTTATTGTAAACAATTTTTTTTTCATATATAATATAACACACGAGGTGAAAATAATGATTATAAAAATTGTTGAAAGTCAAAAAGAAATATTTGATAATTTTAAAATTAGAAAAGAAGTATTTATCGTAGGTCAAAATGTTGCAGAAAATTTAGAATTAGATGGGTTAGATGAGTACGCTACTTTAATAGTTGCTTATGTAAATCAAGTTATTGTTGGCTGTGGTCGCTACCGTTTAGTTGAAAATTTTGCTAAAATAGAAAGAATCGCCGTATTAGAAAATTATCGTAACCAAGGCATAGCTACTAAAATCATGGAATTTATTGAAGAGACTATTAAAAGCAATACAAAAATAGAGTTACTTAAATTAAATTCCCAAATATCTGCTGAAAACTTTTATAAAAAACTTAATTTTATTCCGAAAGGAAATATATTTTTAGAAGCGGATATTGAACATATTTCAATGATCAAAGCTATCTAAAAGAAAAAAATATTAATGTGCTGCACTCCATTTCTTGAACTGAAATTAAAGTACTCCCAAGTAATCTAGACACAAATATTAGTAAATGCACTGAACGCAATAAATTGAAATTAATTCAATTAAATAAAAATTTGATTATATTGTTGTCTGTATTGAGGCAACATTTTTAATTTAATTTTAATTCTATTATTATTGTAATATTTGAGATATTCTTTTAGACCAAAGATAAATTCTTTCATTGAATGAAATTCATTTGTGTGGTAAAATCCACTCTTTAATTGAGAGAAGAAATTTCCTGTCAGTGGATTATCCAGGCAGTTCCCTTTTCTCGACATACTTTGTGTGATATTCAATGATTTAAGTTTGTAGAGATGTTTTTTATTTTGATATTGAACCCCTTGATTACTATGAATTACTAAATTATTGTAATTTTCTTATCTTTAGAACTTTATTCTTGCATATCTATCGTTAGTTTAACATTCGGTGAGAACCAGTATGTAAAAGACATTATCTCCCCATTATATAATTATATCAGGGGCAATAAGTATATCTTCTTACCTTGTATATTAAATTCAGTAATATCTGTAACCTGCTTTTGTTCAAAATTAGTTGTAAGCCTTTATCTTGCACATTTAGTTTTTTATTGATATCTGAATATGTTGACTTTGGAAATTTCAAAACTTTAGCAATGTAGCGAGAGTCTATTTTTGCCTTGGTTCGTTAATGATTCTTACTTTTTCTTTTTTTCTCTCTTCTCTTTCTAGAATCAAGATGTCTAGTTTTTTAGATATTCATTCTCTATTCTTAATTTTTGAAGTTCATCCAATATATCTTAGTCCTTAGAGATAGCACTCTTTTTCAAGTTCTTCCTAAATTTCCGCGTCCATCAATTTTTAGTCCATCAAAACCATATTTTCTATATTTTCTTTCCCATGAAGAAATCACACTGCTATCAATATTATACTTCTCACACATTGCAGTATATCCACTTTCCAAAAAAATTTAGAATGTCTAATCTATCATTTGGACTATATATTTTATTATTTTTTCTCACAAGACCTACTGTCTTTCTCTTCCAATCTCATCGATAAATAGTAGTATCGCCTAGTTTAAATTCTCTTTCTGTTGCTTTTATGCCAAAACCTTTTTCTTAAATTTACACTATATTCATGCATAATAAAAAACACCTCTTTCTTAAAACTGACATTTCAGTCCAAGAAATGGGGTGCATTACATTAATTTGTCTTTTTTTTATTTTTAAATATTCTCTCTTTTATTTTGTTTTTTACCAACATTGTTTTATTAAATTTTATTATTTTTATATTTTAATATTTCTACTGATAAAAACCCTAAAACTAAACTGGCAATTGCCGTTGCCATAATCCCAAAATTATAATCAATTTTAGGAATCAATACATAAATAGAACCAAATATTAAGCCAATAATTAAACTCATAGTATATTTTTTATGTTTTTCTAGTAAAAATTTCATTAGTTTTGAAACAATAAAAACACCTATTAGTACCCCAATTCCCATAAATCCCAGTAAAATTAAATTATTTATGTTTAAAATATTTATAAATAAGTTTTTGACTTTATGATATTGACCTAAAATCAACAGTATTAAGGAACCACTGATTCCTGGTAAAATCATAGTACCTCCAGAAATAATACCGACTAAAATTAAAATGAAAACTGTCGTAATTGAAAATTCGTATAGTAAATTTATATCATTATCTATTTTGAAATAATTTAACGTTAAAACTATTATGACGCCTAAAAGTGCAAAATACTTATTTATGCTTTTTTCTTTTTTGCTAACCGATATTAAACTACTGATAACTAATCCGATAAAAAAGAAATATGTTTCTGTCTCTAATCTATTAAAAAAATAGTTTAATAATTTAGCAAATACTACGATTCCTATTACTGCGCCAAAAAATAATTTTATCAGATAAATAATAGCTGTTAATTTATTCTCTTTTTTTAATAAGTTATTTAAACTATTAATGGTTTTCTCATAAATACCTATTAGTAGTAAAATAGTTCCTCCACTCACTCCAGGAATTATATTTGCTGCACCTACTAAAATTCCATACAAAATCTCCATAAAATCACCCTAAGAGATTAAAACATATTTTTTTTAAAAAATATGTTTGTTTTTGTTATTTACTAGTCATAATTTTAAAAATATATTTATCTGTTTCCAACATCGCCTGACTAGCAATATCACTTAGATTTTTAATTGTCTCTTCAATCGATTCATAAATTATACCTGTTCTATCACTAACAACACTACCTTTTAACGATAACACTTTCGATAAATAAGCGGCTTCAATACTCGAAGCAATTTTAAGAGCGCATGATGATTTTGCCCCATCACAAATAACTCCAGTTAAATTTGCTATACAATTTTTTATCCCACCCTCAATTTGTTTTAGCGTTCCTTTATCTAAATATATCAGTGCTGCACAAACTCCGATTCCAGCAATCACTGCTCCGCAAAATGCCGATAATCTACCAATACTGGTTTTAATGTGAATTGGGATTAAATTAGCTATTGCTAAAGCTCGGTACATTGAATCTTGATCAATGCTTTTTTCTTTACAATAAATATAAATTGGTGATGATATTGTCAATCCTTGATTACCACTACCTGAATTGATAACTACCGGTAAATCACAACCACTCATTCTGGCATCACTACCACTTGAGGCATATGCTTTCATTTTTTCTTTTAAACTTCCTTCTGCTGTTTCCAGTAAAGTTTTCCCTACGTTTAATCCATATTTATTTTTGAATCCTTCTTCAACAATTTGAATGTTTTTTTCTATTTGAGTTTTTAAAATATTTTTGATTTCATCGATCTCTACCTGATTAGCATACTCAATAATATTTGTTACACTTAAACCCGTTCGATCAACAAGCGATGAATTAAAATCCTTTTCTTGACAAGGGTTGTAAATTATTCTGCATCCATTTTTTTCTACTTTAGTAAAATTAAGATGCGTGTGCATTACTTCGACTAAGGCGTATTGATCCCCTTTTTCCATCACAACTTCAATATATAATTTTGCCTTATCAGCTCGATGATTTAATGTACAGATATTTTTTGCATATAGTTTTTTAGCAGTTTCGATATCTTCTTTTGTGATTCCGGTTAGTACTTCTAAATTTTTGTGAGAATCACCTGCTATCATCCCTAAAATACTAGCGTATTCTGGTCCACGTAAATCATCAGTTCCAGGAATAGTAACTCCTTGAACATTTTTGATCATATTCCCACTTAAATTTACAATAATTTTATCGGGCACTTCTCCTAATGTTTCGATACATTTTGCACTGGCTAGAGCTAGAGCAATTGGCTCAGTACATCCTTGTGCAACAATTAATTCTTCTCGCAAAATTTTAGAAAATATATTCATCCATTTACTCCTTTCAACAAATTAATTTTTTTCTACTTATTATACTATACTTTTTTATAAAAAAAATCTCTTTTTAAAAAAACTATAAAATAAATGATTTAACATCTATTTTATAGTCTTATTTATAATTTTATTTTATCCCAAATGTAAATTTATCATTAATTTACTATTTTGGTAGTCTAATCCGCTAATAGCAATTCCGTTGTTTAAGAATTCTTCACCAATCAATGACTCAATCACTTTTTTGGAAATATTAACTGTATTGTCATTAACTACTATTCCAGTTTCTCCAATTTCAAAACCAAGACCTTCTGTTAGACTTATAATTTTTTCTCTAGTAAGATTCAGATAGTCTGTTGGTTCTTCCCATAAATCTTTTCCGATATTTCCAGAAACAAAATCTAAAGTTAAAGTTCCATCACTGCTGACAACAGTGTCCAATTCTATAATTGTTGGTTGCTCTAATATTGTAACTGCTAAATTTACTTTCATGGAATCTTCTAGGAAATTAACAAAAATCCCGCTTATTTCTCCATATGGACTATCCACTAATTTTTCATTTAAATTTTCTGTCGCTAGGGAAAACAATATTTTATTAAACTCTTCTTCGGTAACTTCCATTGAAACATCTGGACTGTTTTGAAAATCGGCAATTATCGATAATATTTTATCTACCATAAAATTTTCTATAAAAATATCTTTATCAAAATTAGTCAAGTATTCTGGTGATTTAGCATCTGACTTAAACTTATATCTATTCACTTCTAAAGTTAATTCTTCATTTTCAATCCCAAGTTTAAATAATTCATTTTCTTTAATAAATCTTAATAAAGCTGCAAATCGCTCATTTTTTTCTGATTGATTATTTTTTCCTTTAGAAAATACTTTAATTAAATTTTCGGTATTTAACTCTATGGTATCTTCATTAAAGAGGGTAGTATCAACTCCGTAACTACTTAAAAATTCATAGATTAAAAGTTTGGGAATCGGCAACTTACCAAGTTTTACTTTATCAAGTACCAAACTATACGAACCGTTGTCAACTACAGTTTCAATATATACTGTTAATGCTGTATTCAAATCGAATACACTGTCAACTTCAGCAGGTATTTTTATCAATATAAGATTATCGACAAACTCTAAATACGCTCCTTTGATCTTTAAACTACCAAATGATTGTTCTATAACTAGTAAATTTTCACATTCAGCAGTATTACAATTATCTGCTAAATATTTATCATTAATTTTAAGTAATGCTTTTTCGTATACGATACTGTTTACCATTTCTTGATTAAATTTAAATTCTACAATTTCTTCATCTACCGTGTTTTTTAATTGACTAATTAATTGATCGTTATAATTAGTGTCTTGATATGCTTCATATGGAACTTCAGCAGTATTGTCAATTATTGCAAAAATTAAAATTATAATGATAACGACTATCGACATAAAAAATTTTAATAATTTTTTCATATCATACCTCCTTTATTTTTTTTAATATATATTTATTTTACCGCAATTTTAAAATTTTATTACTTTTTTTTAATATTTTCAAATTCAAAAAAACCATCTTCTTGATAAGTACTCAAATATGAGATAAATAATAAAATAACTAATAATAGAAAGACTAAATAACCCATAATTTTCACCTCTATTCTCAAAAAATAAGACAACTGAGTTATCTTATTTTTGGTACTTACATTCTTTTTTATTATTACAAATTATTCCTTCTTTGACTTCTACTAGTAATTCTCCACATTCCGGACAAATTTCTTTAATTGGTTTTCCATTTAAAATATTTTTACATTTAGGAAAATTATTGCATGCGTAAAATTTATTTCCTTTACTTCGCCCTCTTGTTGCAACTCTTTCCACAATTTCACCTTTATCACATTTAGGACATTTCACGCCTAAGGTTACCGGTTTTAGTTTTTCATCTTTTTCGATAAATTTACATTCTGGATAATTTGAACAAGCGACAAACTCACCGTATCTACCATTTCTTAAAACTAAGTCACTTTCGCATTCCGGACAATTTCTGCCTACTTTTTTAGGTGGTATACTTTCCATCTTCTCTTTTGCTTGATCAACTAAAGGAATAAATTGGTAGTAAAAGTCGCCAATTATCTTAACACTTTCTTCTTCACCTGCTGAAATTTTATCTAAATCTTCTTCCATTTTTGCAGTATAGTTAACGTTCACAATACTATTAAAATATTGGTCTAGTTTTTCGATTGTCAAAACACCTTGCTCACTAGGATAAAACTTCTTTTCTTCAATTTTAACGTAATTTCTTGCTTTAAGTGTATCCATTGTCTGAGCGTATGTACTAGGTCTTCCAACGCCAACTTCTTCAAGTTTTTTAATTAATTTTGCTTCAGTAAATCTGGATTTAGGTTTAGTAAATTTTTGTTCTGGAAGTAATTTATCAAGAGCAAGAACTTGATTAACACTATAAGTTGGTAACAATTTATCTTTAGTCAAATCATAGTCATACACTTTAGTATACCCATCAAATTTTAGCTTTTTACCTTCGATGATAAATAAATAATCGCCGTTTATAATTTCTACTTTTGTATCATCAAATTTTGCATCTGCCATGGTGCTTGCTACTGCTCTATCATAAATTAACTTATATACTTTGTATTCATCTACCTTTAAATAATTTTTAATACTTTCTGGCGTTCGCATCGCATTCGTAGGTCTAATAGCCTCATGTGCATCTTGCGAATTTTTACCTTTTTTCGAAAAATAACCTTTGTAATAATCTTTTCCGTATTCTCTGATTATCAGTTCTTTTGCACCACTGATAAATTCATCGCTCATTCTCGTTGAGTCGGTACGCATATAAGTGATTAATCCAACGCTCTCTTTTCCTATTTGAATACCTTCATATAGTTTTTGAGCTACTATCATTGTTTTTTTAGCTCCGTAATTAAATTTATTAGATGATGCTTGTTGCAACGTTGAAGTGATAAATGGTGGTAAACTATTTCTTTTTCTTACTTTACGAACAATATCACTAATTGAATAGTTAGTTGTTAGAGCATTTAACACTACATCCATTTCTTCAGCAGTTTTAATTTCTATTTTTTTCCCTTTATACTTTTCTAATTCTGCTATTATTCCTTGAAAATCTGCTTTTAATTCCCAGTATTCCTCTGGAACAAATTTAATTATTTCTTTCTCTAAATCTACCAACAATTTCAGAGCAACAGATTGTACTCTGCCTGCAGATTTTGAACCTATTTTTCTCTGTAATAAATTGGATAATTTAAATCCGATGATTCTGTCTAAAATTCTTCTTGTTTCTTGAGAACTAACTAATCCCATGTCAATACTTCTAGAGTTTTTTATTCCATTTAAAATTGCTGTTTTAGTTATTTCATTAAAAACTACTCTCACTGTTTTATCTTCTGATAATTCTAAACAGTCAAAAATATGCCAACTTATTGCTTCTCCTTCACGATCAGGATCGGTAGCCAAATAAACAATATCTGCTTCTGCAGCTACTTTTTTTAATTCTTTTATTATTTTAGCTTTACCTCTTATTTTAGAATAACTGGGTTTAAAATCATTTTCAACATCAACTCCAAGCCCACCTTTACCTGAAATCGCTAAATCTCTAATATGTCCAACACTAGACATTACTTTATAGTCTTCACCTAAAATTTTTTCAATTGTACTAGCTTTAGATGGTGACTCCACTATTACTAAATTCATATTTCACCTACTTTTCATCCAATATTGTTATAAACTTATTTTTTATCATTGTCAAGTATTTAATAATTAATTTTTATTTATTCATGCTTTTTATTGGCTCGTATGAGTGTCTGTGCACATCTTCTATCGGCTTATATTTTTTTATACATTCAATGTGTAGTTTAGTTCCATATCCTTTATGTTTTTCAAAGCCATAATCAGGATGTTTTTTACTCAATTCAACCATATAACGGTCTCTGGTAACTTTGGCTATTATACTAGCAGCAGCTATTGATGCGGATAAAGTATCTCCTTTAATAATGCTCAAAGAATTTTCAATGCCTAAATCTACTGCATCGATTAATACATAATCATAGTTTGTTTTATTCAAACATATTTTCATTGCTTTTTTAGTAGCGTTTAAAATATTTATTTTGTCTATTTCCTGTTGCCAAATAAACTCCACTACTACACTTATTGCTTTTTCAGTAATTTCTTTATATAAAATTTCTCTTTTTTTTTCAGATAATTTTTTTGAATCATTTAACCCAGCAATTGGGTTATTGACATCTAAAATAACAGCTGCTGAAACGAGTGGACCGGCTAGCGGACCTCTTCCTACTTCATCGACACCAGCAATTAATTTATATCCTTTTTTTAACAAATCATTTTCATATTTATACACTGTCAAAGGTTACCTTTCCAAGATGTCCTTGCCTTAGGTCTTTTAAAAATATTTGATACACCCGGTTGTAGTCGATTTCTTTACCACGTTTTGCACCTCTTTTTAACCCAATCATATCTAATATTTCTATCGGATCTTCAACATCTTCTAGACTATATCTACTGTATAAAGTTTCTTTTTTATGTTCTAAAAAGTAATTTATTCCATAGATAACGACATCATCTATTGGTAAAATATCATCTTTAATTGCGCCTGTTAAAGCTAGATGATATCCTACTTTGGGATCTTCAAATTTATTCCACAAAACTCCAGGAGTATCTAGTAATTCTAACTCTTTACCAACTTTTACCCACTGTTCAGATTTTGTTATACCCGGTCGATCTCCTACCTTAGTTGCTTTTCTCTTAGACAAGCGATTGATTAGAGTAGATTTTCCTACATTCGGTATTCCAACAATCAAAGCTCTAATCGCTTTTTCTTTGATGCCTTTTTGATTGTCTTTTAAACGTTTCTCTTTTAAAACTAATTTTGCTGTTTTAACTATTCTCTCTATTCCATCACCGTTTAAAGAGTTTATACTAATCGCGTAAATTCCATTTTCTTTAAAATAGGCAATCCATTTTTTAGTCATTTCTTTACTCGCTTTGTCTTCCTTGTTTAGCAAAACTACTTTAGGTTTATTTTTTACAATTTCTGCAACGTAGGGATTAGAACTTGAAAAAGGTATTCTTGCATCTACTATTTCAAAAACAATTTCGATTAAATCTAACTTCTCTTTCATCAATCTCAGTGCTTTTGCCATGTGACCTGGGTACCATTGTACTACTTGCATTTTTTTACCCCCTAATTTTGGAAAACATATATAATTTTACCAAGTAAATCATTTTTGTGCACTAGTCCAATAATTCTAGAATCTGTACTATTCTCTCGGTTATCTCCTAAAACAAAATAATAATCTTCGGGAATGACTTGACAGCTTGTTTCTTTAATCTTACAAACATCACCAAAGTTAAAACTGTTAGTAATTCCATTTTCAAAAGGTTCTGGAACTACAACACCATTTACAAACAATTTGTCATCTTTATATTCTATTATTTCTCCTGGCAATCCAACAATTCTTTTCAAGAAAGAGTCATCACGATAATAAGAAGTTCTTTCTTTACTTACATTTACAAAAACTACATCAAATCTTTCGTACGATACATTGAAACGATTAACCAATAGCGACTCATTATCATAAAAATTAGGCTCCATACTTGCACCGTTTACTCTCGCTGGAAAAATAACAAAACACGTTATTATTATTAAAAACAGATAAAAAGGAAAGACAACTGCTAAGACATCTAATATTTCTATTAAAAACCCACCTTTTTGACTGAAAGATATTATCTGTATAATTATCAAAAATACAACAGCAATACCGATTAGTATGAGGGTTAAACTTTTAGGACTAGCAATAGAATTTTCTGGCGCAAAAAATATAACAATCATCAAAAAGAGAGATATTAATACGATAAGCCTTAATCTTTTTATTTTTTTTGTATTTTCCATTTGAATTTTTTTCTCCTAATTTTATATAACATAGATAATTTCACCAAATAAATCATCTTTGTGTATTAATCCAATAACTCTAGAATCTGTACTTTTCTGTCGGTTATCTCCTAAAACAAAATAATAATCTTCGGGGATGACATCACAACTTGTTTCCTTGATTTTACAAACATCGCCAAACTTAAAATTACTAGTAATTCCCTTTTCAAAAGTTTCAGTAACTATAATACCATCTACATATAACTGGTCGTTTTTGTACTCTATTATTTCTCCCGGTAATCCAATAATTCTTTTCAAGAAAAAATCATCATTATAATAGGAAGTTCTCTCTTTAGTTACATTTACCTGAACTACGTCAAATCTTTCGTATGACACATTGAAACGACTAACCAGTACAAACTGCTTGTCATGAAAATTTGGCTCCATACTTGAACCATCTATTATCGATACAAAAACAAAAAAATATGCTAAGACTAAAAAAAACAGATAAGAAGGAAAGACAACTGCTGTGACATCTATTATTTCTATTAAAATTCCACCTTTTTCACTTAAAGATATTATCTCTATAATTATCAAAAACACAACAGCAATACAAATTAATAAAAGTGTTAAATCATTATACCTAGCGATAAAATTTGTCGGTACTAACAACATACCAATCATAAAAAGGAGGGATATTAATATGACAAATCTTAATCTTTTTATTTTTTTAATTTTTTTTGTATTTTCCATCTTCATTTCTTTCTCCTAATTTTAGTAAACATATATAATTTTACCAAATAAATCGTTTTTGTGCACTAGTCCAATAATTCTAGAATCCGTACTATTCTCTCGGTTATCTCCTAAAACAAAATAATAATCTTCGGGAATGACTTGACAGCTTGTTTCTTTAATCTTACAAACATCACCAAAGTTAAAACTGTTAGTAATTCCGTTTTCAAAAGGTTCTGGAACTACAACACCATTTACATACAATTTGTCGTCTTTATATTCTATTATTTCTCCTGGCAATCCAACAATTCTTTTCAAGAAAGAGTCATCACGATAATAAGAAGTTCTTTCTTTACTTACATTTACAAAAACTACATCAAATCTTTCGTACGATACGTTGAAACGATTAACCAATATCAACTCATTATCGTGAAAATTAGGCTCCATACTTGCACCGTTTATTCTCGCTATAAAAAGAAAAAAACATGTTACTATTAAATAACACAGATAAAAAGGAAAGACAACTGCTAAAACATCTAATATTTCTATTAAAAATCCACCTTTTTCACTAAGTGATATTATCTCTATAATTACCAAAAATAGCACAGCAATAAAAATTAATGCAAGAGTTAAATTTTTAGGACTAGTAATAAAATTAATCGGTGCAAAAAACATAATAACCAGCAAAAAGATAGATATTAATATCATAAATTTTAATCTTTTTATTTTTTTAATTTTTTTTGTATTTTCCATTTTTATTTCTTTCTCCTAACTTTACAAACCATAGATAATTTTACCAAATAAATCATCTTTGTGCACTAATCCAATAACTCTAGAATCAGTACTTTTCTGTCGGTTATCTCCTAAAACAAAATAATAATCTTCGGGGATGACATCACAACTTGTTTCGGCAATCATACAAACTTCAGCAAACTTAAAATTTTTAGTAACCCCATTTTCAAAAGTTTCTGTAACTACAGTTCCATCTATATACAACATGTCGCTTTTGTATTCTATTGTTTCTCCTGGTAATCCAACAATTCTTTTCAAGAAAAAATCATCTTGATAATAAGAAGTTCTTTCTTTACTTACATTCACAAAAACTACATCAAATCTTTCATATGATACATTGAAACGATTAACCAGTATCAGCTGATTGTCGTGAAAATTTGGCTCCATACTCGAACCATCTATTCTCGATACAAAAACAAAAAAACAGGCTAAGACTAAATAAGCCAGATAAAAAGGAAAGACAACTGCTAAGACATCTATTATTTCTATTAACAATCCACCTTTTTCACTTAAAGATATTACTTCTATAATTATCAAAAACACAACAGCAATACAAATTAATGCAAGTGTTAAATTACTATAACTAACGATAAAATTTGTCGGCACCCAAAACATACCCATTAGCAAAAAGAGGCATATCAATATGATCAATCGCAATTTTTTTATTTTTTTAATTTTTTTTGCGTTTTCCATTTTTTATCCTAACTGAATTTATTTCTAAATTCTTCTATGCTCACTAAAACTTTTCTAGGTGTCTTGGAGTTTGATTTACCAACAATTCCCGATTCTAACAATTGGTCAAACAACGCTTTTGCTCTGTTATATCCGATATTAAAATTAACTTGAATTTTATTAATCGAAGCGTAATTAGTTGTTATTACATATTCTGCTACTTCGGTAAATAAAAGATCTAAGTCTGTTAAAATTCCTTGCTTTTTAACTTTTTTTTCTAATTTTTCTTTACTGAAGATATAATCTCTTTTAAACTGTGACAGATATCCAGTTAAGGCATCAATCTCTTCATCAGAAACGTACGCTCCTTGAACTCTTTGAATTGGTGTTCCATTAAACTGATATAACATATCTCCATTACCTAGTAGAGTTTCAGCCCCAGCAAAATCTATTATCGTCATGGAATCTGTATTCGATGATACTTTTAAAGCGATTCTAGTCGGTATATTTGATTTTATCGTTCCTTTAATAACATCTACACTTGGTCTTTGTGTTGCAATAAGTAATATAATTCCAGCTGCCCTTGCCTTTTGAGCAATTCTACTGACTGACAGTTCAACATCAGCAGCAACTTGAGCCATCAAATCTGCCATCTCTTCAATTATAATAACAATAAATGGAAGTTTACGAAAACCTTCTTTTTCTCTTCCTTCAACTTTTTTATTATAACTATCAATGTCACGTGCACTGACAGAAAACATTAAATCATATCTCTTTTCCATCTCTTCTACTGCCCATTTTAAACTTTCGCTAGAAATTTCAGCATCGTGAATAATTGGTGTAGCTAAATGAGGAATTTTACTGTAAGCCGCTAATCCTACACGTTTAGGATCAATCAAAATTAATTTTAAATCATCCGGACTCATTTTGTAAAGTAAACTCATTAAAATTGTATCAATACATACACTCTTTCCACTACCCGTAGCTCCAGCAATCAAACCGTGTGGCATCTTTTGTAAATTCATCAAAACTGTTTCACCAGCTAAATTTACTCCTAACGCTACTTCTAGTGGTTTGGTCTTGTTAACGAAGGCTTTATCGATAATATTCCCTAAATTAACTAATTTTCGCACTTTATTCGGCACTTCAATACCAATTGTCCTTTTTCCAGGAATAGGTGCTTCTATCCTAATATTAACAGCTGCTAAATTCATTTTTAAGTTATTTTGGATATTAGTAATTTTATTAACCATTACTCCACTTTGTAACTTTACTTCATATTGAGTAATAGTAGGTCCATTAGTAAATGTATTGACCTCACCAGCTACTTTAAATTGTCTTAAACAATCATTGATTATTTCTTCTTGTTCATATAAATACTCATTATCTTCATTATTATCTTCAACAACGGTATTCAATAAATCTAAACTTGGTTTAACAAATTTTAAATTTTTCTTATGTTCTTTTTTTAAATTTTGATAAGTTTCAGTTTTTTCAATTTCTTCTTCATCTTCAAAATCATCATCCAATCCATAATGCTGCTTATTTTCAGATTTAATATTATCCGTTTCTTTTAAAAATTGATTTTCTTTTATTTGGTTTTCTTCATCTTCTTCATCTTCATCAGTTTCAACTTCATTTTTGTAGTGTTCATCTTCAAAAGGATGATTTTCATAGTCTTGATCTTTTTCAACATCAAATTGCTTAAAATTCTTTTTATCTTTATCAACAGAGTAAATTTTAAAGTCGTCTTCTTGATCTTCTTCATCTTCTGTCTTATAAGTTATTTCATATTCCTTATTCTCTTCTTGATTTTCTAGGTCATCATTGAAAACAAAAGACTCAAAATCATTATCTTTAGTCGCTTCATTTTCTGCATTATAATTATTTTTTATCTTATTGCTACCAGTTAAAATATTAATTTCTTCTATTTCAGTTTGATAAAAATCATCTATCGCTGGTGCTTTTTCTGATTCGTTCTCCATAAAACTCTGAAATTTTCTTCCCTTTTTTTCAATTCTTTTCCCATACAAAGGTAATTCATCTTCAGGGTTAACTTCAATTTTTTCCTCGATAATTTCACTATCATAATCACAGTCTCTATTAAAATTAAAATCACTTTCTTGTATTGTTTTTTTGTTATACTGTGTATTTTCATCTTTATCTACTTTAACAAATCCAGAAGTAAAATCATTATCTAAAAAATAATTATCAATATTAAACTCTTCTTTTTTTTCCTGTTCTTCTTCTACAATTTTCTCTTCATTTTTTCTCTGTAATTTGTTTTCTCGCTCAACTGTATCGCGCTCTTCTTGCTTTTTCAAAATATTATCTTGTTTTATTCTTTCTCTTTCTTCGCGCTCATCATCATTATTTTTTTTTTTGGTTTTTTCCTCATATTTCACACTATTAACCGGCTTATCCGAAAAATTACTGTGAAAGGTATTGTTATTCGCAATAGTATAACTATCATCTTCTATAATTTGACTTTCACCAAAAAAAGCATCAAAAGTTACATTTTTCTTTTTTTCGTTTATTTTGATAAAATTACTTTCATTTTGATTTTCTGACACTTCTTGTTTTTTTCTATTTGGAGTACTATTTTCAACAAATTTTCTAGCTTGAGTCGAGTCGAAAACATTAAATTCACGCATCAATTGTTCTTTAGAAATTTTTTTCTTTTTGTCATCATCAAAATCTTGATATCTTTCGTTTATGTTTCCTCCTATCATACTTTTTGGAACAATTAAATTATCTTCTACTTCCTGCCCAAAATAAGGACTTATAAATCTTGACCTTTTTTTCTTTTTATCTTTTCCTTCAATTTTTGGTATAGAAAACTTTTTATTATTCATCACTAATTTCCTCCATTAATTTTTCCAATTTTTGATCTTCTATTTTAAACAACTCTTTACTATATAATTTATAAAATTCTTCTCCAACTATTGTTATCACTGCATTTGAAAAAATATCTGCTGAAAAAGTAGCAGTTTTATTCATAATTACACTTCTGAGCAAATAAGTTGGATTGATAATTTTAAAAAATTTCTTTGTCACTTTGCTAACAGTTGAATTATTGATTTCAACCGCATTTTTAACTACTTTATTTTTGCTGATTTTTTCTTTTATTTCGAAAACTTTCATTATTTGCACGCCCGTTAATTTTTTAAGCCAACTAAAACTTTTTTTATCTAATATAATTTCCAATCTAGTAATAATATCTTTTACCGTTTCTAGTAATTCATAAGTAGAAATTTCTAAAAAGGGATGTTTTGAATTAGGGTAATGAAATTTTGCTATTTCAACCGCTAGTTCCTGCGTCATTGTTCTTATCAAAATAATTCTATCTATAACCGCTTTATCACTTTTTTGGATTTTATATTTACGCTTGTAATCTTTTATCATATTTCTACATCTATCATCACTATAATTTTCTGGTTTAGAATATGATTTTTTTACTAAACGCGAAACAAAAATAAGATATATTAGAAAGAATACTAATACACCGCACACTATACCTGCAAAAAAAGCAAGTAGACTTATATAATTTATATATACAGACCAATTTATATTAGCCATATTATCACCTATAGTAATTATACAATATATTTTTAAAAACACAAAAAAAAATTTCAAATAACAAAATATAATTTAAAAAAAATTCCAAAAATCGGAATTTTTAATATTAATTTTCAATATAATTATTTATTTTAACTTTAATATTTTTAGCAACAATGCTGGATAAAAATATAATTAAAGAACTTTTAATTACATTGAAAGGGACATAGGCAAATACTACGGCTTTAAGATAACCTTTGGTAGCCATAAATGTACTTTCTGTATTACTTTCTAAAAATCCGGTAAACATCGCCTTTACTTCAACTAACGACTTAGTTGGCCAACCAAAATAAGCTGGTGTAAAAATGAAATAATTAGCTATAGTTAAAATAATAGTAAAGATAAATATTGAACTTAAATAACGCAATGCCACAGGAAGGTTTTCCTTAGTAAAAATATATTTATAAATTAACACTAAGGTAATCGAAGCGACGATTGCTATCACCGAACCTAAATAAGGAATTGCACTATAAGGGTCTGGTCCTTTCAACATTGCCACTACAACTACTTTTAAAACGGCTATCGCTATTGATTCTTTAAGTCCTAAAACTAAAAACGCAATGATAATCACGATGTCACTAAACTCAAATTTTAAAAACGGTACAAATGGATTGGGAATTTCAACAATCATTAAAACGGCTGCTAGTGCAGTTAATATTCCCATTAAAACTAATTTACTTGTTTTCATAATTTCTCCTTGAAATAGATTTTTCACAAGGAATGTTCTTACAGAATTTTATTAAAAATATAAATTTATCTTTTCTCATCCAGACTGTACTGTCGGCTTAGGAGTTTCACCTAATCAGCTTGCGCTCGCGGGCTATAACCGCCGGTAGGGAATTTGACCCTGCCCCAAAGAACTATTTACTTGCTTTGTCAATTGTATCATTTTTATTATTTTTATCAAGTGTTTCTAAACTTTTTCGTACATTAATTTCAATTTCTCTTTTATTTATAAGAAGTTCATCAGCAAATTCTGACTTTTTTACTTTTCTTCTGATGCCCATATTTAAATCATCTCCTATATGAATAATATTCACTTAGAAATAATTTTATTCTGCTAATTTTTCTTTAATTTCTGAATATTTGTATCCTTTAGTCAATAATTTTTTGGTTATTTTATCTTTTGGTATGTTTTTATGATGCATTTTTTCAATTTCCAAAACAAGGGCATCTTCTTCTAAAAGGCAATTTTTAATTTCTGACTGCTTTTTTTTAATTGTTTCATCAACTGTTGAAATATTAAACCCTTTTCTCATCAATTTGTTTTTTAAACTATTAGTAAATTTATAAAAATTCAGTTTTTTCTCTTTTTCAACTTCTTTTAAAATTATTTTTTCTATCAATTCTACTTCTAATTCTTTTGTGTATTCAATTAAAAAATCTTCTATTAAAAAATGGTCAATTTCTTTTTTAATTAAATCTTGTTTAAACAAATTTGGACCTTTAAAGTTATTAACGCAATAATCAAAATAATTTTTTGTATATCGCTCATCATTCAATAAATTATTTTCAAGCAGTTTGTCAACAATTTTATCTTTATAGGAACAACCTTTTAAATAAGTAACCATTTCTGAAATAGTTCTGTCGTGGTATCTTAAATAGTTTAAAGCCTTATTATAGTAGTTGTTTTCATCTTTAAAATTCAATATTTCTTCAAACTCTAAATCGCTAAATTCTCTATTTTTAACAATAATAAATTTAACTAGAACATCTTCATTAAATTTATACTCACCCCGATTAGTAATTATTAAATAATTACTGGCTAATTTTTTAACTGCTAGTATCGTGTACATTGAATCCTTCTCCTAACACTTCAGTAGAACTACTGACATAAACAAAAGCAAAACTATCAATTTCTCTTACTATTTCTAAAACTCTATAACTTTCTTTTGCTAAAACAACGCAGACCAACATTATTTTTTCTTGTCCTGAATAACCACCGACAACTGTCATTTCAGTTATTCCGCGTTCAACTGCCTCGAAAATTTCTTTTTTGATTAATTTGTGTTGTTTAGAAATGATGTAGATGCTTTTGGTACTTTTTCCACCGATTAAAATATAATCAATAATTTTACCCATTAGTACCAGCCCTAAAATTGAGTACAAAGCCTTTTCAATTCCAAATGTCAATGCTCCAAATAAAATAATCGCTCCATCAGTTGCGTACATTCCAACTGAGTATGGAATTTTTAATTTATCTTTAAGTATTTTTTGTGGTATGTCTAATCCACCTGTTGTTCCACCGAATTTTAACACTATTCCTAATCCGCTTCCTACCGTTATACCACTCCAAATAACTGCTAGTAATAGATTATTTGTTACCGTTTGAACTTTGCTTATTTCCCATAAAAATATAACAGCAGGAAAAAGTAAAGAGCCATAAACTGTTTTTAAAAAGAAATTTCTACCATAAAAACCTGTACCTAACAGTAAAAAAAACATATTTAAAACTAACACTACCAGTGAAGTTTTAAGTCCAAACAATTCACTAAAAACTAAACCTAATCCTGAAACTCCACCGATAACTAAATTATGGGGCATTATGAAAAAATAAACCCCTGTTCCTAAAATTATTACACCTAAAGTTATATAAAAATACTCTATTATTTTCTTTTTAATCATTGTTTCCCACCCTGTATTTTAAATATTCTATAATAAAATCATCTAAATATCCCGATAAAATTTTAACTGGATTACTAATTTCATAATTCGAACGATGGTCTTTTACTAAACTGTAGGGATGTAAAATATACGAGCGTATTTGACTTCCAAAACCTATACCTAGTTTATCACCACTTATTGTCTTTAATTCCTTTTCTTTTTTTTCTTCTGAAAGTTTAAACAATTTTGCCTTTAATAAAGTGAGTGCTCTTTTTCTATTGAAAATTTGGCTTCGCTCACTTTGACAACAGATGACAATATTTGTCGGAATATGTGTTATTCTAACTGCTGAATCAGTTGTGTTGACATGTTGACCACCGGCACCACTCGCTTTATAAGTATCTATTTTCAACTCATCATCATTTACCAGAATATTTGTTTCAGCATCAATTTCCGGTATTACATCGACTGAAGCAAACGAGGTATGTCTTCTTGAACTAGCATCAAATGGAGAGATTCTTACTAATCTATGAACACCTACTTCAGATTTCAAATATCCGTAGGCATTTTCTCCTTTTATTAATAAAGAAACACTTTTTAACCCCGCTTCTTCACCATTGATATAGTTTAGCACTTCTACTTTAAAATCTTTATTATTGGCGTACTTTAAATACATATTATAGAGCATATGCGCCCAATCTTGACTTTCAGTTCCCCCAGCACCAGGATGTATTTCTAAAATAGCATTGTTAGAGTCATATTTTTCAGATAACAACATATTGAGTTCCATATCGGCAATTTTTTTGTCTAAATCAAAAATTAATTCCTCTATTTCAGCAATCAGACCATCATCTTTTAATTCAATTAATTCTTCAATTGTCTTTGATTCAGATTCTATATTTAAGATTATCTTATATCTTGATTTTAAACTGGTTAACTTACTAGTTATTGTCCGAACTCTAAAAGAGTCATTCCAAAATGACTCTTTTAACATTTCTTTTTCGAGTAGATTAATTTCTTCTTTAATTTTTTCGATGTCAATAATTTCTTTAAAGAAAATTATTTTTTTATTAAATTTATTTAAGTATTTATTTGTTTCATGCTTTTCCATTTTTATTTTCCACAGCACTGTTTATATTTTTTATTACTTCCACACGGACATGGTTCATTGCGTCCAACTTTGTTTGATTTAACTGGTACTTTTGTTTCTTGTTCTTTTCCTGAAATTTCTTTACCACCTTTGGCCACTTGCTCACGCTCTAAATTTTGTCTTATCTCTGCTCTTAAAACAAGTTTGCTTGTTTCTCTGGCAATACTGCTAACCATCGTTTCAAACAATTGAAATCCGATATCTTGGTATTCATTTAACGGATTTATCTGCGCATAAGCCTGCAGTGAAATACTCTGTCTTAAGCCACTCATTCTATCAATGTGTTCTATCCAATGTTTATCGACAATTTTTAAAGTGATTACTTTTAAAAACTCATCGAATAAGCCTTGCTCGTACCTTTCTTTTTTATCTATTATTTTTTGATAAGAAATATTGTAAAGATACTCTTCTAATTTATCTTGATTTTTTAAATCCTCAACTTTTAATTCTTCGCCTAAATTAAAATATTTAGTGTTAATATCATCTACCAGTAAATCGTAATCTACATTATCATCATCAGTAAATTTAGCAACTAAATCTCTGAAAGTATTTTTTAACATTGTATCAACAATATAGAAAATATCTTCATTTAATAAAATCTCTTCACGTTGCTCATAAATTACTTCTCTTTGTTTTCTAATTACGTCATCGTATTTTAATACTGTCTTTCTTGAGTCAAAGTTACTTCCCTCAATTCTTCTTTGAGCAGATTCAACACTTTTACTAATCATTTTAGATTCAACTGGTTTTTCTCCATCGCTACCACTTGAAAGTTTATTAACTAATCCTCTAAATCTATCGCCACCAAATCTTCTCAACAGTTCATCATCAGCTGATAGATAAAATCTAGTATATCCAGGATCTCCTTGACGACCTGAGCGACCTCTAAGCTGATTGTCAATTCTTCTAGATTCATGACGTTCTGTCCCGATAACGGCTAGTCCACCTAATTCAATTACACCTTCACCAAGTTTTATATCTGTCCCACGTCCTGCCATATTAGTTGCGATAGTTACTGAGCCAACTTTACCAGCATTTAAAACAATATCCGCTTCTCTTTCGTGTTGTTTAGCGTTTAATAAATCATGTTTAACTCCGTGTTTCTTCAATAATCCTGATAATAGTTCACTGGTTTCAATTGAGACAGTCCCAATTAAAATTGGTTGCCCTTTTTCATTTCTCTTTTTTATTTCTTCCGCAATTGCCGAAAATTTACCTTGCATAGTCGCGAATAGTAAATCGGCTTTATCATCTCTGACTATCGGTCTGTTAGTAGGTATTTCTACAACGTACATATTATAAATATTTCTAAACTCTTCTTCTTCGGTTTTTGCCGTTCCAGTCATTCCTGACAATTTCGCGTACATTCTAAAAAAGTTTTGGTAAGTAATAGTCGCCATTGTCGTCGTTTCATTTTTTACTTCAACATCTTCTTTGGCTTCTAACGCTTGGTGTAGTCCATCAGAAAATTGTCTACCTTGCATCATTCTTCCGGTAAACGAATCAACTATGACTATCGCACCATCTTGAACTACGTATTCAACATCATTTTCCATCAGAAAGTTTGCTCTTAACGATTGGTTAACTCGGTGCAATAAACTAACATGGTCAATATCATACAAATTTGTGATTCCGAATCCACGCTCTAAATGCGTAATTCCTTCTGGCGTCAATTTAATTGACTTAGTTTTAATATCAATTTCAAAATCAGTTTCAGTACGCAAAGTTTTAACAGACAAATCAGCTTGTTTATATAAACTAGGTCCACTTTTTTTACCACCCGAAATAATTAATGGAGTTCTTGCCTCATCCACTAAAATCGAATCTATTTCATCGATAATTGCATAGTTCAAAGGTCTTTGAACCATATCTTTTTTATAAATTACCATGTGATCTTTTAAATAATCAAACCCTATCTCAGAGTTAGTACTATACATGATATCCGAATTATATGCTTCTTTTTTTTCTGCACTACTCATCTGATGTAAGTTCATTCCGACAGTGATTCCTAAGAAATTATGTACTTCACCCATTTCACGGGCATCTCTACTTGCTAAATATTCATTAACGGTGATGATGTGAACACCTTTACCGGTTAAAGCATTTAAATAAGCAGAAAAAACACTGGTTAAAGTTTTTCCTTCACCGGTTTTCATCTCGGCGATATTTCCGCCATTTAAGATAAACGCACCCGCTATTTGAACTTTATAAGCAGTCAACCCTAAAACTCTTTTAGCTGCTTCTCTAACTACGGCAAAGGCCTCTACCATAATCTCTTCTAAATTTTTGCCATTTTCTAATTCTTTTTTAAATTCAAAAGTTTTTTCTTTTAATTGCTCATCAGTAAAATCTAAATATTTACTTTCTAAAGCTATAACTTTATCTGCTAATTTTTCTCCTTCAGCTAATTCTTTTAATGTATAATCAAAAATCTTTTTAAACAATTTTGCCATAAGCGCCTCCAAATGTAGATATTTAACAATATTTGTTAATATTATAATATCATTTTAACTTTATTTTTACAAGAAACATATCATAATTATATATTATTTTTCACTTAAAAGAATTATTTATACAAAATAACAAATTTAACTATTTTATTAAGTCAAAACCAAATACTTTTTATAAATTAATTAAAAAAAAGTATCTATAAGATACTTTTTATTAAAACTTTTTATTTAACCAATCAGGAAAACTCGAGTGACCTGCATTGCTAATTTGCTGACCGTATAATTCATCATCATCTACAATAATATCATCAATATCTTGAACAGTTTCATCAAACCCTGTTGCAATAATTGTAACGATTACTTTATCTTTTAAATCTGGATTAATTGCTTGTCCATGGATAACGTTTATATTCGTTGCTGAATTATTGTGAATTTCACTAATTAACTCATTTACTTCTCCTAAAGTCATTTCGATACCACTAGTAACATTAACGATTACATCAGTAGCACCATTTATTCTCGTATCTAAAAGTTTTGAATTGATAGCTTTTCTAACAGCTTCAATAGCTTTATTTTCACCACTAGCTATACCAATTCCCATCAAAGCAGTTCCTTTATCTTTCATGACAGTTCTAACGTCAGCAAAATCAACGTTAACAACTCCAGGAATAGCAATGATTTCAGAAATACCTTGCACACCTTGTCTTAATACATTGTCTGCTTCTCTAAAAGCAGCTAAAATATTAACATCTTTATCTAATGCATATAAAAGTTTATCATTTGAAATAACAATATAAGTATCACAGTAAGGAACCATTTTTTCTATTCCTTCTTCTGCTAAATTCATTCTTCTTTCACCTTCAAAACTAAATGGTTTCGTTACAATAGCTACTGTTAAAATTTCTAATTCTTTAGCAATTTCAGCAATTACTGGTGCTGCTCCTGTTCCGGTTCCACCACCCATACCAGCAGTAATAAAAAGCATATTAGTTCCTTCTAGTGCTTTTCTAATATCATCTCTTGATTCTTCTGCTGCAATTCTTCCCACTTCTGGGTCTGCACCTGCTCCTAAACCATGTGTTGTTTCTTTTCCTAACTGAATTCTTGTTTCAGCTTTTGATAATTTTAATACTTGTGCATCTGTATTAACAGCCACAAATTCTACACCCTTTACATCATTTTCAATCATTCGGTTAACGGCATTTCCACCACCACCACCAACTCCAATGACTCTAATGACAGGTCCACTCGAAAATCGTTCTTCCATAAACATTTGGTCTCCCTCCAATACTACATCAAATTAATTATACTTTTTTTTTACCAAAATTACAATTAAAATTCAACCAAATTATTAAAAAATTTATATATATCGCAAAATCCACTACTTTGAATTAGGTTTTAATCGCTAACTTATGCACAAATATCGTTTGATTTATTAAAAATTCACTTTTTTCCACTCAATTTGTAAATTTAAATTGTAATGTTCTTTGACTCTTATTTTTATATCTTCGATTATTTTTATCACATCCGCACTTTTTGCCTCACTTAAATTAATGATAAAGTTTGCGTGCAATTCCGAGACCATGGCATCGTTTATTTTATACCCTCGCAATCCAACATCACTAACTAATTTCCAACTTGCTATCTCGTTATTTTTAAAGGTACTTCCGGCATTACGGTAATTTAACGGTCTAGTTTCAAGTTGAATTTTTTTTCTGTTAGCAATTATTTCTCTACTATCATCATCAGTTGAAGGTTCCAATTTAAAAATAGCATTAATGACAATCAATTTTTCATTTTGAATTAAACTATGGCGGTAAGAAAAATGCAAATCTTTATTACTTAAATAAATTAATTCACCAGTTAAAGTTAAACACTCACAACCGACTAAAATATCTTCAATGCTAGAGCCATAAGCCCCTGCATTCATTGTGATTGCTCCACCGACTTGTCCCGGTATTGTAGCTAAAAATTCCATTTCAGTACAATTTTTAGCAATCGCATAATTAACAAAATTATTTAAACTAACATTAGCTGACAGATAAAAATAATTATCATAATTGTACAATGTCTTCTTCATCTTTTTTAAACTAATCACAATTCCAGCAAAATCTTCATCTGAAGCAAAAACATTAGAACCGTTGCCAATAATAAATATTTTAACGTTTTTTGCGTGAAATAAAAATGTTTTTAGTCCATCTAAATCATTCGGTTCAAAAAAACATTTTATTTTACCACCAATTCCCAAAGTAGTGATATCTTTAAACATTACATCTGTTCTTACCTCCCCTAAAGATAATCTTTCTACTAATTTTTCAAAATCCATATTTTCCCCTACTTTTCTTTATATAAACTTAGTAATATCTTGATAATTATCCTGCAATACTTTTTTTAAATTTTCTTTTAAATTGCTGTAATTATCTAAAGCAAAATCAATTTTTGCAACTAATAAATCTAATTGATCTTCTTCTAACAAAACACTTGCAAATTTGTCTGTTAAACTTAAAGCATTTAAATATTGATGATTATTTTTTACATTTTTACTAGGTATTAAAATGCTTATTTTTTCTAACTCCATTATCTCGGCCATCGTTGTTGCTCCGCTTCTTGAAATAATTAACTTAGCACTTTTTAAACGCTCCAAAAAGTTATCCAAATACGGGACAATTTTAAATGTTTTAGTTTCTTTAATTTTTGTTATTACATCAGAATAGTGTTTGTTTCCAGTTACAAATAATACTTTTTTGTCTTTTAGATTAGGATAGGCTTTAATTACCGCCTTATTTATCGTTGAACTTCCTAGTGAGCCTGCTACTATTAAAATCGTTTCCTCTTGAAGGTTTTCTTTATTCAGGTTAATTACTCTTGGGTTTTTTACTAAATAACATTTTTTATTAAAATATTTTTCACTTTCTTTGAAGGAAATAAAAATTTTATCTACCCTATTTTTTAACATTTTGTTTGCTAATCCAGGGATAGTATTTTGTTCGTGAAGATATTTTTTGCATTTTGCTTTTTTTAAAACAGGATAAGTTACATATCCACCCATGCCAAACACGATATCTGGTTTTATTTCTTTTAAAACCTTTTTACTTTTATTAAAAGCAAACATCAACATCCATAAGTGTTTAAAATTTTTTAATCCTAATTTTTTACTGAAGCCACCCATCTCTAATTTGTAAATTTTATCGAAAACTTTTACCTTTTCTAATATTTGATCTTCAATTTTTTTATTTGCTCTTATTAGATAAACTTCTGCGTTTCGTTCTTTTTTTAAAAATTTTGCTAGTTCAATCGCTGGATACAGATGTCCACCACTTCCACCAGCTACAAATAATATTTTCATCTACTCACATCCTTGCTTATATTCATTAGTATTCCAATTGAAGCTAAAGTTATTACTAATGAACTACCACCGTAGCTTAAAAACGGCAACGTTACTCCAGTAACTGGCATTAAACCAATTACTACCGCAATATTGATGGTAAATTGGACAAATAGAGTTGTTCCTATCCCTAAAACTAAATATTTGGCAAACATATCTTTACATTTGATACTTAAAATAAAAATATAATAAAACAACAAAAAATATAAAGTCAAAACAAGAATAACTCCTATTAATCCTAATTCTTCTGTTAAAATAGCAAAAATAAAATCAGTTTGAGGCTCGGGCAAATAATAAAATTTTTGTCTACTACCTCCTAGTCCATAACCAAATAATCCTCCTGGAACTAAGGCATACATACTTTGAATTATTTGAAACCCACTTCCTAGTGGGTCACTCCAAGGATCGATAAAAGCAAAAATTCTTTTCATCCGATAAGGTGCACTTATTATCAACGCTACTAATCCCATAAACCCTGCCATTCCTAAGAGAATCATATTTCTAATTGGTAATCCTGCTATTATTAAAACTAAAAACACTCCGCCGATTATTACAACTCCTGTTCCAAAGTCAGGTTGAAGCATTATTATTGTAAAAACTAAAAATAACACTAGTAACAATCCGATAAAGTCTTTAAATTTTGTAAAATTATTACTACTTAATACTTTAGCAGTAAAAATGGCTAAACTTAGTTTCATTATTTCGGATGGTTGAATAGAAAATTGTCCTATCCCAATCCAACTTCTGGCTCCTCCTCTTACCATTCCAACTCCAGGTATTAAAACTAAAACCAAACCGATGAATCCTAAAAGCAGTATTTTGTTCGCATGTTTTTTATATAGTAAATAATCCACTTTACTGATAACTTCCATAGTAATTAAACCTAAAAAGAAAAATATTAACTGTCTAAATAAAAAATAGTATTCGTTATCAAATTTGAATTTCGCCCAAACGTTGGAAGCACTGTAAATAATAATTATTCCGATGATTGATAATCCAATGCTTAAATATTTAATTTGTTTCATATTATCCTCCAATCTAATAAATTATATGCAAAAAAAAATAGCAAGTTTACTTGCTACTTAAATTAAAATTTTTTTACTGGTAAAATAGCCAACTATTAAAATAAAAATTGCCCCTATAAAATAAATTGGATTTTCAAAAATCTTGCTTATTCCAAAGGCAAAGAACATCCAAAAGATTAACATTATTGCCTTACCTGCTATTAAATATGTTAAAAAAACTTTGTCATTAACCTTAGTCAATCCACTAACTATATTTATTAAACTTGCTGGCGCAAACGGGATACAAATCAATATAAAAATTGTTTTTCCTTCTTTTTGTTTAAACCAATTTAAAAATTGTTTTATTTTATGATTTGGTTGATAACGGCTTTTACTTGCAATGTATTTAAAAATTTTAAATACCGTAAATGATCCCAGTACTGACCCCAACAAGGATAAAAAATAACCACCTATAAAACCAAAAGCATAAATATTTATCGCTACAAAAAGAAACAGTGGTATAATAGGTATTATCGATTTTAAAAATACTAAAAACACTCCTATTAGTGGGGCAATTAAAGGATGTTTTTCAATTAATTCAATCCAAAACTCGCGATTTTCAAATATTTCGAACATAACTCATCTCCATGTTTATTTTTTCTTTTTTTAGTGTAATTATTGTTACTTATAAAATCAGTTATTAAAATAAAGAAAATTGCAAACGAAACAAAAATGGCTGATACAAATAATATAGATATTTTATTTTTTAATAACAAATTTCAAATATTTTTCTCCATTTTTACTTTTTAAGAATCTCGCAAACAGTCTACAGCATTTTGTTTACTAGCTTTTCTAGCTGGCGACCAACCAAAGATTATTCCTACCGTTATGGAAAATATTGTACCTAAAATTGTTCCCCCAACTGAAATTTTAAATGGTATTGATAAACCAACCGCTGCCAGATAAGCAAGCAAATTACCCAAAATCATCCCAATGATTCCCCCAATTATCGATATTATAATAGCTTCTAAGGCAAATAATATTTGGATATCTGATTTTTTAGCTCCTAGTGCTTTTCTAAGTCCTATTTCACTTCTTCTTTCTGAAACTGATACTAACATCATATTCATAATCCCAATTCCACCTACTACTAGCGAAATCGAGGCTATTCCTGTTAACATTGCTGTCATTACACCTGTAATTTCATCTAATTGCTCTAAAAGATCGGCAATATCAAAAATATAGTAGCTATTTTCCGCATTTTGAAAGATTCTATCTAAAATTTTTTCTAAATCTGCAGTGATTTGTTTCCCTTTTGAAGTATCGTCCATGAAAACTTCAATTGAATCAATTCGATTACCACCGTTTAGATGCATGACCGTATTGTAAGGAATATAAATTTCTTCGCTTGATCTACCATCATCTAAAATACCTACTACTTTAAACGATATTCCGTTGATAAAAATTGTTTTATCAATTCCACTTTTACCTCGAAAAAGTTGCTGTTCTACTTCTTTCGTTATATTGGCAACATGAGTTTTATTGGCAACATCTATTTTATTAATTGTTCTACCGCCAATCAAGTCATCTTCGTACTGTTGAAAAGAAGTATAATCTTTCCCAATAACTGGTAAATCTTCCATTAAATATTCTTCAAATATTGCTGTTCCAGTAGTACTAGTAGTTATTGATACTACATCAACATTT
Organism: Candidatus Bathyoplasma sp. NZ; assembly: GCA_013332095.1. Classification (GTDB taxonomy): domain Bacteria; phylum Bacillota_I; class Bacilli_A; order MAG-NZ; family MAG-NZ; genus Bathyoplasma. The sequence continues at coordinate 151,601 of JABENI010000011.1, forward strand.
TCAATATTTTCAATATCTAGCAAATCTTGGGGACTCAAACTATCTTTAGCTGGCGTTCCAAAAATTTGCACATTTAATTGTGAAACTCCTAACTCTTCAAACTGTTCAACTATATCTGAAGTTGCTCCTTCAACAATGGTTATTAAAGAGATAACTGAAGTTACTCCAATTATTACTCCTAATACTGTTAAAAATACTCGCATTTTATTGTGAACAATATTTTCTAAACTCATCATAATATTTTCTTTAAACATTATTCACACCTCGATTTTCAAACAATTCTCCATCTAGTATTTCTATCACACGGTCGCCGTATTGAGCGATTTTTTGATCATGAGTAATCATTAAAATTGTTTTTCCTTCTTTATGCAACTGTTCAAATAACATCATTATTTGCTTTCCTGTTTCTTGATCAAGTGCTCCTGTTGGCTCATCTGCTAATAAAATAGTAGGGTTGTTAGCAAGTGCTCTTGCTATCGCAACTCTTTGTTGTTGTCCTCCTGATAATTGATTAGGTCGATAATTATATTTTTCTTGCAATCCAACTTTATCTAAGGCTTCTTTGGCTCTTCTCAGCCGTTCCTTTTTAGAAATCTTCGAGTAATTCAAAGACAATTCTACATTTTTTAAAGCCGATAATCTTGGCAATAGATGAAATGATTGAAAGATAAAACCGATTTGTCTATTTCTAATATTTGACAGTTTTCTATCATTCATAGAACTTACCAAAGTGTCGTTTAAATAATATTCACCAGTTGTAGCTGAATCTAGACAACCTAAAATATTCATTAAAGTTGATTTTCCACTACCTGATGGTCCTAAAACTGAAAGAAATTCTCCCTCATTTACAATTAAGTCTACTTCTTTTAATACTTTAAAATTTTCAGTTCCCATCTTATATACTTTTTCAATTTTTTTCAATTCAATTATTTTATTTTTATTCATCCAATCACCTATTTGCTAATTATTTTCAAAGTCAGATGACTTTAAGGTGAATATTGCACTCTCTCTTAAAATAATGTCATTTAACTTTAATCCTTCTAAAACTTCAACATAATCACCATCACTAATTCCCACAGATATTTTTTTAACAGCTACTTCTTTTTCAGTCTCGTAAAAATTAATGTAGGGATCGCCAAATTCATCAAAATTCACATAACTCATCGGTATGATTAAAGCATCAATTGCTGCCTTTTTCACTTTCGAAACTTCCACACCCAATCCTACTCTATAATTTAATTTTTTAGGCAAACTAACTCTAACTGGGTAATAAGAAACTGAGTTTTCCACATTGACTGTATCAAGAATTTCTTCAATCGTTCCCGGAACAGTTTCTTTTAAAGCATTGATATATACTTCGACTGAATCACCAACATTTAAATATCCGATATTGTATTCATCAACGGTAATTTTTACTTCCAAATTTTCTTCTTCTATTTCCGTTTCTATTATGTTAAATAATAATTGTCCCTTTTGTAAATAATTTTCATATTCGTTAATTCTTAACCAAGTAACCTCACCAGCAGCAGGAGCAACTATTATTTCATTTTGACCGTTAATGTACTCCAACCAAACAATTTTTTCTCCTTTGTTTACTTCAGCACCATTACTAATATAAAGTTCTCGTACCACTCCATTGTTTTTTGCATGAACCGATGTATCAATTACGTTAAGTGTTCCCACACCACTTACTTCCAATAAAACATCACCAGTCACCACTTTGTATTCATCGTACTGAACTGGTAACTCTTGTGCGCCCACAAATACCAAAAAGCCGAAAATTGCTATAATTATTGTAAAAATAATAATCTTTTTTTTATGTTTCATCTTTCATATCCTTTCTTTGATACAAACTTATCTTTATTATATCATTTTTTCCTTAAAATCGCAATAATCTACACATTGCGTTAAAATTTTTTTCAACAAATTATAATTTCAAAATTAAATAACCATATCCTTCTTTTTCCATCTCTTCAATTGGAACAAATCGCATTGCTGCCCCGTTTATACAATAACGTAACCCCCCTGCATCGATTGGTCCGTCATTGAAGACATGACCTAAATGGCATTCACCAACTCTACTGACTACTTCTGTACGCTCTCTAGCCAAACTATTATCTTGATGGAAATTAACTACATCTTTACTAATTGGTTTAGTAAAACTTGGCCAGCCAGAACCCGATTCAAATTTATCTTTTGATAAAAATAAGGGCTCTCCTGTAGCAACATCGACATAGATACCATTTTTATGATTTTCATAATAGGGATGACTAAAGGCTTCCTCAGTCCCAGCATTTTGAATTATTTTATATTGTTGGGTGGTTAAATTTTCTCTTAAATAGCCATCATCTGGTTTACTGTATAAAAATGGATTTATATCAGCAGCAGCAATTTCTAAACTTTTATTTGCTTTGCTGATTGGTGCTTTTAATTGATTAAAATCGATGTGGCAATAACCAGCAGGATTTTTGACTAAATAATTTTGATGCTCCTCTTCGGCTAGATAAAAATTAACTAATGGTTCTACTTCTACCACAATTGGTTTTTGGAATTTTGCTGTTAATTCAGCGATAACTGACTTGATTATTTTTAAATCTTTTTCATCTTTATAATATATTCCACTGCGGTATTGAATTCCTTGGTCATTTCCCTGTTTGTTTAAAGAAGTTGGATCAACTACTCTAAAAAAATAAGTCAACAACCTCTGTAAGTTAATTTTTGCTGAGTCATATAAAACTTTAACTGTTTCAGCATGCCCACTATCAGCAATCACTTGCTGATACGTCGGTTTTTCGGTATTTCCATTTGCGTAACCGGAGACGGTATCAATCACTCCGTAAATTCTCGCTATATATTCCTCAACGCCCCAAAAACATCCTCCTGCTAAATATATTTCTTTTAATTCTTCGACATTGTAGTCCGCTAAAGAGGGTCTACTTTTTACATCTGCAAATATTATTTGTTCGCCAAACATTTCTAAAATTTGACTCTCCGTAATGTTTCCTAATGTTTTGGAAATCAGTTGATGTTTTTGATTCAGATAGATGTTTGTCGGCATTTTCCTAATTTGAAATAAATCGGAAAAATAGCCATCTTGATCGTAAATCACGGTAAAATCGTAGTCTAAACTTTTAAACCATTTCTCAAAATTATCTACTGTTGACTCTTTATATTGATTGGGAAAAATAACCGTTATAACTTCAAAATTATTTTTTTCATTAGCAATTTTATTAATTTTATCTAACGCCGACACACAGACAGAACACCACGATGCCCAAGCTTTAAGATAAATTTTCTTACCGGCAAAATCACTAAATTTAATTTCACCTTTATTCGATTGAAATATTTTATTACTATCCACTATTTTAGTTCCTCCTTCGTTGAAAACTCTTTTATTTACTATTTTTATAAGTTTTTCTATCTTAAATCTAACATTTTTTTACAATTTTTACAATAAAAAGTACTAAATAATAGTACTTTTCTCTTGGTATTTATTTAAAACTTCTGTCACTATTTCATGGTCACTAAAATGATATTTACGGGAACCGATTATTTGATGTGTTTCGTGTCCTTTTCCTAAAATTAATACATTGTCATAATGTTTTATCGCAAATTCAATCGCTAACGACCTATCGTAAATAATTAAATAATTTTTATTTAAATGAATTAAATCACTCATGATTAAACTAAGCGACTCATTTCTTTTATTATCTTGCGTGAATATTGTAATGTAAGATAAGTCATCGCATATTTGACTTATCATTTTTCTTTTAATTTTATCTCGGTTGCCACCACAACCAATGACCACTGCACCTTTGAATATTTTTAGAACTTTTTTAACAGCATCTGGTGTATGGGCGTAATCGATTAAAATTTTTTTCCCTTTATCTTCGATCAAGTCCATTCTTCCTTTGACACCTTGGTAATTACTCAAAAAACTCTTAAACTCTGTTATATCGATCATTTTTAATAATTTAATCACCGCTAGTAAATTAGAAACGTTAAATTCTCCTAATAATTTTGATTTATACACTTGATTATCATATTCAATTTCTACCGGAAAAACACTTAGTATTTTAGCATCTTTTAAAGAATAAAAAACACTGTTTTTACTTTTAAAACTCACAAGCATAAAATCATCTTTATTTAGCAATACTGTTTTAGTAACTTGTTTGATTAACTTTTTTTTCGATTCACAGTAGTTACAAAATGTTTTGTGGTAATCCATATGTTCAGATGTAATATTACTGTAAATGGCATAGTCAAATTTTAATCCAAAGACCCGGCATTCATCCAAGCCAATGCTCGATACTTCCATAATTACATATTGATAGTGTAAGGCAATAGCCTTATTGATTAATAAAATATTTTTTCTGATACAAGGTGTAGTATTAAGTGTTGGTAACATTTGGTCGTTAAAAGAAATTTTGTTTGTTCCGATTAGCAGTGAGCCATCTTTTTTTAAAAAATCATGTAACAAAGTTGTAATTGTTGTTTTTCCGTTTGTGCCTGTTACGCCAATTAAAGTAATTTTTGAAAAATCTATCTGATGTAATTGAAGTAACATTTTAGCGTAAATTTCTTTTAAATTTTCGACAACTATTAAATTTACTGGAGAGACAAAATAGTAATTACTGACAACAGTTTTAGCGCCATTTTTTATTGCTTCTTCTAAATAATCATAACCGTTGTGATTTTCCCCTTCAAAGACAAAAAATATTGAATTTTCGATACATTCTTTACTATTTTCCGTTATATCCGCGATAAGATGATTAGTATAGTTGCCCTTTAAATTCAACGTTTTTAACAACTTACTTAACTTAATCATCGGTATATAGGACAATAGTCCCACCTTCGCTAACTTTCTCTTTGGCAATTGGTATCTGGGCTACTATCTCATCACCATCACCGATAATCTCAATTTTATAATAAATTGATCTTTTAATATCTTTTACTTTTTGGCCAACATAATTATCAATTACATATAATGGTTTATCAATATAATAACGCAGTTCTTTTTCTATTTGCTCTTCTTGTTTTTCAATATTTAATAATGGTAAACTCTCTTCTAAAATTTCCCCTACAATCGGAGCTGCTACTACCCCTCCGTATTGAATAGTATTTTTAGGATTATCAATAGCTATATAAACCATTAGTTCAGGGTCATTCATCGGAGCAGCACCTAAAAAAGATAAAATATAATTACCATCCATGTAAGTTCCATCCGGACCAACTTTTTGCGCTGTTCCTGTTTTTCCACCTACTCGGTATCCATCTATAAAAGCATTGCGTCCTGTTCCTTTAGCTACTACACTTTCTAAAGCATATTTGATAATATCTGATGTTTGTTCACTTATTACTTTATCTTTAACTTCTGGTTTTGTCTCAAAAACTATTTCTGCGGTTTGATCATTTCCGATACTGTGCAAAATATAAGGTTGCATCAAATCTCCCCCGTTTATCGCTGCACTAACAGCAGTTAACAGTTGGATTGGAGTTACCGAATTTCCTTGACCAAAGGCACTGGTTGCTAATTCTAGTGGCCCTATTTTATCAGGATTAAAAACTATGCCGGTAGATTCTCCTAATAAATCAACACCTGTTTTTTTCCCAAAGCCAAACTTATCTATATAACTAAAAAGTTTATCTATTCCTAATCTTGTGCCAATTTCTACAAAACCAGGGTTACATGAATTTTGAATTACTTCTAAAAACGTTTGCGTTCCATGTCCGCCAGGTTTCCAATCTTTTAATCTAACTCCTCCTACCATTGAATATCCGATATCATGAAATACTTCATCTATTGAAAATACTCCTTCTTCTAATCCTGCTGCATAAGTTATTATTTTAAAAGTACTTCCGGGCTCATAACTCATCCAAATGGGCAGATTGCGATTGATTATTTCTTGAGATGATTTTTGATATTCTGCTGGTGAAAAATTAGGATAACTTACCATACCATAAATTTCCATCGTTTTCGGATTTACAGCAATAGCCAACATTTGGTCTGGAGAGTATTGACTAACAGCATTTTCTACTACTCTTTCCATAATTTTTTGAACTCGCATATCCACAGTCAAATAGATGTCTAATCCTTTATTCGGATATTGATATTCTCCTACAATGTCGTGCATAAAATCACCTTTAGCGTCAGTAGTGACATTTAAATTACCTTTTTTACCTGATAAATAATCTTCATAATAAAATTCTAATCCGGCTATCCCTTGATTATCTATTCCCGTAAACCCTACCGTTTGAGCTAATAGACTGTCGTACGGATAATATCGCCTGGTATCTCCTACTACGTATATTCCATCTAAGTTAGCACTCATAATTTTTTCGGCTTGTTCTACCGTGATTTTTCTTCCTTCTGGTTTTATTAGTTCGATCGAAACATTTTTTTCTAAATGTTTTTTTATTTTTTCTTGGGTAGTATTTAAAATTTTTGCTAGTTTTAAAGAAGTTTCATCAATATTGTCGACTTGTTTGTTAATACTAGCAACACTAGGCGCTAATTGACTTCCTACTATTAAAGTACCATTTCTATCGTAGATGTTTCCTCTTTGCCCTTCAATTGGAATACTTCTTTGCCACAAATCAACTGCTAGATTAGTTATTTTATTTCCTTTTACTATTTGTAAATACCCTACTCTCACTATTAAAATAGCAACAACTAAGACCGTTCCTAGTATTAAGATAAAAATTCTTTTGTTTATTTCAAATTTATTCATTTAGCCCTCCTTCATTAAATAATATGAAAAAGAGATAGCTTTTATTAAAAAAAGACTTATATTTATCTCGTCTTTTTTACTAACTAAAATATTATAAAATTAAAACAAAATTCAATCGTGATAAATTTAAATATATTTAACGACTTCTTGTTTTATTTTGTTGTTTTATAAGAATTAAATTTAGTTTTAATCTTTTCCTTTAATTTTAATCAATTTTTTAAACTACTGCTATTATCAAGCGATAATTTAAGCTACTATTGAACAAAAAAAGCCCTTATAAATAAAACTTTATAAGAACCTTTTATAATATTCAGACAAAGTTGATTAGTATAGCCTTCTTTATCTCTTAGTAGTGTGTTACTGGTAAAGCAATTCGTTGTCCACAAATTGTGTTGAACATCTTCTAACACATCCATATATTTCTTCTAATATCATAAAATATTTAACAAATCAAAAAGTTCCATCACTATTATTTAACGATGACTCTCTGAAATATTCTATAATTGTATTTTTACTTTTTTTCACTAAATTTTCTATTGCTGTATGTCGATACTAATGACTATGAAAATACATCTAATTTACAAGAATATTATTTCCCCATTAACAATTTTGCAAACACATTGAGCATATTTTATCAATGACTCATCATGAGTAACTAATAACATTTTCATGTTAAATTCCTCGCATAATTGTTTAAACAAATTCATTAATTTTTGAGTACTTTCATTATCCAACGCTCCACTAGGTTCATCAGCAAGAATCAATTTTGGTCTCTGCATGAAAACTCTTGCAATTGCAACTCTTTGCTGTTCTCCACCTGATAATTCACTAGGATATTTATCAACAAGCTTTTCTATCCCTAGACGTGAACAAATCGAGGCAAACATATCAGCGTCATCATTGAAAAAGGTAATATTATCATATACCGATAGGTATTCAATTAGATTATAGTTTTGGAACACATACCCAATATTTTGGTATCGATATTCAGCTAACTGATCCTCATTCATAGATGATATTATATCTCCATCTAAATCTATATCTCCTTTATCAGGCTTAATAATTCCACTTATTAAGTTAAATAGGGTAGTCTTTCCACTACCGCTTGCACCCAATAAAACAGTACATTCCGTAAGGGGAATTGTTACATTAAAATTATCAAAGACAACTTGTTTATCATATTTTTTATCAATATTACTAAATTTTAGTTCGCTATGATATTCCTTATTCATCTAATTCACCTCTAACTTCTTTGTATTGAAATTCAACTTTTAATAACCAATAATATATTAGTAAGTTAATTAATATTGCTACAACATAAATAAGTAGCATTGATAAACTTTTCATAACTATACTAATATCTAATTCAACCCCCAATGCCGGGTCTAACAAAATAACGATAACTGGATAAATAACAATTGCAACAAGAATACTTAAAATAATTGAATATCCGTTTATAATTGTAGTTTCTACAAATTTACCCTTAAACATTTCTTTCCTGCTAATACCTAGATTTCTTAATTGAAAAATATGTTCCCTATCCATTTTAATATTTAGTAATCCATTAGATATTGGTACTAATGAAAATAATATTGTAACTACTAACAGAATACTAGAAATAACTTCATCTCCATTGGTTGCATTTTCTTTATACCATCCAACCATATCAGTTTTAGTAGTTTGAGCAAAATTTAAGTCATTTTCATTTATATAATAGACATAGTTATATTTATCCATCATCAATGTATTTTCAAAAAAATCCCTATCAACATAAACATCAAAATAGTATAAATTCAAGTTTGTTTGTTTTATTATAAATTCAAACGGTTTTCCATCTATATCTATTGATATCTTATCTCCTATTCCATAGTGATATGTATTTGCAAATATCTCAGATACCACAATTTCATTCCCATTTAAATCAAATACACTATCATCATACAGAATGTAATCCGCGAGTTCCAAGTCAACTCCCTTTATGAAAATATCCTGATTCGAATATTTAGCTCGTATAACATAAGTGTTGTAACTATCTTCGGTGACAATAACATTATCACCAGATGAATACCCCACATACTGAAACAAATCTTCAGCATATTGCTCTGAACTTTTCGCCATACCACCTACTACTGTAGTAAAAGAAATTAGTATTCCACAGAAAATAGCAACACCATATATATACTTCCTATATATTGAATAGTTAAATTTCACCTTCTTTACAAAGTAGCCTGAAATCTTACTTACCTTAAATAATGAAAGTAATGGGAAACTTTTTTTCACCTTATTTATATTGATTACTTGTTCTCTCTTTTTATCATCAAATAACCTGTTACAAATAAAGAATAATATTATTGATACAACTATCAAAAATACTAAGGATAGAACAATAAATGATGATTCAAAAAGCGATGTTTCTTCAAATAAATAACTATACTTAAATAATAATATCCCCAGGGTACTCCCAATCACAAAATTAACTAATAACATTATCAGGAAATTCCTAAAGAATTGACCTTTTAGTTTCCTTCTTGATACTCCTAAATAGAATAATAAGTTAAAATCTTTTTTGTATCGATGAAAGAAAAAATTTACAAAGATATTTAGTATGATTATAGCCATAAATGCAATAAGTATGAAGAATACTTGCATCATAAACACAAATGATGCATTACTATTTTTATCTATTTCTGGCATATTATCGAAGTTAAATAAATAATTAGCATATGATTCAAATATGAAACTTGCAATTATAAAAGGTATAGACAATAGAATTATGTATAATATAGTGCTTTTCCAGTTTTTCTTTAATATATTTCTCATTTTACCAGCTCCGAACCTAATAATCTCATGACTGCAACTTCTTCTAACAATAGATTTTTAAAATCTGCATTAATCGTCTTAATCAACTCTATCAATTCATCTAAAGAGGAACTTTTATTGCATCTATCATAATATGAAGCTAACATTTTCCACTTAGTTGATATCATTTTTAGTGTTTTAATGTTGGTGTCTAATTCTAATTTATAGTTTGAATCTATATATTCAAGTGATTTAACAAATTCATCTCTACCAAAACTATTGGTGCCCGTAATTATTCCTCTTAAAAAAATTTTGAAGATATTTTTAAGATACAAGAATACTTTATCACGGTACGTTGAATCACTATTCTCGTTTATTCTTTTACATAACTCATCGATATCTTGATAAAACTCATTATTTCCATCTCTTACAGATTACATCTTTGAAGTGTAAGACGTAACTATACTATTTATCTTAGTTATAATATTGGATTTGCTCCTTAATTTTTGCAAATTACTACTAACCATATCAGAAGTCTTAATGCTATATGCCAAATAATCTGTTAAACTATTAGCATATTATATATAAAAATGCTTACAATATTTTTCACTTAGTTTACCATCTTTTTCTGGACCTTTCAAACTATCATCTGTTAAAAGAATAGCACAACTTTGACATAAATTCATCATTTTTTAACATTTCTTCTTTTTTTTATAAACATTATATAATACTTGATATGACAACAGCTGTCATATTTCTAAAATTTTCTTTACTTTTTCTTTTAATTTTTCCGTTATATATCTAGGTTTTATATTCACAATAGAATCTTCATAACTAAAATATATTTATACAAATGCTTATCATCAATAGTATCAAAAATAACTATAATTTTATTATTTTTATCAATTTTATAAGTATCTCTAAAATCCTCATAAATTCTATATTATTCACTCATATTTAGTGTGAGTTCTACTTTAATATAGTCTTGTTGTTGTTATTTTTATCAAATTTTAAACTATAATAACTAATATTATAGTCATCTCTATTAAATATTTCATCTGTAATAATTATCTTAATTATCCTTAAAATTCTAAATGTTTTTAAATCTTCTCTCATATTGCAAAAAGCAATTAAGTACCATTTTTGTTTTTTAAAGACTTATTTCAGTGGAACTATTTGCCTTATCTTAGATTTGCCTTCGTAAGATTTATACTCGATTTTTAATGCACTATTACTTCTTATAGCTGTTTTTATCTTTTCAAAAAAATCTTTCTCATAATCGCTATTAAAACTAGAGAAATCAATATTTATATATTCTATTTTCTTGTCGCCAAAAAATGATTTTAGTTTGTTTAATATATAATCAATATCTGTGTACTCTGTTGCTTTTAATATGTCAAGCCCAAGCATAATAATACTTTTATCCTCACTTGACATCGTATATTTATTCAAAACAAAACTATCCATAAGGTGGTAAATTAGTCACATACTTGTCTTGTAGCACTCTAACATGTATACCACTTTTGATCTTCTTACTAATATCGGAACTGTACATTTCATTCGCCAGTGTCAAGTAAAGACCAAAAAAAACACGCTATCCATTATTTTGAATACAAATTAAATTCTATCTGTTTTTTAGCATCACCATTAATCACCATATCAATCTTGTGCATTCCAACATAATGCTTACGAGTTGACATTTCTTTAAAACTGATTTTTTTCTTAATTGCATGCGTTCCAGAAGTAAATGTTTTTTTAAAAAACGAAAATGTCTTTGTAGAATGACTACCATTGTTTTTTAAGTAATGCACCCTAAAATCTCCACGTATTTTCTTTTTTTCTTTAACATTAAAAGTGACAAAAACATAAGTCGTGTCACCAATATACACATCATCATTTTCTATATGAAAATCTAGAATTTCTACTCCCTTAGAATTATCAAACCCCCATAATCTAAGTGCATCTTTGTTTCCCTCTTTTAGTAGTGTTCTTAGTCCATGCTTTAGTATCCAATCTGTTTTTTCATTCTTATTAATCCAGTTTGTAGCTATTTTTAGAACAATCTTTGGATAGAGTTTTGAAATGTCATTTATATTGTTGGCTACACTTTTTCTAACATACTTTGATGTGTCTTCCTTTAGTATGTCCAATATTTCAAGAACTTTGACTACATATATTTCATCATTTAGATTTTTTACGCTTTTTGCCCACGGAAGTTTAGGTCTACATCCTTCTGATGCAAACCTTCTTTTATGCTCGTTATCACTTTTGGCTAATCGTTTCATAAAAATTAGGACCTTGTCAATATCTTTATTAGCAAAACTCCTTATAGCAAATTCACTACTACCAAATACAGTAAAATACTCTAATGCTTCAAGAGATTTATCAAAATATTCTCTGCCGTAAACATCTATAAATTCAGGAAAAACAAGAGTATTAAATCCATTATCTATATCAGTAACTACATCCATAAGCACATCAATAGAATCAAAATAATCAAGCCTTAAACATTCACCAATAGTTACTGCACATACTCTTAACTTTTCTTTAAGTTCCAAATTTGTATATGTTTTATTTGTAAGTTTTTTTAAAAATAATTCACTATCAAATTCATCAGTTCTTAATGAAATTCCATCAGCTAATTTATATATGAATTCCTTTTGAAAAAACTTATTTTTTAGTAGTTCCATATCTTACTCCCTTTCTTCTAATTCGTTCTCTAAACTAACTATTAAAAACTTTATAAATACACGGATATAAGGGCAGTATAAATTCCAACATATTGCTAAACTTTCCCTATTAAAATATATTATGTATCTCATCATTGTTGACTTTTCTTAAATAAAAGACATCACAGTATATTAGGAATATTTATTAGTTTATTTTTTTCACAATACTCCTATTTCTACTTATATATAAAATTTTACTACTATTTTATCTTTTCTAGAAATAAAAAATGGAACTATCTTTTCTTTTTTAAATTCATAAAAAATTTTATCAACAGATTCTTTATCTTCTATTAATGTCACATCATATTTATTATTGTGTTTTAACTTAATTTTTCCTGTTTTAGTAAATTCATTATATTTATTACTTTTACAATTTGTTCTAAATATAATACAACGATCTTCATTTTTATAGCTTACAGTTTTGAATTTCTTTTCATTGAAAACCTTTATAAGCCCTTTTTTCTTCATATTGTTAACACCTTTCTATGTATTATTTTGAACTTCCACTCTATCAGACAATATACTTTATGTTATTAGTATAGTATGCTATACATATTATGTCAAATGTACTTTTCGTCTTATATTATATTAATATTTTATATCAAAACAATCCCCCATACTCTCTACAATCTGCATTATCATTACAGATAAATACATTAGTATAAAACAAAATAACATTGCCATAGAATATCTTCTAATTTTTAGTAGTCTTTCTAGTTCTTTAAACTGTGAGTTGTATCTTAACTTTTCAAAAAAACGTTTTATTGATCCCATTTTTTCCTCCAATTTGTTATAAAATATTGAAATCTCTTATAATCCTAATTCTTAACCTAATATTGCTGTATTTATTTTCCTTGTTGTTAATAGCTTCCACATCAAGCTCCCATACCTGGAATTTGCTATTTACTATATAGTGTAAATGTGATACATTGATGTAAAGTACTAATGTTCAACATCCTAAAATTGATTTTTCATACTTTTATTAAAGGAGCGGTAAAAATGCAAATATATTTTATTTTAGTTCTCATTGTATCAATTATTCATGTTATTGAAGAATATTTTTTTGATTGGATTAATTTTGTTAATGAAAACAAAAATGTGCTTAATTTAAATATCAACTCAATCAAAAAATTTGATTTTATACTTGTAAATAGTGTTTTTATTATACTTGTAATTATCGCTAATATAGTTCATGAAAAACACGAAATTTTTTCTTTATCAATTGTTTTTCTCATAATGATAAACACTATATTTCATGTAGTTCCTTCAATAAAATTAAAAAAATATATGCCAGGACTAATAAGTGCGTTATTTGGTTATATGCCTTTATCGATTATTACAGTAGTTATCTTTACTTTTGAAAATAATCTTAGTCTTTTTCAGGTCATAATTTCATTTCTAATAGGAATGCTAATCATGGCTTTACCTTGCGTTTATCATGTTGTAAAAACTAAACTAAATAGGAAGAGATAGCTAAAGTGAATACTAAACAGTTTTTTAAAAAATATTTATAAATATTAAATTTTATAAACATATGTTATTCAAAGAACTGTCAAATAATATAATACATAACAATTTGCCCGTTATATATAATTCTTTTTTTAAACTACTACTATTACCAAGCAATAATTTAAGATATTGTTGAACCAAAAAACTCTTATAAATAAAGATTTATAAGGGCTTTTTAATATTCAGATAAAGTTGACTAGTATATCCTTCTTTACCTCTTAGTAGTATGTTACTGGTGAAGCAATTCGTTGTCCACGAATACCCGCTAAATCATTTTTAATAAATAATTGTTGATCAAAATAATTTAAAAAATATTTAAGTATTAATAAACACAATTTTAATCTTGAATTTTTCCATCTTTTATTTTAATTACCGAATCAGCATATCTCAGTAATTCATTTTCGTGTGTCACCATAACGACAGTTACGCCCTGAGTTTTACATAACTCTGTCAATAATTTCATAAAATTATTGGAGTTTTCCGAATCTAAATTCCCAGTTGGTTCATCTGCTAAAATAACGTTTGGTGAAGATAATAAACATCTAGCAATTGCTACTCTTTGTTGTTCTCCACCTGACAATTCATTAATATACGATTGTTTTTTATTACTAATACCAAGTTCAGTTAGTAATTCATTGTACCTGTCCAAATATAAGTTTAAATTTTCTTTTCTAAACCTTAGGGGAAGAAAAATATTTTCCTCAACAGTCAAGAACGGTAGCAAATTAAAACTTTGATAGATATATCCAAGTTTTTCTAATCTAATACGACACATTTCCTTTTCAGTTAAGTCCTTAATCTCAGTCTCGCCAATTACCACACTTCCTGATGTGGGTATCAATATACCACCAACAATATTAAGCAAAGTTGATTTCCCAGAGCCTGACGGACCTGAAATCATATATATTTTACCTTTTTCCAATTCTAAATTGATATTATTTAACGCCTTTTCGCTGACTACATCGTTGTTATTATAAATATGGGTAATATTATTTAACTTTATAATTGACATTCTTACTCCCCCTCCTTGTACATATATTCAAAACTTTTATTCTTTATATTTTTACTATCAATCACAACAACTGAAATCAATAATAGTAAAGCGCATCCTAAAATAGCAATCATCAATTTTCCAGTTGGTGAGTAGTAATTTAAAGGCAAACTTTTTTCCAGATACATTAAATATCCTTTTGCAAATCTTACTCCACAAAACCACCCAAATACTGAACCTAGAATCATAACTGTGGTTGCTTCCATAATCATGGAGGTTACCAGTACGTACTTGCGTACTCCTAATATCCTCAACATTGCGTATTCTTTTTTTCGGTTTTGCAGAGATAAGAGAAGTCCATTGCTACCGGCAATGAAAGATAACATAAGTATTAAATTTGAATATAATAATATTTCAAACCTTTTAATACCTTGGGCTGCTGTACTTCTATATTGCTCTTTGATATCAGAAACATTAATAATTTCGTATTCATCTGTTTTTAATTCTAAAAATTCCATCACGTTCTTTACATCTTCTTCTGAACTAGAAGCAAAATATATTGAATTATATTTTCCCACTGTACCAAACATAAGGTTACTCAATTTATCTTGCGATACAAAAATTTGACGTGACTCTCTCAAACCACCGTATTCACCGCTTATTTGGATTTCAATTTCCGTTTCTAATACAGTATAATTGATAGTATTTCTGATATTCATGAAATAATCATTAAAATAATCATGGTGAAATAGACCGTTCATTTCTTCACCTTTAAAAATGTCATCAAATTGTGAATTTTCATCTAAAAATAGTGTCTCCATCTCTAAATATGAACGATCAATTCCTACTATCTCGATTCTTTTTAAAGCGTACACTGTTGGTAATATTAGTGCTGTCGCAGTCTGACTATTTGGATATTCACTAGACATATACTCAGAAAAATCATCTTTATTGAGTCCGATTGGATTTTCAGATATCGCTATATGGCTATAAGAAATATTATTGTCAACAGCATAATCTGTACTAACTCTTATTGAATTCCATGTTCCAAAGAAACCAACTATTAACGTGGCTGCTATAATAAATGAGAACACGATAAATTTTATTTTCTTAAATGAATACAAGTTTTGGCTTGAAGCTAGATACATAAAATTAATATTCAACTTTTTTGATAACAATTGAAAAAATTTAAGTACATAATAGAGTATGCCATCAAAGCCAAATACAAAGCCTACAATAAACAAAATACTGCTGAAGATGTTTACATTTGATGTTGATACGACTGGCAACAACAAAGCCACTATGCCAATAATTAATCCAATAAGCAATTTTCGATTAATTTTTTGAATTTGCCTTTTAGTTATATACGTTGTCTTTACAAAACTTTTTTTTGAATTATAAAGATTTGAATTAATGTTTCTAAAATTACTGCTAACTATAGATAAATAGAAAGGTAGCATCACCAATATAATCCAAACAATAATTTGATAACAAATTTTTGCTGAAGGAAAGTCATATTTAAAGAGCCACATCGAAATAAATATTCCGATAAAGAAACCTAGTATAGATGAAGTTATCCCCATAATTGCCACCTCATAAAATAATATTGACTTAATAGAAGATTTGTTTATACCAAGTTTATGGAGTAACTTAAATTCGTTCATCCTGCTTTGAAACATTACAGCATACGTATTATTCACAATTGTATATATAAGTATTATAATCATGAACATCACTGTTACAATGATTAATCCCTTTCGGTCTTTTTCTGGTATTACGTCTTGAGATTCAAACGGTGGATATAGGTTAAACGAAACATGCATTGATAAACTAATAATTGCAGTGCATCCTATAAGTATTAATAGCATTAGAAATAACCTTAATTTGTTTTTTAAAATATTACTTTTTATGTATTGAAACACTTTTTTCACCTCTGTAACTTATTTTTTTTAAAATCCTAATAAATATAATTATCATCAACGTAATATCAATAAGCATGATACCATTAATTCCATACCGCACATTATATATTATATTTTAAAAAATGCCAAATAATTTTGAAACAATATAAATAATTAGTTATATATTTAAAGATATTAATAACTATTAAAACTTGTATCCTGATTATTATATTCAAATTCAAAAAATCGAACAAAAATTTCAAAAAAATTATCCATTAAATTAAGTGATAAATTATCATAAATCCTAACAGCAATAATAAAATTATGTTTAAAAAACGATTTAATAATCAGTTAGGATTGAAACCCTACGGTACAATAATTGTGAGACTATTGCAAACAATCATTTATTAGTTACTTCAATCAATTCCTATAAAAAAGTAATTTAATCATAGCACACTGTCATTATAGGCTATTTTAAAAAACAATGATAGTTTAGAAAATATTCAACAAAATATATCAATTTTTATCGAACTATTTCTAAATTTCTAATAACCTTTTTGAATCAATTAAGTATTTTTTCGAAATTTATTTGCAATTATTTCGTACTTTGAAACAAGAGAACTCTCTTCAGTGTTCTGCTAGATTGTATATCTTCTTCTCTTTAATTGGAATACTTATTTGCCATAAATCAACTGCTAGGTTAGTTACTTTATTTCCTTCTATTATTGTAAATATCCTATTCTTATTATTAAAATATAACACTAAGACAGTTCCGATATTATAAAGAGATAATTTATGATACTGTTGAATAAAAAAAGTTCTTATAAATAAAAATTTATAAGAGCCTTTTATAATTATTCAGATAAAGTTGATTAGTATATCCTTCTTTACCTTTTAGTAGTTGTGTTATTTGTAAAGCAATTTGCAGTCCACGAATACTCGCTAAATAATTGTTGATCAAAATAATTTAAAAAATATTTAAGTATTAATAAACACAATTTTAATCTTGAATTTTTCCATCTTTTATTTTAATTACCGAATCAGCGTATCTCAGTAATTCATTTTCATGTGTCACCATAACTACCGTTACACCCTGAGTTTTACATAACTCTGTCAATAGTTTCATGAAATTGTTGGAGTTTTCGGAATCTAAATTTCCCGTTGGTTCATCTGCTAAAATAACGTTTGGTGAAGATAATAAACATCTAGCACTTGCTACTCTTTGTTGTTTTCCACCTGATAACTCATTAATATACGATTGTTTTTTATTACTAATACCAAGTTCAGTTAGTAATTCATTATACCTGTCCAAATATAAGTTTAAATTTTCTTTTCTAAATCTTAGGGGAAGAAAAATATTTTCCTCAACAGTCAAGAACGGTAACAAATTAAAACTTTGATAGATGTATCCAAGTTTTTCTAATCTAATACGACACATTTCTTTTTCAGTTAAGCCATTAATCTTGGTATTACCAATTATCACACTTCCTGATGTCGGTATCAATATACTTTGCATCTATATTTAAATAATATGTTTGTGAAAATATAACTTCTGTGTCTTCTGTTTCTATATAATATTTTAATGCTTGTCCACTATCTAATATTATTTCTTGCTGTTTCATTTCTGATTCATTTCCTGCTATATTTTTTACGCAAATTCTGTATGGCTAAGTTCTTGATAAATTTACTGATAGTTGTTAGTTAGTGAAAGCATTGATATCCATATTTTTCAGTTGTCAATTGGGTGTTTCATTATATGTTCATTTTTAATCTCTAGTAACTGAAGATAATTTTGTAATTATTTCTTTTGATTGATTATCTCTTCTAATATCCCTCTTTTTTAAAAGAACATTTTCCAATTTTATTTTCATCTTCTAATAACTCAATTTTTGGAGATTTTAAAAAAATTGTAATCCATTGAAAAGATTACTTGCTTTTCTTATATTATTAAGAAATTCACAATACTTTTCATAATGTTTTTTAATCCAAAGATATGCAATATAATGGGCCATGCTACTCCTTTAGCAATTGTTTTTTGTGATTCTTCAAAATTTATATACTATTACAGTCATTAATTTTTTTTGCTCTAAAATTTATTTTTGCATCCTTTAGTCTACTGATAAAATCATTTTTTTGAATATAATGTATAAGCATAAAAAAGTTAACGGACTTTTTCTGTCCGTTAACAGTATACTAATATATTCAGTTACTAATAAATTCCTGAAATTACTACCGCACCAGTTTTAAAATAATCAAATTATATTCCTAATTCATCGTATACACCATTTAATTTGATTCATGATTTTCCTACATCTTTTACTTTTTTGGTTACTGTTTTTACTACATCTTTATTTATTATTTTGTAAACAATTTCAGATGCTCTTACTTTATTTTTATTAACACTACTATTTACTCTTCACTTGAAGTAATATTA